>NZ_JBIAHS010000021.1:0-181273 GCF_042870755.1 Streptomyces sp. NPDC006365
GCGTCCGCCGGTAAGACGCTGGTGGAGCTGTTCGGTCTGGCCCGCGAGCTCAACATCGACGCCGAGGGCATCGACATGGGCCCGTCCCCCACGGACGCCGCCCTCGCCGCCGACCTGGCGCTGCCGATCGAGGAGCTGGAGCTCACCGTCCGCTCGTACAACTGTCTGAAGCGTGAGGGCGTCCACTCCGTGGGCGAGCTCCTGGCGCGCTCCGAGGCCGACCTTATGGACATCCGTAACTTCGGTGCGAAGTCCATCGACGAGGTCAAGGCGAAGCTGGCCGGCCTGGGCCTGGGCCTCAAGGACAGCCCGCCCGGATTCGACCCCACCGCCGTTGCCGACACCTTCGGCGCGAACAACGACACGGACGCGGGTTTCGTGGAGACCGAGCAGTACTGAACGCTGCGCCGCGCCGAGGCAGGGAACCTCCACACTGTTCCCTGCCCGCCCGGCGGTCTCGGCCGGGTCCGCGCCCGCGCATAAACCCGGGCGAAGCGGCCGGCTGCAAAGCGGCGCAGCCCCGGCGCTTCACGTATGACCCGTCGCTCGGCCAGCCGACGGTCACCGGTTTCCGGCCTTGCACGCCGGCATGGACCGGCCCGCGTACGCCGGCCATCTGCTTGAACCGGCGGAACGGCCCGGGGCTGCCGTCGCGAGGGGCCATGGACACTTACTGGTCCGAACAGCTTGGCCACGGCATGTACGCCCTTGCCGCCGTCAGCTCAGATGCACCCACTCAGCCGTGGAGGGCACGCCCTCCTCGTTGACGAGGAAGAGCATGTACCAACCCGGCGGCGCGATGTCACGATTCTCCGTCACTCGCACGTCAAGCGTCCCACCACCCTGTCGCGCGATCTTCACGTCGACGAGTCGCTGGTTACTGTCGAAGGAGTGCGTCGTGACGCCGTTCCGCACCAGCGAGGCCCATCGGATGGCATCCGCGTTCGGAGTCGCCACCGTCACCGTCTCGCCGTACTGCCACTCTTCGGGAACCGAGCCGATGGTCGGGCGCCCTCCTCGGAAGAGGTAAGGCGGGCTGAATACCTCCAGCCGCATCTCCTCGTTCTTGTCCGGCGGCTCCCAGGGCACCGATTCGCCGCCCTCTGGGTTGCCGCCCGCCGCGACAACCCGGCCGTCCGGCAGCAGCACAGCCGTCGAGTGGTACAGGCGTGGCACGGTGGAGGCCGCCATCAGGCTCCAGCTGTCCGAGGCGGGGTCATAGATCTCCGCCTCGTGTCGGGCCAGCGGCTCGTCCTCCTGCTTCAGCGAACCGCCACCGACGAAGACCGTGCGGTCCGGCAACAGCACGGCGTTCAGGTGCAGCCGTGGCAGGCCCAGCGGCGCGGCCGCCGTGTAGCGGGGCTCGTCGGCGGTGAGGTCGACCACGCTGACGGCGTCCGTCGCGTCCGTCCGGTCGGGCTTGCCGACCGGACCACCGCCGATGACCATCACCCGCTGATCCTGGGCCGGGGGAAGGATCACGCTGGCGGACTGGTTGCGCATGTCGGGCAAGAGCAGGTCCGGAACCGCGACCACCTGAACGGGGTCGTGAGCCAGGTCGAGGATGCCGGGCTCGACGTCGAGCGGGTCGTCCATCCGCCCACCGGAGAAGAAGACCCGGCCGTCGGCCATCAGAAACAGGTGGGCGTACAACGGCAGCCCGGGGAAGCCGGGCTCCAGGTCCGTCACCTGCCAGCTGTCCGTCGCAGGCGAGTAGGTTTCCAGTGTCTGATTGTGACCCGCGCCGGACTCATCGAGTCCGGTCGTGGCCAGCACGGTGCCGTCACCGAGCGTGATCAGCGTCGGATACCAGCGCCCGTGCGCCATCGGCGCTGCGAACGACCACTTCCCGCTGGTCGGGTCGAAGACCGCGACGTCCTTGCGGCCCTTGAACGGGTTGTAGGCGAGCGTGCCCCCTGCGGACAGCATCCGGCCGTCCGGGAGGAAGGCGTCGCCGCCGCAGAACATGTCGAAGGGGCGGCCGTCTGCCGTACGCAGGGTCCCCGGGTGAGTGAAGGCGTTGCCCGGCGGGTCCCAGACAACGCTGGTGAAGACTCCCTCGTCCTCGTCGCCGAAGAGCGGGCTGTCGAACCGCACCATGCTGCTGCCCGAACCGGCGAAGAACAGCACGTCGCCCTTTGGCAGCAGCGCGGCGTGCACCGCCAGGACGCCCGAGCGGAAGGGCAACAGCTCCCAGCGCCCCTCCCTCGCCGGGTCCGGTTCCAGCTCCAGCACCTGGTACAGGCCCTGGTTCTGCTGCGGCGGGGCGTCGGCCATCGACGCGATGAGCGTCAGCCGCCCGTCGAGTTCCGCGACCGCGATCCCGCCGCCCTGGTTCTGCCAGGAGAACCAGTTCGGCACGCCGCGCCACTCTCCCCACCCGCCGCCGGGCAGGCCGTCCGGGCCGAGGTCCCGGGCGATCCGGTAGAAGGCTTGGTTCTGATCGGGGGCGTCGTCGATATGGAAGACGATCAGGTCGCGGCCACCGTCTCGGTCGAGGTCGGCGACCGCGACGCCGCAGGCCGCGTTCTCCCACGAGAACCAGTCGGGGACGTCCTGCCAAGGCGTCCAGCCGCCGGTCACGGCACCGTCCGCGCCGAGTCCGTGGCCGATCCGGTACAGTCCCCGGTTCTGCTGCGGCCCATTGTCGATCATGAACACGAGCAGGTCGCGGACGCCCTGCGGGTCCGGCGGCGTCACGGCGACGGACACCCCCTGGTTCTCCCAGGAGAACCAGTCGGGGATGTCGGTCCACGGCGTCCAGCCACCAGTGACGGTCCCGTCGGCGGACAGGCCCCGGCCGATCCGGAACAGCCCGCGGTTCTGCCCCACTGCGCTGTCCACCATGGCGACGACCAGGTCCTGGCTGCCGTCGGAGTCGAGGTCTGCGAGGGTGACTCCGGCACCCTGGTTCTCGTGGGAGAACCAGTCGGGGACATCGGCCCACGGCGTCCAGGGGCCCATGACGGTCCCGTCGGCGGACAGACCCCGGCCGATCCGGAACAGCCCGCGGTTCTGCCCCGGCGGGTTGTCGACCATGAACATGAGCAGGTCCTGCCGGCCGTCACCGTCGAGGTCGGCCACCGCGACCCCGGCTCCCTGGTTCTCATGGGAGAACCAGTCGGGCACGGGCCGGAACACATTCGGCATCGCACATCCCTTTCGGATCGGATCGAGTGGAGCCGGAGTCCGTCGGTCAGATTCCTGTTGCGGAAAGCCGGATCCCCCGGCTTTCCGCACAGGCAACCGCGGACGGCGGGCGGACGCATCGGGGAAAACCCTCGAACCCGGCGTATCAGTCCCGTTCCGGTCCAGGCCAGAGGACGCGGACGGCCGATCTCGGGCGTCGGCTGCGGCGCCTGGTGCCGGGGAGCCGGAAACGGGCCGGCTCAGCCGGGTGGAGCAGGAACCAAACCGTGGGACAGCAAGGTGCGGGTGAGTTCGGTGCGGGAGCGGACACCCAGTTTGCGATGGACGCGGGTCAGGCGGGCCGGGTCAGGTGGGCCTCGACCGAGCGATCCACGTCGATCGCTGACGCCGGGACACCGCGGTGGGAGCCGATCCCTTTCGGCGCTCGGCTCACCAGTGAAGTGGGCAGCTCAAGCCAGTCGAACCCCCCGCTGCGAGGGGCACCTGCACGTGGGCCCGCGAGGCTGGCGGAACGCGAAGCCATTCAGTCAGAGTCCGTATGGCTGGGGCCAGTTGGACTTGACAGGTGCTTCACGAGTTCGGCGGGCGGGACCGCGCGGTCTGGAGCACCTGCCCCGCAGCGGCATCCACAGGACATCCGGCTTGCTGGTGGCCAGGCGAGCGCACAGCCTGGCGATTCCGTCGGTGAAGGCTCTCGACTGCACAGGGCGGCCAGAGGCCGGCACAGTCCCCAAGTCGTGGAGTGAGTTGCGATCCTGCACCCTGTCGCCCGTGCGATCAGTCTCGGACACGCCTGCGAAGCCATACGGGGGGCCGCCGCACAAGATGAGCTTGTGGTGGTCGGCCGCAGGTACCGGCGCCTACTTGAGCAACGCGGGATCCTCGTCCAGCCGTTGCTTCCCAAGCCCGTCCGGCGCCCGCCCGTTCGGAGCGACGCCGGGTCGGCAGCCAGAGAGCGACGCAGGGTTCACACACTCCCCTCGAGCAGTCTCTTCAGCGTCTGCTCGTCCCTCGGCATCTCCTTGCGCACCTGCGGACGGACGACGAGCGGAACGAGCACCTTGCCGATCCCATGCGCCTCGAAGTCGAGGGACATTGTCAGGCGCGACCGTTCGCCGTCGCCGAGCGGCTCGATCGTTCCTTTCACGTGCCCTCGGACGGGACCGTCGATGCCGTCGATCCGCCAGCTTCTCGGCGGATCAAGCTCGGTCACCTCCGAGGTCATCGGGATGTCCCGGCGACCGATCCGCCGGGTCACCACGACTCTCGAACCCACGGCCAGAGGAGCGTCTCCCACGGGGCGTACCGACACGGCGCTCTCCTGCCACTCGGGGAGGTGCGAGGGATCGGTCACATAGGAGAAGACTTCTTCGGGGCGACAAGAGATGTCGACGCTTTCTTTGATCGCAGACATTTCAATCCCCTTTTATCCAGTTATGCACATGATCCCACGGTGCCGGTGACGCACCAACTCCACCAAGTCCACCAACCGGACGGGGCCCACACGGCAATCAGTGGCGCGGGCGCAGGCCGTTTCCGGCGGCCGGCAGCGGTGGCGTCATGCGCCGGGGGCGCGGTACTCCACCTTCTGACGGACCGCCTCGTCGATCTCGCCGGACGACAGCAGGACGACAGCAGGACGACCGTGCTCGTACGCACGCCGCCGGCCGCCGACGCCACCAGCCCCCGGTCACCTTCCTGAGCCGCGCGAATCGGCGAATTCGTGGTGCCTCACAGGCTCAGTTCTCGTGCTTCACGTCGGCCGGGTGGCTGAACCGTGCGCGGGCGGTGCGCCAGGCGTGCTCGGTCAGCAGCACGGTGGAGGCGGTGGCGAGGCAGATCGCCCACTGAGCCGGGCTGAGGGAGACGGTGTCGAAAACCCGCTGGGCCACGGGCACCTGTACGGCGACGACCTGGAGGGCCAGGACGGCGGCCAGGCAGCTCCACAGCGCGCGGTTGTGCAGCTGGTGGCGGCCGAGGACCGGGCCGTCCTCATTGCGCACGGCCAGCGCGTTGCAGAGCTGGAAGAGGACGAACGTGGTGAAGGCCATGGTGGCAGCGGTCGCGGTGTCGGTGAGCTGGCGGGCGCCGGTGAAGACGGCGAGGGTGCCGGTGGCCATGACCGCGCCGGAGCGACTGATGGCGGCCAGGCGGCGTGCGTTGAGGATGCGTTCGCCGGGTGGGCGGGGCGGACGCTGCATCACGTTGTCCCGCGGGGGGTCGATGGCCAGGGCCATGGCGGGCGGTCCGTCCATGATGATGTTGACCCACAGCAGCTGGATCGCGGACATGGGGGCGGGCAGTCCGGCCAGCACGGTGGCGATCAGGGTGAGGATGGCGCCGATGTTGGTGGACAGTTGGAAGCGGACGAAGGTGATGATGTTGTCGTAGATGGAGCGGCCTTCGCGGACCGCTCGGACGATGGTGGAGAAGTCGTCGTCGGTCAGGACCATGTCGGCGGCTTCTTTGGCCACGTCGGTGCCGGTGACGCCCATCGCGACGCCGATGTGGGCGGCGCGCAGGGCGGCGGCGTCGTTGACGCCGTCTCCGGTCATGGCCACGATGTGGCCGCGCTCGGAGAGGGCGCGGACGATGGTCACTTTGTGTTCGGGCGCGACGCGGGCGAAGACGCCGATGTCGTCGATGCGGTCCGCGAGGTCCTGGTCGCTCATCCGGGCCAGTTCGGGGCCGGAGACGACGTCTCCGGTGATGCCGGTTTCGCGGGCGATGGCGGCAGCGGTGTCGGCATGGTCCCCGGTGATCATCTTGACGGTGACGCCGGCGGCCTGAGCGAGGGTGACCGCGTCGCGGGCCTGGGGCCGGGGCGGGTCGGCGATCCCGGCGACGGCGGTCAAGGTCAGCCCTGTCACCTCCTGCGGGTGCGGCTCGTCGGTGGTGGCGGTGGCGGCGCCGAGGACGCGCAGGCCCTGGCTGCCCATCCGCCCGGCGACATCGGTGACTTCCCGGAGGCGCTCGGCGTCCAGGGGCGCGGGTCCGTGTTCGGTCAGGACATGGGTGCAGCGGTCCAGCAGGACGTCGACGGCTCCCTTGGCGTGGACGCTGACGCGGCCGTCGGCGTCAGCGTGGAAGGTGGCCATGTACTTGGCGGCCGGGTCGAAGGGCACCTCACCCGTACGCGTCATGTGCGTGCGCAGTTCGGCGTCGAGACCGGCTTTGTCGGCGAGCACGATCAGGGCGGCCTCGGTGGGGTCTCCGATGACGCCGTCCGGAGTGAGGCGGGCGTCGTTGCACAGCGCGAACGGGAGCACCGCTTCGTGCAAGTCGACGCCGCTCTCCCCGTTTGCGGGGAGCACAGTGCCGGTGGTGTCGTAGCCTTCGCCGGTCACGTCGTAGCCGCGTCCTGCGGCCCACAGGGCGCGGGCCGTCATCTCGTTCAGGGTCAGGGTGCCGGTCTTGTCGCTGCACACCACGGTCGCGGAGCCGAGCGCCTCGACGGAGGCCAGGCGCTTGACGATGGCACCGCGCCGGGCCATACGGTAGACGCCCAGGGCCAGGGTGAGCGCGAGAACGGCGGGCAGCCCTTCGGGGATCGCGGCGACCGCCAGGGCCACCGCCCGCAGGGCGAGATCGGCGAGTTCCTCGCCGCGCAGGAGAGCCACGAGCGCGTAGGCGGCCACGGTGACGCCGCTGACCAGGGCCAGGCGTCGGCCCAGGTTGTCCATCTGGACCTGCAGCGGGCTGGACGGTTCCGCGCCGGTGCGCAGCGCCTCGGCGATCACGCCGACCTCGGTGCGCATCCCGGTCGCTGTGACGATCATCTCGGCGCGGCCGCGGGTCAGCGCGGTGTTCATGAAGAGCATGCCGGCGCGCTCGGCGACGGGCACGGGCTCGTCGCCGTCGGCCGCGGTGGGCGCGGTCGTCTTGGCGACAGGCTGGGACTCGCCGGTCAGCGCCGCCTCGGCTGCCTCGACCGACTCGGCGACGGCCAGGCGCCCATCGGCCGGGACACGGTCGCCTGCTTCCAGGAGGACGACATCGCCGGGCACCAGGGTGCCGGCCGGGATCACCCTCACCTGACCGTCGCGGCGCACGCGCGCGGTGGGGACCAGCATCTGGCGTAGAGCTTCCAGGCTGCGTTCGGCACGGCGTTCCTGCAGGTAGCCGATGGTGGCGTTGATGAGCAGGACGACGGCGATGACGAGGGCGTCCTTGATCTCGCCGATGATTCCGGCGATGACGGCGGCGGCGAGCAGGATGCCGATCAGCCAGCTGCGGAACTGGTCCAGCAGGCGCAGCCACTGCGGCCGACGTGCCGGTTCGGCCAGTTCGTTGGCTCCCCAGGCGGCGGCCCGCCGCTCGGCGTCCGCCGTGGCCAGGCCCATGGCCGGGACCACGGCGAGCAAGTCCGCCACTTCGGCGGCGTCGCGTCGGTAGGCGTCCGGCTGCGGAGGCGTCTGTACCGGCAGGGTGTGGTTCCCGGCCGTGACCTGCTGAGGCACGGTCACTCCTTGCCGCGGACGACGGTGACGGGGCAGTGGGCATGGTGCAGCAGGGCCTGGCTTACGGAGCCGAGCAGCAGGCCGGTGAAGCCGCCGCGTCCCCGGGCGCCGGCCACCACCAGCTGGGCCCCCCGACTCGCGTCGATCAGGGCCGGACGGATCCGGGAACGCACCAGGCGCCGCTCCACCTCGACCTGGGGAAAGACCTTCTGCCAGGCCGTGACCGTCTCGTCCAGCAGGTGCTGCTCGGCCTCACGGAGCTGGTCGGTGTCCGCCACCATGGCGTTCAGGGGGTCACCGGGACCTTCATAGGCGCGCTCGCTCCAGGTGTTCCACACGTGCAGGGCCACCAGCGGCGCCCCGCGCAGGGCCGCCTCGGCGAACGCGAACTCCACCGCCACCTCACCGGCATCGGAGCCGTCCACGGCCAGCACCACCGCACCGTCCGGATCGGGACGGCCGCGCACCACCATCAGCGGGCACCGGCCGTGAGCGGCCAGATGCACCGCCGTCGAGCCCAGCAGCAGCCCTGAAAAGCCGCTCAGGCCCCGGCTGCCGACCACGGCCAGCGATGCCGACCGCGACTCGATCTCCAGTACCTGGAGTGCCTCCCCGGCCACCACCGACCGGGTGATCCCCACACCCGGCGCGGCTGTGTACGCCCGTTCCTCGGCGCGGGCCAGTACGCCCTGGGCCATCGGCTCCAGACCGTGGTCGGCCGGGCTCCACGGCAGCCCGCCGGCCGGCCGGTGTCCGGGCACAATGCCGAACGCGTGCACGATCCGCAGCGAGGAGCCACGCAGGTGCGCCTCACGGGCCGCGACGTCGACCGCCTCAAGACTGGAGGCAGAGCCGTCCACCCCTACGATCACCGGATCAGTCACTGGGTTCTCCCGTCCCGCAACGCCGCCGACACGCGGCCCTTCGGCTCCCAGCCTCGGCTCAGCCACCCGTTGCGCCTAGGGGCCATCAGGCCGCCCCAAGGGCCACTCGGCCCTGCCGAGCACCCCCGCGCGGTCAGGACACTGGCCGCAACCGAGCGGGTCGTCCACCCGCGGTACGGAACTTGAGTACCCCGCGGCGCCTGCCGAAGACCTGGACACGGCGGGCCGGGATCACGGGTTCGCGCGGGAGATCCGATTCATGACTGGCGGGGAGATCCACATGGACGTCAACGAGGTGCTGCTGCCCGGTGTGGGACTGCGGTACGAGTTCGTCAACCACGAGGGCGACCGGATCGGAGTCATCGCCCAGCGCTCGGGCGACTTCGAGCTGGTGGTGTATCCCGGTGACGACCCGGACGAGGCCCAGCCGGTCGTCCGGCTCACCAGTCAGGAGGCCGACACCCTCGCCGAGATCCTCGGCGCCCCGCGCATCGCGGAGCGGTTCGCCGACCTGACCCGCGAGGTGCCCGGCCTGAGCGCCGGTCAGGTCACCGTGGGTCCGGGCAGCCCGTTCGTCGGACGTGTCCTGGGCGACACCCGGGCCCGGACCCGCACCGGCGCCTCGATCGTGGCCGTCGTCCGCGGCGAGGACGTGATCGCCTCACCCGGGCCGGGACAGAACCTGCGGGCCGGTGACGTCCTGGTCGTGATCGGCACCCACGAGGGCATCGACGGCGTCCAGCGCATCATCCAGGGCTGACCGGTGCACACACCCATCGCCCTGTTGCTGGAGCTGGGCATCATCCTGACCGCGCTGAGCCTGCTCGGCACGATCGCGCGGCGCTTCGCCCTCTCGCCCGTGCCGCTGTACCTGGTGGCCGGACTGGCCCTGGGCGACGGCGGCCTGGCCCCCGTTCCGGCCGCCCGTGACTTCGTCGACACCGGCGCCTCGATCGGTGTGATCCTCCTGCTGCTCGTCCTCGGCCTGGACTTCACTGTCCGCGAGTTCACCGCCAGCGTCCGCCGCCACCGCACCTCCGCAGCCGTCGATCTCGCCCTCAACGCCGCCCCCGGCGCCGTGGCCGGCTGGCTGCTCGGCCTGGACGCGGGCGGCATCCTCGCGCTCGCCGGCGCCACCTACGTCTCCTCCACCGGCATCATCGCCCGCCTGCTCGGCGACCTGCGCCGCCTGGGCAACCGGGAGACCCCGGCGGTGTTGTCCGTGCTGGTGGTCGAGGACTTCGTGATGGCCGCCTACCTGCCTCTGCTCGCCGTCGTCGCCTCCGGAGGCACCTGGTGGCAGGCGCTGCTCGCCGTCGCGGCGGCCATGACGGCCGTCACCGCGGCCATAGCCGCGTCCTGGCGCTGGGGCCACCATGTCGGCCGGATCCTGGCCCATCCCGATCCCGAGCAGGTACTGCTCCGGGTCCTCGGCATCACCCTGATCGTCGCCGCGCTGGCCGAGATCATCCACGTCTCCGCCGCCGTCGGCGCCTTCCTCATCGGACTCACGCTGACCGGAGCCGCCGCCGACCGGGCCAGAACGGTGCTCAGCCCGCTGCGCGACCTGTTCGCCGCGGTGTTCTTCCTGGCCCTCGGCCTGTCCGTCGATCCGGGCGATCTGCTGCCCATGCTGCCCGCCGCCGCGGCGCTGGCCGTGATCACGGCCGCCACCAAGCTGGCCACCGGCTGGTACGCCGCCCGCCGCGACGGCGCGGGCCGCCGCGGCCGACTGCGGGCCGGAACCGCGCTCATCGCCCGCGGCGAGTTCTCCGTCGTCATCATCGGCCTGGCCGCCCCCACGCAGGGACGCCTCGCGGCACTGGTCGCCACCTACGTGATGCTCCTCGCGGTCTGCGGCCCCATTGTCACCCGCCTCGCACCCACCCGGCCGACGGCCTTCCGCCCGCCCGCACGGCGGAACAGGGCGACGAGCCTCGCACCGGACACGGTCAGTGCTGCGCGCCCGCTGCCCGCACCACCGCGACCGGGCAATGGGCGTGATGCAGCACGGCCTGACTGACCGAACCGAGCAACAGCCCGGCGAAACCGCCGCGCCCCCGGGCACCGACCACAACCAGCTGCGCGGACCGGCTCGCATCGACCAACGCCTCCCGCGTCCCGCCATGCACCACCCTGTGCTCCACCACCACATCCGGGTACCGCTCCCGGTAGCCGGCGAGCGCCTCGGACACCAAGCACTCCTCCTCCCCGGCGAGAGCGCCCGGCGGGTTCGCGTACGGAGCGGACGCGTCCTGAGGCGCGGGCATCGGCGCGTTCCACGTGGTCCAGGCGTGCAGCGCCACCAGCGGCGCCTTCCGCAGCTCGGCCTCGGCGAAGGCGAAGTCCACCGCCCGCTCGCCCGCGGCCGAGCCGTCGACGCCCAGCACGACCGGGCCCTCCGCACTCGGCTGCCCACGCACGACCAGCACCGGACACCGGCCGTGCGCCGCCAGATGCACCGCCGTCGACCCGATCAGCAGCCCGACGAACGCGCCCATGCCCCGGGATCCCACCACCACCAGCTCAGCCACACGTGACTGTGCCTCCAGGACAGTCAGGGGTTCACCGGTCACCACCGCGTGGCTGACATCGATCTCCGGCGCCGTCGCCCGGGCACGCTCGACTGCCTCGGCCACCAGACGGTCGGCCATCTTCTGGAGCCCGCCCTCGGGCGGCCCCAGCGGCGACGGGCCCAAGGCCACATGCATGGCCGGCCAGACGAACGCGTGCACCACCCGAAGCCCCGCTCCACGCGCCTGCGCCTCCCGTGCCGCCGCCTCCACGGCGGCGAGACCCGACGCCGACCCGTCCACGCCCACGACCACCAGACCACTCATCATGCCTCCTACGTCCAGACCCTTTGGCTCTCTCCTCCCAGCCCACCCCGGACACACCCTCGTTGTCATGGGGCCCAGTGGCCACGGTCAGGGCCAAACGGTCCGGTGAGGGTTGTCCGGCCCGTCGGCCGCTGGACATCACGGGCCGGACGTACATGGCTGGTCCGAACGGCCACGCTCACGGACTGGCGTGGTTCGCGGCCGGTTGACGACATGAGTTAACAGCGATAAGTTATCGCCACTAACAAGGACAGGAGTGCCCTGTGCTCACACTTGAAGCCGAAGACGTCTACGCGCTCGCTCCGTATGCCAAGACGCTCGGAGTCGTGTTCGAGGAGATCACGGAAGTCAGCGTTCAAGCCAGGCTGGCGCACGATCTCTCCCTTTCCACGGTGGGCGGTGGCCTCCACGGAGGGGCATTGATGGGGCTCGCCGATGTGTGTGCTGCCGTTTGCGCCGCCCTCAACGGTCCAGCCGGCGCCGCACCAGCCACCCTGGAGTCGAGCACGCATTTTCTTCGGCCCGCACACACGAGCGTCGTTGCGACAGCTCGTCCTTTGCGCCTGGGGCGCAACACTGTCGTCGAGGTCAACGTTCATGATGACAAAGGCGAACTATGCGCCCGGGTAACCCAAGTGGTCACTACCATCAAACCGAAGGCATCTTGATGCTTGGTCACGCACCGCCAAAACATCACGGTGAGGCGCCCTCCCCTCGGGGCCGCTCGGAAATTTTCGGCATCTGCGTATTGCCGCCCTCTCACGAAGGCTCATATCTGTGACCGGTTCCCGAGTTCGCGCCGCCAAGGGCCAGGGCGGTCTGCTCCGAAACCAGCTTCTCGACATCGCCGACCAACTGCTGGAAGACGGTGGCGCCGACGCTCTTACGATTCGTGCAGTAGCAACACGTGCGGGAGTCAGCCCGCCAGCCGTCTACCTCCACTTCGCCTCGAAGAGGGAACTCGTCCATGCGACGTGCCTGCGTGTGTGGAGCTCACTGTTCATCGAGTTGGAAGCAGTGTCCCGGGAAATCTCGGATCCTGTGACGGCGCTCTATGAAACCTGCGTCGCCTACATCACATTTGGACTTCGTTATCCTTCCCAGTACCGACTGGTGATGGCCGGTGAGGCCACCGAAGCCAGCCGCCAGAACGAAGATGCATGCTTCCGCTATTTCCGGGACAAGGTCGCAGCCTGTCTTGATGCCGGGGTACCTGTTACGAGTAAGACCGAAACCGCCAGAGTTTTGTGTGCCAGCGTGCACGGGGCGGTTTCTCTTCTGATTCACCAAGAGCGTGATGTATGGCCTCCAGACAGCGATCGCTATGTCAGACGGGCGGCGTCCTCAGCCGTCCACGGCGCTCTTCTCACTGCATCCCATACGTTCAGGCCCTCGATGGCCGGCGTGATGCAGTCGGGCTGAACCAGGGGGTCAAAGCCGCGCCACTGGGATCACTGGCCGGTGAGGAGGCGACGGAAAGGGCCGGGGAACAGGGCGCAGAAGAAGCCGAAGTTCCGGCTTGAGCACGGTGAACCCCGTTGCGGCACCGGATCCGCTGAACAGGCCTCCGGGTGTACTGCGCACACTCGGTCCCGGCCCTGGTGGGCGACGGCGAGAACGGCGGCCCGACGCTGCGCGTCGCCGGATCCAGCGCCGATCCAGCCAGCGTACGGAGAACGACGGGCGACGATAAGTGACGAAGCGTCAGATTATCCAGCACCGATCCAGCCGCGGGCACGCCAACGGGGCCGACCCGGAATCAAGCCGACCCCCATCTGACCTGCATGTTTGCTAAATCACGGCATCCATGCCAGCGCGGCCACTAAACGTTGAAGCGGAACTCCACCACATCCCCATCCCGCATCACATACTCCTTGCCCTCCATACGCGCCTTCCCCTTGGCGCGCGCCTCGGCGACCGAGCCCATCTCCACCAGGTCCTCGAAGGAGATGATCTCCGCCTTGATGAAGCCCTTCTGGAAGTCGGTGTGGATGACGCCGGCGGCCTCGGGGGCTGTGGCGCCCTTCTTGATGGTCCAGGCGCGGGATTCCTTGGGGCCGGCCGTGAGGTAGGTCTGGAGGCCGAGGGTGTTGAAACCGACTCGGGCGAGTGTGGCGAGGCCGGGTTCTTCGGCGCCGACGGACTGGAGGAGTTCCAGGGCGTCCTCCTCGTCGAGTTCCGCGAGGTCCGCCTCCAGCTTGGCGTTGAGGAAGATCGCCTCGCCGGGGGCGACCAGGGCGCGCTGCTCGGCCTTGAAGGTCTCGTCGGTCAGTTCGTCCTCGTCGACATTGAAGACGTACAGGAACGGCTTGGTGGTCAGCAGGTGCAGGTCGTGGAGCAGGGCTTCCTGGTCCGAGTCCTGCTTGATGCCCGCCGCGAACAGAGTCTGACCGGCGTCCAGGATCTCCTTGGCCGCCTCGACCGCGGCCACCTTCGGCGCGACGTCCTTCTTGATCCGCGACTCCTTCTGCAGGCGCGGCAGGACCTTCTCGATTGTCTGCAGGTCCGCGAGGATCAGCTCGGTGTTGATCGTCTCGATGTCGTCTTTCGGCGAGATCTTGCCGTCGACGTGTACGACGTCCTCGTCCCTGAAGGCACGGATGACCTGGCAGATCGCGTCGGACTCACGGATGTTCGCCAGGAACTTGTTGCCCAGTCCCTCGCCCTCGCTCGCGCCGCGCACGATGCCCGCGATGTCGACGAAGTCGACGGTGGCGGGGAGGATCTTCTGCGAACCGAAGATCTCGGCCAGTTTCGTCAGCCGGGCGTCGGGGACACCGACCACGCCGACGTTCGGCTCGATCGTGGCGAACGGGTAGTTGGCCGCCAGTACGTCGTTCTTGGTCAGGGCGTTGAACAGGGTCGACTTGCCGACATTCGGCAGACCGACGATTCCGATCGTGAGCGACACGTTGCGACTTCCCGTAACTGAGGTTGGAGGAGACCCGGGCGGACCGATCCACCAGTCTACGGCGTGCGGATCCCCGGACCGGCGACGTATCGAACGCATGGCCAATGTCGATCAAAGCGCGTGTCCCGGCAGCCATTCCACACATAAACCGACCTAAGTTGGACCAGTGGACCAACACAGGACGCGTCCCCCTCAATCCAGGCCCCAGCCGCGGCCTCCGTCGCGACCGCGAAGCGGCCCACCCGTTCCCTTGCAGGCCGCGCGCGGCCTGCAAGGGAACGGGGCCCGTACGCCCCAGCAGGGCCGGCCCGGCGTTCCCCGGAGCCCGCTGCCCGTGTCCCCGCTGGTACTGGCCGTACGCAGGATGCCGAACCCTCGGCTCACCGGACTCGGCAGCGGTCTGTTCTGCGTCGCGACGATGTTCGCGCTCGCCCTTCTCGACCGGCTGCTGTTCGGATCGTCCCTCGTCGTCTACGGGGTGTTGTTCCTGCCGGTCTGCGCGCTCACCGCGATCTGGGTGCGCCGGGCCGACCTGGTCACCGCGCCGGTCGCCGTGCCCATCGCGTTCACCTTCGGGCTGCTGCCCATCGCCGGCAGCGAAGGAGGGTTCTGGGACGGGTTGATGGGGCTGTTCACCGCCCTGGCGATGCACGCGGGCTGGCTGTACGGCGGCACACTGATCGCCGGTCTCATCGTGACCGTCCGCAAGGTTCGCCTCATGAGCCGGCGGGCGGCACAGCGCCGGGCGGCAGCCCAGTCCCCTCGGCCTCCGGCCCAGAAAAGGCGCCCGGCCCAGGCCAGGGCGCAGGCTCAGCCGAGACGCCGCACGGTCTGAGAAGCCATCCGCCCCGGAGTCTGAGGCTCGACGGCCCGTCTCCTACGACAGCACGGCCGGCCCGCCGCCTCGTACGAGCCACTCCGGAATCGTCCGAGACGGGCCTCCACCGTCGTAGGAGACGCAGGGGCTCCCGGCCGCTACCCCGCCTTCGCCGCCCGCATGGCCGCCCCCACGATCCCCGCGTTGTTCTGCAGCTGCGCCGGAACGATCTCCGCCTTGATGCCCTCGATCAGCGGCAGGAACTTGTGCGACTTGCGGCTGACGCCGCCCCCGATGACGAAGAGCTCGGGTGAGAAGAGCATTTCCACATGGGCGAGATACTTCTGGACGCGCCGGGCCCAATGGTCCCAGGTCAGCTCATGGTCGTCCTTGGCCTTGGTGGAGGCGTGCTTCTCGGCGTCGTGGCCGTGCAGTTCGAGGTGGCCCAGCTCCGTGTTCGGCACGAGGACGCCGTCGATGAAGAGCGCGCTGCCTATGCCCGTACCGAAGGTGAGGACGATGACCGTGCCCTGACGGTCACGGCCCGCGCCGAACCGCATCTCGGCCACACCCGCCGCGTCCGCGTCGTTCAGGATCGTCACCGGGAGTCCGCCGAGCCGCTCGCTGAGCAGCACGCGCGCGTCGACGTCCACCCAGCCCTTGTCCACATTGGCAGCCGTACGGATGGTGGCGCCGCCGGTGACCACACCCGGGAACGTGACCCCGACCGGGCCCGTCCAGCCGAAGTGGCCGACGACCTCCTTCACACCGTCGGCCACCGCGTCGGGAGTCGAGGGCTGCGGGGTGAGCACCTTGTGGCGCTCGGCCGCGAGGTCGCCCCGGTCCAGGTCCACGGGAGCGCCCTTGATCCCTGATCCACCGATGTCCACGCCGAAGATCTGCATGGGCCCACGTTACGACGTACGACGGACAGTCACTTCTCGGCCTTACCTTCCGGCTACTTTTCGGCCGTGCGCTCCTCCACCAGTGCCGCCGCCTCCGCGCGCAGATCGCGGCGCAGCTCCTTGGGGAGCGAGAAGGTGATGGACTCGTCGGCGGCCTTGACGATCTCGACGTTTTCGAAGCCGCGCGTGGAGAGGTACTCCAGGACCTGCTCGACCAGCACCTCCGGCACGGAGGCACCCGACGTCACACCGACCGTCGTGACGCCCTCCAGCCAGGCCTCGTCGATCTCGTCCGCGAAGTCCACGAGGTACGCCTCGCGCGCGCCCGCGAGCTTGGCGACCTCCACGAGCCGCTTGGAGTTGGAGGAGTTGCGCGAGCCGACCACGATGACCAGGTCGGCCTCGGCGCCCATCTGCTTCACGGCGAGCTGACGGTTCTGCGTGGCGTAGCAGATGTCGTCGCTGGGCGGAGCGATGAGCTGCGGGAACTTCTCCTTGAGGGCGTCGACCGTCTCCATGGTCTCGTCCACGGACAGGGTGGTCTGGGAGAGCCAGACGACCTTGGACGGGTCGCGGACCTCGACGTTCTCCACATCCCCGGGGCCGTCGACGAGCGTGATGTGCTCGGGCGCCTCCCCGGACGTACCGATGACCTCCTCGTGGCCCTCGTGGCCGATCAGGAGGATGTCGAAGTCCTCCTGGGCGAACCGGACGGCTTCCTTGTGGACCTTGGTGACCAGCGGGCAGGTCGCGTCGATGGTGGCGAGCTTGCCCTGGGCGGCCTCTTCGTGGACGACGGGCGCGACGCCGTGCGCCGAGAACATGACGATCGCCCCCTCGGGGACCTCCGCCGTCTGCTCGACGAAAATCGCACCCTTCTTTTCCAGGGTCTGCACGACGTACTTGTTGTGGACGATCTCGTGGCGGACATAGATCGGGGCCCCGTACTGCTCCAGGGCCTTCTCGACGGCGATCACGGCGCGGTCCACACCCGCGCAGTAGCCCCGGGGGGCGGCAAGCAGGACACGGCGGCCAGTCGAAGCAGTCATGCCAACCATCGTAAGGGCGCGCCCGGCGGGCCGAAGATCGCCGCTGTGGACAGATGGCGCGGCGCACCGAAGGTCGTCGTCCCGGCCCGCGTACGACCCGGCCCATTGCCAGAGCGTGGACGCGTACCCCCATGGACCCGTGGCCGCCCACGGCGGGAAGGGGACGGGGCGTGGGTGTCCCCGCAGCGGCCGGCGCGCCAGCACGAGCAACCTCTACCAGCCGACCGCTCGCGAACCGGCCCGAGGACGGACACCGCCGTCCGCGGCCCCGACCCCCGACGAACCCGCAGGCGCCCCGCTCGACCGCCGGAGGCACCCCGCATTGTCGGACCCGGCCGTTACTCTCGAGCGCATGGCTGTGAACACGTCCGCGGACGCCCCGCTGCCCGTCGGTGAGGTGTCGCGGCTCATCGGGGGGTGGATCGACCGGCTCGGTGCCGTATGGGTCGAGGGGCAGATCACCCAGTTGTCGCGGCGGCCGGGCGCGGGCGTGGTCTTCATGACCTTGCGCGATCCGTCGTACGACATTTCCGTGAGCGTCACCTGCTATCGGCAGGTGTTCGACGCGGTGGCCGACGTGGTGAGCGAGGGCGCGCGCGTGGTGGTCCACGCGAAGCCGGAGTGGTACGCGCCCAGGGGCCAGCTCTCCCTCCGGGCCGCCGAGATAAAGCCGGTGGGTGTGGGCGAACTGCTCGCCCGCCTGGAGCAGTTGAAGAAGGCCCTGGCGAGCGAGGGCCTGTTCGCGCCCGAGCGCAAGAAGGCGCTGCCCTTCCTCCCGCAGCTCATCGGCCTCGTCTGCGGGCGGGCCTCCGCCGCCGAGCGGGACGTGCTGGAGAACGCACGGCACCGCTGGCCCGCCGTCCGCTTCGAGGTGCGCAACGTCGCCGTGCAGGGCGTGCACGCGGTGCCCCAGGTCATCCAGGCCGTGAAGGAGCTGGACGCGCTCGACGACGTGGACGTGATCATCGTGGCGCGCGGCGGCGGCAGCGTGGAGGACCTGCTCCCGTTCTCGGACGAGCAGCTCGTACGGGCCGTCGTGTCCTGCCGTACGCCCGTGGTCTCGGCTATCGGGCACGAGCCGGACAACCCGCTGCTCGACTATGCGGCCGACCTGCGCGCGTCCACGCCCACCGACGCGGCCAAGAAGGTCGTGCCGGACGTCGGCGAGGAGTACGAGCGGGTGCGGTTCCTTCAGGACCGGGCCCGGCGCAGCGTCCTGTCCTTCATCGAGCGGGAGGAGCGCGGGCTTGCGCACGCGCTGGCCCGGCCCTCGATAGAGGACCCGCACCGAATGATCGACGAGCGCGAGGACCAGGTTTCCGCACTGCTCGACCGCGCCCGGCGCTGCCTCGGGCACCTCCTCGACCGTGCCGATTCGGAGCTGTCGCACACGCACGCGCGCGTGGTGGGCCTCTCCCCCGCCGCGACCCTCCGGCGCGGCTATGCGGTCCTGCAGAAGGCCGACGGCCACGTGGTCCGCGCCCCGGACGAGGTGACGGCCGAGGAGCGGCTGCGGGCGCGGGTGGCCGAGGGTGAGTTCACGGTGATCCGGGCCGACTGAACAGCGCCGCCTGAACAGCATGGGCCCGCCCACGGTCCGGCCGGGGGTCCGGCCTGCGGCGGAGCCGCTGTAGGGTGCCGCGTTTCCCCAGGAAGCACAGCACAGTTCGAGTGGATGCATAAGGTGGGCGCATGACCAGCAAAGTGGACGAGGCGCTCGGGTACGAGCAGGCGCGGGACGAGCTGATCGAGGTCGTACGCCGCCTGGAGGCGGGCGGCACGACGCTCGAGGAGTCCCTGGCACTCTGGGAGCGCGGCGAGGAACTCGCCAAGGTGTGCCGCCACTGGCTGGACGGGGCGCGCAAGCGGCTGGACGCGGCGCTGGCCGAAGAGGAGGCGGAGTCGTCGGCCGCCGATGCGGCCGAGGAATCGGGCGACGACTCCGAGTAACCCCCGGGAGATGTTTCGCGCAACCCCTCAGGACATCTTCAGCGCCTCGGCCAGCTTCGTCAGCTGCCCGAACGACGCCGTGCCCGTCACCACGGTCGTGGAGCCCTTCTCCCGCAGGACGAGCGCGTCGTACTTCTGGCCCTCGTACCGCGTCCAGGTCCGCTCGCCGATGCGCTGGGTGACGTCCGTCTCCTCGGCGCCCTGGCCGGCCTCCTCGATGAACGTCGAGGGCTTCTGAGTGGACTGCTCGACCGCCACGTACTCACCGTCGGGATCGTGGAAGCCGAGGTGCCAGGCGTCGAAGTTGTCGCCCTCGAACCGCACCGACGTCGCCTTCCACTCCTTGGACAGGCCCTCGGGGGCCGCCACGGGATAGGTGGCCGCGCGGCGTGCCGTGAGGAGCTCCACGCGATAGTCCACCCGCTTGAGCGGAGGCTCGGACTCGTCATGGGGAATGAAGACGTAGATGACTCCCGCGACGATTCCGATCAGGCCCAGGGAGAGCACCATGTCCCGGACCGACTGCTTGCCTTTCATACCTGCCACGCCCTTCATCGTCGCAGGTGTACTGGTCTGCTCATCCGTGGGGGCCCCTGCTCATTTTGTCGGACTGAGGATAGAGTCAGCCACACCCTCATCCGGCCGTCGTCGTATCAGAAAGGTGCGCTCCGATGACCGAGCATCACTTGCCTTCCGAACTCGAGGTCCCGTCCGAGGCCCCCGACCGCAACCTCGCCCTGGAACTCGTCCGGGTCACCGAAGCCGCCGCGATGGCCGCTGGCCGCTGGGTCGGCCGCGGTGACAAGAACGGCGCCGACGGAGCCGCCGTACGCGCCATGCGCACCCTCGTCTCCACCGTCTCGATGAACGGCGTCGTCGTCATCGGGGAGGGCGAGAAGGACGAGGCCCCGATGCTGTTCAACGGGGAGCGCGTCGGTGACGGGACCGGCCCCGAGTGCGATATCGCCGTCGACCCGATCGACGGCACCACGCTGACCGCGAAGGGCATGACGAACGCGATCGCCGTGCTGGCCGCCGCCGACCGCGGCACCATGTTCGACCCGTCCGCCGTCTTCTACATGGACAAGCTGGTCACCGGCCCCGAGGCCGCCGACTTCGTCGACATCAACTCCCCGGTGTCCGTGAACATCCGCCGGGTCGCCAAGGCCAAGCGGTCCACGCCCGAAGACGTCACCGTCGTCATCCTCGACCGGCCACGGCACGACGGCATCATCAAGGAGATCCGGGAGACCGGCGCACGCATCAAGCTGATCTCCGACGGCGATGTCGCGGGCTCGATCCTCGCCCTGCGCGAGGGCACCGGCATCGATCTGCTGCTGGGCATCGGCGGAACGCCGGAGGGCATCATCTCGGCGTGTGCGGTCAAGTGCCTGGGCGGCACCATCCAGGGAAAGCTCTGGCCCAAGGACGACGAAGAGAGGCAGCGGGCCGTCGACGCGGGCCACGATCTCGACCGCGTCCTGTTCACCGACGACCTGGTCTCAGGCGAGAACGTCTTCTTCGTCGCGACCGGCATCACCGACGGCGAGCTGCTGCGCGGCGTGCGCTACCGCGCCGAGACGGCGACGACCGACTCGATCGTCATGCGCTCCAAGTCTGGCACCGTCCGCCAGATCAGCTCCGAGCACCGGCTGAGCAAGCTGCGCGCTTACAGCACGATCGACTTCGACCGGGCGAAGTAGAAGTCTTACGTACGTGAAGGTCGTACGTACGTCAATGGGGCGCCCCCTTGTGCGGAGGGGCGCCCCATTGTCGTGCCGGACTATCCAGCCGCCGCTATCTGCCCCGCCGTGGAGCGAGTCGCCTTCTTGAGTTCGAGGTCGCGGCGGCGGCGTCGGGCCAGGACCACGCGGCGCTCGGCGGCGGTGAGGCCGCCCCATACTCCGTACGGCTCGGGTTGCAGCAGTGCGTGTTCGCGGCACTGGACCATCACCGGGCAGCGTGCGCAGACCCGCTTCGCCGCGTCCTCGCGGGACAACCGGGCCGCCGTGGGCTCTTTTGAGGGTGCGAAGAACAGCCCGGCCTCGTCGCGGCGGCACACGGCCTCCGTATGCCACGGGGCGTCCTGGTCCCTCTCTCGCACCGGAACCCCCTGGGGCGGAACGGCAGCGACCTGCAGGGACTGATGCGGCGGATGCAGCACGGTCTACTCCTGACGACGGCTTCGGGAGCGAGCGACGATGCGACAAGGCCTACCCGCTGTGCGCGCGCCTATGCACTGAGTTCCGAAGCACGGGAGTTCTTCGCAGGTCCGAGCGGTTATGAGCGGATCAGATCGCTCCGCTTACCGCCGAAGTGCCGCCGGGTTGCCCTCGAATTCGCGACCGTCAATGACCCAGGTGTTTGCGCAACTTGTCGTTCACCCGGTCGCCGAGCCGGTCCAGAAGGTCCTCAACCACCTTGCCGCGCTTGGGTTTTGCCTCAATGCTTCCCAATAGGGCAAGTCCGTCCACATAAACCACGGGTGCGTCAGGCTCGCCCGAATCCAGCGTGCGCACCTCGAAACTGCCGAGAACACCGCCGCCGTTACCCCGCAGCGAGACGTTCTCCGGAACGCGAATCTCCACACTGCCGAAGACCGAGACGGCCTTGATGACGACCTGCCGGTGTTCGAAGATCGCCTCACTGAGGTCTATCTCGATGCTGCCGAAAATGGCGTACGCATGCGTGCGGCGGCCCATTCGCCAACGGCCCCTGCGGGTCGCGGAGCTGAGCACCGCCACCACGTTCTCGTCGGCGACCGGGGGCACCTCGCCCGGAGTGGGGAGGTTGGGCGGCGGCTGGTAGGCGCGCGTCGCCCCCGTCCGGTGCTCACCGGGGAGGTCGCGGACGAGCGGTTCGAGTTCGCCGACGGTCTTGGCGCGGAAGACCTCCTCGACCCGCTCGGCGTGCTCCTCCGCGGTGAGACGCCCCTCGCCGAGGGCGTCGCGCAGTATGTCGGCGGTGCGGTCACGGTCGGCGTCGGAGGCGCGCAAGTCGGTCGGTGCCGGGGGCTGCCGCTCGGGCGTTCCCGCGTCGCCTGCGGGGCTCTTTTGAAGGTCCACGACAGCAGCGTACCCAAACGCGATAGATCGCGACTACCCCTTGAGGCGGCCTGTGGAAAACCGCCTGGAAAACCACCGAAGGTCGGTCCGGCACTCCAACTGAGCCTTACCTCACAAGCCCCGCCCTTCGACCGCGTCCTACGCTGGTGGGCGCTGCCAACGGAGGCCAGCCGCTGCCTTTGACTAGTGAGGAATGGGCGACATGTCGCATGCTTCCCCCCCAGCCCGCCCTGCGTTCGTCCACACCGATCTGCTCCCCCAGGGGGAGGACACCACCCCGTACCGGCTGGTGACCTCGGAAGGTGTCTCCACCTTCGAGGCCGACGGGCGCACATTCCTCAAGGTCGAGCCTCAGGCGCTGCGCAAGCTCGCCGAAGAGGCGATCCATGACATTCAGCACTACCTGCGTCCGGCGCACCTCGCACAGCTGCGCCGCATCATCGACGACCCGGAGGCGTCGTCGAACGACAAGTTCGTGGCGCTGGACCTCCTGAAGAACGCGAACATCGCCGCCGCGGGCGTTCTGCCCATGTGCCAGGACACCGGTACGGCGATCGTGATGGGCAAGCGCGGACAGAACGTCCTCACCGAAGGTGAGGACGAGAAGGCGCTGTCCCGAGGCATCTACGACGCGTACACCAAGCTGAACCTGCGCTACTCGCAGATGGCCCCGCTCACCATGTGGGAGGAGAAGAACACCGGCTCCAACCTCCCCGCCCAGATCGAGCTGTACGCGACGGACGGCGGCGCCTACAAGTTCCTGTTCATGGCGAAGGGCGGCGGAAGCGCCAACAAGTCGTTCCTCTACCAGGAGACGAAGGCCGTCCTGAACGAGGCCTCCATGATGAAGTTCCTGGAGGAGAAGATCCGTTCGCTGGGTACGGCCGCTTGTCCCCCGTACCACCTCGCCATAGTCGTCGGCGGAACGAGCGCCGAGTACGCCCTGAAGACCGCGAAGTACGCCTCCGCGCACTACCTGGACGAGATCCCGGCGGAGGGCTCGCCGCTCGGCCATGGCTTCCGGGACAAGGAGCTGGAGCAGAAGGTCTTCGAGCTGACGCAGCGGATCGGGATCGGGGCGCAGTTCGGTGGCAAGTACTTCTGCCATGACGTACGCGTGGTCCGCCTCCCTCGGCACGGTGCGTCCTGTCCGGTGGCGATCGCCGTCTCCTGTTCGGCCGACCGTCAGGCCACCGCGAAGATCACGGCGGAGGGCGTCTTCCTGGAGCAGCTGGAGACGGACCCGGCGCGCTTCCTGCCTGAGACGACGGACGAGCACCTCTCCGAAGAGGGCAACGTCGTCAAGATCGACCTCAATCGGCCGATGGACGAGATCCTCGCGGAACTCACCAAGTACCCGGTGAAGACCCGGCTCTCGCTCACCGGTCCGCTCGTCGTGGCGCGCGACATCGCGCACGCCAAGATCAAGGAGCGGCTGGACGCGGGTGAGGAGATGCCGCAGTACCTGAAGGATCACCCCGTGTACTACGCGGGCCCGGCGAAGACCCCGGAGGGGTACGCGTCCGGATCGTTCGGTCCGACGACCGCCGGCCGGATGGACTCCTATGTGGAGCAGTTCCAGGCGGCGGGCGGGTCCAAGGTGATGCTGGCGAAGGGGAACCGTTCGCAGCAGGTCACCGATGCGTGCGGGGCCCACGGCGGCTTCTACCTCGGCTCGATCGGCGGGCCTGCGGCCCGGCTCGCCCAGGACTGCATCAAGAAGGTCGAGGTCGTCGAGTACGAGGAGCTCGGCATGGAGGCGGTCTGGAAGATCGAGGTCGAGGACTTCCCGGCGTTCATCGTGGTCGACGACAAGGGCAACGACTTCTTCAAGGATCCGGCGCCCGCACCGACGTTCACGACGATCCCGGTGCGGGGGCCGGGGCTGGGCTAGGCCTTTCTCGCCCCCGCCGCCCCTACCCGTCCCATCCCGGGGCCAGGCCCCGGACCCCGCCAGGGGCTGCGCCCCTGCACCCCGCTGGGGCTGCGCCCCCGGACCCCCATCGGCCTGAACGGCCTCGTCCTCAAGCGCCGGACGGGCTGGTTGGTGCGGGGCTGGGCTGCACGGGTCCGCCTGGGCGGTGGAATCCCAGCGGCGGAATTCAGCCTCGGCCCGGGCAAAACAGCCTCTTGGGGGCACCTCCCAGCGGTAGCTGGGGGAGAGACTGAGGAGCGGGGTCCGGGGGCTGCCCCCCGAAACGGGGTCCAGGGCGGAGCCCCGAACGGGGCCAGGGGGCGCAGCCCCGAGGGACTCCGGGTGCAGCCCTGAAACGGAGTCTGGGGCGCAGCCCCGAGTGGGTCTGGGGCGCAGCCCCGAGTGGGTATGGGGCGCAGCCCTGAAACGAAGTCCCGGGATGCAGCCCCGAAGGGGTCTGAGGCGCAGCCCTGAAACGAAGTCCGGGGCACAGCCCCGAGTGGGTCGGGGGCAGAGACCCTGGCGGGGTCGAAGGGGCGGAGCCCTCAGGGGACGGGAATGGGCAGGGGCGGCGGGGGCGCTATACCCCGCATGACCGACTACCGCATCGAGCACGACTCCATGGGCGAAGTCCGCGTCCCCGCGGACGCCAAGTGGCGGGCCCAGACCCAGCGCGCAGTGGAGAACTTCCCCATCTCCGGCCAGCACATCGAGCGCGCGCACATCGAAGCCCTCGCCCGGATCAAGGCCGCCGCCGCCAAGGTGAACGCCGAGCTGGGCGTGCTCGACAAGGACGTCGCGGAGGCCATCCAGGACGCGGCCGGCGAGGTCGCGGACGGCAAGTGGGACGAGCACTTCCCCGTGGACGTCTTCCAGACAGGGTCCGGCACCTCCTCCAACATGAACACCAACGAGGTCGTCGCCACCCTCGCAAGCGAACGGCTCGGCAGGGACGTACACCCCAATGACCATGTGAACGCCTCGCAGTCGTCGAACGACGTCTTCCCCTCCTCCATCCACATCGCCGCCACCGCCGCCGTGACCCGCGACCTCGTCCCCGCCCTGGAGCACCTGGCCGCTTCGCTGGAGCGGAAGGCCGAGGAGTTCGCCGACGCCGTGAAGTCGGGGCGTACGCATCTGATGGACGCTACGCCCGTGACACTGGGCCAGGAGTTCGGCGGGTACGCGGCCCAGGTCCGGTACGGCATCGAGCGGCTCAGCGCCTCGCTCCCCCGGCTCGCCGAACTGCCCCTGGGCGGAACGGCCGTGGGCACCGGCATCAACACCCCGCCCGGGTTCTCCGCCGCCGTGATCGCCGAGGTGGCGCGGACGACGGGACTGCCGCTCACCGAGGCGCGCAACCACTTCGAGGCGCAGGGCGCGCGGGACGGGATCGTCGAGACGAGCGGACAGTTGCGGACGATCGCGGTCGGGCTGACCAAGATCGCGAATGATCTGCGCTGGATGGCCTCGGGCCCCCGGACCGGACTCGCCGAGATCAGCCTCCCCGACCTCCAGCCCGGTTCGTCGATCATGCCGGGCAAGGTGAATCCGGTCATTCCCGAGGCCGTTCTCATGGTCGCCGCGCAGGTGACCGGAAACGACGCCACCGTCGCCGCGGCGGGCGCGGCCGGGAACTTCGAGCTCAATGTGATGCTTCCGGTCATCGCGAAGAACGTCCTGGAGTCCGTACGCCTCCTTGCGAACGTCTCCCGGCTGCTCGCCGACCGGACGGTGGACGGGATCACCGCTAACCGCGAACGGGCCCGTGAGTACGCCGAATCGTCGCCGTCCGTGGTGACGCCGCTCAACAAGTACATCGGCTACGAGGAGGCCGCGAAGGTGGCCAAAAAGTCGCTGGCCGAGCGCAAGACGATCCGCCAGGTCGTCCTGGAGTCCGGGTACGTCGACCGCGGCGATCTCACGCTGGAGCAGCTGGACGAGGCGTTGGATGTCCTGGGGATGACGCGCCCGTAACGTCCTGACCCGCGGCGCGCGAACCGTGACGCGAACCGCAGCGTCGTATGTCCTGGGCACCTAAAATCTGGCCATGACAGAGGGCGGAGCGGTGGCGGACGTGCAGGCGGGCGGAACGGCGGCGTTCTGGGCGCCCGGGAGTCAGATCCTGTGGCGGTACCGGGAGAACGCCGGCGCGCGTGTCCATATCTGCCGTCCCGTGACCGTCGTGCGGGACGATGCCGAGCTGCTCGCCGTATGGATGGCCCCCGGCACCGAGTGCGTGAAGCCGGTGCTCGCCGACGGCACGCCTCTGCATGCGGAGCCGCTGGAGTCGCGCTACACCAGGCCGCGGACCGTACAGCGCGACCGCTGGTTCGGCACGGGCGTGCTGAAGCTGGCGCGGCCTGGTGAGGCGTGGTCGGTGTGGCTGTTCTGGGAGCCGGGCTGGAAGTTCAAGAACTGGTACGTCAACTTGGAGGAACCACTGGTCAGATGGGCCGGTGGGGTCGACTCCGAGGACCACTTCCTGGACATCTGCGTGTATGCGGACCGGACTTGGGGCTGGCGCGACGAGGACGAGTTCGCACAGGCCCAGCGGGACGGTCTGATGGATCTTCAACTGGCCGAAGACGTACGGGAGGCAGGGCGGTCCGCGGTAGAGGTGATCCGCGCCTGGGGCCCGCCGTTCTCGGACGGCTGGCAGCACTGGCGCCCGGATCCGGCCTGGTCCGTGCCATCGTTGCCGGAGGACTGGGACCGTACGCCCACCCACGTGTCCACATGAGACCCTTGTTGCGCCCCCGTGGTACAACCGTAGGATCGTCCTCCGCAAGTGCTGAGCAGCAGCAACAACTTCCGTAGCATGCGCTGGGCTTGACCATACGTCACCGAGGGGCGGCAGGACGTGAGCGAGGGGTACGAGAGGTACGGTCGTACGGCTGGGAAACGGCTGGACGGGCTGTCCCTGTCGGCGTCGCCGGCCGGGCCCGGCCCTGAGAGGCTGTCTGAGCACGCGGGAATTCCGTTCCTGGGACACGTAATCCGGGTATCGGCATTCCTGCGGGACGAACCGCACGCATGGCGCGCAGCCCCGGACGGATGGATTCGACACGCGTGACGGAGCACCCCACCTCCCACGAGGGCCACCAGCCAGGAGCTGCCGGGCCCACTGTCCCCGCGGACCCCCGCGGGGCGCTGCTGCGTACCCCGGATCCGTCGGCTCAGGACTCCAGCTCCACGGCTTTACCGCCACAGGGCGGTCCGCTGGGCTCCCCCGCTCCCGCCGAAGCCCGCTGTGCCGCCACCGGCACGCCCGCGGGCAGCCACGGCAAGCCCGCTACCTCCGATGGTCACGGCCCGGCCGGGAAGCCCGCGCCCGCGGGTCCCGAGCACTCCCAGCCGTCGGCCGCCGAACCCGATCCGCACCGGCCGCGCCCGGTGCCGGGGTCCATTCCGGCGCAGTCGGAGGCGCACGCCGTGCCGGACCGCCGTAAGGGGCAGGGCCCGGCGCCCGGTACGCCCATGCCCATGCGGCGTGACGGCGACCGGCTGCGTTTCGTGGGGGCCGCCACCCGGCGGATCGCCCGCGGCATAGACCTCGACGAGATCGTGATGGGCCTGTGCCGGGCCACCGTGCCGACCTACTCGGACGCGATCCTCGTCTATCTGCGCGATCCGCTGCCGGTCGGCGACGAGCGGCCCACCGGGCCCGTCGTACTGCGGCTGCGGCGTACGGACCGGATCCCGGAGGACCGGGACACCGAGGGCTTCCTGCTGCCCGCGCTCCAGAGCGAGCCCGACCTCGGCGCGACCTCCGAGCTGTGCGAGGTGCGGCCCGGCGGCGCGCTCGCGGAGGTGCTGCGCGGCGTACGGCCGGTCTTCGCGGACGCGCCCGCGGCGCGCGCCGCGCTGCCCGAGCTGATCGGCGAGGAACTGACCGTTCCGGGCGGCCAGCGCGCGATCCTCGCCCCGCTGCGCGGTCGCAGACGCGTGATCGGAGCCGCGCTCTTCCTGCGCCGCCCCGACCGGCCGGCCTTCGAGGCCGACGATCTGCTCGTCGCGGCCCAACTCGCCACGCACAGCGCGCTCGGCATCGACAAGGCGGTGCTGTACGGCCGCGAGGCGTACATCGCCGACGAGTTGCAGCGCACGATGCTGCCCGAGACACTGCCGCGTCCGACGGGTGTGCGGCTCGCCTCGCGCTACCTGCCGGCGGCCGAGACGGCGCGGGTCGGCGGCGACTGGTATGACGCGATTCCGCTTCCCGGCAGCCGGGTCGCCCTCGTCGTCGGCGACGTGATGGGCCACTCCATGACGTCGGCGGCCATCATGGGCCAGCTGCGCACGACCGCACAGACCCTCGCCGGGCTCGATCTGCCGCCGCAGGAGGTGCTGCACCACCTCGACGAGCAGGCCCAGCGGCTGGGCACGGATCGCATGGCGACCTGTCTGTACGCCGTCTACGACCCCGTCGCGCACCGGATCACCATCGCCAACGCCGGCCATCCTCCGCCGGTTCTGCTGCACCTGGGCGGCCGGGCCGAGGTGCTGCGAGTGCCGCCGGGTGCCCCCATCGGCGTAGGAGGTGTGGACTTCGAGGCGGTCGAGCTGGACGCACCCGCCGGGGCCACGCTGCTGCTCTACACCGACGGTCTTGTCGAGTCCCGGCTGCGTGATGTGTGGACCGGGATAGAGCAGCTGCGGGAAAAGCTCGCCGCCACCGCCCAGTTGACCGGTGCGGACCACTCGCCGCCGCTGGAGGCGCTGTGCGACGAGGTCCTCGACATGCTCGGCCCGGGCGACCGGGACGACGACATCGCGTTGCTCGCCGCCCGCTTCGACGGCATCGCGCCCAGCGATGTCGCGGTCTGGCATCTGGACCCCGAGGAGACGGCACCGGGCAAAGCCAGGCGCCTCGCCCGGCGCGCACTGTCCCGCTGGGACATGGAGGACATGAGCGACTCCGTGGAGCTGCTCGTCAGCGAGGTCGTCACCAACGCCGTGCGCTACGCCTCACGGCCCGTCTCCCTGCGCCTGCTGCGCACGGACGTACTGCGCTGCGAGGTCGGCGACGACGTGCCCCAGCTGCCACGGCTGCGCCAGGCGCGCGCCACGGACGAGGGCGGACGCGGGCTGTACCTGGTGAACAGGCTGGCCAGGCGGTGGGGCGCGACACGGCTCAGTACGGGCAAGGTGGTCTGGTTCGAACTGAACCGAGGCTGACCGCTCGGGCGGCAACCGCCGTTCGCCAAGTGCTCGAAGCCCCGCGCCTCTTGAAGAGGCGCGGGGCTCTGTTTCGCTACGGGACCACCGGGCCCTGATCCGCGTCGCCCTCGCCGCCTCCGTCCTCGGGGGGCTCGATCGGGTCCGTCGGCTGTTCGGTGGGCTCCTGCGTCGGCGGCTCTTCCGTCGGTTCCTGCGTCGGCGGCTCCTCCGTCGGCTCCTGCGTCGGCGGCTCCTCCTGGGTCGGGGGCTGCTTCGCTGGCTCCTCGGTCGTCGGCTCCTCCGTCGGCTCCGTCGGCTCCTCCGTCGGCGGCGGGGTGAACGTCGGCTGGACGCCCGAGCCCTGCTCGGTCTCCAGGTCGAACTTGCTGACGTCGCCCATCGCGTTGAAGGTGTACGCCGCCCAGATCTGAGCGGGGTAACTACCACCGGCGACCCGGCCCTTGCCCGGCAGGAGGCCGGTGGCACCCTGCAGTGTCACCTGTGCGTGCGGGGGCTTGTCGTCCTCGCCGAACATGCCGACCGAGGTGACCAGGTTCGGCGTGTAGCCGGTGAACCAGGCCGACCTGTTCTTGTCGGACGTACCCGTCTTGCCCGCGACCTGCTGGCCGTCACGGGCCGGGTTGTCGCGCACCGACGTCTTGGCCGTACCGTCGTCGACCACCCCGGTGAGGACCGACGTGACCGTGTCGGCGGCCTCGCGGCTGATGACCTGGTCGCCGATGGCGTCCGGGATCTCGACCGTACGGTCCTTGTGTTCGACCGACTTGATCATGGTCGGGGTGACCTTCTTGCCGTGGTTGGCGAGGGTCGCGTACGCCCCGGCCATCTCCATCGGGCTCGCCCCCATCGAGCCGAGGGTCTGCGCCGGCACGGCCTGCAGGTCCGCGGTGTCCATGCCGAGATCGCCCGCGGTCTTCATGACCTGTTCCATGCCGACGTCGACGCCCATCTGCGCGAAGACGGAGTTGATGGACTTGTTCATCGCCGCCTGCACGGTGACGTCGCCGTAGTCGACGTCGTCCTCGTTCGGGGGCGCGAACCCGACCTTCTTGCCGTTGTCCGTGACGGGGCGTTTGCTGGTGCCGTCGTAGATGGTGTCCGCCGTGATCGGCGTGCCGTCCTGCGTCTCGGCTTCCTCCTCCACGGCTGCGGCGAGGATCATCGGCTTGAAGGTGGAGGCGGGCTGGTAGTCGCGGCGGGTCGCATTGTTCGTGTAGTGCTTGAGGTAATCGACACCGCCGTACAACGCGACGACCCTGCCCGTCTTCGGGTCGACGGAGACGGCTCCGGCCTGGACGTCGGCGTCGACCTTGCGCTTCTTGGCGTCCAGTTTACTGGTGAGCTGCGTCTTGACAGCCTTCTCGAGCTGCGCCTGCTTCTTCTTGTCGACGTTCAGCGTGACGGTCCAGCCGCCCGCGTCGACCTTCGCCCTGGCGTCGTCCACGTCGGTGGCCGTGCCCTGAGCGATGAGCTGACGCTCCAGCTGCCTGTTGGCCGCCTCCACCAGATAGCCCCTCTGGCCTTCCAGGCCCGGCGCGCCCTTCGGCTCCTTGGGCTCGGGGAACTTCATGCCGTCGCGCTTGGCGGAGTCGAGCCAGTTCTCTTCGACCATGTTGTTCAGTACGTATGCCCAGCGTTGCTTGACGAGTTCCCTGCCGGTGGGCGTCGCGGCCGCCCAGTCGTACTGGCTCGGGGCCTGCAACACCGCGGCGAGATAGGCGCCCTGTTCCACCGTCAGTTTGCTTGCGTCGACGCGGTAGTACGCCTGGGCGGCGGCCTGGATGCCGTAGGCGTTGCGGCCGTAGTAGCTGGTGTTGATGTACCCCGCGAGGATGTCGTCCTTGGACGTCGTGCGGTCCACCTTCAGCGAGATGACCAGTTCCTTGAGCTTGCGGGTGACGGTCTGGTCCTGGTCGAGGTAGTAGTTCTTGACGTACTGCTGGGTGATCGTCGAACCACCCTGCTTGCCCTTGCCGGAGAGGGTGTTGATGAGACCGCGGGTGGTGCCCTTGAAGTCGACGCCGGCGTCCTTGTAGAAGGACTTGTTCTCGGCGGCGACGAAGGCCTTCTGGACGGGCTTGGGGACCTCGGCGAGGTCCACGATCTCTCGGTTGACCTTGCCCGTGCGGGCCATGATCGTGCCGTCGCTGTACTGGTAGACGTTGCTCTGTTGCCGCGCGGCCGCCGCGGCCGCGCTGCCCTTGGGCACGTCGATGACCAGATACATCACGACGAAGGCGGCCATACCGAGCAGGCAGAGGCCGAAGAACGAGCCCAGGACCTTCTTCCAGGTGAACAACCGGCGTATGCCGCTGCGCTCGGCGGAGTCCTTCGGGGCAGCACGGCGGCGGCCACCGCCCTGCCGCGCCCGTCTCTCTTCCGCTCTTCCCATGGGTCCGATCCGCTCCGCTTCGCCTTCAGTGTCCGTTCAACTCACGCGTCACACAGGTTCGCCGTTGAAGTCAGCTCAGCAAACTAACACCACGCGTTGTGACATAGGACGGCCGATCCGGCCTTTTCCGGACGTGACAATCAGCACCCGTAAACACCGACCCCAAAGGAATCGACGGCCGAAAGGGTTGGAAGGTTGCCATGACAGGGTAAAGTGATATCACTTAGATAGAACTAAGCTAGGCGAACAAACAGGCAGCAGGACTCAAACGGGGGGAACCACTCATGTCCACCGACGGCACGACAGCCACCACCGACGCACCCGAGATGCCCGCGCCGCAGGTGCGCGAATTCGCCGCGCACAGCATCGGCGGCGGACTCGCTCTTCTGCTCGGACTGTTGGGCCTGCTCCTCGGGATCGGGCTGATCATTACGGGGGCGGTGGTGACCGGCGGCGCCAAGCCGGCGCTGATCGTCCTCGGCATCCTGACCGCCCTCGCGGCCTTCATCGCCATGTGCGGCCTGAACACGGTGGCGCCGGGCGAGGCCCGCGTCGTCCAGCTCTTCGGCCGTTACCGGGGCACGATCCGCGAGGACGGGCTGCGCTGGGTGAACCCGCTGACCTCGCGCACGAAGATCTCGACGCGTGTACGCAACCACGAGACCGCCGTCCTCAAGGTCAACGATGCCTACGGCAACCCCATCGAGCTCGCCGCGGTCGTGGTGTGGAAGGTCGAGGACACCGCACAGGCCACCTTCGAGGTGGATGAGTTCCTGGAGTTCGTCGCCACGCAGACCGAGGCGGCGGTGCGGCACATCGCGATCGAGTACCCCTATGACGCGCACGACGAGGAAGGCCTGTCGCTGCGCGGCAACGCGGAGGAGATCACCGAGAAGCTCGCCGTCGAGTTGCACGCGCGCGTGGAGGCTGCCGGGGTGCAGATCATCGAGTCGCGCTTCACCCACCTCGCATACGCACCCGAGATCGCCTCGGCCATGCTCCAGCGGCAGCAGGCCGGTGCGGTCGTGGCCGCGCGGCGGCAGATCGTGGACGGAGCGGTCGGCATGGTCGAGGCCGCGCTCGCCCGGATCGCCGAGCAGGACATCGTCGAGCTGGACTCCGAGCGGAAGGCGGCGATGGTGTCGAACCTGATGGTCGTCCTGTGCGGCGACCGTGCCGCCCAGCCGGTCGTGAACACCGGGTCCCTCTACCAGTGACGACGCCTTCAGAGGGCCCGGCCCCCAAGCGACGGCCGCAGCAGCGCAAGCAGGTGCTGCTGCGGCTGGACCCGCTCGTGTACGAGGCGCTGGCGCGGTGGGCCGGTGACGAACTCCGTTCCACCAACGCGCAGATCGAGTTCCTGCTGCGGCGGGCGCTCGCGGAGGCCGGGCGCCTGCCCGGCGGGGCTGGACCGATACCTCGCCGGGGTCGACCGCCGGCTGCCGGGGAGCCGGAGGAGTAGGCGCCCCCGGGGCTTCGCCCCCCAGACCCCCGCATCGGCCTGGCCGCCTCGTCCCCAAACTCCCCCACAACGGGCTGATCGCGCCCGGCCCCACTCGTGTAGCAGAACCGTGACAATCGCCCCCGACCTGCGCTCCCGTACGCCCCGCCGCGATCTACACACGGCGCGTATACACGCGGTGTATACGCCGTGTGTAGAGTGCTCCGCATGTCAATCGGTCACACCCTTCTGGGGCTCCTGGAGTCGGGACCGCGTCACGGTTACGACCTGAAGCGGGCCTTCGACGACAAGTTCGGTCACGACCGGCCGCTGCACTACGGCCAGGTCTACTCGACGATGTCCCGGCTGCTGAAGAACGGCCTCGTGGAGGTCGATGGCGTAGAGGCGGGCGGCGGCCCGGAGCGGAAGCGCTACGCGATCACCGAGGCGGGTGTCACGGACGTCCAGCGGTGGCTCGCGACGCCGGAGAAGCCGGAGCCGTACCTCCAGTCGACCCTCTACACCAAGGTCGTCCTCGCGCTGCTCACGCACCGCAACGCCGTCGAGATCCTCGACGCGCAGCGCTCCGAGCATCTGCGCATGATGCGGATCCTCACCGACCGCAAACGCAAGGGCGATCTCGCCGACCAGCTGATCTGCGACCACGCGCTCTTCCACCTCGAGGCCGACCTGCGGTGGCTGGAACTCACCGCCGCCCGCCTCGACAAGCTCGCCGAGGCGGTGATCCGATGACCCCCGAGGGTTCCCTGCTCGCCGCCGTCGACCTGCGGAAGACGTACGGCCCGACCACCGCGCTCGACGGCGCGGAGTTCTCCATCCATCCCGGCGAGGTCGTCGCGGTGATGGGCCCGTCCGGCTCCGGCAAGTCGACCCTGCTCCACTGTCTCGCCGGGATCGTGACGCCCGACTCGGGCTCGATCACGTACAACGGCCAGGAGATGGCGACGATGAACGACGCCCGGCGCAGCGCGCTCAGGCGCTCGGAGTTCGGCTTCGTCTTCCAGTTCGGCCAGCTCGTACCGGAGTTGACCTGCGTGGAGAACGTCGCCCTGCCCCTGCGTCTGAACGGCACCAGCCGCAAGTCGGCGGAGCGCACCGCCCTGCAGTGGATGGAACGCCTGGAGGTCGACGACCTCAAGGGCAAGCGGCCCGGTGAGGTCTCCGGCGGCCAGGGGCAGCGCGTCGCCGTCGCCCGCGCACTGGTCACCAGCCCGCGCGTCCTGTTCGCCGACGAACCCACCGGCGCGCTCGACTCCCTCAACGGCGAGCGCGTGATGGACCTGCTCACGGACGCCGCCCGCTCCACCAACGCCGCCGTCGTCCTCGTCACTCACGAGGCCCGCGTCGCCGCGTACTCGGACCGCGAGATCGTCGTACGCGACGGGAAGTCCCGGGACATGGAGCGCATCGTATGAGCATGCGTCAGTGGTCGCGTGATCTCGGCATGGGCTTCAAGTTCGCGTTCACCGGCGGGCGTGAGGGCTGGGGGCGCGTGCTGCTCACCGCCGTCGGCGTCGGCCTGGGGGTGGCGCTGCTGCTGCTCACCACGGCGATCCCGAACGCGATGCAGGTCCGGAGCGACCGCGAGTACGCACGCACGGACATCACGTTCAGCGCCGACGTCATTCCCCGGGCCGACAACACGCTGCTCACCGCCAACGTCGACACGGAGTACCGCGAAAGGAACGTCCGCGGGCGGCAGTTGGATCCCGAGGGGGCCCGGGCGCCGTTGCCGCCCGGGCTGGGGAAGTTCCCGGCGCCGGGCGAGATGGTGGTCTCGCCGGCGCTGGAGGAGCTGCTGAAGTCCCAGGACGGCAAGCTGCTGCGCGAGCGGCTGCCGTACCGCATCACCGGCACCATCGGCGAGAGCGGTCTGATCGGCTCGGCCGAACTCGCCTTCTACACCGGCGCCGACGGGCTCGCCTCCAAGGTCGACCGCGGCACGGTCTCGCGTATCGACAGCTTCCGGCCCGGGGCGCCGCCCGAGCGGATGGACCCCGTCCTCCTCCTGCTGGTCCTCGTGGTCTTCGTGGTGCTGCTGATGCCGGTCGGCGTCTTCATCGCCGCGGCCGTGCGCTTCGGCGGGGAACGGCGCGACCGCAGGCTCGCGGCACTGCGCCTGGTCGGCTCCGACAGCCGGATGACCCGGCGGATCGCCGCGGGCGAGGCCCTTGCGGGAGCGCTGCTCGGGCTGGTCTTCGGCACCGGCTTCTTCCTGATCGGCCGGCAGATAGCGGGCTCCGTCGAGCTCTTCGACATCAGCGTCTTCCCGAGCTATCTCAACCCGACGCCCACCCTCGCCCTGCTGGTCGCCATCGCGGTCCCGGCGGCCGCGGTGGGGGTGACGCTGCTCGCGCTGCGCGGGGTCGTCATCGAGCCGCTCGGCGTGGTGCGCACGGCCCGGCCCGCGCGGCGCCGGCTGTGGTGGCGGCTGCTGCTTCCGCTGGGCGGACTCGGGCTGCTCTATCCGATGGTCGGGCAAGGCAGGGACAACGGCGACTTCAACCAGTACATGGTGACCGCCGGTGTCATCCTGCTGCTGGTCGGCATCACCGCGCTGCTGCCCTGGATCGTGGAGGCGGTCGTCGCGCGGCTCGGCTCCGGCGGGGTGGCCTGGCAACTGGCCGTACGACGCCTGCAGTTGAGCAGCGGTACGGCGGCAAGCATGGTCAACGGCATCGCGGTGGCGGTGGCCGGCGCGATCGCCCTGCAGATGGTGTTCTCCGGGGTCTCCAGCGACTATACGAAGGACACGGGCCAGGACGTCTCACGCGCCCAGATGACGGTTCGCCTGCCGAGGGAGGTCCCCATTGGCGAGGCCGACCGGCAGTTGAAGCAGACCAAGGGCGTACGGCACACGCTGGCCCTGTCCGACGGTGGGGTGGGCGACCGGAGGAAGGACCCCGAAAACTTCGCGAACCTGACCGTCGGCGACTGCGCCGCGCTGCGCGACGTGGCCGAACTGCCCTCGTGCCGCGACGGCGACGTCTTTGTCATGAAGAACGTCGAATACGACACGACCGCGCCGCTGTTGGCCAAGCCCGGCCGGAAGCTCTACATAGACCCGTCGTACACCGACTCCCCGGGCAAGGAGGTCGTCTGGACGATGCCCGAGGGCATCAGGGAGGCCCCAGAGGGCAAGGACCCGACGGGCTGGGCGCGAGAGGGCATCCTGGCCACTCCGGGCGCCCTGCCGCCGAAGGCCGCGCCGACCCTCACCGGCGGGATCTACGTCGGGCTCGACTCGTCGGTGCCGGACGCCCGCGAGTACGTACGGAACACGGCGGCACGGCTCGACACGCTCGCGGATTCCACGACCATGGCCGCGACCAAGCAGTCCCGGCGCTTCGAGTCCATCCGTACCGGCCTGTTCGTCGGCGCGGCCTGCGTCCTGCTGCTGATCGGTGCGAGCCTGCTCGTCTCCCAGCTGGAGCAGCTGCGCGAGCGCAAGAGGCTTCTGTCCGCCCTGGTCGCCTTCGGCACCCGGCGCCGCACGCTGAGCCTGTCGGTGCTGTGGCAGACCGCGATCCCGATCGCACTCGGCCTGGCTCTCGCCTCGGCGGTGGGCCTGACCCTCGGCGCCGTCCTGCTGAAGATGACGAACACCCCGGTACGCGTCGACTGGCCGAGCGTCCTCGCGATGACGGGCATCGGCGCGGGAGTCGTCCTCGTGGTGACATTCTTCAGCCTGCCGCCCCTGCTGCGGCTGATGCGGCCGGAGGGGCTGCGCACGGAGTAGCAACAGGGGGCTCCGCACCCTGGACCCGAGTCCTCAGACGCCGGAGGGGCTGAAGATCAGCCCCTCCGGCATAGTGGTGCTGCATGGCTATCGAAGCGCTGAAGTCCGCGATCCCCGACTACGCCAAGGATCTGCGGCGGAACCTCGAAACCGTGATCGGCGACAGCAAGCTGCCTCAGCAGCGGCTGTGGGGAACGGTGCTGGCCTGCGCGATCGCCTCGCGCTCGCCCCGTGTGCTGCGTGAGCTGGCCGAGGACGCCGCGGCGAAGCTCTCTCCCGAGGCGTACACGGCCGCCAAGTCCGCCGCCGCGACCATGGCGATGACCAACGTCTTCCATCGCACACGGCATCTCCTCTCCGACCCGGAGTACCGGAACCTGCGGGCAGGCCTGCGTACGAACGTCCTCGGCCACCCGGGTGTCGACAGGACCGACCACGAGTTCTGGTCCCTCGCCGTGTCCGCCGTCAACGGCTGCGGCGACTGCCTCGACTCCCACGAGCGGGCACTCCGCAGGGCGGGAGTCGACCGCGCGACGATCCAGGAGGCGTTCAAGATTGCGGCAGTGATCCAGGCCGTAGCGGTCACGCTGGACGCGGAGGCCGTGCTGGCGGAGTAGCCGCAGGGGCTACGTCGGTAACGGCTTGTCCGAAGGCGGCGCCTCCACTGAAGGCGGAGCCGAAGTCGAAGCCGGGCCCGCCTCCGGCGCAGGACCGGCCCCCGGCGCCGCGTCCGTCGCCGTGGCCCCGTGCGGCGCCGGAGAGTGCCGTAGTGACGCCTCACGGGAGTGCGCGCGCAGGTAGCCGACCACCGTGTTCGTCACGGCGACCAGCGGCACCGCGACCACCGCGCCGCCGATCCCCGCGACCAGGCCGCCCGCCGCGACCGCCAGCACCACCGCGAGGGGATGGACGCGGACCGCGCGCCCCAGGATGAAGGGCTGGAGGATATGGCCCTCGATCTGCTGGACTGCCAGGACGACGACCAGGGTCATGACCGCCGTGAAGACGCCCTGCGTCACCAGCGCGACCACCACCGCAAGCGCACCCGACACGACGGCACCCACGAGCGGGATGAACGCGAACAGAAAGATGAACACGGCGAGCGGAACAGCCATCGGGACATCGAGGAAGAAGATGCCGAGGCCGATGAAGACGGCGTCGATCAACGCCACCAGCACCGTGCCGCGGACGTAGGCGGTGAGCGTCCGCCATGCCCGCGGGCCCGCGCCCGCAACGCCGGGACGGGCGGCGGCCGGGACGAGCTTGAGCGTCCACTGCCAGATGCGCTTGCCGTCGTAGAGCAGGAACAGCGTCGAGAACATCGTCAGGAGGATGCCGGTCAGCGCCTCGACGATGACCGTGACGCCTTCGAGGCCCGCCGAGGTGATCTCCTCGGTGTTGGCGCTGATTGCCTCGCGCAGGTTCCGCGCGATGTCGTTGATCTGGTCCTCGGTGACGTGGAAGGGGCTGTTGAGCAGCCAGCGGCGCAGTTCGTCGATGCCGTCCTGGATCTCGTCGGACAGGTTGTCGATGTTCTCCATGACCTGCCAGGTCACGAACCATCCGATGAGCCCCATGATGACGAAGCCGAGGATCGCGGTGAGCGCGGTGGCAAGCCCGCGCGGCACTCCGTACCGCTGCAGCCGGGCCACCGTGGGCTGGAGCAGCGCGGTGATGAGCAGCGCGGCCACGAAGGCGAGGACGACGAGCTGTACGGCGCTGATGATCCGCATCAGCACCCAGAGGGTGCCCGCGAGAACGAGCAGCCGCCAGCCGGCCTCGGCGGCGACCCGCATCCCCCACGGCACGGCCGCAGCGGGATCGGGGCGGGAAGGGGCCACGGCAGGGGCGTAAGGCGGCGGGGGTGGCACAAGCTCGGGAGCGGCCGACTCGGAGTCCTCCTGGACGTCCTTCTCGGCCTCAGCGCGACGCCGCTCCTCCAGCCGCTCTCCCATGCGGGTGAACCCGGCACCGACCCGGCCGAGCCACCCTGGCACTCGCGACATGATCCGTCCTCGTCCCCCTGAGCCGTTCACCACTCCCCCCTGGAGTTTTCGGCTCCGACCGTACATGCCGGAAGCCCCTCACCGAAGGACGGTGAGGGGCTCCACAAGGTTGAGGGACGACCGGCTCAGTACCAGTTGTTGGCCTGCCAGAACTCCCAGGCGCCGCACGGGCTGCCGTACCGGCCGTCCATGTAGCTGAGGCCCCACTTGATCTGGGTAGCCGGATTGGTCGCCCAGTCGGCACCCGCCGAGGACATCTTGGAGCCCGGCAGCGCCTGCATCAGACCGTAGGCGTCGGAGGTGGGGTTGTCAGCCTGGTAGTTCCAGCTCGACTCGCGTTCCACGATGTCGCTGAAGCACTGGAACTGGTCCGCCGGAACCATTTGCCGTGCCATCGCCTGGACATCCGCGACGCTGTACGACTTCTGGGGCGAGAAGCTGGACGCGTCACGCGTCGCGGAGCGGCTGGCGGCCTCCTGCTTGGCCTCCTCGCGCTCCTTCGCCTCCTGCGCGGCCTTCTCGGCTGCCTTCTGCTTGGCGACCGCGTTGTCGGCGGCCTTCTTGCGTGCGGCTGCCTCGGCGTCCTTCTTGGCAGTGGCGTCCGCCGCGATGGCCTGAGAGTCCGCCTGCTGTGTCAGGGACGCGGTCTGCACCTGGGCCTGCTGGCCCGCGGGGATGTCCGCGAGGAGCGTCGAGTTGCCGACGAGTGCCTCGGCGTCTTCCGACGGGATCTGCGTGGTATTACCCGAGGCAACACCGACGACACTGCCGACAGTGGTGACCGCGGTGGCCGAGGCCACTGCGAATCCCCGGACCGAAATCCGGCTCACACGGTTTCCTTCCAGCATCGCCCGCCGCGGTGACCCTGGCGGACGCAATCGTGCCCCTGACGCTGGCCTCCCAACTGCGGGGTCACGGGAGGCACGGGCCCGGTGGGCAACTCCCTTGCGGGGAGCGCCGCGTGGTGCGCGGGCGGCATACGACGACTGTATGGAGTTCTGGGGTTCTGCTGTGGTGCCGTACCGCTGGGGGTACAGGTGTGTCGTATGCGGGGCCTGACAGGAGTGAGACTCTGCCGTAATCCGACGGCAGGAGGCAATTCTGTGCCACGTGTGAAAGCTCACACCTTGTTTGGTCCAGGAGGTTTCCGGAAACCCGCACACGCCGAGGCGCCGCCCAACTAGGCTCAGTGCCTTTGCTGGACGGCGCCAACTAGCGCGCAACCGCTATGAAGTTGAGCACTTCGGTCAGATCTGCCCATCCTCCAGCATTTCCGTCACCAGTGCCGCAATCCGGGACCTCTCGGACCGGGTGAGGGTCACATGCGCGAAGAGCGGATGACCCTTCAGCTTCTCGATGACGGCGACCACTCCGTCGTACCGGCCGACCCTGAGATTGTCCCGCTGGGCCACGTCATGGGTCAGAACGACCCGCGAATTCGCACCAATTCGGGACAGAACGGTCAACAGGACGTTCCGTTCCAGGGACTGGGCCTCGTCCACGATCACGAACGCGTCGTGGAGGGAACGGCCACGGATGTGCGTGAGCGGCAGGACCTCCAGCATGCCGCGTGCGGTGACCTCTTCGATGACCTCGCGGCTGGTGACCGCCGACAGCGTGTCGAAGACGGCCTGCGCCCACGGGCTCATCTTCTCGGCCTCGCTGCCGGGCAGATAGCCGAGTTCCTGCCCGCCCACCGCGTACAGCGGCCGGAAGACCATCACCTTCTCGTGCTGCCGGCGTTCGAGCACTGCCTCCAGACCCGCGCACAGTGCCAGCGCGGACTTGCCGGTGCCGGCCCGGCCGCCCATCGACACGATCCCGACGTCCTGGTCGAGCAGCAGATCCAGCGCTATGCGCTGCTCCGCGCTGCGCCCCTTGATGCCGAAGGCCTCCCGGTCGCCGCGTACGAGACGGACGTTGCCCTCGGGCGTCATCCGGCCCAGCGCCTTGCCGCGCTCGGAGTGGATCGTCAGCCCGGTGTGCACGGGCATGTCGGCGGCTTCGGGGACGAAGACGTGTCCTTCCTCGAAGAGGATGTCCACCTGCTCACCCGGCAGCGTCAGTTCGGACATTCCGGTCCAGCCGGAGGAGTCCGTGATGGCGAGTTCCGCGCGGTACTCCTCGGCGAGGAGGCCGACGGAGGACGCCTTGATGCGCAGCGGCAGGTCCTTCGACACGACCGTGACATCGAACCCCTCGGCCTGCAGATTGCGGGCGACCGCGAGGATGCGGGAGTCGTTGTCCCCCAGGCGGTAGCCCGTGGGCAGCACGCTGGGGTCCGAGTGGTTGAGCTCGACACGGATCGTCCCGCCCAGGTCCCCGATGGGAATGGGGGCATCGAGGCGGCCGTACTTCACCCGGTAGTCGTCGAGCAGACGCAGGGCCTGCCGGGCGAAGTAACCCAGTTCGGGATGGTGCCGCTTGGCCTCCAGTTCCGTGACCACGACGACGGGGAGCACTACTTCATGCTCGTCGAAGCGGTTCATGGCGTGCGGGTCGGCCAGCAGGACGCTGGTGTCGAGAACGTAAGTGCGCCGGTCTGGCTTGTGGCGCTTTGTGCTGGTCACCACGGAAGGACGTACCCCCTCGGATGAGGTCGGGGAGCGACGGAGAGGATCTGGACCGGTCTCAGGCACCGATGCACGGGCCGAGAACCGGCCCTCCGCTTCGTCCGTACTGACCGCACGGTCGGGCTGGTGCAAAGGGCCTCCCGGGCGGACGGCCCCGTGCCGTCCGCTGAGATACGACACCCGTGGTTCGGGTGTCGACCTGGAGGGCTTATGCCCTGGATGAGGCGCGGCCATGCCACGGCATGTGACGGCGAGCGCGTTAACTCCAGATGACATACACCACTGAGTACGCCCTGATGAGCCCCTTTGCCAGCGGAGGCTCAGCCTCCGTAGCGGCGATGTCGCGCCGCGTAGTCACGCAGGGCGCGCAGGAAGTCGACCTTGCGGAAGGCCGGCCAGAAGACCTCACAGAAGTAGTACTCGGAGTGCGCCGTCTGCCAGAGCATGAATCCGGACAGCCGCTGTTCGCCGCTGGTACGGATCACCAGGTCGGGGTCGGGCTGGTCGCTGGTGTAGAGATGCTTGCCGATCATGTCGACGTCGACGCTTTCGGCGAGCTGCTCCATTGAGGTGCCCTTGTCCGCGTGGTCGAGGAGCATCGAGCGGACGGCGTCGGCGATCTCCTGACGGCCGCCGTAGCCGATGGCGACGTTCACCACTATCCCGTCGACATGGGCCGTGGACTGCTCGGCCTGCTTGAGCGCGGTCTGCACATGCGAAGGCAGGATGTCCGGCGTACCGACATGGTGGACGCGCCAGCGGCCGTCTGCGGCGAGAGTGCGCACAACATTCTCGATGATCCCGAACAGCGGGCCCAGCTCTTCCTGCGGCCGGTCGAAGTTGTCCGTGGACAGCAGCCAGAGGGTGACGACCTCGACGTCGGTCTCGGAGCACCAGCCGAGGAACTCCTCGATCTTGTCCGCGCCGGCACGGTGCCCCTGAGCCGTGGTGCTCCCGGCCGCCTTCGCCCAACGCCGGTTGCCGTCCATGATGACCCCGATGTGCTTGGGCACCTGGTCGTGATCGAGGTGGACCTCCACCCTGCGTGCGTAGACCCTGAGCAGCAAGCGGCGCAGGTTGTCGCGCAGGTTCACGTTATTAGTCAGCCCCTCCGTGCAGATGGCGATCCCCCGAGGGCGACACCCTACCGCTGCGGGGCGGTCAGGGCCCCTTGGGGTGTAAGGGCTGGGCGGGTGCGGGGGGTGGTTCTTCGCCCCCTCTGCCCCTGCCCGTCCCGCCCCGGGGGTCGGCAGTGAGCACTCCGCTGGAAGAACGGTGATGAACCTGCGGGCTGGTGGGGGCTGGTCGCCCAGTTCCCCGCGCCCCTTACGGGGCGCTGGACGCGCCCCGCGGCGGAGCCGCAAAATCGATACGGCCCCGCGCCCCTTACCTACGCCGCAGTACCGCACCGGACTCCATCAAGGTCGCCCAAGGACTCCGGCCGGGACTCCGCTCCGCGGACGAGGCCGCCAGGCCGATGCGGGGGTCCGGGGGCGGAGCCCCTGGGGTCCGAGGCAGCGCCCCGGGACGGGACGGGTAGGGGCGGCGGGGGCGAACACACCCGGCCCCCTCCCGGAAGCGGACAAAAAACGGGCCGGTCCGTGGGGGGGAGACGGACCGGCCCGAGGGGGGGTTTCCACCATAACCCTTCGTAAGTGATGCTGCGTGCATTGGCGTCAGATAACTACTCTCCGAAACCGCCCGACAACGCCGGGGTGGGTGCGGAGACGTTCATTCCGGTCCTGATCATGGCCGAATCACAACGGAATCCAAGGAGAACAAAGAGAATGAGGAGGAATTCAGGGGTTTCTGACCGCTCGCGGGGTCTTCGGTGACATGTTCCCCGGGGTCCTCCCCCCGGGTGAACCGCACACGGAACACTCGCTTGACGCCGACCGCTAACTTCGCAGCCATGGCCACCTTCACCACCCCGCAGAACCCGGAACCCGTCCCACTGGAGCTCGCCGAGTCCGTACGGGCACGGCGCCGCGGGCTGCTCGACCGAGACGGAATCGAAGGTGCGCTACTGCTGACGCCTGCGAGCGCCGTGCACACGATGGGCATGCGGTTCGCGATCGATGTCGCCTACCTGGACCGGAAGTTACGGGTCCTGGCGGTCCGGACGATGCGTCCGGGCCGGGTCGGGCTGCCCAGGTTCCGGGCCCGGCACGTGCTGGAGGCGGAGGCCGGGGCAATGGAGCGGTGGGGCCTGCGGCACGGGGTGCGGATCACCGTACGGGACTTCTGAGCGACCCTTCCAGGTCCCGCCCGCGTGCAGCGCGGCAAAGAGGACAGAATCTGACCTCGTTCGGGATTAACGTCGCCACCATGACACCGAGGATCACATGGGACGAGGCCAGTGCACGGCGACATGAGCGACAACTGCTCCGTAGGCCCGCACCGCCCGGCACCCCGGCCGCCAAGGTCGTCGGCACACTGCTCGCCGCCCACGCACAGGTCCTGTCGGCTGCCGAACTCTCGGTGGGCCTGCGACTCGACGGCGCGACCCGGCAGGACGTGCGCGCGGCCCTGTGGGACGACCGCAGCGTGGTGAAGACGTACGGCCCGCGCGGCACGATCCACCTCCTCGCATCCACCGAACTCCCCTTCTGGACCACGGCGTTGACCGCGATCCCGACCGGCCCGAGCGCCTTCCCGCCGGACGTGCGGATGACGCCCGGTCAGGAGGACGAGGTGGTCACCGCGATCGGTGACGCCCTGGACGGGAAGCAGCTGACCATCGACGAGCTGACCGAGGAGGTCGTCGCCCGCACCGGGCCCTGGGCCGGTGACCTGGTGATGGAGGCGTTCCAGGGCAAGTGGCCGCGCTGGCGCCAGGTGATGCACCGGGCGGGCCAGTCCGGCGCCCTGTGCTTCGCACCCAACCGCGGCCGCAAGGCCACGTACACCCGTCCGCCACGCTTCGAGCCGCTGCCCGCGGACGAGGCCCTCGCCATGCTCGTACGCCACTATCTGCGCGCGTACGGCCCGGCGACCCCTCAGCATTTCGCCAAGTGGGTTGGCGGGCCGAAGAGTTGGGCCGCCGATCTCTTCGCCGCCCTGGACTCCTCCGGCGGGATCGAGGAGGTCGACTTCGAAGGGGCGCCCGCCTGGGTCGTGGCGGGTGACACCGGCTTCCCCTCGGAGGGCGTACGCGGGGTGCGCCTGCTGCCGTACTTCGACGCGTACGCCATCGCCGCGCAGCCGCGGGAGCGGATGTTCCCCGGAGCCGCGTACCAGCGGGCCCTGGCGGGCGGCCAGGCGGGGAACTATCCCGTGCTGCTCGTCGACGGCGTGGTCGCCGGGGTCTGGCACCAGCGGCGGCAGGGGAAGCGGACGACAGTGACCGTGGAGCCCCTGGGGCGGCTGAGCGGGGCGCAGGAGCGGGAGCTGAGGGAGCAGGTGGAACGGGTGGGTGAAGTGCTTGAGGCCAAGCCAGAGTTGGTGGTGGGGAAGGTGACCGTCGGCCCGCACGCATAAGCCGGTAACCCGCCTGCCGACCGGTTGCGGCCGTTTCGGCTGCTTGTCCGGTCCCGTCGATACCATGGCGTCATGGGCCACGGAGTCGATGAGAAGAGCACCCGCGAACGTCTGGACGCCGTCGGCGCCGTGGACGTCGCCGCCACGCTCCAGGCCCTGGCCACGCCCTCGCGGCTGCGCATACTGGCCCGCCTCCAGGAGGGGCCGTGCGCGGTCGGCGAACTCGCGGAGGCGGCGGGACTCGAGCAGTCGGCCTGTTCGCATCAGCTCCGGCTGCTGCGAAACCTCGGGCTCGTCACGGGTGAGCGGCGCGGGCGGTCGATCGTGTACGCGCTGTACGACAACCATGTCGCGGAGCTGCTGGAGCAGGCGCTGCATCACGTGGAGCACTTGCGGCTGGGCTTGCGGGACGAGGCCTGAGCCCTCGGCTCACGGCTTGCGGGCCTCGATGAGGTGGCGGGCGCTGTGGGCAACGAACGGGCCCTCCGCCTCGATCCGTTCGTGCAGCTCGCGCAGCCGGTCCCGGTACTGGTCGACGGTGAAGCCGGGGACCATCCACACCACCTTGTGCAGGAAGTGCACGACGGCGCCGATGTCGTAGAACTCCATCCGCAGCCGTTCCGCCCGCAGGTCCACGATCTCCAGCCCGGCTGCCTCGGCCCCGGCGCGTTCGTGGTCGGGGTGGCGGGCGCTGCGCGCGGCCTCCGGCTGAGGGCCGAGGAAGTACTCGACGACCTCGTACGCGCTGCTGGGTCCCACGTGCTGGGCGAAGTACGTGCCACCGGGCTTGAGGACGCGGGCGATCTCGGTCCAGTGCGCCTGCACCGGGTGCCGGCTCACGACCAGGTCGAACGCCTCGTCCGCGAACGGCAGCGGGGCGTCCTCCGGTGACGCGACGACGACCGCGCCGCGCGGGCGAAGGAGGGCGGTGGCCTTGGCGACGTTCGGTGGCCAGCCTTCGGTGGCGACGGTGAGGGGCGGGAGTCGGTCCGCCGTGTTGAGGACTTCGCCGCCGCCGGTCTGGATGTCGAGCGCGGCTTCGGCCTTCGTCAGCCGCTCCCCCATCGCCCGCGCGTAGCCCCACGACGGCCGGGCCTCCGTGGCCCGGCCGTCGAACCACGAGAAGTCCCAGCCTTCGGTGGGGGCGGCTTCGGCTTCGGCGACGAGGTCTTCGAAGGTGGTGGGTGACTGGCTCATGGAGCCGATCGTGGCAGCCGGTCGTCCCGGCCCGCGACTGGATTTCTCCGGGCTTACGGTGCCCTAGGCGGCCTTTGTGAAGTCCGATGCGGTATCGCGCCCCATTAGGGGCGCGGGGAACTGCGCGACCAGCCCCCCACCGGCCCGCAGGTTAAACACTCTTCTTCCAGCGAAGCGCTTTGGTTCCTACTTCTTCCAGCGAAGCGCTTTGGTTCCTACGGAACGAGTGGCCGTACCTCCTCCGCCGCGAAGCGGACGAAGCCCTCGGGGTCCGGTTCGTCGGCGGTGGGCTGGAGGATCACGGTGTCGGCTCCGGCGTCGACCAGGCGCTGCACGGCCTTGGCGACCGTACCGGCGTCGCCGGCGGCTCCGAGGCCGGGGATCTTGTCCTCGCCCTCGGCGGTTTGTTCAGCCTTGAGACGGGCGACGGCGTCCGGTCCGGTAGCGGTGAGGAGGTAGACGACGATGCGATGGGGGTCGGTGCGGGTGACCGACTTCCGCCCCTCGTCGATGAGTTGGCGAGCCTTCCGTACGCCCTCCGGCGGGGTGCCGGCGGTGAGCAACGTACCGTCGGCCGCCTCACCGGAAAGGCGCAGCGAACGGGGGCCGGTGACGCCGGCCAGGACCGCGGGCGCGGCGGGCGGGGGCCAGTCGAGCGCGACGTCGTCCAGCTTCACGTACCGCCCGTCGGTGGTGACGCGCTCGCCGCGCAACAGGGCCCGTAGCCCGTCGAGGTACTCGCGCAGCAACGTGACCGGCGACTCGGCCCGCGCGCCGACCTGCCCCATCCAGTCCTGCACCCCGTGCCCGACGGTCAGCGTGAAGCGACCGGGGAACAGGCGGTCGAGGGTGGCGGTCTCCATGGCGGTGAGGGCGACGTTCCGCAGGGGCACGGGCAGCAGCCCGATCCCGACCCGCAGCCGCTCGGTCCAGGCGAGCGCGGCGGACGCGGTGGCGATCCCGCTCTCCAGGAAGCAGTCCTCCCACAGCCACAGCTCTTCGAGCCCCGCCGCATCGGCGGTACGGGCCACGTCTCGTAGCTTTTCGGGCGGCAGTTGGGGACGGAACACGGCACCGAGAGCAGTCATGTGCCCTTCCTAACCTGAGGTCCCGGCACGAACAACTGCTTTTACGTCGTGCCCACGTGGCGCAATCGCCCCGTTGCCGCCCCACCCCGAGCCGGGAGGGACGCAGGCCATGAGCAGTGACTCCGGCGCCCCCGACCGCCCCGCGAACGGACGTCGTCGCGCGTTGAGCATCCCCGCCGTCCGTATCGCCCTCTCGGTCCTGGCGATAGCCGCCTCCGCCGCCCTCGTCCTCCTCTCCCCCTTTGCCCTACGCGCCTACGGCCCCGACGGCTCCGACAGCGACTGGCAGCGCGTCGGCAATGTGGCCCAGGCGTACGGGGCGGTCTCGGCGTTGATCGCCGGGCTCGCGCTCGCGGGTGTGGGCGCCTCGCTCGTCTTCCAGGCCCGCGAGAGCAAGGCCAACCGCGAACAGGGCATGCGCACCGCCCACACCGAACTGATGCGGATGGCGATGACGGACCCGTCCCTGATGGCGTGCTGGGGCAGGCTGGACGCGAACACCTCCGAGGAGTCCCGGCGCCAGCACCTCTACCTGAACCTGGTCATCTCCCACTGGGAGATGATGTTCGAGCTTGGTGCGCTGAGCGAGGGGCACTTGCGGCAGGGCGCCGACAGCATCTTCTCGACGGTTCCGGCTCGTAGGTTCTGAGCGGCGTCCCGCATGGCGCGGCGGGATGCGGCGAGCACTCGGCGGGCCCGGCGGTTCCATCAGCTGGTGGATGAGCGGTATGTGGCGGCGACCACACCGCTTCCCGACACACGAGACGATTGATCCGGGCCGGTCGGCAACCCGGAGTGCCGCCACTATCGGGCTTGCGGGTCACTCGCCGTCGAGGGCCTCCGGCTGCGGAGCAACGTACGTCCCCCGCTGCGGAACGGTGAAGACCAACCCCTCTTCGACAAGCACAGCGATCGCGCGCCGGACAGTCGTACGTGCGAGCCCGTACTGCTGCACGAGCTGGGTCTCACTGGAGATAGCCCTGTTGGGCTGCCAGTCCCCCCGCTTGATACGGGCACGCAGGATGCCCGCCAGCTGCTGGTAGGGCGTAACCGGTCCCTCGTGATCGATTTCAGCGTCCGGCTGGAAGTTCATGATCAGGAAGCTACTCGTACAGATAAGGTCTCTATCATTGAGATACGTCTCTATACGTAGCGATACAAGTCGAGCTAAGTTCTGCTTCAGAACATGAAGACCCCGGCGACGGATTGCGGCCGTCCCGGGGCGTGGCCGAACGCTTCGAAGGAGCGCCGACATGCAAAACCCTATCCTCCGACTCCTCGCCTGGATGCTGAGCATCTGCACCCCACGCCCCCGTGGCCGCCACCGCCTCGGCTCGGTACCGCCGCTGCGGTTCGTCCCGGCCCCGCCGCCCCGGTTCGCCGGACTCCTCGACGGCAGCACATCCCGCCCCGTACGCCCCTACGTCCTGGACCCCGCCGAACACCGCCGCCAACGCGAACGCCGCCGCGCTCTGTACTTGGCAACCCTGGGCATCGACGTCGGCCCCACCCGCATCCACGGCATCCGCGTACCGGCAGCCATCCGATGACGCGCCCCGCCGTGCGGATGTGCGCCCGCTGCCACCGCACCACAAGTCACCCGGTCCTGGTCCACGAGGTCCACGCGGCAACGGGCCCCGGCTTCAACGTCTACGCCTGCCCCGAGTGCGCGGACCACTACCCGCCCATGACCGACCCCCTGGAACTCCCGGAAACTCCTCGCCGGCGCTCCCGCCTCACCCTGCGCGTCTACAAGGTCAACGCGCAGGGCGCCGTGACCGAGGACCGCGGCGAGGTCGAGGTCCTGACCGGTGGTCGCACCGACCCGGTGCCGCGTACGTCGTCATACCCGCCGTGTGGATGCCCGCGCTGCCGGACGCAGTAGCTGTCGGGTGGCCTCACGCCATGCCCGGTCGTCGGCCAGCCATGCCCGGGGCCGACGCCTGGGCATGGCTGACCGCTCCACGCCGCCCGCCGCCCCAATCCGGTGATGCCGAGCCGAATCGGCCAAGCCCAGCGCATCTGGCCACCAGAGTGAAGACCCTGAAACCCAGCATGAACGGAGCAGAAGTGCCGGAACCACCCGACCTGTACACAATCGAACTTGAGCCTGAGGTGCAGGCGTGGCTGGAGGTGCTCGCGCCTGCGGATTACAGGGCCGCCGAACGATTCGCCGACCGACTCGCGACCGATGGTCCGGCCCTGCCGTTTCCCCTGGCGAGCCACCTCGGCGACGGGCTGCGCGAGCTGCGTATCGGCGCATTCCGCGTGACGTACTGGCTGGCTCCCGGCCGGAGAGCCGTCCTGCTCACCATGTTCCGGAAGACGAGGATGCGGGAAGCCGACGAAGTCCCGAGAGTGCGAAGAGCACGAAAGCGCTGCGAGGCCGAGCGCCCTCCGGCGGGCGAGCACGGCGTCTACCGTAGGGGCGAGGAGGCCTGATGAGCAGCGGATACCACACCAGGTGGAAGGTCCCGTCCGAGCACCGCGAAGACCCCGCCTACCGCGCCGCGGGGCGGCGGATGGACTTCGCCCAGGCGGTCTACGACCGGCGCTCGGCGTTGGGCTGGAGCACGGCTGAACTGGCGCGCCGGGCCGGGATGTCCGAGGAGGACATCGAGTCCATCGAAGAGAGCGGGGTCGATCCGACTCTCGAACTCCTCGAGCAACTGGCAACCGCACTCGAGTCGGGTGCCCGAATCGACCCGCGCACCAGTCCCGAGTTCCGCTTCGAGGGACACGCTGCCTGAGCAGCCGCCCCGCAGGAGTGCGCGCAGTGCGCGCTGAGATGCCCGCACCCGGAACCCCACGCGGGGTTCCGGGTGCGGGCACACGCTGCTGTACGCGGACGAAGTCGTGCTCTGACTGGACACCGTCCAGCTGGACTCCGCATACGGGCCCGAATTCACCGGCGCCGAGGCGCAGCTCACCAGCCGCGAGTGCCGGCGTGTGCGCGGCCGAGCACAGCTGCCCCCTGACTACGGATGCCTCCAGACCGCGTCCCATGACATCGCCGATGAGGGCGTCGGCGAGGCCGATGCCCAGCGGCACCAGGTCGAATCAGTCGCCGCCGACGCCGGGCCCCTGAGCGGCGGGCAGATAGCGGCAGGCCGTGGCATCCCGGGCACCTCGGGCGGCGTGCCCATCAGGCTGTGCTGCAGAGTCAGGGCGATATGCCGCTGCTGCTCGTACAGCCCGGTGAGTTCGGCATCCACCCGCTTCTGCTCGCTCACATCCCGCGCGCTCGTGGAGGCCCCGCCGATCTGGCCGCCGGAGTCCAGGGCGGCCACAGGGTGACATCCACGTCAAGGCGTACTCCCAGCGAGCAGTCACCTACTCCCGCGCACACCAGACCCGTGACCAGCCAGACCCGTGACCAGCAACTTCACGATGCACACTGCTCGCTGGGCGGATCCGTCCCAGTCCTGGCGGGGTGTGCTCACAGAGTCGCCGGTGCTGGTGAAGGTCCACAGGGCGTGGCGGATTCGGTCCTCGGCTGTCGTGCCTCTGTTGCAAAGAACACCGATGTCGGTCTTGCCGTCGCCGTTGAAGTCGCCGGCCACGGGGGCGCTGCGCTCCCAGCTCCAGCTGTCGGTGAAGTAGCGGTTCGGGTTACGGCAGCCCGACGGCAACGGGTACGGCTGGACAACGAAGCACCCCATGGCCCCGGTTCACACCGGGGCCATGGGGTGCTGTCGTGGGATGAGAGCGACAAGGGGTGCGAGGAGTGCGGTTCTACCACCCGCCGTACGACGGGTTTCGCGCATCGCGGTCCTCCGGGCGGCCGGTCCGCGCCGGCCCCCGGAGGACTCGTGGGCTATCGCGCCCTGTAGCCGAAGCGGTTGCCGACCGACGGGAGGCCGCCCTGGCCGGGCCGGTAGGTGGTGACCGGGGCGACGGTACCGCCGGCGGTCACGTTGGACATCGGCAGGGCGTGCACGGCGCCGGTGCTCGGGCCGTACGGCATGCCGACGTACAGGCTGGTGCCGGTGAAGTGGATACTGCGGCCCAGGAGTTGGTTGGCGCCCGGGGTGCCGGGGATGCCGTCGCCGTTGCCGGCCTCCAGCCACCGGCCGTTGGCACCGGGCGCGCCCAGGAGCGAGAAGGTCTGGACCGCACCCGCGTTCGCCGTCGTGCCGATGGCCTCGTTCGGGACGCCGACGGCCAGCTTCATGGTCGCCGTGGTGCTCACCGCACGGGGTGCGGTGTTGACGGCGGTCACGGTCCAGCCGAAGCGGTCGCCGGTCTCGGCGGAGCCGATCATGTCGTCGCTGTTGGTGCCCTGTGTGTAGGAGTTGAGCTGGGTGAAGGTGCCCGAGGCGGGGATGCGGAAGGTGAGGACGGTGCCGGTGTCGGACTTGTTGGCGCCGTTGATGGTCAGGTCCTCGCCCCAGGCGCCGACGGTGAGGATCGACTCGGTGGCGGCCGCGGCGCCCGAGGGGCGGTAGGGGACCATGGCCAGGGCGGAGCCGAACTGGTCGGAGGGTTCGGCGCCGCCGGAGACGGAGTCGAGGTCCTGGTCCAGGCTGTGCAGCGGGGTGGGGATGCCTGCGGCGTTCAGCTTGTGGTCGAAGACCGCCACGGTGCCGGCGCCCGCGTCGGTGCCGATGGCCTCGTTGGGGGCGCCGATGGCGATGCGGTTGGCGTCGGCCGCGATGACGCTGCCGAAGCCGTCGTTGGCCTCCACGCCACCCGGCACGTCCGCGGTGTTCTGCTGGACTCCGACGGTGGTGTTGCCACGCAGGTAGAAGAACGCGCCCCCCTTGGCGATGCTGCCGATGGACTCGCCGGGCAGGCCGATCACCAGGAACGGCTCGCCGGTGGCGGTGGTGCCGGCGGCGAGTGCGTGGCCCATGCGGTCACCGCTCTCGGCGGAGGAGGCGGCGATGGCACCGGCGCCCTGGCCCTGCTCGAAGTGGGTGTTCTTCGTCGCACCCGTGCCGAGGCCGCCCGGGGCGCCGTGCAGGATGTCGACCATGCCCGCGTCGGCGACGGTGCCGATGTCATCGCTGGGGGTGCCCACGACCAGGTCTGTGCAGCCGTCCTCGTCCCAGTCGACGGTGTCGATGGCCTCACCGAACCAGTCGCTCGCCTCGGAGCCGCCGTTCACCCAGTCGAGGTCCTGGTTGATCTCGGCGGTGCCCTTGCCGCCGCCGTACACGATCCGGACGACACCCGCGTCGGCGTCGCCGCCGACACTCGCCGCGGGGTCGGCGATGGCGATGTCCTCGGTGCCGTCGCAGTTGAAGTCGGTGACGCGGTTCGCGTCGACCTTGGAGTTCACCCAGGCGGCCAGGTCGTCGACACGGGCGGTGATGCCGCCGGTGTCGGTCACACTCTCGTCGATGCCGAAGCAACCGCCCTGGTACGACTGGCTGTTGACGGCGGCCAGCTGGTGGGTGCCGTTCGCCACGCGGACCACGGGGCCGCCGGTGTCGCCCATGCAGGCGGCCGCGCCGTCCTTGCCGGTGACCGTGGCCGTGGTGGCGGCGGACGCGGTCACCGAGAACGCCCCGGTGTGCAGCTTGAGCGGCGCCCACTCGGTCTTCGTACGGCCGTATCCGGCGAACTTCAGCTCCTCGCCCGCGGCGGGCGCGGCGGTGGCCAGGGCGATGGGGGCGACGTTGGTGACCGGCCGGTTCAGGCGGGCCAGGACCACGTCGCGGTCGGTGCGCGGGACGAGCTCGACGACCTGGCGCACGGCACCGTCGGTGCCGGTCAGGTCGGAGCGGCCGATGGTCGCGGTGGTCTTCTGTGCCGGCTTGCCGGCGGGCACCGCGAGACTGGCGGCCGGGTCGTTGGCGAAGCAGCTGGCCGCGGTGAGCAGCCACTCCCGGTCGACCAGGACGCCGGAGCAGCCACGGTCGTGGTCACCGATGATCAGCTGCGCGGTGTAGGCGTGGGTGGTGTCACCGGAGGCGACCTCGGGGCCGGTCACCGCGGCGGCGGGCACAGCGGTCAGCGCAACGGATCCCGTGATCAGGGATGAGGCCAGTGCGGCATAGCGCACGGGTCTGGTGTGTCGCATGAGTTCAGTTCCTTGAAGGCAGAGCGGACAACGGGCTTGAACGGGGCGCTACTTGGAGGTCCTGATCTCCACGAGCATGTGCTCACGGCCCTGCTCTTCCGCGCTCTCGCCCACCGCGGTCCAGGCGTTCTTGAGGATGTCGAAGGACTTCTCTTCGGCACCGACAGTCATGTCGACCTCGGTGTCGTAGTCGTTGCCCTTGACGGCGTAGACAGCAGGGATCTCCAGCGTCAGCCAGCCCGAGTTGCCGACGACCCGGAAGCAGATCGTCTCCGCCTTCTCGCGGGCCAGGACCTCGATCAGACCGGTACCGCTCGCGCAGTCGGCCAGCGTGATGTGGCCGTCGCCGCGCTTCAGGACGATGTTCTGCTCCGTCAGGATCTTGTCCGCCTGAGGGTAGTTGAAGTCCTCGACCGCGTAGCCGGGGTCGCCGTCCGCGACGACCGTGGCGGTGCCGGTCTCGGGGTGGGACCCGCCGGGGCCGCCGGCCGCCAGCGCGACCCACGCGAGGGCTCCGACGGTCGCCGCGCCCAGCGTGCGCGCTATGAATCTCTTACGCTGCGGTTTCGCCGCAATTGTGGTGCGTGCCTTCATCACTTTCCTGAAGTTACTTTCGATCGATGTCTGTAGGTGTGGCTCGAGACAGGCGCGAAGGCGTCCGCAAGAAGGCGTCCGAAATTCGTATGCCCCCCACACTCCCGGGCAGCGGGAATAACCAGTCCCCGACTGTTTCGCTGCGTCACCCCCCGCGAAGACAGAGACCCTCCACGAGCCCGGGGAGCCGCTTCATCTTCGTTATGCCATCTCGCATCCCCGGCTTTGTCCACCCCTCCAACACCCATAAAAAGGGCGGCAGTTGGGGCATCATCGTGACCCTCATCACACTCGCAAAAGGTTGTGCGAGCCTCCATAAGGAAACCGTAACGAAGGCTTGTATTCCGCTTCCGGTAAAGCTGTTCTTTATCTCTGCTTTTACCGTGGCGAGTTGATAGGGTCGCCGTCGTTCAGTGGCGTATATCCATGTCGGATCCTGCCCGCCCGACTCCGGCGGAACTCATCCCACTTCTCATGCGAGGAAATCCCCTTATGCAGAAAACGTTCTGGAGCAGACGCCGCGTGCTCGGTGCGCTCGCCGGCGCGACCGCCGTCGCGGCCACCCCTTCGGTCCTGATACCGGCCACCGCCACTGCCGCCGAAGCCGCCGCGCCCGAACCGGTGCCGCTGCCGGACACCGAGCGCGCCAAGGCCGTCCGCGCGTGGCTGACCGGCGGCAAGGGCGTCAAGGCCGCCGCCACCACGGCCCTGTCCGGGACCGACACCGAGATTCGGACCTTCCTCGCCGAGACGCTGCCGCAGCAGACCGTGCAGGACAACCGGGTCGCGATCATCCGCAGCCTGGACCGTGCGGGCAAGGGCCTGCGCCGCGAGGCCGTCGCCGCCCTGGACAACGGCGACGAAGCGATAGCCGGCTTCCTCTCGAAGGGCTTCGCCCCCGCCATTCGGGAGGACCTCCAGGTCGCCACCAGCATCGTCGCGTCCACCGGCGGCAAGGCCGTGGTGCGCAAGGCCAACGCCGCCCTCGACGCCGGCACCGAGCAGGCCCTCTTCGCCTTCCTCGCCGACAAGCAGTACGACGCGCGGCTGGAGGACACCCGGGTCCAGGTCAGCTCCATGCTGATGGCCGGCGGCCCGGAGGTGCGGAAGTACGCGGACCGCGCGCTCAGCGGCACCGCGAACGACATCGAGTGGTTCATGGAGACCGGCCAGCACATCGCGCGCGCCCGCGACCAGGAGTCGGCGACCATCGAGGAGCTGGTGGCCGTCGTCGAGCGCGAGGGCAAGCGCGCCGAGCGCGAGACGAACCTGGCCGTCGAGGCCGGGGCCCGCGCCGAGACCGCCGCCACCAAGGCCAAGGAGGCCGCCGAGAAGGCTGCCGCCGAGGCCGCCGCCGCCAAGAGCGACGTGCAGAAGTCAGGGGCCGCGGCCCGCAAGGCCGCGAGTGCGGCGAAGGGCGCGGCCGACGCCGCCCGCAACGCCGTCAACGCCTCCAACGCCGCCGTGAAGGCCTCCCAGCGCGCCTCCTGGGCCGCCGCAGGCGCCGCCCAGGCCGCCGCGAAGGCCGGCAACGCCGCCGCCCGCGCCTACAACGCCGCGATCGCCGCGTCCAAGGACGCCGGCATGGCGAAGGGCGCCAAGGACGCCGCGGTGGCCGCCCGCAACGCCGCCTCCAGGGCCCGCAGCGCCGCCGCCGCTGCCGCCAAGGCGGCTCTCGCCGGCGACGCTGCCTCGGCCGCCGGCCAGGCCGCCGCCTCCGCCGCCCGCAACTCGGCCGCCGCCGCGATCGCCGCAGCCCAGGCCGCCGTCTCCGCCGGTGCCGCCCAGGCGGAGGCCAACGAGGCCAAGCGCCAGGCCGCCATCGCCACCAGCGCCGCCAACCGCGCCACCAACGCCGCCTCCGCCGCCCAGGCCCTGGCGACCGCCGCCGCCAGGGCGGCCCGCACCGCCCGCGACGCCGCCAACTCCGCCGCCGACCACGCCGACAATGCCGCGGACGCCGCTGAGGAGGCCGTGAAGCACGCGGGTCAGGCCGTCGACTACGCCAACAAGTCGACCGCCCACGCCGCGGCCGCCGTGAAGGCCGCCAACATCGCCACCCAGGCCGTCACCGACGCCATCGAGGTGGAGAAGAATGCCCGCGCCGCCGAGGCGCAGACCCTGGAGCAGGACAAGCAGCAGGCCATCGAGGAGGCCCAGCAGCTCGCCGCCATCGAGCAGGCCGAGCTCTCCGACGTCCGCGAGAAGCGGCTGATGGCGGAGCGCACCACCCAAGGGACCAAGGACCTCATCTCCAAGGCGGAAGAGGCCCTGTACTCCGGCGACATGTCGGTCGCCGCGACCCTGGGCAGGCAGGCCGCGGTCGCCCTGATCGACGCCCGCGGGGCCAACACCCGGCAGGCCGCCCAACACGCCCTCGCCGGCTCCGACGACGACGTCTACGCCTGGATCGACCTCGACCGGGCCCTTGCCCAGACGCAGGACGACCGCGAGACCACCCTCCACGTGGCGACGATCGCCGGTCCGAAGGTCGCCGCGGCCGCCGCGGCCGCGCTGGAGAGCACCAACTCCAAGGCCGTCGGCGACTTCCTCACCGGCGGTATGAAGCGTGCCTCGGACGAGGACCTGCGCGTCGCCATCAGCAAGATCCTCGGCGACAATCCCGGCAAGGCCGTCAAGAAGGCCGGTAACAAGGCGCTCGACGAGAACACCACCGAGTCCCTCAACGACTTCTTCGAGCATCACTACCCGCGGGCCACCAAGGAGGACGACCAGTTCCGGACCGTCGAGTTGATCAACACCGCGGGCGCCTTCACCAAGGCCTACGCGGAGGTCGCGCTCGAAGGGCCGGCGTGGATGCTGCGCAACTTCATCACCGTGATCCAATACCGCACGGCGCAGCTCGACTTCGAGACTGCCACCCACGTCGCCGCCGTCCGCGGGGCCATCGCCGCCGCCGCCAAGATCTCGGAGAAGGCTCAGGAGGACGCAGCCCTCGCCTCGAAGGCCGCCGCCGAGGCCCGCAAAGACGCCGACTGGGCCCAGAGGTGGGCGCAGAAGGCGCTCGACTCTGCCGACAATGCCAAGGACTACGCCCAGCAGGCGCGGGACAACGCCGACGCCGCCGACAAGTCGGCCGACGCCGCCCAGGCCTCCGCCACCAAGGCGAAGAACGCCGCCGCCACCGCCCGCGGCGCCGCCCGCTCCGCCAACTACTCGGCCAACAAGGCCGTCGACTCGGCGCGCGCGGCCCTCGCCTCTTCCGCAGCGGCCCAGCGCTCCGCCGCCGCGGCCCGCGCCGCCGAGCTCGCCGCCTCCGCCGACGCGAAGGCCGCCGCCATCGCGTACGCCCAGGCCAAGCAGATCGCCGCCGACAAGAAGCGGGCCGAGGAGATCGCGAGGGCCAAGGAGGACGCGCGCAAAGCCAAGGACCAGCGCGACGCCGGCCAGAACCCGGCCGACAACGAAAAGAACAACAAGGTCAACCCGAAGGGCACCGAGGACGGCGACGCCGACGAGTGGTGGAGCGACGCCCAGTTCTACGCGGACGCCGCCAACGTGGTCAGCATCGGCGCCGGATTCCTGGCGGCCGGCTGCGCCTTGGCAGCCTTCGTCTTCCCGCCTGCCCTCCTCGCGGCCGGCTTCTTGGCCGGCGTCTCTACGGGCGCGGGCGCCCTCGGCACCCTCTTCACGGGCATCGAGCACGGCTTCACCAGCGGCGCCTTCTGGGAGTCCGCCGCCGGCACCGGCCTGGGCCTGGTCACCTTCGGCGCCTACAAGTGGGTCGGCGCTGCCGACAAGGCGCTCGGCGGCGGCGTCGTCAAGCCCGTCGTCAGCAAGATCACAGACGCCGGCGAGGACCTGGTCTCCGGCATCACGAAGGGCCTCAGCGACTGGGGCCTGGCCGCCTGATTCCTCCCATCTCCCGGGGCGCCGCAATCAGGCGGCGCCCCCTGTCCCCCTCTTCTCATGGAAAGGTCCTGCCCCCGTGCATGGAATACGTGGCGGGCGCGCCTCAAGGAGACGCGCCCGCTCGACGGTCTTGACCGTCCTCACCGCACTGACCCTCGTCACTACGACAGCCGCGACGAGCCAGGCGGCCGAGCCGCCCGCGATGGCGAAAGCCTCGTCCACCACCAAGTCTGCAGCGCCCAGTGCGGAGACCATCGAGACCAGCAAGTTCGCGGCCGGCTCCGGTGAGGACTGCACCGCCACCGCGCCGGGCTCCAAGGAGCGCCGCGCGGGTGCCGTCGAGTCCTGTGTGACGGTCACCGCCGCCCCCGCGAAGGCGAAGACCCGCGCGGCCGGCGCCGCTCCTGCCGCCGCCGCTCCTGCCGCCTCCGCAGCAGCAGCCGCCGCGGGAAGCTGCGGCATCACCGGCCCCGGCAACTACGGCTACGAGCGCTTCTCGTACTGCGTGAACGGCATCAACGTCACCTACATCCTCCGCGACAGCAAGGGCGTGGAGATCGGACGCGGCGTCCTGGAGGTCTCCGCCGGCGGTGACCTCTCGCCGACGGCCACGACCTGGAGCGAGCAGGTCTCCGTCACCATGACCAGCGCCGTCGGCGATGTCACCGCGCTGAACGCCAAGTTCCGCGCCTCGTGCGACGCCGGCTGCAGGGCCACCAAGACCGCCCCCTGGTTCGGCGGCAACATCACCCTCGGCCAGACCCTGACCGGAAGCGTCACCTACTCCTCGCCCCAGACGACGGGCTCCTCCGCCTCCTTCTACACGGCCTATGCGATGTACGTGACGTCCCCTGGCGCGACGGCGACCGACCCGAACGCGTCGTGGAAGAACTCGCGTCAGATCAGGTGCGACGACGCGGTCGGCGGGTCGTCGGTGGCGGGTTGTGCCGTCCCCTCCGTCATGGCCGTCGTTCCGATGAAGGCGACGAGCGGGGACGCGGGCGGCGCCGTGGCCGCCTACGGCTGGGCGCAGAAGAACCTCAACGGCGCCTGGGGCAAGAAGGGCAGCCCGCTGACCCGGTCGACCAGCGGCGTGGCCGGCCGCACCGCCAGTACTTGCGGGGGCTTCGTGGCGCAGCCGGAACTCGTCGACGCGGACAGTTGCGGCGACTTCCCCTTCGGCGAGGCGAAGGAGGGCGGTGCCGCCGGCGGCCGGTGCGTTGAGGTGATCCCCAACCTCGGCAACGGGGAATGGGACACCTACATCCTGAACGACGCCCGTGTCGTGGACCCCGCCTCACCCTGCGTGCAGGCCCATGTCACGCCCACCGAGAAGCAGTTCGCCGACACACAGCTCGCCGACGGCTTCAAGGACCAGCGGGTGATCGACGGCGACGAGTTCGAGCTGCCGGTCTCGACGCCGGACACCGGACCGCAGGCCAGCTGCCTGAACGACCCCTCGCCGATCAACTCGATTCCCAACGGTGACGGCTGGTTCAAGAACACCACCGAGCCGGTTCCGCTCGTCAACCAGAGCGACCCGGCGGGCGGGCCCGGACTGCGGCCTACCCAGGCGCAGGCATGCCTGGGGCGGAAGACCGGCGGGGGGAAGGGAACCAGCGGTCCCATCACCGGCTGGACGGACGCGGAGGCGTTCAAGAAGGCGAACAACGTCACCTCCGGGCTGTCCCGGTGTCATCTCATCGCGAGCGTCCTCGGCGGACAGGGTACGAGTGCGCTCACTCGGCCCAACCTCGTCCCCTGCTGGCAGGCCGGGATGAACACGGGCACGCCCAGCATGCGGACCTACGAGACTATTGCGCAGAAAATGATCAAGGAGCCCGGCTCCGGTCTTGGAACGAACGACGCGGTCTTCTACCAGGTGACACCCGTTTACAAGGACGCGAACAGCACCATCCCCATGGGCGTCACGATGAGCGCTAGCATCGAACGGGCGAACGGGACGACCGAGGAACTGTTCCCCAACGTCTACGTCACCAACACCTACGAGAACACCGGGTTGCTCAACCTCGGTAACTGATCACAGCCAATTCGCGCCATCGGGAGCCAGCGTGAGTTTCACCACCCCACCGCGGCCGTTCGACGTGGCGGCGCTCTTCCCTGAACTGGCCCCGCTGGCGCGGACGGCGACCCGGCTGCACCCGCGGCCAGGGGCGCCGACGGTGCACGACAGCTCCGTCGGCGGGCCGCTGCTGTGGCCCGCCGACAAGCCGTGGCCGTACTGCGACGAGGCGCACGACAGGCGCGCGGCGCCGGTGGTCCACTCACCGGACGACGTCCGGCTCCTCCGCCGCGTCTGGACCGCATCGGCCGAGCGGCTGCACCTCGACCCCGAGGCACCCGAGTGGACCCCCGAGGAACTGGAGACCTTGGAGCGGATCAAGGCGGGCCGCCCGTGGTTCGACGGCCCGATCCCCCTCCTCCCCGTCGCCCAGCTCTACGCCCGCGACATCCCCTTCCCGCGGCCGCCCGACGCGGACCTCCTCCAGGTCCTGTGGTGCCCCTTCGACCACGCGGAACACGCCTCCCCCAGGACCGCACTCTTCTGGCGCTCCTCCGCCACCGTCACCGAACTCCTCGACGCTCCGCCCGAGCCGCCGATCGTCCAGCTCGGCTACTACCTCCCGGAGCCGTGCCTGCTCTCACCGGAGCAGGTCACCGAGTACCCCAACCCCCTGGAGCTGGACAAAGAGCTTAGGGACCAGCTGGACGACATGAGCCGCTGGGAGACGATCGACCCCGCGCTGTACAACACATACGCGTACGACCCGGGCGAGCTCTACCTGAACAATCTCTGCCACGCTCCCGGCTGGAAGACCGGCGGCTGGACCCGCTGGGACCCCACCGACCCCATACCCCGCCCCTGCCCCGAGTGCGGCACCGAGGAGGTCCCGCTCCTCACCATCGCCTCCACGGAATGGGACGGCGGCACCGGGACCTGGATCCCCGAGGAGGAACGGACGGACCCGGTCCCGCCCCCCCTGGGCGCCCGGGACGGCAACTTCACCTTGATCGACATCGTCGGCGGCCACAACCTGCAGCTCCACGCCTGCCCGGCCGACCCGTCCCACCCTCACATCGAGCTGGTCCAGTGACCGGCACGCCAGGAGCCGGCAGGAGTTTCACCACCCCACCGCGGCCGGTCGACGTGGCGGCGCTCTTCCCTGAACTGGCCCCGCTGGCGCGGACGGCGACCCGGCTGCACCCGCGGCCAGGGGCGCCGACGGCGCACGACAGCTCCGTCGGCGGGCCGCTCCTGTGGCCCGCCGACAAGCCGTGGCCGCACTGCGAAGAACCGCACGAGAAGGGCGCGACGACCGTGGCCCTCTCCCCGGACGACATCCGGCTCCTTCGCCGTAACCAGGCAGCTATCACAAGCCGGCGGCACCTCGGCCACCCGGCGTCCCTGCCCACGCCCGACGAACTGGCAACCTCGAAGCGGATCCGACAGGGCCGCCCTTGGCCCGAGGGCCCGATCCCCCTCCTGCCCGTGGCCCAGCTGTACGCCCGCGACGTCCCTCTCCCGACGAGTCCGCCCGGGGCCGATCTCCTCCAGGTCCTGTGGTGCCCCTTCGACCACCCGACCCACCCCCGCACCGTCCTCCGCTGGCGCTCCGCCGCCACCGTCACCGACGTACTCGACACGCCCCCCGAGCCGCCTGCGATCAAGTCTCAGGGCTATCTTCCGGAGCCGTCCCTGCTCGCACCCGAACAGGTCACGGAGTACCCCAACTTCATGGAGCTGGACAAGGAGCTGCAACAGCAGCTGGCCGATCCGAGCCGGTGGCAGGGGGCCGGAGCCGCGCTGGACGGATCCTGCTCCACCGCTCCGGAGGTGTTCTACCGCAACTGCCTCTCCATTGCGCCCGGTTGGAAAGTCGGCGGGTGGCCATTCTGGGGATCCACCGATCCCCTACCTCGGCTGTGCCCTGCATGCAGCATTGAAATGGACCCGCTGCTGACCATCGCGACCTTCGAATGGGACGACGACACTCGCAGTTGGAGCCCAGAGGCAGAGCAAGCCCGTCCCAGGCCGTCCGCCGCGGAGACTGATTCGGAAACCCAAGCCGTGGTCGACTTCTTCCGGGCTCAAGGCATCGCCGTGCACGACCGAGGTCGCGTTGGCCGGACCCACGCCGCACCGCCTGTCCCCGACCTGGCCCCTCGGCAACCGACAGCAGTCCAGATCGGTCGCGGCGGCCGACAGCAGCTCTACATTTGCCCGCTGTCGTCGGATCACCCCCATCTTGAGCTGATGCAGTAGCCGGTCGGCCTCCGCCTCACGCTGCCTGCGCCGTTCCATTCGGCTTCCAATCGACACCGCATTCCCTATCCGCCAGGCATCGGGACGCCACCAGCACGAATCCGGTTGGGAGTTTCGGTGAGCGCCATTATCGAGCGAGAGGACGGATCAGTGGGGAACTGATCCCGCCCTCCGCAGCCTGTTCGTGCCCTCGGGAGCCGACATGAGTTTCACCACCCCGCCGAGACCACTCGACGTGACCGCGCTCTTCCCTCAACTGGCCCCGCTGGCACGGACGGCGACCCGGCTGCACCCGCGGCCAGGGGCGCCGACGGTGCACGACAGCTCCGTCGGCGGGCCGCTCCTGTGGCCCGCCGACGAGCCGTGGCCGTACTGCGACGAGCCGCACGACCGGCACGCGGCGCCGGTGGTCCACTCCCCGGACGACGTCCGGATCCTCCGTCACGACCGCGCCGCAGCGGCCGAGCGGCGGCGCCTCGACCCCGAGGCACCCCAGTGGACTCCGGAGGAACGGGCGACCTGGGAGCGGCTCTCGGACCGCCCGTGGTTCGACGGCCCGATCCCCCTCCTCCCCGTCGCCCAGCTCTACGCTCGCGACATTCCCTTCCCGTGCCTGCCCGACGCGGACCTCCTCCAGGTCCTGTGGTGCCCCTTCGACCACGCGCAACACGCCTCCCCCAGGACCGCCATCTTCTGGCGCTCCTCGACCACCGTCACCGAAGTTCTCGATGCACCGCCCGAGCCGCCCATCGTCCAGCGGGACTGCTACCTCCCGGAGCCGTGCCTGTTCTCACCGGAGCAGGTCACCGAGTACCCCAACCCCTCGGAGCTGGACAGGGAACATCAGGACCAGCTGGACGACATGAGCCGCTGGGAGACGATCGACCCCGCGCGGTACAACACATACGCGTACGACCCGGGCGAGCTCTACCTGAACAACCTCTCCACCGCCCCCGGCTGGAAGACCGGCGGCTGGACCCGCTGGAGCCCCACCGACCCCATACCCCGCCCCTGCCCCGAGTGCGGCACCGAGGAGGTCCCGCTCCTCACCATCGCCTCCACGGAATGGGACGGCGGCAGCGAGACCTGGATCCCCGAGGAGGAACGGACGAACCCGACCCCGCTTCCCCTGGGCACCCAGGCCGGCGATTTCACCGAGATCGGCATCGTCGGCGACAACAACCTCCAGCTCCACGCCTGCCCGGCCGACCCGTCCCACCCTCACATCGAGCTGATCCAGTGACCGGCACGCCAGGAGCCGGCAGGAGTTTCACCACCCCACCGCGGCCACTCGACGTGAACGCGCTCTTCCCTCAACTGGCCCCGCTGGCGCGGACGGCGACCCGGCTGCACCCGCGGCCGGGCTCACCGACGGGGCGCGACAGCTCCGTCGGCGGGCCGCTCCTGTGGCCCGCCGACGAGCCGTGGCCGCACTGTGATGGACCGCACGTGTGGGACCACGTAAACCCCGCCGTGTCACCGGACAACGTTCGACTGCAGCGCCGCAACCGGTCGGCGATAGCAAGTCGGCGGTACCTCGGCAGACACGATCCGGCAGACGGCGCTGGTACACAGGACGGAGTCAGAACATGACGGCAGACGCGCTCGACTGGGCGGTGGACCATATTTGTGTCACCTTCACCCGGGGCCTGGAACCTGCCGAGGTGTTCACCCGCTACGGCGCCGACCCAGCCCGCTCCCGGTTGCTCGATGCGGACGCCGCATTCGACCTGCCCACGGGTCAATTCGCCGCCGGAACGGTGTCGCTCCTACGCTCCGGAAGGCTCGGCGAGTGGACGTTCTGCGTCGAGGAGAACGGCGTCATCGGCTCCTGGCCCGAACCCCTCGCCGCACTGTCCCGAGGCACCGAGACCTACAGCGTCCTGTCCACCGAGGGGCTTGCCGTCTTCCAGCACTGGCGCGACGGCGAGTGCTTGGAGAACTTCGAACCCGGCCTGGAACACCCCCGGCCCGGACATCCCAGCCCTTGGTGGGACAGAGCCCAGGAAGCCCTGAGCGAGCATGGGGACTCCGGAATGGCCCCCGTGGTCGCCCTCGTCCTCGACCACCTCGGCGTCACCCTGGACGACGCCACCCTGGCCGCCCCCTGGCCTACCCTGACCCTGGCCGAGGACGACGCCCCGTCCGCACCGCGCGGTGATTCCTACGCGGGCGAGGGCCCTGTCCCGCCGGGCGCCATCGAAATCTTGTAGGCACACGTCCGGGCGTCCTACGACGCCAATGCACTGACCGGGAAGGTCCGCCGGGTTGGCAATTGGAACGTCCGGATGAGCGGTGACGTCCGTTCCGACCGCTGGAGGTGTGGTGGCTGAGCCTGTGCGGGTGCGCAGACTGACCGACCAGGAGGGGCAGAAGCTCCAGCAGGTCGTGCGCCGGGGATTCACCTCGCTGTGGCCGAGGCCGTCCGGAGCGACCTCGCAGCCCGCCTGCGCATCATCCGGCCGCTCTGCCCCGACCACCGCACCGGCACCCACCCAAACGCGGTCTCGGACCGGTCGGTGTGGTGGTGCACGCCCAGGGCCCCTGTGAGCGAACCGCTGTGCTGACGGCCGCCCGGCGGATCCGTACGGGCCTCAGGACATGCTGCCCCGGCACACCGTCCCCACGGCCGGGGTGCGGCCCGTGCGGAGGTATTTGTCGACCGCCTTCGTGACGCAGCGGTTCTGCGGGTATGTGCCGTGGCCCTCCTCCTCGGCCGTCAGGAGCACGCCGACACCGTCGCCCAGGGCGCGGGCCATGTGGCGGGCGCCGGGATATGGGGTGGTCGGGTCGCCGGTGCCGCCGACCACCAGGACGGGGGCCGCGCCGTCGGCGTTCACCTGGGGCGTGGCGCGCTCGCCGTCGAACGGCCAGTCGTAACAGAGGTAGACGCCGGTGGACCAGGCCGCGCCGAAGACAGGTGAGGCGGCTTTGATGCGGGCCTGGTCTCTGTCGAGGCGTTCGGAGCCAGGGCGCAGGCTGGAGTCCGCGCAGGTGATCGCGACTAGGGCGACGCGGCTGTTGTCGCGCGGGGCCGGCGCGCGGTCGGCGGAGCCGGCGTCGTCCTCGCCCTTGCTCAGCGGACCGCCGTCGTTGTGGTCGATCAGCGCGGTGAGAGCCTTGGCGAGCGGCGCCCAGCCGTCTGTGCCGAGGTCGAGATGGTCGCCAACGGTGAGCGCGAGGTCGTCGGCGTCGAGGTTTTTTCCGCCGCCGGCCGGGGCGGGCTTTTTCTCCAGGCGGTCGGCCAGGCGCGCCATGCGTCGCGCGGCCTCCTCGGGCCCATCGCCGGTCGGGCAGTGGCGGATACGGGCCGCGCAGTGCGCAGCGAACCGGTCGAACGCGGCCTGGACCGCCTTGGCCTGCGACACCTTCGCCTCGTTGAGGTCCTTGGTCGGATCGACGGGCGCTTCGAGGACGAGCCGTCCGACGTGCGAGGGGTACAGGTGGGCGTAGACCGCGCCGAGCGTCGTTCCGTACGAGACGCCGAAGTAGTGCAGCCGCTCGTCGCCGAGGAGGTAGCGCATCAGGTCGAGGTCGCGCGCGGTGTGCGAGGTGCCGATGTACGGGAGGAGCGCCCCGGAGTGCTCGGCGCAGGCGTCGGTCCCGTCGTAGCCGGTGTCGTCCGCGGTCTTCCCGCAGCGCACGGGGATGGTCGCGCCAACGCCGCGCGGGTCGAAGGAGACCAGGTCGTAGCGGTCGAGGAGCGGCTTGTACTGGTTGAGGTATTCGGGCAGTCCACTCACGCCGGACTCGCCGGGGCCGCCGAAGTTGAGGACGAGTGAGCCGATGCGCCGGGCGTTCGGGCCGGTGGCCTTGCGGCGGATCAGGGCGACTTCGATCGTCCTGCCGTCTGGTTTCCGGTAGTCGAGGGGGGTCTTCATGGTGGCGCAGTCGTAGCCCGTGCGCGCGGTGGGCGGCGAGGTGCAGCGGGACCAGCGGAGGTGCTGGCCGGTGGTGAGCGCGGTGGGCAGACCGGCGGGCGGGTTGTTCGCGGTGAACTCCGTACGCGGCTCCGTACGCGGCTCCGCACTCCGGCCGGGAGCGTCGCGCTGGAGCCAGGCGCCGACGGCCCCGATCGCGGCGAGGACGACCCCGGCGATGATCAGCGCACCGGCCGAGAGGCCCGGTCTACGGCTTCGTATCGGATGTGCGTCACTCATTGAAATCCCCGCGCTCCCGCCCCTGGACGCCCGCCCCGTGCCCGCATGCCCGTGTTCGTGATCGTCCGATCGTCGGAGTGCAGCGTACAAGCCGTCTCTGACAGCAGCTCAGCTCTTGGCGTCACGGATCCCCAACCCGGTGAACGTATGCGGTCACAGCACTAACCACTGACATCGAACGGGCGAATGGGACGACCGAGGAGCTGTTCCCCAACGTCTATGTCCCCAACACCAAGGGAAACACCGGGTTGCTCAACCTCGGCAACGGATCACAGCAAGTTCGCGCCCTCGGGAGCCGGCATGAGTTGTCCCGGAGTGTGCGGCGGGCGGCGCGGCGATGCAGGACGAGCGGACGGCGCACGACGAGCGGTGGAACGCTCGTCGCGACGGTCCGTCAGTTCTTCGGCCCCGTCGGCCCCGTCGTCGCCTTGGCGCAGAGGTACGGACGTGCGAGCAGCAGGCCGGTGCCCGTGATGGTGATGCCGAAGTAGACCGGCGCCAGGTGGATGAAGTCCGTGTAGTGGATCGCGGTGTGCACCACGAGAGCCGGCAGGAAGCCGGCGGATGCCGCCGCTGAGGCCAGGGTCCAGAACACCCAGGCCTCTCCCCGCCGCCAGCGGCGTACCGACGAAATGGGGCTGTGTGGGTGACGAAACGCAGTCCGTCGTCGGCCGGGCGATTGGGCTGACGCCGATCCCACCGAAGGCGGCTCCCGTGTGCGGGAACTTCTGCGTATCTGCGCGGGATACACGCCCTGCTGGACTTGCTGGCCCACCATGCCAGCGCATTGCGTCGGTGGCCCTGTCGCCCATGTGTATCGACGCGTAGTACCGCTGGCGAGCTTCCTTGACGTCCTCCGGGAAGGCGTCCACCAGGCCGAAGTCGGTGATCGAGTTGCGATGTAGCTGCCCTCAACGCCCAGTTCCGGGCTTCCTGCGGGACCGGCTGCACGGCCACGAAGACCGCGCCCTGGTACGGCGGCGACCTCACCGTCGGCCAGACCCTCACCGGTAACGTCACCTACTCCTCGTCCCCCACCGCAGGCGGAGTCGCCCAATTCACCACTGGCTACAAGATGTACGTGACGTCTCCGGGTGCCACGGCTGTCGACCCGAACGCCTCCTGGGACAACCCCCGTGAGATCCGGTGCGACAACCAGCTGGGCCCCAACCCCGGCTGCGTGGTGCCGAGCATCCGGGCCACCTTCGAGTTCTCACTCGCGGAGTTCGGCGGTGCCGGGGCAACCTACGGGTGGACCCAGAACACACTGCGTAGCGGAGCACCCCTGACGCGTGACCCGAGCAAGACCACGGCCGACACCCGACGTGAATACACCTGCGGCAATCTGAGCATCGACCCCTTCGTCTACATGGACGACGTGGTTCCCAACGATTCGTGCAACGAGTTTCCCTTCGCCCTCTCCTACGAAGGAGGAACCAACGGCGCATTTTGCGCTGACATCGTCCCGAAGTACGAGAACGGCCAGTGGATAGCTCGACGGTATCTGTACGGCGCAGGGCCTTACCTTCGTCCCGATCGAGCTGCTCTTGGAGCCGTACGACGGGCCGTCCCTCGCGGATGAGGAGATCCCCGCCGAGATACTGGCGGCGTTCGCGGACGACGGCGAAGAGGAGGACGAGGAGCCGGAGCTGCCGCTGGCCTGGTGGGACCGGTACTTCCAGTACATGTAAGGCGCCGCAACGACCTCAGACAACTCGTCCTGATCGTTCACCCCAGGAGTGTGCAGATTCCCGCACCCGGAATTCCCCGCGGCGGGGTTCCGGATGCGGGCACGCGCTGCTGTACGCGGACGGAGTCGTGTCCCAACTCGGCATGGACCCCTCGGCGCACGCACTAGCTCGTGCGATCGAGGGCCTTGGGTGCCGAGGGGTTGGTCTCGGTCACGGTCGGGCGCTCGTAGCGGCTGGGGAAGGGGAAGTAGGTTTCGAGGAAGTGGTGGAGTTCCTCGGTGATGCGTTGTTGCTGGTCGGCGGGGGTGTTGACGTCGTTGAGGCAGAAGAAGTCGAAGCGGCGGGTCTGTAGCAGTTCGGCCATCTTCTCGGCGGCGTCGGGCTTGGCGACGTCGATGTACCGGAGCTTGTAGCCGGCGGGGACGGCTCGGCCGGTCAGGTAGGCGTGGTGGTGGTGCAGGGTGGCGCCCATGGCGATGTCGGTGACGGAGCGGAAGCGGGAGCGGCTGGTGTGCTGGACGTTCTCGGCGTAGCGCTGCTCGATCTCCCGCATCACGGATCGGATCTGGGGGTGCGGGGTGTGCATGAACTTGTTGACGATGAAGCGGCCGTGTTCCTTCTGGAGGAGGGAACGGACGTTCTTCCCTGCGGAGTTGGGGGCGGGCTCGTCGGGATGCGGGGCGCCGAGGCCGAACTGGAAGCCGGAGAAGGGGAGCTTGGCGATGCCGTTGCCGTGGAAGAAGTGGCCCGCGGTGACAGGGCCTCCGAGGAAGACGTCGTCGTTGAAGTAGAGGTAGTGCTCGGACAGACCGTCGATGTGGTGGAGCTGGGTGCCGATGGCGTGGGAGTTGAAGATCGGCAGGGCGTCGGGGTTGGTGAAGATCTCCTTGTGGTCGACGACCCTGATGCCAAGGGCGGAAGTGTCGAGCCAGGTGGGGGTCTGGCCGTCGGTGACGATGTAGACGTTCCGAATGAACGGGGCGTACATCTCCAGCGAGCGGAGTGAGTACTTCAGTTCGTCGTGGCTCGTGTACCGGGAGGCGCCGGTCTCGCGGGCGTGGATGCGCCTGACGGCGGTGGAACCGGTGCGGTGTGCCTCGCGCTTGGCGGCCAGTTCGGGGTCGTCGCCGTCGACCCAGGTGTAGACGATGTCGACGGGGAAGTCGACGGTTTCGATGGTGGGTTGGAACAGGTCGCGGAACGTGGGGTGAGGGCGGCCGGCTATCTCGCGAGTGGCAGGTATCCGGGCGTCGGCGGGTACGGCCTCGGCGATGGCGTTGGGGCGGGGCGCGACGAGGGCGCCGGGCAGGGCGGCGTCGGGCGTCTGGGTGCGCAGGGTCGTCAGACGCTCGGCGGCTCGTTCGGCCTTGGCAGGGTCGTCGGCGGCTTCCCGGGCGGCGAGCAGGGCGTCGCCGTCCTGCCAGAACTCGACGTCGCAGCCCTGGGAGAAACCCGAGAGGACCTGCTCGGCCGGACCCAGTTGGAGCTCGGCGAAGCGGATCACGCTCTGGCGCTTGAGGGCCGTGGGCAGGGAGCCGTCGGCGTACAGGACGGCGGAGGCAGGCCAGAGATCGTTGCCGGGCTTGACCGCGTAGAGGGGAGCCGTCGGGTAGAGGGCGCGCAGCGCGGTCAGGAACGCTTTGCGGTCGGCCAGGCGGACGCCGACCACGTGGCGCAGTACGGAGCGGCCGGGGACCAGGAAGTAGTCCAGCCCGGCGTGGTCCAAGGCGTCGGTGACGAGGTGCAGGTTGCGGGCGCGTGCGGCCTCGGCGGTGTACGAGCTGACCGTGCGGCCGTAGTACGTGCGGCCCTCGGCGGTGATTGCGGCGATGGCCGGGTCGGCGGCGAGCATGGCCGCCCGCAGGGCCGCGATCTTCTCCTCCTTGGCCCGCTGGGTCCTGGCCTCGCGCCGAGCCCTCTCGGCGGCCTCGGCCTGGCGCTGCTCCTCTTCGCGGCGTTCGCGGATGCGGCGGGGGAGGAGGCGCTCGGTGGCGGCGGATAAGGAGATGGGCATCGCGGTATCCAGCTCTCTCCGGTCGAGGGGGGTGCGGACCGGCGGTGTGAGGATGGAGGCAGACCTCATGGCTCAGGTGGGGTGGGCGGTCTGCAAAGGGAAAAGCAGGGATCGAAGAGAAGCCGGGGAGGCGGGGAGACAGACGGGTCAGACGGGTCTGACGTGAGCCTCGGCCCAGGAGAGGATCTTTTCCGGCATTCCGGGGATGGCCGGCAGGACGCCGCCGTGGGCGGAGCTGTCTTCCAGGCGCTCCGCCGCCGCGCTTGTCGCCGGGCTCCGTGAGAGCGCACCGGCCACCGGTGCGGCCACGGCCGGCACAGACGTCCACAGTCTTCTCACAGGCTCACGCCTCTCCAATCTGATGTGGGCAGGCGTGACGGGTAGCCCTCACTGAGGGCGGGAGGTCCATGAACCACCTGCGGGACCACAGTGAAGGAAGTGTGAACTCGAGGTCATGACTCCGTCAAGAAGACTTTGAGTGAAAAGTCTGAATTTGGCTTTCAAATTCCTGAAAATGGTTAATCTAATTTCTTATTGCATTTTGGGGTCGTCTCTTCCCTGGATGGCGTCGGAGGACGGACTACAGGGCGGGCTCAGCGCAGGCCGTCTGTGCTACACAACACTCCGCGTCCAGGTGAGGCAGCGCACAAGTCAGGCTCCGCTCCTCGGGCCTGGCGCATGGAACGAGACGAAGTGGGACCCTTTGGCGAGTTCGATCAGAGAGGCCATCTGTTGGAGTGGCCCTGCGGTCGTCATTCTCTTCACGATCGGGCGGGCCGAATCCCGCTTGGAGGAGGGCGAGTTCGACGTCTCCGGCATACGTCCGGACGAGGTCGGGCTCCATGAGATGTCCTCTGAGCCCAGGGAGTGGCAGGCGGTCGTCCGAGAGTACGACCTTACCTTCGAGGAAGGTCGCCTGGACGACCCGGATTTCCCCGCCTATCTGCGGGAGTGCCTGCGGAAAGCGTCTGCGCGCGCGGAGGGAATCGCGTGGTTGACGTTCGAGGGAGCCTTTCATTTCGACCACCTTTTCACGGACGACATCGCGGACCAGATCTACGGTTACTGCGTGGCAGGGGACGAGCCTGTGGTCACCTGGGATCGCGAGATCATGAAGAGTGATCGATGGAAGGGTGAAGTCAGGGGAGTTCGATCCGTTCTGGATGTCGCTTTTACTTCCCCGGAATGGAGGTGTGTCTTCCCGATGGATGAGGAACAGATCTGCCGCGGGATCCTTGAAGAGGGCCTCGACGACTGGGTTCCGGTGGACCGGCTGGTTGGCCTTGCCAGGGAACTCTCCGAGCGGCGCGATGTGAGCCATCGCGACGTCAGCGAGAAGGTCCTCGCTCACTTGCTGCGCGATAGTCTGGCCAACGTGGGCGACCTGGGAGAGAACAGATTCGAGGCATGGTCCGACGACGCGGACGGCGCGGTGCGGAGAGTCATCCACGCCCTTGACGAAGTCGGGTGGGAGCCTGCAGGAAATGTCTGCTGGCTCGCAAACACACCGGCAGGCGACCGTGAGGCCGCAGACCGTCAGGTGATTTGATGCGCATGCTGTACCGCGACTTCAACGCGAACGACTTGAGAGGGTCGACGGTTGCGGACTACCTCGTGAACATCGAGGCCTTCTTCGAGGTGGTCGACGGACGTGAAGTGATCTACTCGGAGCCCTGCTTTCCCGTGGCGGAACTTGCTCGCGAGCTGGCTCGCTGGCTGCAGCTGGGCGAGTCGCGAGCTCCGGACTTCCACTTCTCCTCGCTCTCCTTCGAGGATCCGGGCGCGGTAGTGATTCTCCGCGGAGAATCAGGATGGACGGTCGGGTCCATGTTCACGCCGGAGGTGAAAACTGCTCCCATTCCATGGGACGGACTCGTCACCTGTAAGGGAGATTTCATCTCGGATGTGTGGCGGGACGTACAAGGCCTCGGCATCAGCCCGGATTTCCTGGACCCGTAGAGGGCTGATCGAAAGCGGAAATGGCCTTTCGCGCCGCTTTGATCGCTTCGGAGTTGCGCTGATGCGTCCATCCGACCACGGCCCGTACCGACCACGGAAAAATGTGACAGTGCCCCCCGGAAGTGTCACATCTCCGCAGCTCACCTACCCACCACCGGCCGTCAGCGGCTTGGCTGTCCCGGAACGTCACCTCCGCGCGGCGGTTCTTGCGTCGGGTCTCAAGCCGCGTCGGTGTGATGCCCTGTGAAGGTCACTTGAGTGTCGTCGCTGTCGAGGGCGATGTTCAGGGTGGCGTCCAGGGCTGTGGCGAGCTTGGCGAGGAGAGGCAGTGTCGGGACGGTGTCGGAGCCCTCGATGCGGGAGGTCTTCGCCTGGGTGAGGCCCGCTCGGGCGGCCAGTTCAGCCTGAGTGAGCCCGAGTTCGGTGCGCCGGTCGTACACAGCCTGGGCCAGTGCCGTGGACAGCCGGATCTCACGACGGGCCTCTGCCACGTCTTCCGGCTCAGTGAAGCCCTCGGCGAGCTTGCGCTCGCGCAGGGTCTTCCAGCGACTGTGGCTCATTGCTCCACCTCTCCTTCCTCGGCGATAGGGATGAACTCCTCGTGGGCCGGACCATGTTCGGCCTCGCAGATCTTCTGCGCGAACTTGGCGCGCCTGACCTCGGCGTCCTCCCGCATTCTCGTCTTGCGGAAGACGGTCAGCAGGACGGCGGTACGGCAACGTCGCGGATCCCTCTTCAGCTCGATTCAGTCGCCCTTCGGGAACGTCACCTCCACACGGCGGTTCTTGCGGCGGCCCTGTTCCGAGGTGTTGTCGGCGATGGGGTAGTCCTCGCTGTAGCCGCGTACCTCGAAGGTGACGTCGGGGCCCAATCCGGCGGCCGCCAGCTCGTCGTGCACCACCTCGGCCCTGTTCTTGGAGAGGGTCACCCCGTGGGCGTACGAGCCGAGGTTGTCCGTGAAGCCGAAGACGCGGACCTTCGTCGCCTTCTGGGCCTTGATCTCCTCCGCGATCGCCTGGATACGTGAGCGGGCCTCAGGGTTCAGTTTCGAGCTGTCCTTGGGGAACAGCACCTCCGCCTGCAGCGCGAACGTCACATCCTCGTTCGTGTCCTCGCGGCGTTCCTCGCCGCCGAGGTCCTCGACCACCGACTTGATGTCCAGTACGCGTGCGGGCGCGAGCGTCGCGCCGTCGGCGAGCTTCAGACCGGGGCTGTTGGCGTCCACCTCCGGTGGTTGGGAGGTGGTGACGCTGCCCGGGGGTTCGCTGGGACCGCCTTCGTCGGCGTACCCGGGGGTGAGGGGGGTCATGAAGACGAGGGCGGTGAGGGTGGTGGCGGTGATCGCCGTGGCACGGAGGGGTGAGGGGAGGGGCATGGTTACTCGCCCTCGGTGAGTTCGAAGGAGGCGGGTGGCATGGAGCCGACCTGGAAGTCGAGCTTGGTGGTGCCTTCAGGCGGGGCGGGGAACTGAGCGAACCACTCCGTGGTGTCGCCCGACCTCACGCCGCCGGTGAACCTGGTGCACAGGCAGCGCCCCTCTGTGTCGCGAAGGACGAGGTACCTCTTCTTGCCCGTCTGGTCGATGAGACTCGCGCCGGCGATGGACCCGCCGTTCTTGACCAGTTCGCTCTCGTCGCCCCGCCAGTCAGCGGCCACCCACGGCTTGCCGCTGCCGTTCGTCACGGTTCCTTCGACGGTGACGAAGCCGCCCTCGTCCCGGGTGGCCGATGTGACAGCCAAGGTCAGACCGCCCCCCTTGACCTCGGCCAACACCTGCTCCGGGGAAGGAGCTTGGGATTCCTGCTTGTCGTCGCTTCCTTCGTTCTTCGCAGGCGACGAAGACGAAGCGTTCTTGTCCGGATCGTCGCCGTCGTCTCCCCCGCCGCATCCGGCCACCGTGAGGACCAGCCCAGTCGTGATCGCCACCGCGGTCAGTACCGTGCGGCCCTTCATGGTGTGCCGAAGATTCATTGGTCCGGCTTCCTTTCACTCGACCAGATACACAGAGAACAGCACGGACGCGTCGGGAAGGTCGTCCAAAACGAAATCTTCGGGGTCGATGTCGATGGGTTGGCCGTCGCAGTCAAGCTGAACGAGGTCCAGGGGGTCCTCGGGCACATCGAAGTCACAGCGCGGTTCGATGACGGCCGTGGCCCGGGCTGTCGCCTCCTGCGTCTCCGTGCCTGGGATAATCGAGTCTCCGACCGTGTAGTTGGTCTGGATCTCCACCTGGTATCCGGGGAAGCCGTTCACCTCTGTGGGCAGGGCACCGCCCTGGAGGGTCGAGTCGTTCGCGTCGGCCAGCTGTTGAGCTGCGGCCGTGGCTCCGGCACCCGTGGCCTCATCCGGGTTTAGCCAGTCCAGCCAGTTGTCGTCCACCCCGATGGCGCCCTCCAGGCCCTCCATCAGCTCATCCCGATCCGCCTGTGCAGCCGCCAACGCAGCAGCGTCCGCCGCGGATTGAGCTCCATTCCGCGCGGACGCTGCCTGGGCAAACGCGAAGAGTGCGAACGCGGCAAAGAGCAGAATCCCCGTCAGCCAGATGTAGATCGGGAGAGTCTGCCCTCGGTCGCCGAAGTGTCGCCGGGCTATCAGCCTCCGACGACGTTGGTCACCGCTTCCAGGATCGCTCCCGAGATCAACCCGTCCAAGCCCAGCCCGTCGATCAACGTAAAGATCCCCGCAATCAAAATCATCAGCCCCGCATACTCCACGAAACCCGCCCCGCGATCCCGCTCGCTCCCCCGCATCCGGGAGACAACGGTCCGCCTCCACGTCCCGAGCCCGCGCTTGACGCCGTGCATCGACATCTTCGCCACCATGGCCGCTGTCCTCCCACCCAACAACACCACTACCGTCCCGCGCACCGTACGTGACACCCCGCCCACTCCGGGTGGGCCCAGGGACCCAACTTCCCGACATCGGAGTCATCGGTTCCACCCCCCGTGAGCCGTACCCAGCCAATAAGCGATCGCTTCGCTGCGCGACGAACTGTGCAGCTTTGCGAAGATGCGGTTGATGTGGTTCTTGACGGTCTTCTCGCTGATGAAGCAGGTGGCGGCGATCTGGCGGTTGTTCATGCCGGCCGCGATGAGATCCATGACCTCCACCTCCCGTGAACTCAGTCCGAAATCCCGTGCGTTGCGGTCGCGGCCATGAAGTCCCGCCGCATAGGCGGACCGGGCCGTTGACGACTGTGCCACAACAGGTTGCAGCTGCGAAGAGAATTCGTTCGGTTCGTACGAAACGCTGAGCGATTCCGAGACACATTCCGATACAGACCGCGGGACAGCCGACTTTGAGACAGCCGCGTGCGAGACGACCGCCGCGGCTGACGCCGTGAACGTAGGCCTGCGGTCCCTCAAGTCCCGTACCGCCGTGATCAGTTCCTCGGCCGTGAACTCGCCGTGGACCAGATAACCGACCGCACCCAGGCGCAACGCCTCCGCCACCACCTCGGGTTCACGGCTGTACGTCAGCATCATCACCGGCGCCAGGCGCGCCAGCGCGGGCAGCGCGGTCAGGCCGTCGGTGCCGGGCATGCGTACGTCCAGCAGAACCACGTCGGGGCGGGCGCGGGACGCGGACGCCTGCGCCTCCGCTCCGTTCGCCGCCTGCGCGACGACCCGGATGTCCGGATGGGCGTCGAGCAAGGCCGCGAGACCCGCCCGGACGACCGGGTTGTCGTCGGCAACGAGCACTCGTAAGGGCGGGCCGGGAAGTGCCTGGTCAGGCATGTGCGGCCTCCTCTTGGGGGGTGTGTGAGGGAGGGGCGGGCAGCGGGGTGCCCGGCGTTCTCAGGGGGAGGTCCACCTTGACCTCCGTGCCTCCGTGCTCGCCTCGGCGCAGCTGGATGCCCGCGCCAATCGATGTCGCGCGCTCCAGCATTCCCAGCAGACCGAAGTGGCCGGATTTCGCCAGCTGTTGTACGTCATCGAGGGATACGGACGTGCCGGTTCCGTCGTCTCGTACGGTCAGGTGCAGTGTCGAGGCGTCGGCGTCGGCGTCGGCTTCGGCTTCGGCTTCGGCTTCGGCTTCGGCTTCGGCTTCGGCTTCGGCTTCGGCTTCGGCTTCGGCTTCGAGGGTTACCTCCACCCCCGTCGCGCCGGTCGCGTGCCGGTGTGTGTTCTCCAGTGCCTCCGAGAGGATGGCGAGGAGTTGGTGGTGTGCTCCGGGAGGGAGTACGAGGGTGGGGGCTGCCCTGTAGGCGAGGGCGGCCCTGATGCCCGTACGGGATGCGAAGTCGTCCACCCGTGCCGTCAGTTCCGTTCTCAGGTCTGTGGGTGGGCTCGACAGGGCTGTGTGGTGGCGGAGGTCCGTCAGGACGTCGCGGGACTCCGCCGCCGCGCGGCGGGCCGCGCTCGCCACCGTCGCCGCCTGGTCCTTCAGCACACGCGGATCCGTGGCGTGATCGGCGGAGACCGCGAGCGCCTCCGCCGCCAGGGCCAGGCCGTGCAGGGTCTTGGCCACCGAGTCGTGCATCTCGCGGGCGAGCCTGGCCCGTTCGGACTCGACGGCCTCCGCCACCGCCAGCCGCGAGTTGGCCTCCGCGAGCGCCTGGCTGGCCGTACCGAAGTGGAACATCAGATTGCGCAGGGTTACGCCGATGATGCCGGCCGCGATGCAGAAGCCGGCGATGAGAAGGGTGCTGGCGCCGGTGCCGGGGCGGTGTTCCCAGGCCCTGAACACCGTGAGCAGGACGACGAGTTGGAGGCCGGTGAAGATACCGGAGCCGCGCCAGCCGTACAGCAGGCCGGAGAGCAGCGGGGTGCAGACAGCCGCGTAGGCGAGAGGGGAGGCCGGGGACGCGGTCAGCAGGAGTATCGCGCCGAAGATCAGGTCCACCGCCATGAGGGTGGGGTGGGCGAGGAGGCGCGGGGCGAAACGGTCCCAGTCCCTGAGCATGGCGTACGAGCCCATGACGCCGAGGACTGCTGCCGCGAGTACTCCGTAGCGGGGTGGGCCGTCCGTCGCGTTGGCCATCGCGAAGGGGGCGCCGATCGCGATCAGCGTCAGGCGGACGGCGAACGCCTGGCGGCACAGGGCCTGTAGGGCGTTGAGCTGGAGGCGGACGCTGGGCGCTGCCGCGTCCTCTGCGAAGTAGCCTGCGGCTCGCTTGGCAGGGGGGACAGTTTGGACATTGCGGGTCCGTTGTGGCTTGTCGCGCAGTTCCTCGCGCCCCTGATAAGGCGAGGCAGCCTGGAAGCCGCGGGCCGTCCGTGGCTGGGCGCGCAGTTCCCCGCGCCCCTGAAGGGGCGCACCACCGAGCCCGCTTGCCACGGCTGGCCTTGCCTCGCGCGCACGATTCCAGACCCCGCCCATCTCAGCGCCCCAAAATCGAGCCGAAGTTCGTCCCCGAGCCCAGGAACATCCCCGTCGCGATCAGGATCATCGTGGCCGGGAGCATGAAGACCAGCGTGACCATCGTGGCCTTGGGGATCGTCTTCGCCGCCCTGCGGCGGGAGTTCTGGGCGTCCGTCCTCCTCATGTCCGTGGCCAGCTGGATCAGGGTGTCCGCGATCGGGGAACCCAGCTCCTCGCCCTGCTGCAGGGCCGAGACGAACTGGGCGACCTGCTCGGAGGAGTTGCGTTTGCGGAGTTCGTCGAAGGCCTGGCGGCGGCTGACGCCCATGTCCATCTGGCGCAACGTGATCCGCAACTCGTCCGCCCACGGGCCCTCGTAGTGGTCCGCCACCCGGTCCAGGGCCTGACGGAAGCCGAGGCCCGCCGAGACCACGACCGCGAGGACGTCGAGGAAGTCGGGGAGGGTGCGGTCGATGACCTCCTTGCGGTCGCGGATGGCCTGCCAGATGAGGGCGTCGGCGGCCAGCAGGCCGAAGGCCAGGGTCAGCACGGCGAACAGGAGCTGTCCGTTGGTGAAGAAGACCAGTCCGAGTACGACGCCGAAGATGCCGTACACCGCCCGGCGGGCCGCGTAACGGTTCAGGGTCAGGCCGCCGGGGTTGCCCGCCATGTCGATGCGGCGGCGTTTGGCGTCGACGCGGCGCGGGCCCATCAGGCTCAGCACCAGGGGTGCGAAGCGCATGCCGAGGCGGTCTACGGCGGAGTCGGCCTTCGAGACGCGGGTGGATCCGACCTCCAGGGCGAGGGCCAGGTCGCCGGGGAGCTTGGCTTCCGCGCGGAGCATACGGATGCCGAAGAGGAGGCCCGCGACGGCGAGGCCCGACAAGAGAGCGAGCAGCAAGGCCAGCAACGTAACTCCCTCCTCACACTTCGATCTTGCCGAGTCGGCGGATGACGAAGAAGCCCACCATGTAGAGGCCCATGGCGATGAGGACGAGGACCTGGCCCACCGGGGAGCCGGTCACTCGGGCCAGGGCGCCCTCGTTCGAGGAGTTGATCAGGAGGAGGGAGCCGAGGCCGAGGAGGGGAACCGTGAAGGCGGTCGCGTTGACCTCGGAGAGCATCGTGCGGACCTCGCGGCGGGTCTCCTTGCGGTCCTCCAGGGTCTGGGTGAGGTTCCGCAGGGAGTTGACGACCGATCCGCCCGCCTTGTTGGAGAGGACCAACGTCGTGACGAGCACGACGAGCTCGCGGGACGGGAGGCGTTCGGCCAGTTCGCCGAGGGTGTCGTCGATCGAGCGGCCGAGGCTCAACTGGTCGGCGACGCGGGCGAGTTCCTCACCTGCCGGGGCCTCCAGCTCCTCCGCGGCCATCGCCAGGGCCGTACGCAAGGCGAGGCCGGCGGCGGAGGCGTTGGCCAGGAGGCGTGCCACATCCGGGAGTTGGTTGATGAAGGCCTCGATACGTTTCTGACGCTGCCAGTTGAGGAAGATCGCGGAGCCCCAGACGCCGATCGCAGCTGCGATGGGGCCGAAGAAGGGGGCCAGCACGGCGGCTGCGATCAGCCAGAGCGCCACGACGACGGCAGTGACGTACGTGAAGAACTCACCCGCCGTGAGGTCGAGTCCCGTGGCCGAGAGCCGCATGTGGATGGTGCGGCCCAGTCGGGTGTGGCGCAGTCGGCGGTCGACGGCCGCGAAACGGCGAGCGCGCCCCGCGGCGCTGCGGAGCGGGCCGCCGGAGAGGCGGTCGACGAGGTCCTGGCGCTGGGCACGTCCGGACGCGTATGTGTGCACGCCCGCGACGGCGAGTGTGCCGCACAGGATGGTGGCGCCGAGGGCGAGCAGGGCGGGGTTGTTCATGGCTCGCTCCTTCCGACATGGGGGCCGACAGTGGACGTCATCCGATGGCCTGCCTCGTCTGGAGTACGTCGATGGCCTCGGCCACGCGGAAGGCGGGAGGCAGCGGTTCGCCGGCGACGTACAGCTTCTCGGCGACCGGACGCGGCAGCGGGAGATGCTCGAAGTGGCCGTGGACGACGCGGTCCGGGCCGGTGGGGCGCGGCACGAAACGGGTGACGGGGGCGATACGGAACTGTTCGCGGCCGTGTGAGACGAGCAGGGCGATCTCGGTGATCTTGCGGGAGCCGTCCGCGTGGCGGGCGAGCTGGACGACCACGTCCACGGCCGAGTTGATCTGGTCCTTCAGCGCCTCGAAGGGGATCTGGACCTCGGACATCGAGCCGAGGGTCTGGAGGCGCATGAGGGCGTCCTCGGCGGAGTTCGCGTGCACGGTGGCCAGCGAACCGTCGTGGCCGGTGGACATGGCCTGGAGCATGTCGAGGGTCTCGCCGCCTCGTACCTCACCGACGATGATGCGGTCGGGGCGCATACGCAGCGAGTTGCGGACCAGGTCGCGGATGGTGATCTGGCCCTTGCCCTCCACGTTCGGGGGGCGGGACTCGAGACGGATCACGTGCTCCTGCTGGAGCTGGAGTTCGGCGGAGTCCTCGATGGTGATGATGCGCTCGTGGGCCGGGATGAGTCCGGAGAGCGCGTTGAGGAGGGTGGTCTTGCCGGTGCCGGTACCGCCGCTGACGATGACGTTGAAGCGGGCCCGGACGAACGCCGCGAGCAGCATCAGCATCTGCTCGTCGAGCGAGCCGAGGCCGATCAGCTCCGGGAGCGTGTACGCGCGGGGGAAGCGGCGGATCGTGAGGGTCGGGCCGGTGAGGGCGAGCGGCGGGATGATGACGTTGACGCGCTCGCCGGTGGGTAGGCGGGCGTCGACCATGGGGTTCGACTCGTCCACGCGGCGGTTGACCGTAGAGACGATGCGCTCGATGGTCTGCATGAGCTGCTCGTTGGAGGCGAACCTCAAGGGCAACTGCTCCACGCGGCCCGCCCGCTCCACGAAGATGGAGTCCGGCCCGTTGACCATGATCTCGGTGATGGACGCGTCGGCGAGCAGGGGTTCCAGGACGCCGAGCCCGAGAGCTTCGTCGACGACCCGCCGTATGAGCTGGGAGCGCTCGGAGGACGACAGGACCGGGCCCTCGCGGCTGATGATGTGCCCGAGCACCCGCTCAAGGCGCACTCGCCGCTCGGCCGCCGCGAGGCTCGACATCTCGGCCAGGTCGATCTCTTCGAGCAGCTTGGCACGGTAGACGGCGACGAGGTGGCCGTCCTCGCGCGCGGCTCCGCCCTCATCGGGGGCGGCGATACGGGCCTTGAGGCTCATGTCTTCAACTCCCTTCCGGGGGAGGGTTGTTCGGCGGGCGGTCGTTCGTCACGGCGCTCGGTCGTCATCGTCATACGGGTTCAGCCGTCATCGTCGTTGGGCATCGTGGCGCTCTTCTCCACTTGCCAGCCCTCCCCAACGAACGGAATGAGCAGCGGGACCTGCACGGTCACGGTGGCAGTGGTGGTGTCTCCCCCTCCTCCCGGAGCGGATACGTTCGCGTCGAGCCAGTCGCTCATCGCGGCGTACCCCGCCGCCTCCCCCGCCTCGCCCTGTGAGGCGACCCGCGCGGCGGCACGCGCGCCGGATCCGGCCTGGTTGGCGGCGTATCCGACGAGGCCCAGCTGAATGGCGGCCAGCCCGACGAGCAGCAGGACGGGCAGGAAACCGGCGAACTCCAGCATGGAGACGCCACGGTCGCCTCGGGCCGCCGCCGCCCTCCTCCGCAGTTTCCGGAGTACGTTCACCCGTCGCCCTCCCCTTCCACGGCCGCGCCGGCCTCGCCCTGGACTTCCCAGCCCGCGTCGAAGCCCGGGAAGAAGAGGGGGACCTGGGCGGTGACGTTGGCCTTCCAGACGTCGCCTTCCTGCTGACAACCGATGGTGGCGCCCTGCCAGGCGTCGGGGAGGCGTTCCTGGCCCGCCTCCGCACAGGCGGCATCCGCCCCGGCACCGGAGGCGGCAGCCGCAGTCGCCGCCCGCGCCGCCTCATCCGCCGCGTTCCCGGCCAGGGAGTACGTGTAGCCGTACAGCACGCACTGCCAAAGGATCGTCATCACGACCAGCAGCAGCGGAAACATCCCGGCGAACTCCAGCGTCACCGCACCCCGGTCGCCGCCCTTGCGGCGCAGCGCCAGGGCGCCTCGGTCACCGGAGGACTTGCGGCGCTTGCCACCGCCCCCTTCCTTCGTGGCAACCAGGCCCAGTTCGCCCGCCAGGGCCCACTGCGCCTGCTTCACCGTTGAGCGGGCGTCCAGATCCTGCATGCGGCCCGCGTCGACCACGGACTGGAGTTCCTTGAAGGCGGCCGGTACCGCGACGTGGGCCATCTTCGTGCCGGTGACGCGTTCGACGAGGGACGGCTGGATCTCCGTACCGCGTGAGGCACGGTTGACGACCGTCAGCGTCTCCTCGGCCTTGCGGATCTGGAGGCGGTCCCACAGGCGGATCATGCGTTTGGCGGCGCGGACGGCGACGACGTCCGGCGTGACGAGGAGGAGGGCCTGGTCGGCGAGTTCGACGGCCGCGGCGGTCGCCGAGTTCATCTGGGCGCCGCAGTCGACGACCACGATCTCGTAACGGGAACGCAGGGCCTGCAGGACCTGGCGGGCCGCCCGGTCGGTGACCTCCTCGCCGCGCTCGCCCTCCGCCGGGGCCAGCAGCAGCCCGAGCCCGGTGTCGTGGGTGTAGACGGCGTCCTGGAGGACCCGCGGGTTGATGTCGCTGATCCCGGCGAGGTCGGCGACCGAGCGGCGGAACTGCACGTCCAGGTACGAGGCCACGTCCCCCGACTGGAGATCGAAGTCGAGCAGTGCGACCGTACGGCCCGATGCCCGTGCCGCGAGCGCCAGTTGGACGGCCGTCACCGTCGCGCCCACACCGCCCTTCGCCCCGGTCACCGTGACGACGGTGCCGCCGGGCCCCGAGTACAACTCCGGCGTACCGCTGCCCAGATGGCGCCGCATGCCGAGCGACCAGGCCGCGGCGGCCTGGACGCGTTCGGCGAGGCCGTCGTAGCCGAGGGGCAGGCCGATGATGCCGCGGGCGCCGGAGTCCATCGCCGCGGTCAGTACGCCCGTACTGGTGTCGGCGGTGATCAGGACGACTCCGACGGCCGGGAACCGCATCACCACATCGCGGATGACGTCCAGCACGGGCACCGGACCTATCCGCTCATGGACGAGGACGACCTCGGGCAACTCGTCCAGGGACTCCGCCGCGAGTCGCGCCAGCGTGTCCAGGAGTGCCGTGGTGTCCGGGACCGGCGGGGCAGGTTCGGCGTCGGGGAGCTGGCTCAGCAGCGTGGAGAGGGCGCGGGCCGAGTCGATGTCGCCGACTGCGGGGAGGATGCGGATGGTCATCGGCACACCTTCGGGGACGCCTTCGTGAGGGCTGAGCGCATCACGGCCTCCTACTTGTCCTCGTCGAGGGTGTACGAGCGGTCGCCGGGCGCGACGGCGGTGTCGGAACCGCCGGCGACCAGGGCGAGGCGTACATGGGTCGCGAACGACTCGGCGTAGGCGACGCGTTGGGTGTCGGCGGTGGTGAGGGCGAAGGTGATCGGGACCGCCTCGTTCGCGGTACGGCGGCGGTCGTCGCTGTTCTGGGAGGGGTCGAGGGCGGTGAGTTTGCCGACGTCGATGACCCTGGCGTTCTCGACGATGACCTTCGACTGGTCCTTGCCCGCGTCGTTCTCGGCCTCGAAGGTGGCGTAGATGTTGACCCGCGCACCCGGGTTGATCTTCCCCGCCACACCGGTCGCCGCGTCGATCATGATCGCGATCTCCTGCTGGCCCGCCTCCAGCTCGGGCCGGTCCACGATCATGTCGCTCTGTAGCAGGGAGCCCTTCTCAAGGCGGGTGACCGCGATCTTGCCGCGGATCTGGGAGAGATCGGTGACGGCGGTCGAGGACAGCCACCGCTCGGGCATCGAGACCTTCTCGAACTGGTCGGCGGACAGCTCCCGGTAGGGCGCGACATCGCTCTTCAGGCGGTACGCCGCGACCTCTGGGCCGACCTTCGAGTTCACGTCGCGGATCAGCGAGAGCACTCCGGCGAAGGCGCCCAGGGCGCACAGGACCGAGAGGACCAGCAGGATGACGCCGCGGCGCTGGCGCGAGTTCACTGAAATCTCACCTCGTAGGGGCGTACCGGGTAGTTGAGCGGGCCATGCGTTACCGGCCGGGGGTCTGGGGGTTGTCCCTCAGGGTGATGCAGCATGACGCGGACAACCTCGATCGGGAGCGGGGACAGCGGGGGTCGAGCGGTCGTGCCTGGTGCTCAGCTTGCGCTCTTGGTGCAGTGGCTGTGGCTCTGGCTGTTCAGATGTACGTACGTGACTTACGTAGCGCCTCGTGGCAAGGCGCGTACAGAAGAAACTGCCCGTACGGCGGCGTTCGGAAGCTCCGGCGGCGGAGGCAAAGGTGCCGCACAGAAACCGCATCGGTCGCCGATGAGTTCAAGGCCGCACCAGTGGCACTCCTCGCGCCGTACGGACGAGACCAGTTGGTAGAGCACGGACACGTCGTGCAGTCCCGCCGCGAACTCCGCGACCTTCCCCGTGCCCCACCAGCGCGCGGACTCGGCGGGCAGCGGCACGGTGGCGACGCCCTGCACGCGCCAGGCGGGCGCGAGCGTCGTGGTGATCCAGTCGCCGGGCAGCTGCCCGGGCGCGATGAGCAGCCGCGTGCCGAACTCGGGCCCGGCCAGCTTCTCCTGCTCTTGTCCGAGCCGTATCAACTGGGGCCGCGGATTGGCCAGTACGGCGAACTGGGCCCCCGGCACCCATGACTTGGCGTGGGACTTCAGGGACACCGGGATCCGGTCGAGCTTGGCGACGGAGCCGAGCAGGGCGCCGGCGTAGATGTAGTGGGCGAGCAGCCGTGCGGAGGAGGCGAGCACGCCCGGGCTGAAGTCGCAGACGGAGAGCTGGCGGAGCTGCTGGGCGAGGAGGGCGAGGCCGAGCGGCGGCAGATCGACGCCGAGGAGGGCGATGCGGTCACTTTCGAGTACGGAACGTACGGCGTGCAGCCGCCGGGTGACGTCGGTGGAGGCGGACGCCGGGTATAACGCGATCACGTATCCGTGCTGCTCGATGAGCGTGTGCATCCCGGTGAGGGAGCTCTCGAGGCTGTCGAGGGGCTGGACGGCGGCGGGCGGCGTCTGCCGGTCGTGAACCGGGAGCACCAGATCGGAACTGGTGACTGCTATCGCGGTCGGCACGCTGCACACCACCCCGTCCACTGCGGCGGGGTGGTCGACCACCGCCTCAGATCGCCCCTGTGACGTCGTCTTGCAGCAGAACCATATCCACGGCATGGGCCGATCAACACCGAATCTCCGAGATCAACTCACCGAAGGTGCAGGGTGATCGACACAGCGTGAGACGCATATGCCTCAACTCGGCCGCATAGCGGGCGTGTTGAGCTCCTGCCTCAACCGTTGGCCGCGTTGCGTTCGATAATGCGCCGATGTCATGATCGCACTCATGTCTGATCACGGGGGAGACAGCTCGGCGGCAGGACATATACGTAGGTCACGGATCTGGGACTACATAGAGGACTCCGACGCGAGCACGACCGCGGGCGACGCTCCGGCGCAGGAGCAGTCGAGCCCGTCGACTCCCTCGCCTCCCTCCCCCTCGGCGGAGCAGGGCCCATCACCTCGTACGGGCTCGGCTCACGACTCGGACCAGGCAAGCCTCCGCCGACGCGAAGCCGCCGCCCTGCTCGGCGAGTTCCGGCGTACGGCCGTGCTGTTGCCGCTCGGGGAGAACGGCTCCCCGCTGACCGCGGAGTTCGGCGGTATCCGGTGGATCTACGCCTTCTCGGACGAAGCGACGCTTGCCCGATTCGCCATCGTGAGGGGTGAAGGAGCACAGGAGTGGGCGTATGAGCGTGTCCTGGGCGCCCGGTTGCTGGATGCGGCGATTCCTGCGATGCCGGTGCCGTGCGGGGTGGCGCTGGATGTCGGCAGTGAGGGCGAGGGGGCTCTGTTTCCACCGGTGAGGGGGATCGTGCCGGACGGGGCCGCGGTGGACGTGGAGGGTTCGGAGGACGTCGGCCCCACGGACGTGCACGGGACCAAAGAGGCTGACGAGAACGGGGAGTTCGCGCGATGAGCGGCGGCGGCGGTGGCGACGGCAGGGATCTGCAAGTTCAGGGGCTGGGCCTCATCACCGAGGGCATCACGCTGGCGCTGGACGAGTTGCGGGAACTGGGGATGATCGGCACGGCGAGCGCCGGCCGGGGTTTCTCCGATCTGGCGCTGTCAGGGCTGGAGTTGGGGCACGGCGGGCTGACTTCGGCGCTCGACTCGTTCTGTGAGCGCTGGGAGTGGGGGGTGCGCTCGCTGATCAACGAGGGCAACAACTTCGCGCAGGCCGTGGGCCTGTCGGCGGGGACGTTCTACGAGACGGATCAGTACGTCGAGGGCACGATGAAGGTCGCGGCGAACTCACTCATGGGCAACCCGCACCTGTCCGAGGACCAGGTCACGCAGATGAGCTGGGGTGACCTGGCGGAGAACCACGCGCTCGCCGACCCGGACTACAGCGGAGAGTCCTTCGATCAGGCGTGGGAGAACAGCAAGCAGGGCTGGAAGGACGCCTCCCGTGACGTGATGACGTCGGACATGCTCGGGCCCGTCGACATCCAGGGCTCGACCGGCATGACCGACGCGGAGTACGAGGCGATGCTGGACCGGCAGTTCGGCCCGTCACCGGAGGAGCGTGCGGCAGCCGCCGAGGCCCAGGCCGAAGGACAGCAGAGCGGCGCCGAAGGTCAGCAGCGCGGGGGCGCCGGCTGATGGGCGACTGGCGCGACGCGCTCAACAGCGGTCTGGGCAAGCTGGAGGACGGCTGGGACGCGGGCAAGGAACTCGTCGGCGAGGGCATCGACAAGGGCACCGACATCGTCGGCGACGGGCTGGACTACGTCGGTGCCGAGGGTGTCGCTGACAAGGTGGAGGACTGGGGCGACGGGGCGGCCTCGGCCCTGGGCGCCACTCCGGGCGAGCAGCAACTCGGCGACACCGAGGACGCGAACGAACTCGTGCACGGCAACCCGGGCCGCATCCGCGAAAGTGCCAAGCATCTGAAGGACTTCCACAAGGCCTTCGACAAGGTCGGTGGGGGCATGCGCAAGCTGGACTCCTCGCACTGGAAGGGCAAGGCGGCCGACGCCTTCCGCGAGAAGTTCGCCATGCACCCCAAGAAGTGGCTGCACGCGGCCGACGCCTGCGAGGCCGCCGCCAAGGCACTGGACTCGTATGCGGACACGGTCAAGTGGGCCCAGGGTCAGGCGCAGGAAGCCGTCGACCTCTACAAGAAGGGCAGGAAGGCCTCCGACGACGCGGTGGACGCGTACAACAGGAAGGTCGACGCCTACAACGCCAAGGTGACGGCGAACGAGGATCCGGGCCCGAAGCCCGAGCCCTTCCAGGACCCGGGCAAGCAGGACATCGAGCGGGCCCACGAGATCCTCGGGGAGGCCCGCCGCCAGCGCAACGACGCCGGCCGCACCACGGCCGAGTCGGTCAGGGCCGCGCTCCGGCACGCCCCGGCCGAGCCTCCGCCCCTGGACCAGCTCACGGCAGACGCGGGTGACCTGTACAAGGCGGCCGACATGGAGCTCACCCATGTCGGCGGCGGCCTGATCAAGGGCACCGCGGGCATCCTCACCTTCGCCCGCAGCATGAACGCGCTCGACGCGTACAACCTCACCCACCCCGCCGAGTACCTGCAGAACGTCAGCATGACGCTCTCCGGGCTCACCTCGACCGTCGCCCAGCCGGAGCGGGCGCTGAAGGCCGCGTACGAGGGCTTCATGAAGGACCCGTCCGAAGGCGGCGGCCGCATTCTCCCCGAGCTCTTCGGTTCCAAGGGGACGGGGACGTTGCGCGGGCTGCTGCGGGGCGGGGCCAAGCAGGCAGCGGAAGGGGCGGCGGAGTCGGGGGCCAGGAACTCGGCGCGGGACGCCGTCGGGGAGGATCCCGCGAAGGGCTCCCACACCGAAGACTCCCGGGTGAACAAGGACACGGACCCGATCGACCTCGCCACCGGCAAGATGTACCTGCCGCAGACGGACGTGACCCTGCCGGGCGCCCTGCCTCTGGTGTTCAAACGGCGGGTGGAGTCGGGCTACCGGCTGGGCCGCTGGTTCGGTCCGTCGTGGTCGTCCACGGTCGACCAGCGTCTGGAGATCGATTCCGAGGGCGTCGTCTTCGTCACGGAGGACGGTCTCCTCCTCCCCTACTCGCACCCGGCGCCCGGCCTGCCGACTCTGCCCAGCCACGGCCCGCGCTGGCCGCTGGACCGCGAGGTGGGCGGCTACACGATCACCGACCCGCAGACGCGACGTGTCTGGCACTTCGCCGACCGCGGCGACGACCTGGCTGTCCTGGAGCAGATCGACGACCGCAACGGCAACTGGATCACCTTCGAGTACGACGCCGAGGGCACTCCGCTCGCGATCCTGTCGAGCGGCGGCCACCACGTGCGCATCAGCACGGAGGACGAACGGGTCACGGCGCTACATCTGACAGGCGTGGAACAGGAGTTGATGCACTACGGCTATTCGGAAGCGGGCGATCTGACCGAGGTCACCAATTCCTCCGGCCTGCCGCTCCGTTTCACGTACGACGAGGCGGGTCGCGTCACGTCGTGGACGGACACCAACGACCGCTCGTACCAGTACGAGTACGACGACCAGGACCGTTGCGTCGCCGAGGGCGGCTCCGAGGGCCACATGAACCTGCGTGTCGCCTACGACGGGACGGACCCGGACACCGGCCTGCGCGTCACCACCACGACGACCGGCGAGGGCCACACCCGCCGTTTCCTCGTCAACGAGGCGTGGCAGGTGGTCGCGGACATCGACCCTCTGGGCGCGGTCACCCGCTACGAACGGGACCGCTACAACCGCCTGCTCTCCCAGACGGACCCGCTCGGCCACACGATGTCGTTCCGCTACGACGAGGCGGGCAACCTGACAGCGGTGGTACGCCCGGACGGCCGCGAGTCTCGTGCCGAGTACAACGAACTCGGGCTGCCGGTAAGGGTGGTGAACCCGGACGGCACCGTCATGCGCCAGACGTATGACGGCTGTGGCAACAGGACGTCGGTGACGGCCCCGACAGGCCAGACCTCCCGCTTCGCGTATGACGAGGCCGGCCACCTCACCGCCGTGACGGATCCGCTCGGGCAGACGACGGCGGTCCGCTGCGACCGGGCCGGGCTGCCGGTCGAGATCACGGATCCGCTGGGTGCGGTCACGCGATACGAACGTGACGCTTTCGGCAGACCTGTCGTGATCACGGAGCCGACGGGCGCGACAACGCGCCTGGAGTGGACGGTCGAGGGTCACCTGACCCGCCGTACGGCCGCCGACGGCACGACGGAGTCGTGGACGTACGACGGTGAGGGAAACTGCACCAGCCACACGGACGCGATGGGCGGGGTCTCCCGCTACGAGTACACGCACTTCGACCTGCTGTCGGCGCGCACAGGCCCGGATGGCGTCCGCTACGAATTCGCCCACGACACGGCGCTGCGGCTGACGCGGGTGACCAACCCGCAGGGCCTGACGTGGGATTACGCGTACGACCCGGCGGGCCGCCTGGTTGCTGAGATGGACTTCGACGACCGCACGCTCACGTACTCGCATGACGCGGCGGGCCGTCTCACCTCCCGCACGAACGCCCTCGACCAGACGGTGGCCTTCGAGCGCAACGAGCTCGGGCAGGTGGTGCGCAAGGACGCGGCCGGTTCCGTTACGACGTACGCGTACGACCTGACGGACCAGCTCGCCCAGGCGACAGGTCCGGACGCCACGCTGACGCTGCTGCGGGACCGGTACGGGCGGGTGCGCTCGGAGACGGTCGACGGCCGCAAACTGACGTATACGTACGACGATTTGGGGCGCCGGACGGGGCGTACGACGCCGACTGGTGCGACCAGTACGTGGACGTATGACTGGGCGGGCCGCCGCACTGGGATGGTGTCTTCGGGACGCGGCATCGACTTCACGTACGACGCAGCGGGCCGCGAGCTGTCCCGCCGAATCGGCGAGACGGTCACCATGGAGCACACCTTCGACCCTCTGGGCCGCCTGACTGAGCAATCGGTGACCGGTGCCGGTGGCCGGTCGCTGCAGCACCGGGCGTACACGTATCGCCCTGACGGCAACCTCATCGGCATCGACGACCAGCTCTCCGGCTCCCGCAGCTTCGACCTGGACGCGGCGGGCCGGGTGACGACGGTCCACGCGGCGGGGTGGACGGAAACGTACGCCTACGACGAGGCGGGCAACCAGACCTCCGCCGCCTGGCCGTCGGGCCACCCGGGTCAAGAGGCGACGGGCCCGCGTTCGTACGAGGGCACACGCATCACCCGCGCCGGCAACGTCCGCTACGAACACGACGCGCTGGGCCGCATCGTGTTGCGCCAGAAGACCCGCCTGTCCCGCAAGCCGGACACCTGGCGCTACGAGTGGGACGCGGAAGACCGCCTGACGTCGGTGGTCACGCCGGACGGCACACGCTGGCGCTACACGTACGACCCGCTGGGCCGCCGCACGGCAAAACTCCGCCTGGCAGACGACGGCGAAACGATCGCGGAACGCATCGACTTCACCTGGGACGGCACGACCCTCTGCGAACAGACAACAACCTCCGCGGAGCTGCCGAACCCGGTCACCCTTACATGGGACCACCAGGGCCTACGGCCCATCGCCCAGACGGAACGCATCACAGCGGCGGAGGCACCCCAGGAGGAAATCGACTCCCGCTTCTTCGCGATCGTCACCGACCTGGTCGGCACGCCGAACGAACTCGTGGACGAGCGGGGCGAGATCGCCTGGCGGACTCGCAGCACCCTGTGGGGCACCACGGCTTGGGCCGCGAACAGCACGGCATACACACCACTCCGCTTCCCGGGGCAGTACTTCGACCCCGAGACGGGCCTGCACTACAACTACTTCCGGCATTACGACCCGGAGACGGCGCGGTACCTGACCCAGGACCCTCTCGGTCTCACGCCCTCACCGAACCCGGCGGTGTACGTCGACAATCCCCATACGTGGAGCGACGCCCTAGGCCTGGCCCCGGACGCATGCCCGTATCGCGTGGAGAGAGTTCCGGACGATGACCTCGGTACCCTGTACCACTACACCAACGAGAACGGATACAACGGAATTCTTGAAAGCAATGAACTGCGCGCTTCATTGAAATCGGACAACCCCAAGGACGCACGGTTCGGAGACGGACAGTACCTGTCTGACATCGCACCCGGAACCAAGACGCCTGGGCAGCTGTCTTACGCCTTTGTACGCGTCCCCTGGGCCGGTCATAAATTCAGTCACTATTTAGAGATAGATGTGCAAGGACTTGAGGTCATGCGGTCGGTTGAGCGACCAGACGTCTACGTGATACCGAACCTGGGGCCGCTTGACCTGGCAGATCGTATTGTTAGCCACGGAAAGAGCTGATCGCATGGAATATTGGAAGGTGGACTGGCTGCATGAGTTCCAGTCCGAGCCGATCAGATTCTACAGCGAAATCGGCGAGGACGGGTACGAAGTACGGAAGGTGCAGCTGTACAGGGATGGGCGTAAGTTGAAGACCGACGCGCTCCATGAATCCGGCGAGATCGGTCTCAGTGAAATTCCGGTTGGCCCCATCGAGGATGTCTCCAGCCAGCCCGAGTTCTCCGCCTGCGTCATTAGCCGCGAAGAATTTGAAAGGGAGTGGCAGCACACTCCCTGGCCCCCTGGCCGCCAATCCTAGCGTCCTGGTCCGAGCTGCCCACTACCGGAGATACTGATGAGCACACCGCCGCCCGCATCCCCCTCTCAATTTCCCCGGGGACCGTACTCGGCACAGGGCGGGCCCACGTTCCCTCACCAGCCCCCCGCGCCGTACCCGGCGTATCCGTATCCGCCGCAGCCGTACGCCGGGGCGGCACCCATGGGCGGGCCCCCCGCCCTCGTGTGCGAGGTGTGCGGGGCTGGGCCCGCGGCGCCCGTAACGGTTCGCGGCCACCAGGGCATCATCGTGATCATGCGCTTCCTGCGGCGCAAGGGTGCGTTCTGCCGGACCTGCGGGCTGGCCGTCTTCCGGCAAATGCAGGCGGACACTCTGCTGCAGGGCTGGTGGAGTCCGCTGTCCGCCTTCATCACGCCCATCACCTTGCTGATGAACCTCGGCGCCCTGTCCACCGTGCGCCGCATACCCCAGACACAGGTTCCAGGTTGGCGGCCGCCGCTTGATCCAGGCAAACCGGTGATCAAGCGTCCGGCGGGGCTGATCGCCGCCGTGCCGCTGGCAGCGGTGGCGGTGGCGCTGGTGGCCGTTCCCGTGCTCTTGGTCATCGGCCTGGTCGTGGGGGACGACCGGCCGGAACCGCTCACGATCGGATCGTGCGCCCGCAACGACGGCTCTTGGAGCGACCAGGACCTGAAGACAGTGTCCTGCGGCTCGTCCGACGCGCAATTCCGTGTCACAGAACCGCCGGAGGCGGGGTGCCCCACCGGGGACCTGCTCGCCGGCCTGGAGTACAGCGAGGATCAAGCGACCACCCTCTGCTTGCATCCTCTCGAGCGCTGAGGACCCGCGCCGGCCTGCGTCAGTGGCGGTTGGAAGAGGTCGGCGGGTGCAGTCCCTGGAGCCTGCGGTATTTGCCGCCGCCCCGACCTGCGCCAGGCCCGGAGCGTACGGGGCCGTCTCCTTCGAGTAGTTGCCGGGAAGGGCGGCTTCGCCCGACATCCGTCAGCGCCAGGTGTACGAGGAAGGGCTGGGCCCCGGACAGGCGGAGGCGCTGCATGTGTACGGGGGTGAAGTGGTGCCGGATGGCGGTGGTCAGGTCCTCGCGGTCGGGGAGGAGGAGTACGGCTGTGCCCTCGGGGGTGAGGACACGGCGCAGTTCCGTCCACCAGCGGGAGGGGGCGGTCGCGAGCAGACCTCGGCTGTGGACCTGGGTGCCCCAGGGCGGGTTGCACAGGACCCGGTCGACGGAGTTGTCGGGGAGGGGGAGGTGGCCGGCGTCGGAGCGGCGTATGGCTACGGGCAGCTCACCGGCGTTGGCGCGGGCCGCGGTGACCGCGTCCGCGGACAGGTCGAAGCCGCGGAAGCGGGCGTCGGGTTGGGCAAGCGCCGCCTCGATCAGCAGGGTGCCGGCGCCGCAGCACGGGTCGAGGACGACGTGGCCGGGGCGGATGTCGGCCAGCACGGCCATGGCGGCGGCGAGCGGCGGGTGCAGGGTGCCCGGGATGGTGCGCTGTTTGTACGCGCGGCGGTGCAGCGGTCGGTCGTCGACCCGCAGCATGAGCGTGGCCCGCTCACCGTCCAGGGTCAGCCGCCAGCCACAGCAGCCCGGCGGGGGCGCGGTCCCCATACGCCGAGAGTGGTAGGGGACGCCGAGCCGTCGCGCCAGGGCCTGGCCGACGACGTCCTCGGCGTCGTACCGGGTGAACGTGCGCCTGACGAGGAAGGAGGCCGAGACGTCGATGCCGGTGACCCCAAGGGCCGACTCCGTCGCGCTGTGACGGAGGGACAGGAGGTGGTCCGGGTCGGCGAGATGAGCGAGTTCGGTGAGTTCGTGCAGGCGCTGTCGCGTTGTTCCGACGTCGGGGCGCTGGGCGGCGAGCAGGAACACGTCGTCCGCGGTGCGCAGCGGCGGCGTGGACCGGTGCGAGCGGAAATGGACTTCGCGGTGGCGTAGATCGGTGACGGCGCCGAGCCCGGACCCCAGAACCTCGGCGGCGACCACGGCCTCCAGGCCGCGGAGGCAGCGCGCCACGAGGGGCGTGTGCATGGTGTTGTTCTTCTTCCACGTCAGCACTCGGGGCAGCGCTCCGCTGCCCCGCCTCGTCGGCGACGGGGAGAACCTCGCTTCGCCGACGGTGCCTAGCGGAGGTGGAAGAAGTACGTCATGGGCGGAAGTCTAACTGCCGTGCGGCCCTGGCGACTTCGCGAGAGAGCCGCGACGGTTGCCGGCTGACCGTGACGAGCCGGCGTCCACGTCGCTCTGTCGAGCGAGAGGTCTTGACAACTCTATTGGTCTGGACCAGCTTGTACGGCCAGCGGTGGCCACCGTTTCCCCCTCAACTCCCCCCACCGGAGGCCGAAATGAACCGCGTACCAGGCATGCCCGGATCCACCGGATCCAGACGACGGCGGTGGGCGCGAGCCCTGGCCGCCGTCCTGACTGGGTCCGCGCTCACCTTCGCCGCCCTGGCCGGCCAGGCGCCGGCGGCGGAGCAAGACGCAGCAGCCCTGCCCAAGCACGCCGTGACCGGCTACTGGCAGAATTTCAACAACGGCGCGACGGTCCAGAAGATCTCCGACGTCCAGTCCCAGTACGACATCATCGCGGTCGCCTTCGCGGACGCGACGGGGACGCCGGGCGCGGTGACCTTCAACCTCGACTCGGCCGGGCTCGGCGGCTACACGGTCGACCAGTTCAAGGCGGACATCAAGGCCAAGCAGGCCGCGGGCAAGAAGGTGATCGTCTCGGTCGGCGGCGAACGCGGCACCGTGTCGGTGAACGACTCCGCGTCGGCGACGAACTTCGCGAACTCGGTCCACTCACTGATGCAGGAGTACGGCTTCGACGGCGTGGACATCGACCTGGAGAACGGCCTGAACGCGACGTACATGACGCAGGCGCTCCGCTCCCTGTCCTCGAAGGCGGGCGCGTCGCTGGTCATCACGATGGCGCCGCAGACGATCGACATGCAGTCGACGTCGAACGGCTACTTCCAGACGGCCCTGAACATCAAGGACATCCTCACGGTCGTCAACATGCAGTACTACAACAGCGGTTCCATGCTGGGCTGCGACGGCAAGGTGTACAGCCAGGGGTCCGTGGACTTCCTGACGGCGCTGGCCTGCATCCAATTGGAGGGCGGCCTGTCCCCGTCCCAGGTGGGCCTGGGCCTCCCGGCCTCCCCCAGCGGTGCGGGCAGCGGCTACGTCCCACCCTCCGTGGTGAACAACGCCCTGGACTGCCTGACCAAGGGCACCGGTTGCGGCTCCTTCAAGCCACCGAGGACGTATCCCGACCTGCGTGGCGCGATGACGTGGTCGACGAACTGGGACGCGGCGGCGGGCAACGCATGGTCCGAGGCGGTGGGGCCGCACGTGCACGGGCTGCCGTAACGGGACGCACCCTCCTGTACCGGAGCCCGGTGTCAGCACGGGCCTGCATACGCGTGCCACCACGACGATGGACTGCACGATCGCAGCCGCGCGGCGGGGCGCAGGCCACTCAGCGGCGTGGGGGGGGGCGGCCCCCCGCGCCGACCCCCCTCTCCCCCAGCCCCCGCCGGCGGCACTCGACGACCGAGCCGCAATGGCCGACGAGGTCGTCAGGAGGGCAGCGGCACCGCCCGGGCGTACGATCCCTCAGAATCCGGACGGACGCGGGACATTCGTGCTGATGTTGCCGTACACGGAATTATCGCCGTAAGCGACCCTGATGAAGATGTTCGAGCTCCGGCCGCCGAAGCTCGCGGTCTTCGTCGTCCAGACGCCGTTGCACTCCTTGAACCGCTCGCTGTTCCCGGTGTCGGACGCGATGACATTCGCGTAGCCGCACACTCCGTCCGTCCTGGCGTCGAGCAACTGGAACTTGACCGTCTGCCAGTAGGCGCCGTCAATGATGTTCTTTCCCCAGGTCACCGTGCAGTTCCGCGTCTTGGCGTGGACATTTCCGTTCCTGTCGTCCACGTGCAACGACTCGCAGGCGACGGTCTTGGTGCGGTCGCCGTCGTCGGCGGCGGCCGGAGCCGGCGCGACCGCCGCCCCCATGAGCGTCGCGGCCACTGCCAGTCCGGAGACGCCGAGGGCCTTTCTCCGGGATGTCGACATCAGGCGTACAGACATTGGTTTCCCCCTTCTGAGTTATCTGCGTGTTGCGGTGCCTTCGCCGTGGTGGTCGTTTTTCCTGGTCTCACGGCTTGCCGGCACACGGCTTCGCGGGCCCTTCGAGTGCCTGCGCGCTTCGCACGTAAGACATCGTGGACGGAAGCCCTGTGTGAAAACCTTGTCGATATCTTGTCGCGGTTGTATGGACCTGCTGTGATGACCTTGCTCGATGTCGGCGGGCCTTGAACGGACAGATGCCATGGTGGAGTTACGGCTGCTTGGCCCGGTGGAACTGCGGGTGGCAGGCCAGGCGGTGCAGCTCGGGCCACCTTTGCGGCGCGCCTTCTTCGCCGTCCTGGCGGCTGAGGCCGACCGCTCGGTTTCCGCCGAGACACTGATCCACCGGGTCTGGGGCGAGGATCCGCCGACGGAGGCCCGCGCCTCGCTCTACTCCCACGTCAGCCGTCTTCGCCGTGTCCTGGCCGATGCGGCCACCGCTGTGGAACCCCGCGAGCAGGTCGACGGCACGCCGCCGCAGTTGCTGCGCCTGGCTGGTGGCTATCTGCTGCAGGTCGCGCCGGACCGAGTCGACCTGCACCATTACCGGCAGTTGTCCGAGCAGGCACGCGACCCCGCCCTCGCCGACGTGGCGCGAGCCGCGCTGCTGTTCAAAGCTCTCGGGCTGTGGCGTGGCGAACCACTGGCGGGAGTCCCCGGCCCGTGGGCGGCGCGCACCCGCGAGAGCTGGACGCAGCGGCGCATCGACACTTTCGTGGAGTGGGCGAACGCGACGACCCGGTCGGGCAGCCCGGCCCTGGTGCTCGAACGGCTGCCCGATCTGGTGGCCGAACACCCGCTGGTCGAGCCCCTGGTGACCGCGCTGATGCGGGCTCTGCAGGCGGTCGGCCGCGGCTCGGAGGCGCTGGCCTGCTACGCCGGATTGCGGGACCGGCTGGCCGAGGAACTCGGCACCGACCCCGGGCCTGAGGCGCAGCAGGTCCACCGGGAAGTACTGCGCGGCCATCGCGCCACCCCGCATCGGCCGACCGGAGACTTCCGGCTGGCCGCAGACACCCGGCCGGCCGGAGACACCGATGGGCCCCGGACACCGGAGCACCCCGCGACGCCGGTCGTCGCCGGTCCGCCGTCGGACACCGGCGTGCCGACGGACACCGGCGCGGTCCCGGCCCCCCAGGCCGTCCCACGGCAACTCCCCGCCGGAGTCCTGGGGTTCGTCGGCCGGGAGGGCCATCTCAAACAGCTCGATGCGCTGCTTCCGGCACAGGACGACCAGGCCCCGGGAGCCACGGGCGTGATCATGGTGATGTCCGGTACGGCCGGTGTGGGCAAGACGGCCCTGGCCGTGCACTGGGCCCATGGGATGCGCGACCGGTTTCCGGACGGGCAGTTGTACGTCGACCTCAGCGGCTTCGGGCCCACCGCACCGTTGCGACCGGTCGACGTCCTGGGCCGGTTCCTGCGTGCACTGGGCGTGCCGACGGAACAGGTGCCCGCCGAGCAGGAGGAGGCCGCGGCGCTGTACCGCTCCCTGCTGGCAGGCAAGCGCATGCTGGTCCTCCTCGACAACGCGGCCAGTGCGGACCAGGTACGGCCGCTGCGGCCCGCGGCCCCCGGCTGCCTGGCGGTGGTCACCAGCCGCGATCGGTTGAGCGGTCTGGTGGCGCGTGACGGCGCCCGGTCGCTCGTCCTGGAGGTGCTGACCAACGCGGAGGCCCACGACCTGCTGGCCCAGATGCTGGGCGAGGAGCGTGCCCGGTCCGACGCGGAGGCCGCGGCGTGGCTTGTCGAGTGGTGCGGCAGACTGCCCCTCGCCCTGCGGATCGCGGCCTCGGATGTGGCGGGCCGGGACAACCTCGGTCTGGCTCGGTACGCGGCCGAGCTGAAAGACACCGACCGGCTCGGATCGCTGGCTGTGGACGGCGACGCGCAGTCCGCCGTACGTACGGCCTTCGACCACTCGTACCGTGCTCTGCCGCCGGAGGCCAGGAGGATGTTCCGGCTGACCGCGGCCGCCCCCACCCCGGACGTGACCGTCGACGCGGCCGCCGCCCTCGCGGACGTAACGCCGCGGCAGGCCCACGAGGTGCTGGCCCGGCTGGCGGCGGCGAGCCTCGTGCACCAGCAGTCGCCCGGCCGGTACTCGTTCCACGACCTGGTGCGCCTGTACGGCACCGAATGTGCCGAGGAGGAGAGCCCGGCCGACCGTGCCGAAGCGACCAGCCGCCTTCACAGGTACTACCTCGCCACGGTGACCGCCGCCTCACAGTTGCTCTATCCGGACAAACTACGCCTGCCGGCCGATGCCATGGGTGCGGTGGGCAGCACCGAGTCCGTACCGCAACAGGCCGCCACCGTGCTGAAAGACGAGTCCGCGGCTCTGGGCTGGCTCAATGCCGAACAGCCCAACATGCGTTCGGTCATCGAGGACGCCGCCCGGCATGGCTCCCGGAAGACCGCGTGGCTGCTCGCCGACAGGCTGCGCGGCTTCTTCTGGCTCGGCTCCCACGCTTCCGACTGGCTGGCGGTGGCACAGGCCGGCCTGGCTGCCGCACGGGCCGACGGCAATGCATGGGCGGAGGGCGCGGCCCGGCTCAGCCTCGGGGACGCCTGTATGCGACAAGGCCGGTTCGGCAGTGCGCTGGAGCACTACACAGGTGCGCTGGCCTGCACCCAGAGCGTGGGATGGCGGGACGGGCAGGCAGCCGTTCTCAGCAACCTCGCCGGCGTGCACTGGGAACAGGGCCGTCCACGCCAGGCGACCGATCACCTCGCCCGCGCCCTGGTGATCAACGTCGAGACCGGCCGGATCGCCGGACAGGCTGCCATCCTGGGGAACCTCGGCATCCTGTGCCGGGAACTCGGACAGCTGGACCGGTCCGCGGAGTACCACAGACAGGCCCTCGTCCTCGACGAGAGGATCGGCTCCGCCGTGCCCGCGGCCATCGACCTGGCCAATCTCGCCGAGGCGATCTGCCTGCAAGGACGCCTCGCTGAGGCGGAGCACGTCCTGCTACGGGCTCTGCACCTGCACCGGGAACTCGGCGACCGCGACACCGAGAGCTACACGCTGTACGTCCTGGCCCGGCTCCAGCGTGACCTGGACCGCCCTCGTCAGTCCCTCGACACCGCGCGGACAGCGCTCGCTCTCGCCCGGGAGAACGACCACACGCGGCACGAGGTGGATGCCCTGAACGCCTTGGCGAGCGCCCATCTCATGCTCGCTGATCACGACAGGGCTCTCAGCCACTACGAGCAGGCGCTGCGGATCCTGCGGGAAACCGGTCAGGACCACTGCCACGCGGCGGTCGAGAGCCTCGTCGGACTGGCGGACACTCACCACCGCACCGGCCGCGGAACACCGGCCGCGGAACTGGCCCACCGCACTCTCCACACGAGCCGCCGCACCGGATACCGCCTCCTGGAAGGCCAAGCCCTCACCGTCCTCGCCGGCATCGCTCTCGTCGGCGGTGCGCCATCCCAGGCCGCCGAACACGCCCAGCGCGCAGTGGAAGTCCACCGTGCCACCGGGCATCGCATGGGCCGGGTTCAGGCTTTGCACCAGCTCGCCAGGGCGGTACAGCAGACGCATGGGAACACCGCGGCCCTTTCCCTGAGGCGCGAGGCGGAGGCGATCCACCTGCGGATGAGAGCACGGTGACGCCCGGCCCGCGTGGCCACCCGCTTCCGGCATCGGAACAACTCACGGACACGGCGCCTCGGCGAGGTCACGTCCAGGGGATGAAACATTTCCGGGAGTCCACCGCATCAATGTAGTGAGGGCGGTACGGGGATTGCCGAGGATCACGGGGGACGTAGGCATGAGACAGAGGGGCGAGGACGGCTACGCCGAGTTCGCTGCGGCGCGGGCCGGGCATCTCTATCGGTCGGCGTGTCTGCTCACCGGCGGTGACACCCACCTCGCCGAGGATCTCGTGCAGGAGACCTTCGGGCGGCTGTACGTCAGCTGGCGGCGGGTGTCGCGGGCCGACAACCCCGCCGGGTACGCGCAGACCGTCCTCACCCGTACGTTCCTCGCGCACCAGCGGCGGCGCAGCAGCACCGAGCGGGCCACGGACGTCCTTCCCGACCTGCCCGATCCGCACAGCGCCACCGCCGACACGCCGCTGCGGCTGACCCTCGTGGAGGCGCTGGGAAGGCTGCCCGCCAAGGACCGGGCCGTGGTCGTCCTGCGGTACTGGGAGGACCGCAGCATCGAGGAGACCGCCGACGCGATGAACGTCAGCTCGGCCGCTGTACGCACACGCTGCGTACGGGCACTCGGTCGGCTGCGGGTGCTCCTAGGCGACGGCCTCAGCGAGTACGCGGCCCACTGAACGGCCACCGCGAGCCAGTGCGATTCCCTTTCCGACTTCCAACGACCTTGCAGAGACGGTGGTTTGCCATGCCCGCTGAAGAACACGAGGCCCACGACGTCGACACGGACCTTTTCGAGGACCGGCTCGGCCTCGCCATGCGCCAAGCCGGCGACTCCTTCGAGACCGACCGGAGTGGCCTCGTCGCCGCCGGAGCGGTACGCGGTCGCAGGCTCCTGCTGCGGCGCCGGGCCGCCGTCGTGGGAGGCGTGGCCGCCGTCGCCCTCGTGGGGGTGGGCGGGACGCTGCTCGTGCCCTGGGGCGGGGCGGACGATGGGCGGCAGTCCGTGGCCGCCGGCCGGTCGACCCAGGCTCCACTCACCGATGACGATGGCACGGTCTCCGCCGCCGACCTGGTCGGCACCCTCAAGAAGCTGCTCCCCGAGGGTGAGTTCAGTGCGGAGCAGGGGCGGGGGACGGGCGCGGAGTCGATGCCGTACGCCCAGGTCGTGTTCGACGACGGCAAGGGCAAGGGTGCCGTCGCCGTCGCTCTGGACCGGGTGGAGCCGGGGAGCGAGCAGGCCCGGCAGGTGACCGGGTGCCCGGACAAAACGCAGGTGCCGTACGACCGCTGCACCACGACGGAACTGGCCGACGGCTCGGCCCTCAAGCTCTTCCAGGGGTATGAGTACCCGGACCGGCGCGTGGACACCAAGTGGTGGTCCGCCGACCTCGTCACCCCCGAGGGCCACCACATCAGTGTGAGCGAGTGGAACGCCGAGGCCCAGAAGGACGCACCGGTCACCCGGGCCGACCCGCCTTTGTCCACCGACCGGTTGACGGACGTGGTCACCGCCGTGGCCTGGCGTTCGGCCATCGACGCCGTCCCCGAGGACACCAAGGGCCAGGGCCCGGAAGCCGTCCCGAGCCCGCCTCCGGGTGCCGACGGCGCCAAGGTCGGGCAGACGCTCGCCTCCCTGCTCCCCAAGAACGTCGAGGTCGTGTCGAAGGGCGGTCAGGAGGACGAGTACGCCTATGTCGTGGTGGACGACGGGAAGGGGGAGAGCCTGGTCGAGATCAACGTGCAGCAGGACATGTCAGATGTCGAGCACCAGCTCTTCGGCGCCGACGCCGAGGTCCTGCCGGACGGCACCAAGGTCGCCACGAGTCAGGGCCCGAGTGAGAAGGGCGGCGCAGGGGTCGTCATGTGGACCGTCGACACCATCAGGACCGACGGCATGCGGGTGGTGGTCAGCGCCTTCAACTCCGGTACCCAGCACGCCGCCGCGACCCGTGAGACTCCCGCGCTCACGATGCAGCAGCTCAAGGAGATCGCCACGAGCCAGAAGTGGCTACAGGAGCAGGAGTCACAGAAGTAGGACTCAGAAGAACTCCGACCACGGCTGGTCCCAGATCTGCTTCGCGCACAGGACGATGAAGAGCAGGCCCGCGATCAGCAGCATGGCGTTGCTGAGCATGCCGTTGCGCCATTCCGCGGGCGTGCGGGAGGAGTTGAGGAGCCAGACCAGGGTGAGGGCGAGGAAGGGGAGGAAGGCCGCGCCCAGGACGCCGTACAGGATGATCAGGCGGAAGGGCTGGCCCTCGAACAGCAACACCATCGGGGGGAAGGTCAGCCACAGCAGGTACGCGCGGAACGGCCAGGACTTCTCGCGGGCGCCGGACGCCACCTCGTCGCCGGTGACCTCGCGGCGCGCGCGGTAGCGCTCGACGAAGTCCGCGAACATCAGGCTGACTCCGTGCCAGACGCCGATCAGCGAGGTGAACGACGTGGCGAAGAAGCCGATGAGGAAGAACTTCGACGTCGCCGTGCCGTACTCGTCCTCCAGGATGTCGCCGAGCTGGATGAGTCCCTGGTCCCCGCTCGCGATGGCGATGTTCGAGGCGTGCAGGAGTTCCGCGCCGACGATGAGCATGGCGATGACGAAGATTCCGGTCGTGGCGTACGCGACGCGGTTGTCGAGGCGCATCACCTTCATCCAGCCGGTGTTCGTCCAGCCCTTGGCGTTGACCCAATAGCCGTACGCGGCAAGGGTGATGGTGCCGCCGACGCCGCCGATCAGGCCGAGGGTGTTGAGGATGGAGTCCTTCTCGTCGGGGAGGACGGGGAGCAGGCCCGCGAAGGCGTCGCCGAGGTTCGGGGTGACGCGGATCGCCAAGTACACCGTCACCACGAACATGACGCCGACCAGCACCGTCATGACCTTCTCGAAGACGGCGTACTTGTTGAACCAGACGAACACCAGGCCGACCAACCCGGTGAGAATGGCCCACCACTTGAGGTCCATGACGTCCGGGAAGAGCGCCTGGAGTGGCAGGCCCGACGAGGACATCGCTGCCGCGCCGTATACGAAGCCCCAGATCACGAGGTACACGGCGAAGAACCACGTCGTCCAGCGGCCCAGGCTCGCCCAGCCCTCGAACAGGGTGCGGCCGGTGGACAGATGCCAGCGGCCCGCCGCCTCGGCCAGGGAGATCTTGACGAGGCAGCCGAGGATGGCGGCCCACAGGAGGGTGTAGCCGAAGTTCGAGCCGGCGATGAGGGTCGCGACGAGGTCGCCCGCGCCGACACCGGTGGCGGCGACCACGATGCCGGGGCCGATGTACTTCCAACTGGATTTACGAGGGCTGGAGTTGCCCTCGCCCGACGCCGCTTCCCCTGAGTTTCCCGCCCTCTTGCCGGTGTTTCCCGTGGTGTCCGCCATGCCGATCAAGAAAGCGCAAAGCGCGCGATGACACAAGGGGGCGTGCGTGCAGGCGCGATGGACCTTCGCCTGGTCTTGACCCGGTCATGCCATACCTTCACGATGAGCGCCACACCCGCACAGACGTCGCACTGAACCACCCCCCGCTCCAACCCCCCACCTGTCCGGAGACCCCGGACGTCCTGGAGAAACTAGGAGACTCAATGCGGCTACGCATAAGAGGCAGGCGCACCGCCTTCCTCGGCACCCTCCTCGCGCTCGCCCTCGCGGCGCCCATCAGCGCCACAACCAGCGCGTCCGGCGCGCCCGGTGGCGCACCGGCACCGGTGGCCGTGTCCGAGGCCGACGACGAGATCCGCCAGTACGAGATCCATCTGCACAACAACAGCGCGACCACCCGGACGGCCATCGCCCGCACGGGCGTGACGGTGGACGAGGCCGACGAGGAGACCGTCGTCGTCTCCGGCCGCGCGTCCCAGGCCAAGAAGCTGAGCCAACTCGGCTACGAGGTCTCGCCGTTGGGCGCGGCTCCGGACCGGTCCAGCAGCGCGGACGCGGGCGTACTCGACTTCCCCTCCGCCGACTCGCGCTATCACAACTACGCCGAGATGAACACGGAGATCAGCCAGCGGCTCTCGGCGTACCCGAACATCATGAACAGGCACGTGATCGGGAAGTCGCACCAGGGCCGGGACATCGTCGCCATCAAGATCAGCGACAACGTCGCGACCGACGAGTCCGAGCCCGAAGTCCTGATGACCCACCACCAGCACGCGCGCGAGCACCTCACCGTGGAGATGGCCCTCTACCTGCTGCGTGAGCTGGGCGCCGGATACGGCTCCGACCAGCGCATCACGAACATGGTCAACAACCGCGAGATCTGGATCGTCCCGGACCTCAACCCGGACGGCGGCGAGTACGACATCGCGACCGGGCGGTATCGCTCGTGGCGCAAGAACCGGCAGCCCAACAGCGGTTCCTCGTACGTCGGTACGGACCTGAACCGCAACTGGGCCTATCGCTGGGGGTGTTGCGGCGGTTCCTCGGGGTCGCCGTCCTCCGACACCTACCGGGGTCCGGCCGCCGAGTCCGCGCCCGAGGTGAAGGTCGTCGCCGACTTCGTACGCAGCCGGGTCGTCGGCGGTACGCAGCAGATCAAGGCGGGCATCGACTTCCACACGTACAGCGAGCTGGTGCTGTGGCCCTTCGGCTACACGAACTCGGACACGACCACCGGCATGACGGCCGACGACCGCAACGCCTTCGCCACGGTCGGCGGGAAGATGGCCGCCAGCAACGGCTACACGGCCGAGCAGTCCAGCGACCTCTACATCACGGACGGCTCGATCGACGACTGGCTGTGGGGCAGCCAGAAGATCTTCGGCTACACCTTCGAGCTGTACCCGTCGTCCGCCTCGGGCGGCGGCTTCTACCCGCCCGACGAGGTCATCGAGCGCGAGACGTCCCGCAACCGGGACGCGGTGCTCCAACTGCTGGAGAACGCGGACTGTATGTACCGGTCCATAGGCAAGGAGGACCAGTACTGCTGACGGGTGGTGTGTGAGGGTGCGCCCCGGCTTGGCTCGGGGCGTACCCTCACTCCCCTGAAGTACGCGTCTACTCCTGGAAGTACGCGTCCAGGACCTCGTCCAGCTCCTTCTCCCACTCCTTGACCTTGGCGCGGGACGGGATGCGGAGCTCGACCGGGTACCAACGGCGTTCGGGGGTGTGCACCGTGATGGTGTACCAGCGGCCGAAGCGCGAGGTCTCCGACTCGACCGCGCCGATCTCGTCCCAGCGGAACTCGGCCTCATGGTCGTCCAGGCGCAGTCGTACGCCGCGGTGGTCGGCGGTGATCTTCGCGCGGTAGTCGGAAGCCTCGAAGACGGGGCCGTCGGCGGGGGCCGCCTCCGCGTCGTCCGACTCCGACTCGGCGGTCTCCTCCGCCTCGTCCGAGGGATCCGCCTCAGCGGACTCCGCCGAGGCGCCCTCGTCGGAGACGTCGTCGGCCTGCTCGGCGGCCGTCTCCGCCTCCGTCTCCACGGAGGCGGTCCCTTCCGCTGCCGCGGTCTCCTCGGCCGGGTCCTTGGGATCGGCAGGGCGCGGGCCCGTTATGCCGGGGACGAACGCCGGGTCGGCTGCCGCGCCTTGCAAGGGCTGGATGCTGGGTCCTATGCGCTGCTCCACGGTGGGCAGTATGGCCGATGAAGCTGTGGCGTGGGGGGCCGGGGCGTCACTCGTCATTGAGCGAGGCCGGAATCCGCCCGGACAGCCGCTATACGAACACGCTCAGCGCCGCCGCCACCACGAACCCGGCGACAGAGAGCACCGATTCCAGGACCGTCCAGGTCTTGAGGGTGTCCCGTTCGGAGAGGCCGAAGTACTTGGCCACGATCCAGAAGCCGCCGTCGTTGACGTGCGAGGCGAAGATCGAGCCTGCCGAGATCGCCATGATGACCAGGGCGACGAAGGCCTGGGAGTGGTCGCCCTCCGACAGCAGCGGCGCCACGATGCCCGCCGTCGTCACGATCGCGACCGTCGCAGAGCCCTGGGCCACGCGCAGCACCAGCGAGATCAGATACGAGAGCACGAGCACCGGCAGGCCCACGTCGTTGAAGGTGTCCGACAGGGCCTGCGCGACCCCGCTGCCCTTGAGCACGGCGCCGAAGATCCCGCCCGCGCCGACCACCAGCAGGATGTTGCCGACCGGCTTGAGGGAGGCGGTCGACACGGTCTCCAGGGACTTGCGGGACCAGCCGCGGCGGATGCCGAGGAGGTAGTACGCCAGCAGCAGCGCGAGGGTGAGCGCGACGAAGGGGTGGCCGAAGAACTCGATCACGCTGCGGCCCGTGGAGGGGTCGAAGGCGATGGAGGAGAACGTTGCCAGGAGGATCAGGAGCAGCGGGGTGCCGATGATCGCGAACACGATGCCCAGCGGAACCGGCTTCTCCGGCGGCGTCACGCCGTCCTTGCGCTGCTCCTCGGCGAGCGCCGCCTTCGCCTCGTCGGCGGCCTCGACCATGTCCTGCGGTACGGGGACGAAGAGCCGCTTGCCGATCCACGCGGACCAGGCCCAGGCGGCGAGCACGGCGGGTATGCCGCAGACGATGCCCATCAGGATGACCCAGCCGAGGTCGACCTTCAGCAGTCCGGCGGCGGCTACGGGGCCGGGGTGCGGCGGCAGGAAGGCGTGGGTCATGGACAGGCCGGCGAGCAGCGGCATCGCGTAGAGCACGATCGACTTGCCGCCGCGCTTGGCCGCCGCGTACACGATCGGCGCGAGCACGAAGATGCCGACGTCGAAGAAGACCGGGATGCCGAAGATCAGGCCGGTCAGGCCCATGGCGAGCGGGGCGCGCTTCTCGCCGAAGAGGCCCAGCAGCCGGGAGGCGAGCACCTCGGCTCCGCCGGAGACTTCGAGTACGGCGCCGAGCATGGTGCCCAGGCCGATGATGATCGCGACATGGCCGAGTGTGCCGCCCATCCCGTCTTCGATGAGCGAGACGGCGTCGGACCGCTGGACGGTGCCGAAGAGTTCGGTGACGGAGAGGCCGGCCGCGAGGCCGACGGCTATGGAGACCGCGAGCAGGGCGACGAACGGCTGGAGTCTGACCTTGATGATCAGGACGAGCAGAAGCACGATGCCGAGCGCCGCGATGGTCAGCAGTCCGGCCGTTCCGTCGATGAGGAGGAGCAGGCCGCCGGTGTGGGGTGGGGTTTGTGGGGTCTCCGCGGCGAGGGGTGTGGCTATGAGGGGGGACGACATGATGGGGGGGACCTCGTCTTAAGTGCATGAAGCTTTCGGGCAGGGGGGATCGCGGTGCGGCGCCATGTGAGGGGGCGCCGCACCGTGATGGCGTACGGGGTGCGGGAGTTGAAGGGGGGCGTCGGCCACGTACCGGCGGCGTCAGCCCCGGACCGGCGACGTCAGCCCAGTACCGGCGACATCAGCCCAGTACGGCCAGCGCGTCGATCTCGATGAGGAGGCCCGCGGGCAGGCCGACGTAGACGGTCGTGCGGGCGGCGGGCGGAGCGGTGAGGTTCTGCTCCTCCAAGTACTGGTTGTAGATGCCGTTCATCTCGGCGAAGTGGTCGACGTCCGTGAGGTAGACCCGGACCATCATCACGTCGTTCCAGGTGGCGCCGCCCTCTTCGAGGACCGACTTGACGTTGGCGAGGGTCTGGAGGGTCTGCTCGCGCAGCGTGGGCCCGGCGGGCGTCGGCGGCTGCCCCTCCACGGCGGGCAGAAAACCGACCTGCCCGGCGACCTGGAGGATGTTCCCCTTCTTGACGCCGTGCGAGAACTTCGCGGGCGGGGTGGTGTGGGTCTTCGGGGTGAGGGCGATCTTTTCCGTCATGAATTCGCTTCCTTGAGGGGGGCGGTGCCGGAGTACTCACGGCTGATGGCCTCGGCTGTACGGCGCACCAGTGGGAGCAGCGTAAGGAGTTCGTCGGCGGTGACGACGACGTTCGGCGCGGAGACCGACATGGCGGCCACGACGCGACCGTCGGTGCCGCGGATGGGGGCGCCCACGCAGTTGATGGACTCCTCGTGGCCGCCGAGGTCGGTGGCCCAGCCCTGTTCGCGTACCGCCGCCAGCTCCCTGAGGAAGGCGGGGGCGTTGGGGACCGAACGGGCCGTGTACATGGGGTAGTCGAGCTTCTCCGCGAGGACGCGGCGCTCGGGCTCGGGCAGATCGGCCAGGAGCAGCTTCGCGACGGCGGCGACGGTGATGGCGACGGGTTTGCCGATACGGGAGTACATGCGCACCGGGTAGCGGCTCTCCACCTTGTCGATGTAGAGGACCTCGCTCTCCTCGTACACGGCCAGGTGGACCGTGTGACCGCACTGCTCGTTGAGGCGTACGAGGTGGGGGTGGGCGATCTCCCGGATGTCCAGGTTCTCGACGGCTTCCTGGGCGAGGGCGAAGAGTCGGGCGCCGAGGCGGTAGCGCTGGTCGGACTGGCGGTAGACGAGGCCGTGCTCGTGGAGGGTGCGCAGGAGCCGGAGCGCGGTGGACTTGTGGACGCCGAGCCGTTCGGCGACCCGGCCGAGGTCGGCGGGGCCCTCGGCGAGGAGCGGCAGGATGCTCAGGGCACGATCGACGGTCTGGCTCATGGGGTACGTACCTCCTCCTCGGCCCGCGTCCACCCGGGGCCGAGTCGAAGTGTCCCCCACGCCCCGTCGTCCAGCGCGACCAGCCGGTCGGCGTGCTCGCGGGCGGGAGGGGCCCCGAGATCCCCGGGCACGGTGAGCACGGCGGCGGCCATGAGATGCCCGTGCCGGATGCGGTCCCGCACGGGGAGCCCGCGAAGCGTCGCGGACAGGAAGCCCGCGGCGAAGGCGTCTCCGGCGCCGACGTGGGCGACGACGTCGACGCGGAGGGCGGGGACGTGGGTGACGGTGTCGGGGCCGTGGAGCCGGCCGGCCGCGCCGGCTCCCGGACGACCGACAGCCACGGCTTCACCGGACGCTTCCTCGTGCGACTCGCGCTCGAAGACGGTGGCGCCCCGGCCGCCCTCCTTGACGACAAGCAGACGCGGCTCGGGCAGCGTCATACGGATCGCCGCGGAGCCGCCGGTGACGCCCCAGGCGGCCTCGGCCTCGTCGGCGCCCACGAAGACGATGTCGCCGGCGCGGGCGAGGCCGAGGAGGGTGGCGCCCGCGTCGGAGCGGTCGCGCCAGAGGTCCACGCGGTAGTTGACGTCGAAGGAGATGAGGGGGCGGCCGGGGCGGGGTGCCGTGAGGTCGTGGAGAAGGGCGAGGCAGTCGTCGGAGAGGGCGGCGGTGATGCCGGAGAGGTGGAGCACGCGGCCGGAGCGGATCTCTTCGGCCGGCATGTTCGCGGGTGACATCGCGGAGGCGGCGGAACCCGTGCGGTAGTAGACGACCTCGGCGGCCGGGTCACTCTCGGCGCCCTTGTCGGAGCCCTCGGCGCCCTCGTCGAAGCCCCCGGCCCTGTGGGAGGCTCCGGTGGCGTCCGGTTCACGGAGATCCCTCGAACCACGCACGGCGTCCGCGCTCCGCGCCCCCTTCGGCCCGCCCTCGCCTCGCGCAGGGCCCGCGTCCGCTGTAAGCGCCCGCTCCCCCGCCGTACGGAAGTAGATCCCCGTGGGCCGGGAGGGGTCGATCCGGACCGCGCTCGTGTCGACGCCGTGCGCCGCGATCCGCTCCACCAGGTGCCGGCCGAAGCCGTCGTCGCCGACCCGGCTGACCCATTTCACCGAGTGCCCGGCAGCAGCCAGCCCGCACGCCACGTTGGACTCCGCGCCGCCGATGCCCCGGTCGAAGGACGGTACGTCGGCGAGACGCCCCGGCCGGGTGGGCAGGAACGTGACCATGGACTCGCCGAGCGTGACGACGTCCACGGCAGCTTCGGTGCGAGCGGGTCCTGTAGGGGTAACGATGGCGCAGGCTCCTCGTGGGTTCGCGGGTCGCAGCGGCTCCGTTGACCCGGCGTTGGCCGAGATGTTAGACAGCAGGGAGCGCTATACGCAATGACCGTTGCATATAATGCAATACCTCAGGAACAGGGAGGCTCCATGGCCGCCGACACCCCCGGCGACACCGCCGCAGAAGGCGCACAACGTCTCGCCGCGCTCGCGGAGGAACGCGTGGACCACCGCTTCAAGGGCCTCCCTCCCGACGCCGAGGGCCTGACGATCGGCGAGCTGACCGCCGAGCGCCGCAACCTCTTCACCGACGGATTCACCACCCCCGTCCTCGCCCTCTCCGCCGAGCGCCTGGAGCACAACCTCCAGCTCATGGAGACGTACACGACCCGTCACGGCCTCGCCTTCGCCCCGCACGGCAAGACCTCGATGGCGCCCCAGCTCTTCCACCGCCAGATCGAGTACGGGGCGTGGGGCATCACGCTGGCCGTACCGCACCAGGTGCGGGTGGCCCGCGCCTTCGGCATCCAACGCGTCTTCCTGGCCAACGAGCTGGTGGACCCGGCCGCCCTGAAGTGGGTCGCGTCCGAGCTCGCCGCCGACCCGTCCTTCCGGCTCATCTGCTACGTCGACTCCGTGCACGGCGTCGAGCTGATGGACGCGGCGCTGCACTCATCCCGCAGCGGATCCGCACGCCCCGTGGACGTGGTCGTCGAGCTGGCCGCAGGCGACGACGCCCGCACCGGCGTCCGTACGGAGGCGGAGTGCGCGGCGGTCGTCGGCGCGGTGGCCGCGGCGGACTCGCTGCGGCTTGTGGGCGTGGCGGGCTACGAGGGCGAGGTGCCGGACGCGAACCCTGAGCGCGTGCACGCGTGGCTGCGGCGTCTGGTCGCGCTGGCCTCCGACTTCGACAAGGCGGGCCGCTTCGCCGGAGCGGGCCTGGAGGAGATCGTGGTCAGCGCGGGCGGCAGCGCCTGGTTCGACGCGGTGGCCGACGTCTTCGAAGGGATCCCCGAACTCTCCCTGCCCGTACTGAAGTTGCTGCGCTCCGGCGCGTACGTCTCGCACGACGACGGCCACTACCGCCGGATCACCCCCTTCAACCGCGTGCCCGAGGAGGGCGCCCTCCACCCCTCCTTCCGCCTCTGGGCCCAGGTCGTCTCCCGCCCTTCCCCCGAGCAGGCCTTCATCAACGCGGGCAAGCGGGACGCGGCGTACGACCTGGACCTCCCCTTCGCCCAGGTGGTCCGCTCCGGTGCCGAGGAGCGCCCGGCAACCGGAATCACGGTCACCGGCCTCTCCGACCAGCACGGCTGGCTCCGTACGGCCCCGGAGGCGGACCTACGAGTCGGCGACTGGCTCGGGCTTGGCCTCTCCCACCCGTGCACGTCCTTCGACAAGTGGCAGCTGATTCCGCTTGTGGAGGCGGACGGCACGGTCGTGGACTACATCCGCACCTACTTCTGAGACCACCTGGGAGCCCGGCATGGACCTCGTCATCCGCGACGCGGAAGTCGTCGACGGCAGCGGTGAGCCCTCCTACCGCGCCGATGTGGCCGTCGAGGACGGCAGGATCACCGCGATCGTCAAGGAAGCCGCGGCGGCCGGCTGTCTGCGGCCCACCGCCACCCGTGTTCTCGACGCCGAAGGCCTCGTCCTCTCCCCCGGCTTCATCGACATGCACGCCCACAGCGATCTCGCCCTGCTGAGGGACCCGGACCACAGTGCGAAGGCCGCGCAGGGGGTGACCCTCGAAGTCATCGGCCAGGACGGGCTGTCGTACGCGCCGGTCGACGACCGTACGCTCGCCGAGGTGCGCCGCGCGATCACCGGCTGGAACGGCCACGGCGACGACATCGACTTCACCTGGCGTTCCGTGGGCGAGTATCTGGACCGCCTCGACCACGGCTTCGACGGCGAGGGCATCGCGGTGAACGCGGCGTACCTCATCCCCCAGGGCACCGTCCGCATGCTGGCCGTCGGCTGGGACGACCGCGAGGCAACGCCCCAAGAGCTGGACAGGATGCGGCAGTTGGTGGCCGAGGGGCTGCGCGAGGGCGCGGTCGGACTGTCGTCCGGGCTCACGTACACCCCCGGCATGTACGCCAAGGACGCCGAACTCACCGAACTGTGCCGGGTGGTGGCGGAGTACGACGGCTACTACTGCCCGCATCACCGTTCGTACGGAGCGGGTGCCCTGGACGCGTACAAGGAGATGGTGGAGCTGACGCGCACGGCGAACTGCTCCCTCCATCTCGCCCACGCCACCATGAACTTCGGCGTGAACAAGGGGAAGGCTCCCAACCTGCTGGCGCTCCTCGACGAGGCGCTCGCCTCGGGTGCCGACATCAGCCTCGACACGTACCCCTACACCCCCGGCAGCACAACTCTCGCGGCGATGCTGCCCAGTTGGGCGAGCGAGGGCGGCCCGGAGGCGACCCTCGCCCGGCTGAAGGACGAGGACACCGCCGAACGGATCCGCCACCACATGGAGGTCGTGGGCGCGGACGGCTGCCACGGCGTCCCCATCGAGTGGGACACCATCGAGATCTCGGGCGTGACGAACCCGGCCTTGGGGGACCATGTCGGCCGTACGGTCCAGCAGTCGGCCGACGAGCACGGCGAGAGCCCCTGGACCACCGCCCGCCGCCTCCTCCTCGACGACGGACTCGGCTCGACGATCCTGCAGCACGTCGGCCACGAGGAGAACGTCCAGCAGATCATGCGCCACCCCGTCCACACCGGCGGCTCGGACGGCATCCTCCAGGGCGACAAACCGCATCCGCGCGCGTACGGGACCTTCCCGCAGTACCTCGGCCGGTACGTACGGGAGTTGGGCGTCCTCGGACTTGAGGAGTGCGTCGCGCATCTCACCTCGCGCCCGGCGGCCCGGCTGAGGCTGCCGGACCGCGGGCTGGTGCGCGAGGGGTACCGGGCCGACCTGGTCCTCTTCGACCCGGCCACGGTCGCCGCGGGCTCTACGTTCGACGCGCCGCGCACGCTCCCTGCCGGCATCCCGTACGTCCTGGTCGACGGCCGTTTCGTCATCGAGGACGGCCGACGCACTGACGTACTGGCGGGGCGGGCGGTCCGCCGGACTGCCACGTGACCGCCCGCCCTTCCGGAAGCTACGGCTTGGGCAGGGTGCACCCGGGCCGGCTCAGGTCGATCTTGTTGTCGAGCCCGACGCAGGGGACGATCTGGTACGTCTGCTGCCCGTAGTTGATGCCCTCGCGGACGGTGATGTTGCCGCTCTCGTCGACCTCACAAGGGTTGTTGTCGGTGCAGCGGGCACCGTCCTCGTTGCCGGTGTTGTTGACGGCGACGACCTTGCCGGTGGCGTCGTCGACCACGGGCGAACCGGACGTACCGCCGATGGTGTTGCAGGCGGAGGTGTAGCGGACCGAGTCCTTCCAGGTCCAGGCACCCTCGCGCAGGCGGTACGCGAAGCCGTCCACGCTGCAGCTGTAGATCCGCTTCCAGTAACCGGAGACGACGCTGATGGCGGTTCCGGCGGCCGGGCGCGTGGCGTTGAGCTCCAGGGCCTGAATGTCGTACGAGTCCTGGATCTGCTTGTACGTGCTGGTCAGCTGGTACAGCGACACGTCGGTGTCCGTCATCGTCGCGTACGCGATCTTGTTGGCCCGGAGTGTCGCTACGCGCGTACCGGCCGAGTTGAGCAGCCCGAAGGTGCGGCTGGACGGCTGGTCGACGATGACCTCGCCGGGCTCCGGGAAGCCGGACTCCAGGCAGTGGCCATTGGACATCACCAGGGCCGGGTCGTTGTCCTCGGAGTCGGGGAGCCGGATGACCGAACCCGAACAGTTGCTGAGCGAGACCGTGCCGGCGAAGTCCACGGCCTGGGCCTTCGGCGCGGTGGCCCGGGACAGGTTCGCCGTGGTGGACGTGACCACGTCATGGGCCACCGATGTGACGGTGTCCGTGTCCACGCCCTTGCCCGCGGTCGAGGCCGCGGGCCCGGCCGCGTCGGCGGTTGCCGCACCGGCCGGTACCGCGCCGAGCCCGGCAAGCGCCAGGGCGCTGAGCGCGGCGACGAGAGGCTTTCTCATGTGGGGGTCCCCTCTTACGACTTGGGCGACCGGAGAATTTCCGGCCGCCCGCTGCATTGTCATGCGCATTGTGATCGTAGAGGGGCGTATGAGCAAGGAGTTGTATCACGCCGCCGGTTGGGGTCGGTTCACCCCGTACGGCCCAGCGGTTGCCGCTACTTGGGGCGCTTGGTGGCTCCCTGCCCCCGACCGGCGTTGCCATTCCCCTTGTCCGGCTCGCTCGTAGGGGCGGCGGCCGTAGTCGAGGGTGTTCCCGTGGCGGGTTCGCCGGAGTCATCGGACTCCTCGGACCGGGAGTCGCTCGGTGAGGGGCTCCCCGAGGCCGTGTCCGACGACTCGGACGACGACCCGTCCGAGTCGTCGGGCGCTCCTGACGGGTCGTCTGCCAACGGGGCCGTCGAGCCCGGTTCGTCCGTGGCCGAGGAGGACGGCCGACTCTTCGGCGCCTCCCGGTCCTCCTTCCCGGAGGATTCGGAACCGAAGAGTCCGGCGATCACGACGGCGAAGATTCCGACACCGGCCACACCGGCCGCCAGGGCTCCGCGTCTCTTCATCCGGACCCGCCGGCGACGCATCAGCCGCTCGTGACGCCCCACGTCATCGGGGAGACTCGCGCCCCCCGCATCCCCCGCATCCTCCACGAGCTCGATGCGGATCGTCTCGTCGTACGCGTTCTGCCACCCGTGCGCGATCGCCGGGTCCGCGTACTCGGAGTACGGCGGAGCCGTGTCGCCCTGCGGGTGGTACACAGGCGGCACGCCTTGGCCTTCGACGTTCTCCCGGTATGCGTCGTTCACGTCGTGCGCACCGGCTGTCTTATTCGCGACATAGACGTCGTGCGTACTTCTGTCGCGCTCTGCGTCCGGAACATGGTGGGTGATTGTAGAGAAAAGAGGTGCCGCTGTTGTAACTGAGGACGATATACACCCAAAACACCACGTCTCGCGTGGTGGAAAACACGTCCCACGGAGCGTTACTCGGCCGTAAGCTCGCGGACATGCAGGTGATCCAGTCGACCAAGCTCGCCAACGTCTGTTACGAGATCCGGGGCCCGGTTCTCGAGGAGGCGATGCGACTCGAGGCGGCCGGTCACCGCATCCTGAAGCTGAACACGGGAAACCCGGCCGCATTCGGCTTCGAATGCCCGCCCGAGATCCTCGAGGACATCCTCCGCAACGTGTCGTCGGCGCACGGCTACGGCGACGCGAAGGGCCTGCTGGCCGCGCGCCGCGCAGTCGTCATGCACAACCAGACCCTCGGCATCGAGACGGACGTCGAGCACGTCTTCATCGGCAACGGCGTCTCCGAGCTGATCGTGATGGCGATGCAGGGCCTGCTCGACGACGGCGACGAGGTCCTCGTACCTGCGCCCGACTACCCGCTGTGGACGGCCGCGGTGTCACTGTCCGGCGGCACGGCCGTGCACTACCGCTGCGACGAGCAGTCCGACTGGATGCCGGACCTCGCCGACATCGAGCGGAAGGTCACCGACCGGACCAAGGCCCTCGTGATCATCAATCCGAACAATCCGACGGGCGCGGTGTACGACGAGGCGATGCTGCGCGGGCTGACGGACATCGCGCGCCGGCACAATCTGCTCGTCTGCTCCGACGAGATCTACGACAAGATCCTTTACGACGACGCCACGCACACCGCGACCGCCAAGATCGCCCCGGACCTGCTGACGCTCACCTTCAACGGGATGTCGAAGGCATATCGCGTGGCGGGCTACCGGGTGGGGTGGATGTCGATCTCCGGGCCGCGGGCGCACGCCGACTCGTATATCGAGGGGCTGACGATCCTGGCGAACATGCGGCTCTGCGCGAACATGCCTGGTCAGCACGGGGTGGTCGCCGCATTGAGCGGTCGGCAGACGATCAACGAACTGGTGCTGCCCGGCGGGCGGCTGCGGGAGCAGCGGGATGTGGCGCATGAGCTGCTCACGCAGATTCCGGGCGTGACGTGCGTGAAGCCGAAGGGGGCGTTGTATCTCTTCCCGCGGCTCGATCCGAAGGTGTTCAAGGTCAAGGACGACCGGCAGATGGTGCTGGACCTGCTGCGGGCCGAGAAGATCATGGTCGTGCAGGGTTCGGGGTTCAACTGGCCGGAGCCCGATCACTTCCGGGTGGTGACCTTGCCGACGGCGCGGGATCTGACGGACGCGGTGACGCGGATCGGGAACTTCCTCGACGGCTACAGCCAGCCGTGACGCTGCGTGATTCTCTGAACCTCTTCTGCGAATCAGCTCAACTTTAGACTAAATCCAAGCTAGGATGGCTTCCTGTCAGAGCACAGGAGGCCGTCCCCCATGTACGAACCGCTCCGCACCAAGTCGGTCCACACGCCGGCCGGTGTCACCGACTTTCCGCACCGGTCGCGGGAGGAAGAGCTGGACATCCAGCTCGCCGGTCATCTCGCGGCGTTGCTCGCGGTGACGGATGAGCTGCGCGGGCTGGAGCCGTCGGCCGACCTGGACACGGCCGCCGAGCGGCTGGGCGGGCAGGTGGCGCGGCTGCGGGGCGGCCGGCCGCCGGTCCGCACGTCTCAGGGCCTGCACGAGCCGCGGATCGTCTCGCTGCACGAGCGCGCCCACGCCCTCGCCGGGCGCGCCCTCGTCGTGGCGGCGTCCCGGGCGGACACCGCGGCGGCGATCCTTGCGGCGGAGCGCATGGATGCGCATGCCGCCGCGCTCGCCTCCGAACTCGCCCCGCACTGAGCCCTCCGGGCTCCCCTCGACGGCCCCGGTCCGCGCGCACCCGCAGCGACGCGCGGACCGGGTGCCACGTCACTGCGTTCGCTTGGGCGGTTTGAAGCTGTGGGTTTGCGGGTGGCTGGTCGCGCCCCGCGGCGGAGCCGCTGATGTCGCAGCCCCGCGCCCCTGGGTGGGTGGTGGGTGCGGGGCCGCGGGCCGGTGCGTCAGCCCGTCGCAGGGTGGGCATACGGCCCTTTGCTGACACAGGGTGCGGGTTTCCTGAGACAGAACCTACGCGACGGGCGTACGACGCACCGGCCCACGTCCCCTCCCGCCGGTGGGAGGCTGCGGGTAGTTGGGGGTACGGGCCCTATCCGGGCGCCGGGAGTCGCAGGCTTTTGCTTTTTCAGGGGTGCGGGGAACTGCGCGACCAGCCACGACGCACCCGCAGTCGAGAAACGACCTGTCACCCCCCACCCCCTGGCGGGGGCCTGGGGGCGCAGCCCCCAGTTTCGGGAAGGGGCGGGGCTGGGGAAAAGAAACCCGTCCCCCACCCCCGTTCTGGGGGCGATACCGGGACCGGCCAGTCACCCCCCGTTCATCCCCTTCGCCGGGGAATTTTGGATTCCGCGAGCACTCTCCCGGTGTGAGAAGAATCGTCGCAGTCGTCCTCGCGGTGTTCCTGATCGGCGGAGTGGCAGCAGCCGTCGTCGCGGGCCGCGAAGGGCAGGACAAGGGCACGGCAACGAAGACCGTGCGGGGAGTGATCGGGTCGGAGAAGGCTGAGTTCTTCTCCGATCCCGACGTGGTGAAGGCCCTCGCTGCAAAGGGCTACACCGTGGAGACGGAGACGTCGGGTTCCTGGGCCATGGAGGGCCTGGATCTGAAGGGATACGACTTCGCGTTTCCGGGCAGCCAGGCGCCCGCCGAGGAACTGGCGAAGAAGTACGGCGTACGGCAGCCACTGCCGCGCCCCTTCTACTCGCCCCTCGTGGTCGTGGCGCACCGCAACGCCGCCGAGGTACTGGCCGCGAACGGACTCGCGACCGTCGGCAAGGGCAACGGCACCCTCAAGATGACCGCCTATCTGAAGGCCGCCCAGGACAACAAGACCTGGCAGCAACTCAAGGGCGCGGACAGGTACGGCGAACTGACGGGCACGCTCTTCGTGTCCACGACCGACCCGACCAGTTCGAACTCCGGCGCGCTCTACCTCGCCGCCGCCTCGTACGTCGCCGCCGGCGGCCGTGTCGCCGCCGACACCTCGGCCGTCGACGAGACCGCGCCTTTGATGCGCAAGCTGATCAGCGTCCAGGGCGCCCAGCAGACCAGCTCGGACGCGGCGTTCCGGGACTTCGTCAGCGGGGTCGGCAATCCGCTCGTCCTCGTGTACGAGTCCCAGGTCGCCTCGCTGCTCATGCGGGGCCAGTCCGTCGACGACCTGACCGTCCTCTACCCGGACACCACCGCCAACAGCGACCACACCGTCGTACCCCTCACCGAAGAGGGCCGCTCGCTCGGTGAACTCCTCGCCACCGACAAGGAGTTGCGCAAGCTGGCGGTGCGGCACGGGTTCCGGCCGCAGGATGCGAGCGCGGAGTTCACGGCGGCGACCGCCGCCCACGCCACGTATCTCAACCAGAAGCTGACCGGCGTCCGGCAGGCGCCCGTGCCCGCCTCCAAGGTGCTGCACGAGATGGCACGCCAGGCCCGGGGCTAGGGGGAAACAGCAAGTGACCAGCAACAACGAAGACTTCACCCTCACTCCGCCCGAGCCCGTCGCGGCCGTGCCGAAGGAGAAGGCCGGCGGGCTCGTACCCGTCGACGAGTCGGTGCGAACGGACATGGCGCGCAAGGCGGAGGAGTACGTCGGCGGGCTCGCCGCCCTCGACGCCCGCTCCCCCGAGTTCGCGGGGAAGATCGGGGAGATCGTCGCCCTCGGCTCGGGCGAGATGCGTGCCGCGTCCGCGCAGTCCAACCGCATGCTGGACCGCACGATCCGCAGCCTGCCCTCGAACGGTGAGGACGCCCAGTCCCGCGTATCGTCCTCGCTCGTCGAACTCCGGCGCACGGTCGAGGACCTGGACCCGCGCGACCTGCCCGCGGGCAAGGGCCGCAAGCTGCTGTCCAGGCTCCCCGGCGGCAACAAGCTGCGCGACCATGTCGCCAAGTACGCCTCCGCACAAGGCACCTTGAACAAGATCGTCGGCTCCCTGCGCGGCGGCCAGGACGAACTGCGCCGCGACAACGCCGCCCTGCAGACCGAGCGCGTCCGCCTCTGGGACACGATGGGCAAGCTCCAGGAGTACGTCGTCCTGACCCAGGCCCTGGACGAGGCGGTCGAGCGGCACATCGCCGGCGTCGAGGCCACGGACCCGGCGCAGGCCGACACCCTGCGTGCCGATGTCCTGTTCCCGGTGCGCCAGAAGCGCCAGGACCTGCTCACCCAACTCGCGGTGTCTGCGCAGGGCTACCTGGCCATGGATGTCGTACGCCGCAACAACGAGGAACTGATCAAGGGCGTCGACCGCGCGGCCACCACCACCGTGTCCGCACTGCGCATCTCGGTGATGCTGGCCTCCGCCCTCGACAACGAGCGCAAGGTCGTCGAGCAGGTCAACGCGCTGCGCGGCACGACGGAGGACCTCATCCGCGGCAACGCGGAGATGCTCGCCACGCAGTCCGGCGAGATCCAGCGCATCGCGGCGGACCCGGCGGTCGGCGCGGAGACGCTCCGCAGCGCCTTCCAGCAGATCTACCGGACCCTCGACACGATCGACAACTACAAGGTCCAGGCCACGGAGACGATGGCCGCCACAGTGGAGTCCCTGACCTCCGAACTCCAGCACGCCTCCGCGTACTTGGAGCGGTCCCGTTCGCAGGGCGCACTGGAAGGAGGGCTCGCGTGAGAGGTCACCGCACCGCGCTGGTCGCCGTGCTGCTGCTGGCGGTCACCGCGTGCACATCGGGCGAGAGCTCCGAGAAGCCCGGGCAGCCCGCCAGGGCTGAACCCGGCACCGTCCGCATCCTCGCCTCCAGCGAGCTGTCCGACATGGATTTCGTACTGCACGAGATCTACAAGACCACCGACATCAAGGTCGTCCCCACCTATATGGGCACGCGCGACGTGGTCGATCAGCTCGCGTCGGGGAAGGCGGACGGCGCGTACGACGCCGCGTGGCTGGCCTCCAGCGACTACCTGCGCCTGGACGCGGGAGCCGCGAAGAAGGTCGTGTCCCAGACGCCGATCATGTCCAGCCCAGTGGCGATCGGCGTGAAGCCGGAGACCGTACGGCGGCTGGGCTGGAAGCCGGAGGACCTGACCTGGTCGCAGGTGCACCAGGCGGTGGCGGCCGGTGATCTGACGTACGGCATGACGGATCCGGCCCGCTCCAACTCCGGTTTCTCCGCGCTGATCTCGGTGGCCTCGGGTCTTTCCGGCGCCCAGTCCGCGCTGACGGACGCCGATGTGGACCGGGCGACGCCCAAGCTGGCGGAGTTCTTCAAGGGGCAGGAGCTGACATCGGGTTCCTCCGGCTGGCTGGCGTCCGCGTACAAGCGGCGCGGCTCCGTCGACGCGCTGCTCAACTACGAGTCGGTGCTACTGGGCATGAAGGACCTCACCGTGATCCGTCCCAAGGACGGCGTGGTGACCGCCGACTACCCGCTCGCCTCGCTCGCCGCCACCGACCAGAGCACCCGCGAGACCGTACGACGTCTCACCGACGCCCTGCGCGGCGCGGACGTCCAGCGGAAGATCACGCACAGCACGCTGCGGCGTCCGGTCGTCGCCTCCGTGCCACCCGCATCCGGTCTCGACACGAGCCGCCGTCGTGAACTCCCGTTCCCCGGCAGCAAGTCCGTAGCCGACGGGCTCCTCGACGCGTACGAGAACAAGCTGCGCCGGCCCTCGCGCACGGTGTACGTCCTCGACACCTCGGGGTCGATGCGCGAGGGCGGCCGGCTGGGCCGGCTGAAGAAGGCGCTCACCGATCTGACGAGCGACTTCCGTGACCGTGAGGAGGTGACGCTGATGCCGTTCGGGTCCGCCGTCAAGAGCGCACGGACGCATGTGGTGCGGCCCGAGGACCCGCAGACGGGTCTCGACGGGATCCGCCGCGACACCGAGGCCCTCACGGCCTCCGGGGACACGGCGATCTATACGTCGCTGGAGAAGGCGTACGAGCATCTGGGCGCCGAAGCCGACACGTTCACGTCGATCGTGCTGATGACGGACGGCGAGAACACGGTGGGGGCGGGGCCTGAGCAGTTCGACGGCTTCTACGCCGGGCTGCCCGGCGAGCAGCGGGAGATCCCCGTCTTCCCGATCCTCTTCGGGGACTCCGACCGGGCCGAGCTGGAGCACATCGCCGAGCTGACCGGTGGCCGGCTCTTCGACGCCCAGAAGGGTTCGCTCGACGGTGCATTCGAGGAGATCCGTGGCTACCAATAAGTTCGTGGTGTACCTGGAGTCCCGGAAGAACCTCACGGGCAGTGCGCTGGGGATCGTGGGTCTTGGGCTCACGTTCACGGGGCTGGCGGGGGCGTACTGGCCGGTCGTGGTCGCGGGTCTGTACGGCGCGGGGGCTCTTCTCGCCCCGCCGGAACGCCCGCCGCTGCCGGACTTCCCCGATCCGTCGGCCCAGCTGGACGAGCTGCGCGACGACTTCGCCAAGCTGTGCGACTACCTGGCCGACGTCGGACTCCCGCCCGCGGCCTCCGGCCGCCTCACCGAGCTGACGGAACTCCTCACGGCCCTGCTCGCTCCCGGCTGGGTCACGGAGGTTCTGGCCCAGGACCCGGAGGGCGTGCACGCTCTGTCCCGGACGGTGCGCCAGGACGTTCCGGAGGCGGTGGACGCCTACGTGCGTGCCCGCTGGTGGACACGCCTGACTCCCGGCTCTGATCCGCCGGAGCGGCATCTGGAGCGCCAGCTCGCGCTGCTGCAGGGCGAGATGGAGACGCTGACGACGAGCCTCCGGGAGGTGGAGGCTCGTCGTCAGGAGTCGCATACGCGGTATCTGGAGGACCGTTCCAACTGAGCTCAGCGGCTGCTGACCACGATCAGGATCGGGTTCCCGGCCGGAGGCGGAGGGGGCCGAGCAGGAGCCAGGCGTCGCCACGTGCCACCGGCACGGCGACGGGGAGACGAAGAGGCTCGCCACGATGAGAGCGGCAAGGCCCGCGACCAGCGGCAGGGCGTTCAGGGCGAACCCGGCCGCGCCGTGCATCACGCGCCGTCGCGCAGCTCACCACCAGGCTGCGTACCAGCTTCCCCAGCGCCTCGGTCAGCCCCGCGTCGAGCAGCGCCTGTGCGCTCAGTAGCCGACGCCGAAGCCCTTCACACGGTTCTCGCCCCCTGGGCCCGGTCGAACACGCCCTGCCAGCAGGCGACGGTCTCGGCCGCTCCCGTGCCTTCCCTGGGTCCAGAATTGTTGGTTGGCCCCGGCGATGTTCTTCCAGATCCCGTCCACGCCCGCCTTGGCGGCCTCGGCGATGCCCCGCCAGTTCTCCGCCTGCGTCGCCGTCGCCTCCTGCTCGGCCAGCCACGTTTGGCGTGCCTCGTCGGCCAGATCGGCCACGGCGTGCCAGGCCGCTTGTGCCTCGGTCCTGGCCTTCGCGGCGTCAGACGCGTCCTTCAGGGCCTCCTCGGCGGCGACGGCCTTCTGGAGCAGCAGGGACAGGGAAGCTTCCCCTACTTGCGCCACCCCATACGCAAACGGTACGGCCGTTTCCGCCGGTTATTCGGCGGTCGGGTGCCAGCGGCGGGCCGCGGAAATCACTGTGCGCGCCCCCCACAGCCAGCAGACCAAGGCCAGCATGGCCGCCCCGGCGAGCATTGAGATGACGAACGAAGCGGGGAGAGTTGACGCGAACGCGGTCATCATCGGCGCCCCCAGCCACACCATGGCCACCACGGCAACCACCGCCGCCAGCAAGAGGGGCCCCAGCAGCACGAACATCGACGTCGTCCAGAACAGACGGCGTTGACCGGTAAGTACAGCCAATGGTGCCAGCGTTCGGCCGAGCCGAACAAAGTCAGACAGATTGGTCACCACAGCCGCGAGGGCGAGGAAGAGCACGCCGACCCCGCCGAGGAGCTGAATCCAGCGGCCTCGCTGAGCGATGACCTCACTGATGTCCCACTCGGATCCTGGTGCTCCGACCTGCCCGTACGCCAAGTTCCGGTAGGCGACGTGCTTGATCTCCCCAATGGGAAGCGGTGACTTACCGCTGTTCACCAGCACCAGGGTGGAGGGCTTGGCGGACGCGAGCGTGCTCACTGGGCGCAAGGTGACCGAGCGAGATGCCGCTCCGCCACCAGTCCAGCGGGCGATTCCGTCGATCCGTGCGTCGGACCGGTCACCCTCGCTGGCACGGCATGGGGCGTCCAGAGCTGTCAGTGCCTCGCAGGTCCCCCATAGCTTGACGCGGCCGTCCTTGCGTGACTCGGTGAGCGCGAGAGCATGCACTTCTTCGGGGAGATCCTCAAGCAGCGCGTTGAGCGTGTCGGTGTCCCCAGGAGGAAGCGAGAGTGTCAGGACACGGCCTCCGAACTGCCGCTGCAAGTGCGTGGCAGCCTGTACCAGTTCGGACTGCTGGGTCGTCTGGAGTTGGATCTGCCCGAGCAGACCCACCGTGACCACTACACCAGCGACCATGCGGGTCACAGCGCCTGTTCGAGGGGTCAGCCATCCGCCGGCGACTAGCATCCCTGGGTTACCGCGTCTGTTCCCCGCTCGTCGCAACAACCGTGTGAGCGCAGCGACCATGGCCGATACCAGCGCCGGGAGCGTTGCCAAGGTGCCAAGCACTCCCGTCAGGTAAACCGCTACCCACCCCGTACCGTTCCCCGGCGTGTCCAGAGGGAAGAGGAAGTCGGGTCCCATCACTGCTGCCACTAGAAAGAGCGGACACACGCCAGCCAGCCAGTGCGCGCGAAGGAGCTTGGCCAGCCGGGACTGTTGGTCGCCCCCTTGCACGCGGTGCAGTAGGACAGCAGCCACCAGAATCGTCACAACAGCAGCCAGGATCCCTGCCAGTAGCTCTGGAAACCAACGTCGCAGGTCAGCAGCAGAAAGCGTGAAATCGACGAAGGGGATCGTCACGTCGGTCTTTGTGCCACCGATGACGAGTAGCGCAGCGGCCGAAGCGCCAAGGCACACCGGACCCGCCGCTTCTCCCAAGGTGACCATGGCACGGGCCCGGCTGCCAGCCCCCAGAGCCCGAAGCAGCGCGATGCGTCGGTCCCGGCCGGCCGACCCCACTCTGACGGCCAGGACCGTCAGCGCCAGGGCAGGCAGCAAGAGCAGGGCGCAGATTCTCAGGAACACCTCCTCCGGCACGCTGAACAGCATGTCGCCAAAGGGTGCCCGTTGCCCACCGCCGAACCCCGCAGCAGGGAGTCGGTGCAGATGCTCCGCGGCCTGCGGGGTCGAACGGACGTAGGCCAACCGCTCGCCCGGAACCTCCAAACCCTCCGCGCCGATGGCCCCCACCACGTCCCCGTAGCGGTCCACGTCTCCCTCGGCAGCGAGTAGAGCGCGCAGTTTCGGGGAGAGCACCGCCTTCCCAGGGCGGGGCCATGTCGTCACTCCTGGTGGGAGGGGTGCATCGTCGGTCAGCGGTTCCAAGCGCACCACGGAGTGCTGAACGCCGTCGATCGTGTCAAAAGTGGGTACCACCCAGAGCTTCGCCGCGGAGCTGTCCTTCGACACGTACTGGGGTAGCCGTGCCGAGCCGCGCTGCTCCCGCCCGCTGTAGGTCGCTATCCCCGCTATCAGCACGCTCACCGCTATCGACAGCGCGAGTGCCGCCAGGGCCATGGCGGTCATCCGAACTCGGCCGCGCTCGGCCTCCCGTGCCGCGCCGCGGCCGATGACAGCCAGCTGCCGCCACACTCGTACGCCGCCGCGATTCACTTCACGCTCCCTGAGTCGGCCGGGCGCGCCTTTTGCTGCTCGCCCGCGTCCCCCTCGTGCAATCTGCCGGAGTCCAGTGTCAGCCGTCCGCCCGCGCGGGCGGCGACGGAATCGTCGTGGGTGACGACGACCAGCCCGCAACCCCACCGCGTTGGCAGAGAGAACAGCAGTTCGCAGACCTGGTCGCGACTTGCGGAGTCCAGTGATCCGGTCGGCTCGTCGGCAAGCAGGAGTGCGGGCCGGTTGATCAACGCCCGGGCCACAGCGGTTCGCTGCCGCTCACCGCCGGACAGCTGACCGGTCGGAGTACTCCCATACGGCACACGGAGTTCGTCAAGGAGAGCGGTGGCACGCTGGTAGGCATCCTGACGCTCGGCGCCGGACAGCAGTGCAGCAAGAGCCACGTTCTCCACTGGCGTCAACTCTGGTAGCAGTTCGCCGAACTGAAACACCATGCCGATGTGATCCCGGCGGTGCCGGGTGCGGGACCGTTCCCCCAGCACGGCCATGTCCTTGCCCGCCACTTCGACCACGCCCCGCTGCGGACGCACCAACCCAAGCAGGCAGGACAACAGCGTGCTCTTTCCGCTCCCACTCGGCCCCACCACCGCCACTGACTCGCCGCTGCGAACGGTCAGCTCCAAACCGTCCAGAAGGATCCGGCCAGGTACCTGGTACGTCAGACCTTTGACGGAAAGCACACACGTGTCCGTCGTCATAGTTCCTTCGCTCCGTTCCACTCTCCGGACCGCTTAACGGCCCGGAGGTTCGGGGCCCGGCCACTCTTCCCGGCAGGGCACGAGGGGCGGTGGAGGTCGCTGGAGACCACCACCGCCCGTTTGATTCGATGCGCCTGACTGACCAGGCCTCGGACTCCGCTTAGTAGTTGTTCACCCAACCGCTGCACGGGTCCGTGAAGGTCGCCTGCCGGCATACCTTCTGCGTCGTGATCGAACTGCCGTCGCCGCCAGTCACCGTCGTGCCGGAACCGGACTTGTTCCAGAGAGTGCGCTCAGTGGTAGGGCTGGCCAGACGGAAGTACTTACCCGCCACCGCCTCTCCGTCAGCCGTGCGGTCTCCGACCCGGGGAATGCGGTAGTCCTCCCCGACTCGGCTGCTCGCCCAGTCATCCCCCAGGTAGGCGGCCTGGGCAAAAGCCGGAGTGGCGCCCAGGAGCGCGGCGGCCACTGCTGCCGTCCCGATGGCCACGGTCACGCGTCGTCTGATGGACTCTCTTTGCATGGTTAAGTTCCCTCCCTTGTTGGCGCAGCCACCAGGACTGTGCCGCACCTGAGAAGCAGGACAGGGCGCGCCCTCGCACCCTCTGCTTCACCTTGTGGAACCGCTCAGATGGCCCACTGTTCAGCAGGCCATCTGAAAAGTTCACTGATCTTGGCATATGCCAGACAAGGTTCAATCACACGTCCAAGGTCGTGATCCGTCCGTGATCGCGAAACTGGTCAGGCTGCATATCTGCACTCGTTGATCAGGCCGCAGAGAACACGAGTCCGAAGTAGCCGTCGGGTGGTGTTCAGCTCGGCCAACGGCCCGGTCCGGTGGCCGGCGAGGGGAGGTCGTTACCCTCGGACCCGATGTGGTCGATGCCGGTTGTAGTGCCGCTCGCATGTTTCGAGAACGTGCCGAGCGTGGGTCTCAACCCAGATCAGCACGCGGTCGAGGGCCTCGCGTCGTAGCGTCCCAATGAGCTGCACTGAACGCGCACCAGCAATACTCAGCAGCGAGATGTCGAACTACGCCCTGTGCCGTGACACGGCCCTACGCGAAGCATTCGGCGACGACCAGGACGCGGCATACCTCGACCGAGCTGCCATCGTTCTGGAGAAGGCTCGCGGTACGGGCACTCACGCCCCCGGGGCCCGTCAACGTGCCTCGCCACGCGTGGACAAGGTCAGAGACCATACACAGAGCGACAATTCAGATTGTCTCGACATGTCAGGTTGCCGATGGCTAGGGTGCCCCCCGTGAATATGCCAGAACCGACCGAGACCGAGATGACCGCGTTGATTGGAGCGCTGTACGGCTCGATTCAACCGCTGGCCCAGGCCATGTGCAGGCGAATGACCAGTGACGCCCACGACAACACCACGTGGGACGACACCTCCGTGGAGGCCCCGCTGGTGACACTGGCCGCCTGGCGGGCCGCGTCCGAGGAGATCGAGCGCCTTGCCGCGAGGTCTGCGCGGATAGCGGGAGCCAAGGGTGCGAGCTACGCCGACCTGGGAGCTGCGTGGAAGATCTCCCGGCAAGCCGCTCGCAAGCGCTGGCCCGGAGCGGTCACCCCTCAGAAGGGGCGTGCCGGGTCCAGTCACTTCAAGGCGTTCGGCGGCGAGGCCCTCATCACCTGGCGCCCGGAGGAAGGAACCTGGTGGTGGATCGCGAAGGCAGCCAGCGGACGGGGCGACGAGGCTCCCGAGGAAGTCACCTATGACTCCAGCGAGGAAGCCGCAGCCGCAGCCGGCGCGTTCCTCGCCGCCAACGCCACAACCACCCAGGAGAAGGAGACAACCGGGCCTTCAAAGTCTGCGGAGGTGTCCGTGAGCTCGGCGGATGGTGTCGCAACGTGTCCGTAGCCGTTGGCACTCGGCCTTGTGGAAGCCGAACGCTGCCCGGACGACGAGCTTGATCATCCGGTTGATGCCCTCACTCATGGCGTTGTGGTGACCAGTGCCGATGAACGCTTCGATCTTGAGCCGCCAGCGGTCGATGATAGTGGCGACCTGCCAGACCTCCGGGATGTCGGACCCTCAGGTCCTGCCCCCGACGACCACTCCTCCCAATCCGGCGGGGCATCCTCCGAGCGAGGAGTTCCTCGGCCACCTCGCCGAGCGGCTCGGCCTGCGCAGCCACGGCCTCTTCCTCGTCGCAGGCCCGCCTCTTCCCGAGGACGCGCTGAACGGCTGCGCGCGAGTGCCCGCGCCATGGCTGCGGCGCCGCGCCCTGACAGCCGCCGTATCGCTTCCATTTCCCTTGTACTTGCCCGACCTGAGTCGGTCGGTCCGGATCGACCAGTAACTCCAGCTGTGGGCATCACCGAGGGCCCGCACTCCGTGGTGCCGGCCCTCGGTCTTGCCGATGCTGTCGCCGCGACCGGCCAAGGTGACATCGCAGGTCAGGGCACATTCTGTTCCGGCTGGTCGCGCAGCGCAGCGTGGGCCTCAGCCCAGGCGCTTCACCAGCGCCCGGTACTCGTCCCACAGCTCCGTCGGCGTATGCGAGCCGAAGGTGTTGAGGTGGTCGGGGACCAGGGCCGCCTCCTCGCGCCAGACGTCCTTGTCGACCGTGAGGAGGAAGTCCAGCTCTGACTCTGAGAGGTCCAGACCCTCCGTGTCCAGGGCGGACTTCGCCGGAAGGATGCCGATCGGCGTCTCGACGCCCTCCGCCTTGCCGTCCAGCCGGTCCACGATCCACTTCAGGACACGGCTGTTCTCACCGAAGCCGGGCCACACGAACTTGCCTGCGTCGTTCTTGCGGAACCAGTTCACGTAGTAGATCTTCGGCAGCTTGGACGCGTCCTTGTCCTTGGCGACGTCGATCCAGTGCCCCATGTAGTCGCCCATGTTGTAGCCGCAGAACGGCAGCATGGCGAACGGGTCGCGGCGCAGTTCGCCGACCTTGCCCTCGGCGGCGGCCGTCTTCTCGGAGGCGACGTTCGCGCCGAGGAACACGCCGTGGTTCCAGTCGAAGGACTCCGTGACCAGCGGGACCGCGGTGGCACGACGGCCACCGAACAGGATCGCCGAGATCGGCACGCCCTTCGGGTCCTCCCACTCGGGCGCGATGATCGGGCACTGGGAGGCGGGGACGGTGAAGCGGGCGTTGGGGTGGGCGGCGGGGGTCTCGGACTCGGGCGTCCAGTCGTTGCCCTTCCAGTCCGTGAGGTGGGCGGGCGTCTCCTCGGTCATCCCCTCCCACCAGATGTCGCCGTCGTCCGTCAGCGCGACGTTGGTGAAGACGGAGTTGCCCCACAGCGTCTTCATCGCGTTGGCGTTGGTGTGCTCACCGGTACCGGGCGCGACGCCGAAGAATCCGGCCTCGGGGTTGATGGCGTACAGACGGCCGTCCTCACCGAAGCGCATCCAGGCGATGTCGTCGCCGATGGTCTCGACGGTCCAGCCACGGACGGTGGGCTCCAGCATGGCGAGGTTGGTCTTGCCGCAGGCGCTCGGGAAGGCGGCGGCGACGTACTTCGACTCGCCCTGCGGCGGGGTCAGCTTCAGGATCAGCATGTGCTCGGCCAGCCAGCCCTCGTCGCGGGCCATGACGGAGGCTATGCGCAGGGCGTAGCACTTCTTGCCGAGCAGCGCGTTGCCGCCGTATCCGGAGCCGTACGACCAGATCTCGCGGGTCTCGGGGAAGTGCGAGATGTACTTGGTGGAGTTGCACGGCCACGGAACGTCCTCCTGGCCCTCCTCCAGCGGCGCCCCGAGCGTGTGCACAGCACGCACGAAGAAGCCGTCGGAGCCGAGCTCGTCCAGGACCGGCCGGCCCATACGCGTCATCGTGCGCATGGAGACGGCGACGTACGCGGAGTCGGTGATCTCGACGCCTATCGCCGAGAGGTCCGAGCCCAGCGGGCCCATGCAGAACGGCACGACGTACATGGTCCGGCCACGCATCGAGCCCCGGAAGACACCCTGCTCACCGGCGAAGATCTCCCGCATCTCGGCGGGGTCCTTCCAGTGGTTCGTCGGACCCGCGTCCTCCTCCTTCTCGGAGCAGATGAAGGTGCGGTCCTCGACCCGGGCGACATCGGTCGGGTCGGAGGCCGCGTAGTAGGAGTTCGGGCGTTTGATCGGGTCGAGTTTCTTGAAGGTGCCCTTACGGACGAGCTCCTCGCTCAGTCGCTCGTATTCCGCCTCTGAGCCGTCACACCAGACCACGTTGTCCGGCTGCGTGAGTTCCGCGATCTCGTTGACCCACGAGATCAGTTCCTGGTGGTTGGTGGGAACGGCAGGGGGAGCCGCGATGTCGCGCGCCACGATTGCTCCTAGATGAGGGATTTTGTTGTCGTTGCCCCTTGGGGGCTGCGGCCCGGATGCTGTACGTCTGGATCATGGCGCTCATCCGGTGCCGACCGCACTCATATGATCATCCGACGGGTTCGCGCATATGTCCAGAGGGCCTCACACCTGAGCAGACGTGACCATCGCCACGCGATTCCCCCCGGGGGTTTACCATCTATTGTCCGCTTCACCCCCAATTCGTCGTAGCGTACCGAGCCGCCTCACCCTCAAACCTCGGTGAGAGGAAGGCCACTTGGCGCTTATCACAGGACCGAACTGATTCAGGACTTACGGTTCCGTAGGTACGATTCGGCCCATGACTGCGTCCGCCTCCGACGCGCCCTTGGACTCGCCGGCCGCCGGCCGCGTCTCCGCCGCGCTCTCCCACCTGCCGCACCCGGTCAAGCCCAAACTCCGGGGCTGGCTGCATGCCGGCATGTTCCCGGCCGTGCTCGTCGCCGGCCTGGTCCTGACCGCGCTGACGGAATCGACGCGCGGACGCATAGCCTGCGGGATCTACGTCCTGACCGCCTGCCTGCTCTTCGGCGTGAGCGCCATCTACCACCGGGGAGACTGGTCACCGCGGGCCGACGGCGTACTGCGCCGGCTCGACCACGCGAACATCTTCCTGATCATCGCGGGAACGTACACACCGCTGACGATGCTGCTCCTGCCCGCCGCCAAGGGGCAGTGGCTGCTCTGGGGCATCTGGGCCGCGGCCACGGCGGGCATCCTCTTCCGGGTCTTCTGGGTCGGCGCCCCTCGCTGGCTCTACACCCCGTGTTACATCGCGATGGGCTGGGCGGCCGTCTTCTTCCTCCCCGACTTCATGCGCACGGGCGGGATCGCCGTCCTCGTGCTGGTGATCGTCGGCGGGCTGCTCTACAGCGCGGGCGGCGTGATCTACGGCCTCAAGCGCCCCGACCCGTCACCGCGGTGGTTCGGCTTCCACGAGGTGTTCCACTCGCTCACGCTGGTGGCGTTCGTGACGCACTACATCGGGATCTCGATCGTGGCCTACCAGCACGGGTAAGCGCTCCGACCTCGCTTCGAGTGGCCGCGGCTTTCCAGCCGCGGCCACTTTTTGTGTGCGCGGACATCGCCGAGTATTGACAGGTCCATTCTTTTGAGAGCTACTCTCATTTCATGGTTACTGTCACTGCACGGGCCGAGACCCGGCCCGACCCCCGCCGCTGGTGGGCCCTCGGCGCCCTCGTCGCGAGCATGCTCGTCCTCGGCTTCGATCTGACGATCCTCAACGTCGCGCTGCCGACGATGGCCGAGCAACTGGAGGCGAGCACGGGCGAGCTCCAGTGGATCGTGGACTCGTACGTCGTCGTGTTCGCGGCGCTGATGCTGCCCGCCGGACTGCTCGGTGACCGCTTCGGACGGCGCAGGATGCTGATCGCCGGGCTTCTCGTGTTCCTCGCCGGCGCCCTGTTCGGCACCCTCGCCGGCACGCCCGAGCTGGTCATCGCCGCCCGCACCGTCATGGGCATCGGCGCCGCGTCGGTGATGCCGCTCGGGCTGTCCGTACTGCCGTCGATGTTCGGCCCCGAGGAACGCAGCAAGGCCGTCGCCGCGGTCACCGCCTCCATGGCCGCGGGCATGCCGCTCGGGCCGCTCGTCGGCGGGCTGCTGCTCGACCACTACTGGTGGGGCTCCATCTTCCTGATCAACATCCCCTTGGTGACCATCGGCATCACCGCCTGCCTCCTCCTGCTGCCGGAGTCCCGCGACTCGGCCACGCCGCGCGTCGACCTCCTGTCCACCGCGTCCAGCGCGCTCGGCCTCGGCGCGCTGGTCTTCGGCATCATCGAGGCGCCCGACCACGGCTGGGGCAGCCCGCTCGTCCTCGGCTCGTTCGCGCTGGCCGCGGCACTGCTCGCCGCCCTCGTCGTACGGGAGCGCCGGGCGACGCGGCCCATGCTCGACCTGAAGCTGCTCGGGCATCGCGGTTTCCTGTTCAACAGTCTGGCCGCGACACTCGGCGTCTTCGTCTTCTCCGGGCTGCTGTTCATGCTGCCGACGTACTTCCAGGAGGTCGGCGGCAGCGACGCGTTCGGCACCGGGCTGCGGCTGCTGCCGCTGATGGGCGGTCTGATGGTCTCCGCGCGGGCCAGCACACCCCTGGTGCAGCGCATGGGCCCCCGCCCGGTGGTCACCGCGGGCCTGGCGGTGCTTTGCTTCGCCGCGCTGCTCGGTTCGCGCACCGAGGCCGACAGCGGCTACGGGTTCACCGCGCTCTGGCTGACGATCGCGGGCCTGGGCTTCGGCCTCGCGATGGTGCCCGCGATGGACGCTGCGCTCGGCGGGATCCCGCGCGACGAGGCCGGCAGTGGTTCCGGGCTGCTGATGACGCTGCGCCAGGTGGGCGGCGCGATCGGCATCGCGCTGCTCGGCAGCCTGGTCGCCGGTGCCTACGGCGACCGGATCGACACCTCGCGCCTCCCGGCCGAGGCCGCGGACGCGGCGCGCGAGTCGTTGACCGGCGCGCACGCGGTCGCCGAGCGGCTCGGCCTGCCCGGCCTCACCCGCTCCGCCGACGCCGCGTACGTGGACGGCATGGGCGCGGTCCTGGTGGTGTGCGGCATCGCGGCGCTCGCGACCGCCCTGCTGACGGCGGCGCTGCTGCCGAACGTGCGGCCCGCCAAGGCCTCCGCGGCCGACGAGGTCCCGGAGAGCGTCATGGCAGGTACGGAGGCCGATGGCCGACAATGACGAGCATGACCACGGCACGAACCTCTCTCCCCGAAGCCGCCCGGCACATGAGCCTGCGGGAGCGGAAGAAGCTCAAGACGCGTATCGCGATCAGGAACGCCACCTACGAGCTGATCGAGGAGCAGGGGTATGACGCGACGACCGTGGAGCAGATCGCGGAGCGCGCGGAGGTCTCGCCGAGCACCGTCTTCCGCTACTTCCCGGCCAAGGAGGACATCGTCCTCACGGACGAGTACGACCCCCTGGCGGAGGACCTGCTGCGGGCGCGTCCGGAGGACGAGAGCGTGCTGGACTCGCTGCGTTTCATCATCCGGCAGTCGCTGTCCATGGCGATCGCCGACGACCCGAGCTTCGCGGAGCGGGAGATGAAGCTGCGCCTTCGCCTCATGGCGGAGATCCCGGCCGTGCGCTCCCGGGCCATGGAGAGCATGTCCGTCACGGGCCGTCTGATGTGCCGGGCGATCGCGGACCGCACCGGGCGGGACGAGAACGACCTGGAGGTACGGGTCTACACGATGGGGCTGATGGGCGCGCTCCTCGAGGCGACCCTCTACTGGACCGAACACGACTACCAGGGCGACCTGCTGGACCTGCTCGACCGCACCCTCGGCACCTTCAAGGACCTCCCGAAGCGATGACCTCAGGGCGCCGGAAGAGGACCGGGACGCCGCACGGCGGTCATGGCATCCTGACCCCGTGAACGGACCGGAGATCAACGTCGAGTTCGCCCCCGAACTGGGGATGTTCGTCCCGCAGGTGCGGCGTGCGGCGGCCACGAAGGTCGTCACCGACGGTGTCTCCACGCTCGGCCATGTCGTCGAGTCGCTGGGGGTGCCGCTGACGGAGGTCGGCGGGCTCGTCGTGGACGGCCGGGAGGTGCCCGTGTCGCACGTCCCGTCGGCGGGCGAGTCCGTCGAGGTGCGCGCCGTCGAGCGCCCGCAGCGGGTACCGGGGGCGCCGCTGCGCTTCCTCCTCGACGTCCACCTCGGCACGCTCGCCCGCCGCCTGCGTCTCCTGGGCGTGGACGCCGCGTACGAGTCCACCGACATCGGCGACCCGGCCCTCGCCGCGCGCTCGGCGGCCGAGCGGCGCGTGATGCTCAGCCGGGACCGCGGTCTGCTGCGCCGACGCGAGCTGTGGGCCGGCGCGTTCGTCTACAGCACGCGGCCCGACGACCAACTCCGGGACGTACTGGGGCGGTTCACGCCCGAGCTGAAGCCGTGGACTCGCTGCACGGCCTGCAACGGCCTGCTCAAGGAGACCGTCAAGGAAGACATCGCCGACCGGCTCGAAGGCGGGACGCAGCGGTCGTACGACGTCTTCGCACAGTGCGAGGAGTGTGGGCGCGTGTACTGGCGGGGCGCTCATCACGACCGCCTTGAGGCGATCGTGACGCGCGCCGTGTCGGAGTTCGGTTCCTGACCGATCGTGTTTGCGGCCCGCTTTCTGGTGGTCGACCGGTGACTGTACCGGCGGGCGCGGGGGCGGGCGGAGGCACCGAAGCCATTGGCGGCGACGCAACCGGTGCCGGATCCGTTGCCCGGCCCTCTCCGCTGAGGGGGCCTCCGGGAGACGCTAAGAAACCAGCTTCTCCCGGAGGGACCCCGCGTCCGTCACCGGTGCGTCGCAGGTGAACCGGCGGCAGACGTATGCGGCCGGTTCGCCCTCGACCAGCGGGCGGTCGACCAGGAGTGGGAGTTCGTCGCTGCCGGGGGTGCCCACCGCGACGACCGCGCCGGGGGCGGTGGTGAGGAGGGCGGTGCGGTGCAGTTCCCGCGTCGTCGGGGCGTCCGCCGGGCCGACCACGGCCACCTCACGCGGCCCGTCGAGCAGGGCCTCCGCGGCCGCGAGCCCCCAGCCGATGAAGCGCGGCGCCCGCGGGCCGAGGGCCTTGACGACGCCCAACGCCCGTTCCGCGGCGGCGCGATGGGGCTCGGCGCCGGACTGGGCCGCGTAGCTCAGCAGAGCGCCTGCCGCCGCGCTCCACCCGGAGGGCGTGGCGCTGTCTGTCGGGTCCTGCGGGCGGCGGATCAGCTTCTCGGCGTCGGCGGCCGTGTCGTACAGGGCTCCCGACTCCGCGTCGGTGAACTGCACGAGGACGTGGTCGAGCAGGAACCCGGCGAACTCCAGCCAGACCCCTTCGCCGGTCACCGAGGCGAGGGCGAGGAAGCCCTCGGCCACGTCCGCGTAGTCCTCCAACACCCCTGCGTTCGCGCCGACTTGGCCGTCCTTCGACGTACGGGCGAGCCGGGCCCGCTCGTCCAGATGCAGCCGTACGAGAAGATCGGCGGCACCGAGCGCGGCGTCCACGAGGTCGGGACGGTCGAAGTACGCACCGGTCTCCGCGAGGGCGGCGATCGCGAGCCCGTTCCAGGCGGCGACCACCTTGTCGTCACGGCCGGGAGCGGGCCGCTCGGCGCGGGCCCGGCTGAGGCGCTCCTTGATGGTCTGGATCCGCTCGGCGTCGAACACGCCGTCCTGCTGCGGGAGTTGAAGAACGGAAGCGCCCTCTTCGAAGGTGCCCTCCTCGGTCACGCCGAAGTACTGGGCGGCGAGTTCGGCGTCCTCATCGCCGAGGACGTCGGCGAGCTGCCGAGGTGTCCACACGTAGTACGCGCCCTCGACATGCTTCCCGGTCCCGTCATCACTGTCCGCGTCCAGCGCGGAGGCGAACCCGCCCTCGTTCGTACGAAGCTCGCGGACCATGAAGTCGGCGGTCTCCAGGGCGACACGGCGGGCCAGATCGGAGCCGGTGGCTCGCCACAGGTGAGCGTAGACGCGGCACAAAAGTGCATTATCATAGAGCATCTTCTCGAAATGTGGCAAAACCCACTCGCGATCGACAGAATACCGCGCGAATCCGCCGCCGAGTTGGTCGTAGATACCCCCGCGAGCCATCCGCTCACACGTATCGGCGGCCATCTGCAACGCACCCTCGGAGCCGGTCCGCGCGTGATGCCGCAACAGGAACTCGATCACCATGGACGGCGGGAACTTGGGCGCTCCGCCGAATCCGCCGCGCTGGGCGTCGTAATCCCGCGTGAGCCCGAGCAGCGCCTGCGCCAGCTCCTCCTCACCGGGCACTGTCGTGTCCCCGTACGAGATCTCCCGCCCGGCGAGATCCCGCGCGATCTTCCCGGCAACGTCGGCGACCTCGTCCCGCCGGTCGGCCCAGGCACTGTGCACGCCCTCCAGCACCTGCCGGAAGGACGGCATGCCGTGCCGGGGCGCGGGCGGGAAGTAGGTCCCGAAGTAGAACGGCTCGGCGTCCGGAGTGAGGAAGACGGTCATGGGCCAGCCGCCCTGCCCCGTCGCCGCCTGCACGGCTTCCATGTAGACGGCATCTACGTCGGGGCGTTCCTCGCGGTCGACCTTGATACTGACGAAGTGCGCGTTGAGGTAGTCGGCGGTCTCCTGGTCCTCGAACGACTCGTGAGCCATAACGTGACACCAGTGGCAGCTGCTGTAGCCGACACTCAGCAGCACCGGCACACCACGCTTCCGCGCCTCCTCGAAGGCCTCGGCCGACCAGGGCCACCAGTCGACGGGGTTGTCGGCGTGCTGGAGGAGGTACGGGGACGTCTCGCGGGCCAGTCGCTTCGGCATGGGGTCCATCCTGCCGCAGTACCCGGAATTCCCCGGACAAGCCGCACCCGGCCGCCCCCATACGGAACCCGCCGAACCCGCTTTTCGTTCACCCCCGGTACAGCACCCGCACGCTTCTGTGATCGCTGCCCTCTCGCGCCGAGGTGCCGTCCGCAGCACACTTGACCCGGAAAGCCATTGCTGGCGGAGGGGGACCTGACATGCGGGACAGCCATCGGGCTGAAGCCGAGCGGCTGTTGGCCCGGGCCGTGGAGGAGGAGGTTCGGCGGTCGGGCGGGCGGACCGACGGGAGTGTGCTGCTGTCGCGGGCGCGTGGGGCGCTGGACGCCATCGCGGGGACGGCGGCGGAGGAGTACGAGGCGTACACGAAAGCGCTGGACGAGGCTGAGGCAGGACGGCTGACGTTCGGGCAGCGGTATGCGCGTGAGGGTGCCGGAACCCCCCTGCTGGTCGCGGTCGTTGCCGCCGTCGCGGCTTGTGTGGCGGATCTGGCGCTCGGCACGAATGCGGGGACGGCGCTCGGTGCCGGAGCCGTGGTCGGTGTGGCGGGCGCCGCGGCGACGGTGGCGAAGGTGACCGCTTCGCATCTGCCGGCCGCGAGTCGCCGGGCCGGGGCTCTGGGGCAGCCGGGTGGGCCGGAGCAGTTGCGGCTGCAGTGGCTGACGGCGCTGGAGGTGCGTGGTATCCGTCCGTTCCTGGACCAGCAGCGGGTGCTCAGCGCCTCGACCGGTCCGAAGCGGCAGGCGCCGCAGCTGCGGCGCACGGACAAGAGCGCGGCGGCGCGCAGACGCAGTGTGCTGGAGCGGTCCTTCGATCAACTCCCGGAGCCTGAAGGCCCGTTCGCGGGTCGCAGGCAGGAGCTGGGGCGGGTGGCGCAGTGGGTGCACGCGGCCCGCGCGAGTACGGAGACCAAGTCGACGGTGGTCGTACTGCACGGCGCGCCGGGCTCGGGCCGCAGCACGCTCGCCGTCCGTGCGGCGCACGCGCTCAAGGACCAGTTCCGGGGCGCGTGCGTGGTCGACCTGCGCGGCGACAGCACGGACGAGCCGCCGCTGTCCACCCGTGACGCGCTGCTGCACCTGCTCAACCGGCTCGGCGCGTCCCGAGAACAACTGCTGTTCCGGGAGCGTTCCTCGCCGGAGCAGCAGGTACGGCGGCTGAGCGAGCTGTACCACCAGCATCTGACGGGCCTGCCGGTGACGATCGTGCTGGACGACGCGAGCGACGCGGAGCAGGTACGGACCCTTGTGCCCGAGCGCTCCGACAGCCTCGTCGTGGTCACGGCGCGCAAGCCGCTCGATCTGCCCGCCGACCTCCCCGCCTGGGTGCACCAGCTCCCCGTGGAAGCGCTGGACTCGGCGGGCGCCGAGGAACTGCTGAAGGCGGCCGCGCAGGACGCGTCGGGTCCGTACGACGCCGAATCCTGCGACCGCGTACGGGAGTTGTGCGGCGGCCTGCCCCTGGCGCTGCGGATCGCGGGCTCCTCACTCGGCCCGCGTACGCATCGCCAGCTGGCCACGGATCTCGATGCGTACGGCCCGGTCGAGCCGGTCGAACGTGTGCTGTGGCTTCGCTACAGCGACCAGTCGGACACGGCCAGGCGGCTGCTGCGGCGTCTGGCGCTGGCGGGCCGCGCCTCCCTGGGTGCCGCGGCGGCGGCCGCCCTGCTGGCGACGGACGAGGCGGAGGCGACCCGGCACCTGGAGGCGCTGTCGCGGGCCGGTCTCGTTGATCATGTACGGGGCAGCCGTTACCGTCTGCACGATCTCGTCCGTGCCTTCGCGCAGGCCCGCCTGCTGGACGAGGAGGAACCGGCGGAGCGTACGGCCGCGCAGGAACGACTCATCGTGAACTACGGCGAGTTGGCGGACTCGGTGATCCGCCTGGTCGACGGCAAGACGTCGACGCGCGCGGACACGGTCGGCCCGCACGGCTTCACCTCGCTGGACGCGGCGCTGCGCTGGCTGGACGACGAGTCGAGCTTCATCACGGCGGCGCTGCGGCATGCGGAGGGCGTGGACCAGGCGGCCGTACTGAATCTGCTCGGCGCGCTGTGCGACTACTGCCTGCTGCGCGGCGACCTCTACCGGCTGGGCGAGATCAGCGAGCTGACGCAGGCGGTGGACCAGGGGCTGCTGGTGCGTTCGGTCCAGTGGCGTACGGGTATCGCGGCCCGCCAGCTCGGCGAGCTCGACAAGGCGCGTACGCAGCTCGCTTCGGTGGTGGATCTCTATTTCGAGGCCCATCATGACGCGGGCGCGGCAAGGGCGCTGTGTTCGCTCGGCATCACGCTCCACCACCAGGGCAATCTCTCCGAGGCGGCGGCGAAGCTCCAGGAGGCCATGGACCTGCAGGCCTCTCCCGCCCTCGCGGCGGACCGCGCCTGGACGATGCACGCGCTGGCGGCGGTGGAGCGGGACCGGGCCCGTCTCGCCACGGCCCTGGATCTCCTCACCCAGGCGCTGGTCCTGCACCGCCAGGGCGAGTCCTTGCACGGTGAGGCCTGGGCGCACTTCCAGCTCGGCCAGCTGGGCCTGCGCATGGGCGACGTACCGCGTGCGGAGGCGGAACTCCGCGAGGCCCTCGATCTGTACGGCCGCACCCGTGACCCCCGCGGCGAGGCCTGGGCCCTGACCCAGCTGGCCCGCGCTCGCCTGGTGGACGGTGACCCGTCCTCCGCCATGGACGGCCTCCGTCAGGCGATCTCCCGCCACCGTGACAACGAGGACGCGCGGGGCGAGGCGTGGACGGTGTACTACCTGGGCCAGGCCTTGGAGGAGTCGGGCAACCTGGACCAGGCGGTGCGGGAACTGGAGCGTTCACGGACGATGTTCTCCCGTATCCGGGACGTGTACGGCCTGGCGTGCGCCCGTCACCACTCGGCCCGGGCGACCCGCGACCAACGGGCGGCCCAGACGGGCTCGTTGCGCAACTCCGGCTTCGCCCGCCAGCTCCTGGTGGACGCCCGGGCGGACTTCCAGCGCATCGGCGTCGCCCACGGCGAGGCGTGGACGTGCCTGGAGCTGGCCGTGGTGGACGCGGGCAACGCCCGTACGCAGTCCGCCCTTTCGCTGTGCGACGAGGCGGCGAGCCTGTTCGCGTCGTACGGCGACCGGCGGGGCGAGGACTGGGCCCGCTTCCTGCGCTGCACCCTGCTCCCCTACGCCTCACCGGGCGGCATCGAGGTCGGCACAGCCGTGGCCCAGGAGGAGCTGACCCAGCTCTCCCGCACCAACCACCCGTCCCGCGACGGAAAGCTCGACGACTACATCGAGGCGTATCAGCTGCTGCTGGAACGGGGCGTCGACCTGGACGCGGGCTGGCAGGCGTGGCGCCTGGGGATGGTGCCGAGCCGGCATGCGCGGGAGGTCATGGGTGTGGCGGTGACGGCTCGGTCTTCGTAGGGGCGGGTCGATCCTGGGTGGGGACGGCGCAGGGACTTCATGACACCCGGTGGGTGCCATGAAGCCGTGCCGTTGCACCAGCCCATGCCGCTGAGCTCTCAGCCCTTGGCGGGCGAGGCCTTCCCCCCGGAACCGGCCTTCTTGTCGGAGGCATCCCCCTTCGGGTCCTTCTCCTCCTCGAAGTCGACCTTCCCCATGTGCCGGCTCATCGACTTCATAAGCCCCCATACCGCCACCGCCATCACCGCGAAGACGATGAAGCCGAGGACGCCAGGGGTCACCTTGTCCTCGTCGACCTCTGCCGCGAGGGGGACAAGGTGCGTCATTGCCAGGCTTGCGCTTGCGCTCATGTCAGGCATTGTCCCTCAGGGCTGCCGGACGCCCGCGAAGAGGTCGTCCTCGGGGAGGGACGTATCGACGAGGGACTTCGCGAGCTCGTACTCCTCCGTCGGCCAGACCTCCTTCTGGATCTCCATCGGGACGCGGAACCAGCCCCCGTCGGGGTCGATCTGGGTGGCGTGTGCGATCAGGGCCTTGTCGCGGATCTCGTAGAAGTCGGCGCACGGGACGTGCGTCGTCAGCGTGCGCTCGGCGCGCATGAACTCGTCCCAGCGCTTCAGCCAGTCCCCGTACGGGGACTCCATGCCGCGCTCCAGCAGCGCGTTGTGCAGCGCCTCGGTGCGCGGGCGGTTGAAGCCCTGGTTGTAGTAGAGCTTCTGCGGCTGGTAGGCGGGGCCGAACTCCGACTCCGGGTACTTCTCGGTGTCCGCCGCCCCCTCGAACGCCACCATCGAGATCTTGTGGGTCATGATGTGGTCGGGGTGCGGATAACCGCCGTTCTCGTCGTAGGTGGTGATCACCTGCGGGCGGAAGGAGCGGATCTTGCGGACCAGCTCACCCGCCGCCTTGTCGACGTCCTCCAGCGCGAAACAGCCCTCGGGCAGCGGCGGCAACGGGTCGCCCTCGGGCAGTCCCGAGTCGACGAAGCCGAGCCATTCCTGCTTGACGCCGAGGATCTCGCGGGCCTCGTCCATCTCCTTCTTGCGTACCTCGTGGATGTTCTCCTCGACGTACTTGTCGCCCTGAAGCTTCGGATTGAGGATGGAGCCGCGCTCCCCGCCCGTGCAGGTCACGACCAGCACGTCCACCCCCTCGGACACGTACTTCGCCATGGTGGCCGCGCCCTTCGACGACTCGTCGTCGGGGTGGGCGTGTACGGCCATCAGTCGCAGCTGGTCAGTCAAATCACAATCCTCGTCAGTCGGCGCCCCAGTGTGTATGGGGGCGATCGGCGGCTTCTATAGTGACCGAAATCGGGGGCGGAAAATTCCGGGGTCCGGCTTTTTGCGCCCCGCAGAGAGGACGATCATGAGTACGGCGAGTACGCAGCTGCCCGAGGGCCGCTACGGCCGCTCCGCGGACGAGCGCGCCGACCGCAAGCTCAAGATCATCGGCGGTGTCCTGGGGGTCTGTCTCCTCGTCCTCGTCGGCTGGTTCGCCTACTACTACGTGGGCGGGAACAAGATCAGCGCCGAACTGATCTCTTTCGACACCTCCGCCGACTCGGTCAAGGTGCACCTGGAGGTGCGCAAGGACGTGGACGTCGAGGGCTACTGCACCATCCGTTCGCAGGCCGAGGACGGCGCCGAGGTGGGCCGTCACGACTTCCACTTCGACCAGAACGCCACGCGCATCGACAAGGTCGTCACGCTGCGTACGACGTCCCCGGGCACCACCGCGGAGCTGCTCGGCTGCCACGCCGACTGACCGCGGGCTCGGTGCGCACCGGTGGCGCCGCGGCTCGATCCGTTCGCGCCGACCGGAATACGTAAGCGCTGACCTGCGTTGATGCGATACTGATGGCTTATGTCCTCCCCCTTCGCCCGCTGAATTGTTAGGCTCGTGGTTTCGCCCTCCCCTGGAGGAACATTCTTCTGGGTAGGGCGATGCTTTGTATTCCCAGTACCGACGAGGAGCACCTGTGACCCAGACCAGCGAGAACGTCACCTGGCTGACCCAGGAGGCGTACAACCAGCTGAAGGCCGAGCTGGAGTACCTGTCTGGTCCTGCGCGCACGGAGATCGCCGCCAAGATCGCGGCCGCGCGCGAGGAGGGCGACCTGCGCGAGAACGGCGGGTACCACGCGGCCAAGGAGGAGCAGGGCAAGCAGGAGCTCCGGGTGCGCCAGCTGACCCAGCTCCTTGAGAACGCGAAGGTCGGCGAGGCGCCGGCGGCCGATGGTGTGGTCGCGCCCGGCATGGTCGTCACCATCGCCTTTGACGGTGACGAGGACGACACGCTGACGTTCCTGCTTGCCTCGCGCGAATACGCGAGCACGGACATCGAGACGTACTCGCCGCAGTCCCCGCTGGGCTCCGGGGTCAACGGCAAGAAGGTCGGCGAGGACGCCCAGTACGAACTGCCGAACGGCAAGCTCGCCTCAGTGAAGATCCTCGAGGCCAAGCCGTACACAGCCTGAATCCGACCTGAGCCCCCGGCCGAGGCCTCCCTCGCGCCGGGGGTTTCCTCGTGGCCGGGGTTTCCTCCTGCGTCACGCCGTCGCCGAGCGGTACTTCCGCACAGCCAGCGTCCGGAAAATGACGATGATCGCGATCGAGTAGATCATCGAAGCCCAGACCGGGTGCTGCATGGGCCAGGCGTCCGACTGCGAGACTCCCGGGTTGCCGAACAGCTCGCGGCAGGCCTGCACCGTGGCGCTGAACGGGTTCCAGTCGGCGACATGACGCAGCCAGGGCGTCATCTGGCCGGTGTCCACGAACGCATTCGAGACGAACGTGACCGGGAAGAGCCAGATCAGCCCGCCGGAGGTGGCCGCCTCCGGCGTCCGCACAGAAAGGCCGATCAGTGCGCCGATCCAGGTGAACGCGTACCCGGTCAGGAGCAGCAGTCCGAAGGCACCGAGTACCTCACCGGCATTGGTGTGGGTGCGCCAACCGACCAGCAGGGCGACGACGGCCAGCACGAGGAGCGTGAGCGCCGTCTGTACCAGGTCGGCGAACGTGCGGCCGGTCAGGACGGCTCCGCGCGCCATGGGCAGTGAGCGGAAGCGGTCGATGAGCCCCTTGTGCATGTCGTCGGCGATGCCCGCTCCGGCGCCCGCGGTGGCGAAGGTGACGGTCTGCGCGAAGATGCCGGCCATCAGGAACTCGCGGTACCTGCCCGGGTCGTTGGAGCCCGCGATGGTCATGGAGCCGCCGAACACGTAACTGAACAGCACCACGAACATGATCGGCTGGATGAGCCCGAAGATCACCATCTCGGGGATGCGGCTCATCCGGATCAGATTGCGCTGGGCGACGACCAGGGAGTCCCGCACGGACTGGCCGATGGCACTCCCCGGCTGTGCGACGCGCACGGTGTCGCTGACGACGCTCATGAGGCGGCCTCCTTCTCGGCCTTGTCCTTGTCCTGCACCGGCTCCTGCTTCGCCTTGGCCTTGCGGCCCTTGGCGCCTTGCGCCCCGCCGTTCTCCTCGGCCTCGGTCTCGGCGTGGTGTCCCGTCAGGGAGATGAAGACGTCGTCGAGGGTGGGGCGGCGCAGGCCGATGTCGTCGATCTCGATGCCGCGGGTGTCGAGCTCGCGGATGACCTCCGCCAGGAGCTTGGCACCGCCGGTGACGGGCACGGTCAGCTTGCGCGTGTGCTCCTCGACGGTCGTCTCCCCCTTGCCGAAGCCCCGCAGCACCTCGGACGCGGTGGCCATGTGCTCGCGCTCGTGGACGACGACCTCTACGCGCTCGCCGCCGGTCCGCGCCTTGAGCTGGTCGGAGGTGCCGCGGGCGATGACGCGGCCGTGGTCCACGACGCAGATGTCGTGGGCGAGGTGGTCGGCCTCTTCGAGGTACTGGGTGGTCAGCAGCAGGGTCGTGCCGCCGGAGACCAGTTGCTTGATGACCTCCCACAGCTGCTGGCGGTTACGCGGGTCGAGGCCGGTGGTCGGCTCGTCCATGAACATGACCGGCGGCGAGACGACGAGCGCCGCCGCGAGGTCGAGTCGGCGGCGCATGCCGCCGGAGTACGTCTTGGCGGGGCGGTCGGCTGCGTCGGCGAGATTGAACTGCTCGAGCAGCTCACCCGCCCGCACCTTCGCGTCCTTCGCCTTCATCTGGTAGAGCCGGCCGACCATCTGGAGGTTCTCGCGGCCGGTCAGGTACTCGTCGACCGCGGCGAACTGGCCGGACAGGCCGATCGAGCGCCGCACTTCGTTGGGGTTCTTGAGCACGTCGATGCCTGCGACGACCGCCTTGCCCCGGTCGGGGCGCAGCAGCGTGGTCAGGCAGCGGACCGCGGTGGTCTTGCCCGCGCCGTTCGGCCCGAGAAGGCCCAGCACGGTGCCCTCCGGGACATCGAAATCGACGCCGTCCAGAGCCCTTACGTCACCGAAGGTCTTCACCAGGCCTTCGGCGTAGATGGCGCCTGGCATGTGAGTTCTCCACGTCGTTGGGGTTGCTTCGGAAATACTGGATTTTGCGCGCTTGGTCCTGTCATGAGCGACGACAGAGACACACCATAACGCGATGTATCGCGTCCGCTCAACGGATTTTTCCAGGCTGTGGATAACTGGGCCCTGACCTCGGCCGCCGGTCCGAGGGACTGGCCCTCCACCGGTCTGACGGCCTGACGCGCTCCCGGCGTGACGGACTGCCGGGCGTCAGTCGATGACCGTGTAACCGGCCTTGCGCAGCGCCTGCCCCACCTCGGCGCAGTGCTCCGGACCCTTCGTCTCCAGGTGCAACTCCACCTCCGCCTCTGAGAGCCCGAGCCGCGGATCGGTCCGTACGTGGCTCACATCGAGGACGTTAGCGTCCACCACTGACAACACCCCGAGGAGCGTGGCCAGGGCGCCGGGACGGTCCGTCAGCCGCAGCCGGACCTGGAGGTAGCGGCCGCCCGCGGCCATGCCGTGCCGCAGGATGCGCTGCATCAGCAGCGGATCCACGTTGCCGCCGGACAGTACCGCCACGACCGGCCCTTCGAACTCCTCGGGCGTGCTCAGCAGCGCCGCGACGGGGCTCGCGCCGGCCGGCTCGACGACCAGCTTGGCCCGCTCCAGACACAGCAGCAGTGCGCTGGACAAGGCGTCCTCGGAGACCGTACGGACCTCGTCCACCAGGTCGCCGACGATCCGGAACGGCACATCGCCGGGACGCCCCACCTTGATGCCGTCCGCCATCGTCGCCGGGTTGTCGATGGACACCGGGCGCCCAGCCGCCAGCGAGGGCGGGTACGCCGCCGCGCCCGCCGCCTGCACCCCCACGATCCGCACGTCGGGCCGCAGCGACTTCACGGCGATCGCGATGCCCGCGGCGAGACCGCCGCCGCCGATCCCGACGACGATCGTGCGCACCTCGGGGCACTGCTCCAGGATCTCCAGGCCGACCGTGCCCTGGCCCGCGATGATGTCGGGGTGGTCGAAGGGGTGGATGAACACGGCGCCCGTGTCGGCCGCGTACTCCTGCGCGGCGGCCAGCGTCTCGTCGACCACCGTGCCGTGCAGTCGCACCTCGGCGCCGTAATGGCGGGTCGCGGCGACCTTCGGCAGCGGGGCGCCGGTCGGCATGAACACCGTGGAGCGCACTCCGAGCAGCGAGGAGGCCAGGGCCACACCCTGGGCGTGGTTGCCTGCGCTCGCCGCTACGACACCCGCGGCGCGCTCCTCTGGAAGCAGTCCGGCGATCCGCACGTACGCGCCGCGCAGCTTGAACGAACCCGTCCGCTGGAGGTTCTCGCACTTGAAGTGCACGGGCGCGCCCACCAGCCCGGACAGATGCCTGCTGCCCTCCATGGCGGTCACCCGCGCCACGCCCGCGAGCATCTTCTGGGCGCCGCGCACATCGTCGAGGGTCACCGTCGGCAAGGAGTCAGCCGTGCTGTAGCTCATGACCACCAGTCTCGCAGCTCACGCCATGCCCCACGGGCCGTGACCAAGCTCCCGTACAGGTTTACGCAGCGCCGGTACGCCCTGCCCCCCGTCCGCGTACTCTGTCCTCCAACCCAGCCCCACGCATGAATAGAGCCCCCGGCCATGCCCACAACACCAGAAATGTCGATGGACATGACGACCGTCGGTGACACCGGTCTTCTCGAATCGCTCCAGCACGAGGTGGCGGTGTTCGCCCGCCGTGCAGAACAGACCCGGCTCGGCGGGGTCGGCCAGGTCCGCAACTCCATGGACCGCGCCGCGTATCTGCTGCTCAACCGCCTCGACAAGGAGGGCCCGATGGGCGTCAAGGCGCTCGCCGCGAGCATGGGCATCGACTCGTCGACGGTCACCCGTCAGGTCGCGCCGCTCGTGGACACCGGGCTCGTCAAGCGCACCTCGCACCCGGAGGACGGGCGCGCCGTGGTGCTCCAGCTGTCGCCGCGCGGGCTCTCCCGCCTGGAGGAAGTCCGCTCCTCCAGGCGCCAGTTGATGGCCGAACTCACCGAGGACTGGACACCTCAGGAGCGGGAGGCGTTCTGCACGCTCCTCACGCGTTTCAACGTCGCGCTGTCCACCCGGATGGCCGCGGCATCCGTGGAAGGGGCCTCCGTAGAGGCGCCCTCGCCCTCCTGACCGCCCCCGCATCGCGTCGGCCTCTTGACCAGGGGGCCGTGCCTGGCCTCAGATGAGATCGGGTCCCTGTAGTACGCGATTTCCTCGCCGTACGCCCTGGGGCCCGGTTTCCCAGAGTCGGGAGGCGCGGTGCGAGAACGGCAGGCGTCCCAAGATGCCCGCCGGGCCCGGGAGTTCGAGGCGTTTGTCGCGGGCGCGGCAGGGCGGCTGCTGCATGCGGCCACACTTCTCACGGCTGAGTCGTCGGACGACAACCCGCGCGCGCGGCGCCTGCTCACGGCGTCCCTGGCCCATACGTACGCCTCCTGGGACCGGCTGCGCGGCGAGGACCCCTACGACCTCACCCGGCAGCAACTGGCGGTGCGCTTCGCTCGCGGGGCCTGGCATCAGTACGGCGCCCTGGGCTGGTCCCACCTTCGCGGCCGGCCGAACACCGGCGGCGTACTGCACCGGCTCGCTCCCCAGGAGCGGCTGATTCTGGTCCTGCGCTTTTTCGAGGGCGTGGCCGAGGAGCAGACGGCGGCGCTGCTGGGGCTGCCCCTGGAGCGCGTACGGGCGATCGGTGCCCGCGCGATGGCGAACCTGCTGCATCCGCCGCGTGACGCGGCTCCGGCGGTGGCGAAGGTGGTGCCGTCGTGAGCCCGATGGGCCGCAGGGAGGACGCAGTCCGCCGCATCCTGGAGGACGCGCCGCCCTCCGTACCGCCCAACCTGCACGCGGACGTCGTGCGGCGCGGCGGCCGCATGCTGCGCCGGCAGAAGGCAGCACGGCGGCTGCTGTGGCTGCTGCTGTTCGCGGCCGCCGTGGCCTTCGTGGTGTGGGCGTCGATGGCCCGGCCGTGGGTGGAGCCGCCGTCGGAGGTGACTCCACCGCTCACCGGCTGGTAGGCCCACCGGTCGGCAAGCGCTCAGCCCAGGGCCTGTGTGAGGTCCTGGAGGAGGTCATCGACGTTCTCGATGCCTACGGAGAGGCGTACGAGATCGGCGGGCACCTCGAGCGCCGAGCCGGCCGCGGAGGCGTGTGTCATGCGCCCCGGGTGCTCGATCAGGGACTCGACGCCGCCCAGGGACTCGCCCAGGGTGAACACCTTGGCGCGGTTGCAGACCTCCACGGCCGCCTCCTCGCCGCCCGCGACCTGGAAGGAGACCATGCCACCGAACGCCTTCATCTGCTTGGCGGCAACCTCGTGACCAGGGTGCTCCGCAAGGCCCGGGTACAGAACGCGCGTCACGCGCGCGTGCCTGCTGAGCATCTCGGCGACCTTGGCGGCGTTCTCGCTGTGCCGGTCCATCCGTACGGCGAGCGTCTTGACGCCGCGCAGCACCAGCCAGGAGTCGAAGGGGCCTGCGACCGCGCCCATCGCGTTCTGGTGGTACGCCAGTTCCTCGCCCAGCCCCTCGTCGTTCACGACGAGCGCGCCGCCCACCACGTCCGAGTGGCCGCCCATGTACTTGGTCAGCGAGTGCACCACGATGTCCGCGCCGAGCGCGAGCGGCTGTTGGAGGTAAGGGCTGGCGAAGGTGTTGTCGACGACCAGCCTGGCGCCCGCCTCGCGCGCGATCTGGGCGACCGCGGCGATGTCGGTGATGCCGAGAAGCGGATTGGACGGCGTCTCCACCCAGACGATCTTGGTCTTGGGGGTGACGGCGGCCCGTACGGCGGCGGGATCGCTGGTGTCGGCGACCGACCATTCCACCCCCCACCGGGAGACGACCTTCGCGAAGAGGCGGAACGTACCGCCGTACGCGTCGTTGGGGATGACCACGTGGTCGCCGGGGCTGAGCAGCGTACGCAACAGGCAGTCCTCGGCCGCCAGTCCGGACGCGAACGCGAGTCCGCGGCGACCGCCCTCCAGGGCGGCGAGGTTCTCCTCCAGGGCCGTCCTGGTCGGATTGGCGCTGCGGCTGTACTCGTAGCCGCCGCGCAGCCCGCCGACGCCGTCCTGCTTGTAGGTCGAGACCTGGTAGATCGGCGGGACGACCGCGCCGGTAAGGGGATCGGCGGTGTTCCCCGCATGGATCGCCACGGTTTCGAAGTGCTGGCTGATGTGCCTGTCGCTCATGGGCACCGAGGGTAGTGCGCCCGCGCGGAATGTGACGGCGGGAGGCCGTGGCCGGGCCGGGACGACGGTGCGACCGACGGTTTTCCACAGGAACTGCCGACCAGGTTGGCCAATTGTCGGACGCGTCTGGTTCGCTTGAGGCATGGAGATTCTCTGGGTCCTGATGGCGCTGGTCATGATGGGCTTCGTCCTCGGGCCGATCTTGATGCGCAGGCGTGCCGGTGGTATCCAGCAGGTCGCTCCCGGCGACCCGGACGCCGCCGACCCGGCGAACTACGGCTTCCTGCGCCAGGAGGAGCTGGACATCCGCATGCCCGGCCCCGACGAGGACCTGCTGGAGGTCCTGGACCTGGTGCAGCGCAGCCAGGACTACCGGGGAGCGTCGCAGCTCCTCGCCGGCACGGAGACGGACGGCGAGCTGCGCTGGCAGCGCGTGCAGGCCTTCGCGGGCGCCGCGTCGCTGGAGCTGCACCAGCGCCCCGGCGGGGTCAGCGAGAGCCCCGGCGGGCAGTGGCTGCGGGTCTGGCGGGCCGAGAAGCCCAAGGACGCGGGCGGCGCGGCCGTGCACGCGGAGTTCCTGGTGCAGCAGGCGTGGCGTACGTCGACACCGGGCACGGACGAGTTCCGGATCATCATGGAGGAGGCGAAGTCGGCCTGCGACGACGCGGCGCTGCTCTCCCCCGGTGACCCGATCCCGTACATCATCGAGCTCTCCGTGGCACGCGGACTGGCGTATCCACAGGCGGAGTTCGAAAAGGTCTGGCTGAAGATCCTCGACCGCGCTCCCGCGCACATGGGAGCGCATCTGGCGGCGCTGCACTACTGGTGCGAGAAGTGGCACGGCTCGCGGGAGGTGGCGTACGCCTTCGCGGAAGCCGCTGCAGCGCGCGCCCCGCAGGGATCGCTGCTCGCGGCGATGCCTCTCTTCGCGGTCTTCGAGCACCTGCCGGAGGTCAACCTCGTCCAGGGCTTCTACCAGAGCCAGGTCGTCACCAAGGCGATCCACGGCGCGCTCTACGCGGTGCACGCGGCCCGCCCGGACGATCCGATGCTCGCCCACGTACGCCATCTCCTGGTGTTCTTCCTCGTGCGCAGCGAGCGCTGGGCCGAGGCGATGAACCAGCTCGTGCATGTCGACGGCCACGTAGGGGCGCTGCCGTGGACGCTGACGCCGGACCCGGCGGCGGACTACGCGGTGTACCGGGCGCTGGCGGTCGCGGGATACGAGGCGAACGGAGGGAGCCCGGCCACGCTGCCGCACTGACAGCCCAGTTGGACTTCCGGACGGGCCCCGTACGTTCACTCACTGGACCCATCGCCGAGGAGACCTCGCGCATCGCCAGCCGTCTTGGCGTGCCTTTTCAGGCCGCCTCGTGGTCAGCCCTCCGCGCGGGCGGGCAGCCTCCATCCCGGGCGCGGGAAGTGGCAGGTGTAGCCGTCCGGGTAGCGCTGCAGGTAGTCCTGATGCTCAGGCTCGGCCTCCCAGAAGGGGCCGACCGGCTCCACCTCGGTGACGACTTTGCCCGGCCACAGTCCGGAGGCGTCCACATCCGCGATCGTCTCCTCGGCGATCCGCTTCTGCTCGTCGTCCACGTAGTAGATCGCTGAGCGGTAGCTGAGGCCGACGTCGTTGCCCTGGCGGTTCTTGGTGCTCGGGTCGTGGATCTGGAAGAAGAACTCCAGGATCGCGCGGAAATCGGTACCCGCGGGGTCGAAAAGGATTTCAATGGCCTCCGCGTGCGTGCCATGGTTGCGGTACGTCGCGTTCGGCACGTCACCCCCGGTGTATCCGACCCGGGTCGCCGTCACGCCCGGGAGTCGGCGGATCAGCTCCTCCATCCCCCAGAAGCATCCGCCCGCCAGCACGGCCCTCTGCGTCTGCGCAGCCATTGCGGCCCTCCAATATCTGTCAGCTCGGTCACTCGGGCTTCTTGGCTCGCACACCATCTGCACCCCATGCCCACTCTGCTCAACGCGCGAGGGTTCCAGGCGATTCCGTGCCTGCCCAACCGGCACTGCGGTCGCCGGCCACCGCGAGGAGCGCACCGACCTGTTGGCGTGGTGGTGCTGCGGGACTGGGGCATCCTGCCCGACGGATGTCGTGCCGACGCTGGAGGTAGCGGACAAGTAGCCGCGGCACTCCATCCCACGCGTCAAGAGGACGGCAGTAGCACCGGCAACTCACGCCGCGCTACGGCCACCTCGCGCACACAGGGACTCGGCTGTCGAAAATCAGTGGTCGCGCGCACCGCCCGGCCCCAGGCTGTAGGCCATGGAAGAACCCCAGCGCGAGATCCGGGCGGTCTACACAACCTCCACGGTCACCGTCTACCAGGCCTACTCCCCGGAAATCGGCCTGCCGGCCGTACGAGAGGGCCGGTTCCCCACCGCCTGGAAGCGGGACTGGATGACGTGGGTCACCAAGCCGCGTTCACGGACCCTGTCCGTGGCAGATCATCGAGCGTGTGAGAGACACGCCTACCCCTGTGAGCCGGCGCGCCTGCCGTTCGAGGGGACGTGAGGGACGGCGGAGCCAGGGTCGAAGCCTGCGAAAGCCAAGCCGATCACGAAACCCGCCACCTCCTCCAACTGGCGGACGCGATCCAGCTTCCCCAGAGTCGCCGGGACTCCGCCGACATCACGTACCAGTCCACCGACGACGTGCAGGGCCGTCGCATCGTCGCCGCACATCGCCACCGTCACACGGGACTGGCCACCACAGGTCGGGCTCGTCCACTGGTCAGCGGGAAAGAGATGGAACGCCTTCACGACCCGGGCTCCCGGAGCAAGCTCGGCGATCCGCCCCGCCATCGTCTTGCCGTGTTCGGTGAGCAGAGTGCCGACGCCATGCGTAACGGCGTTCGTGGGATCGATCAACGGCATCCCTTGGAGCACGCCGTCGGACGCGCCCACCATTCCCAGCATCTCTTCGACACCGTCCCAGGACACGGCGAGGAGCACCGCATCGCGCCCGGTGACCGCCTCACGCGGTGCGACAGCGAGCACTTTGTGCTCCAGCCGCTCAGCAAGCTTCTCCGCCTTGACCTGCGACCGTCCGCCGATCACCACGTCATGTCCCGCACGTGCCCAGCCCTCACCCAGGGCCGCCGCCAATGTCCCTGTTCCCAGGATCCCGATGCGCATCTGTCCGTGCCTCTCCCCTAGTGGTCGGTCGGGTGGTCACGGTAGGGAAGGCGTTACGCACCGATCAGTGCGTGACCGGGGCGCGATGATGGACGGCGAGATGACTGATTACGACGTCCACTGCTATGAGTTGGTCGCCGATTGCCGTTTGCGCGCGGCCACCGATCTCTTCGCCCATACCTGGGATCCCGTCGTACTGGCGGCGCTTCGCCTGGGACCGCACCGACGCCGCGAGTTGCGCGCCGCGATTGGCGGCATCAGCGACAAGGTTCTGACCGACTCCTTGCACCGCCTGCTCGCGAGCGGACTGATCGAGCGCCACGCCCATGCCGAGGCGCCGCCACGCGTCGACTACGCCCTGACTGGCTTGGGGCAGAGCCTGGTCGAGGGCCCGATGAGGACGCTTGGACGCTGGGCGATCGAGCACGGTGACGAACTTCTTGAAGCCCAGGAGAGCAGTACCGCAAGAGGCCTGTGAGCGAGGCTTGACGTGGATCGAGCCGTCGTTCCTGTGGATGATGTACCGCTGCGGCTGGGGCACGAAAGCAGGACAGGAAAGCGTCCTGGCTGTCGAGATCACGCGCGACGGCTTCGAGTGGGCGCTGCGTAACGCGTGCCTGTCCAGTTACGTACGCGGGGTGCACCCCGACCGTGCCACCTGGCAGCGTCAGCTGAAGCGTGCGCCCACTCGCATTCAGTGGGCCCCAGAGCGCGATCTGCACCTGCAAGCCCTGCCGTACCGCTCCCCGCAACTCGGCCTGGCCGGTGAAGCCGTACGACGCTACGCGGACGAATGGACGGTCGCCATCAGCGATGTGCCCCCCCTTGCGCATGAGATCCACATGCTCGCGAGCAGCGGCGACCTCGACTCGGCGGCACGGCTACTGCCCCAGGAGCGGCCCTGTCCTGCCGCAGACGAACTGCCGGCTCACCTGCGTCCGTGACCACAACCAACGGTTACCCGAGGGTGAGGGTCACATGGCAGCGCAGGCTCGCCGACGCCGGAGGCGACGGACAGGTAGCCGTTGGCGCGAGCGTCGTCTGCTGAAGAGTCCGGCCGCGGCATTCAGGTCGCCGCCTCGACGAGCGTCTCCGGTCCCGGAAGTGCGCGACGGGGCACCAGTGCTCTTGAGTCGGCGCACAGCAGCGCGGACCTGCACGCCAGTGTGACTTGAGTGCCAATAGGGTGAGCCCGTGACTGCCACGCTGAGTTCCACGAAAACCCGCGCCGCGCTCCGCACATCGGCGCGTGTATCCGCAGAGTTGCTGTTGGTATTGCTGATGCTCGTGGTGACGCTGTGGGTTGTGGGCCGGATGTGGTCAGTCGTCTGGCCGCTGGTACTCGGCCTGCTTCTCACCACACTGACCTGGCCCCTGACTCGTTTCCTGCGTCGGCACGGATGGAAACCCGCCCTCGCTGCGTCGGTCGTGACCGTGCTGTTCCTCCTGGTCGCCGCAGGCGTCGTGGCGTTGATCGCAGTACCGGTGGCGTCCCAGTCCGGCGAGCTGACCGACGGCGTGGTCGAAGGCATCCAGAAGCTGCGCGAGTGGGCCGCCGGCCCTCCGTTGAACATCGGGGACGCCCAGATAAACAAGGCCTTCGACACCGCGGTCGACCGGGCTCAGGACGGCCTCGGCAGCATGGTCACCACTGTCGTCACGGGAGTGAGCACCGTGGTCAACGGCGTGGTCACCGCCGTACTCGCACTCTTCCTGATGTTCTTCTTCCTCAAGGACGGCCCACGGTTCCTGCCGTGGCTTGCCCGTCAGCTGCCCGGTCGGCTCGCCACCGACGTCCCGACCGTGGCCGCGCGCGGCTGGGACACCCTGGGCGCGTTCGTGCGATCCCAGGCGGCCGTCGGACTGCTCGACGCCGTCCTGATCGGCCTGGGCCTGTGGGTTCTGGGGGTACCGCTGGTGCTCCCGCTGGCGGTGCTGACCTTTGTCTCCGCGTTCGTGCCGATCATTGGCGCCCTGTTCGCCGGTTTCGTCGCGGTTCTTATCGCGCTGGTCTCGAACGGCCTGACGGACGCGCTGATGGTGCTGGCCATCATCGTCGTGGTGCAGCAGCTCGAGGGCAACGTGTTCCAGCCCATGATCCAAAGCCGTGGGCTTGGTCTCCATTCAGCCGTGATCCTGCTGGCGGTGACGTTGGGCGGCAGTCTGGTTGGGATCGTGGGCAGTCTGCTCGCCGTACCGATCGCCGCACTGATCGCGGTGGTCTGGAACTACGTGCGCGAGCAACTCAGCGACCCGTCACAGGAACCGCGGACAGACGAGCCGGACACCGGCGCCGTCGTCCTGTCATAGCGGGCTGCTTCACTCAACAGCCGGCTGCGACCGACGGGGCAGATGGCAGCACAGGCTCCCGGAACGGGAGTCAAGCCAAGTACCCCGTTCGAGACGAACCCGGGAGTCGTGCTCTACGGGCATCGCCCCGATGTCAGCCGTCAAGGTCTGGGGTCGGCACTCCGTTGGACGGTGTTTTCCGGGCATATGCGACCTGGAATCGCAGGTGTGTGACGTGCGGTGAGCCGAGGATTCTGGTCCGTTCCAGCTCTATGGGTTCCATCCCCAGATGATCGAACAGTCGGCGACCGCCACCCAACAGCACCGGTGCGATCTGCAGGTTGATCTCATCGAGGAGCCTGGCTCTGAGCGCCTGTTGAGCGATGTCCGCGCCCATCAACGTGACGTCCTTTCCGTCCGCCACTGCCTGTGCCTGTTGGAGCGCGCCTTTCACGCCGTCAGTGACGAAGGTGAAGGACCCGCTCTTCATGGCCATCTGGCTTCGAGCGTTGTGGGTGAGTACGAAGCAGGGGACGGGGAAGGGCGTGTCCTTCCACACCCCGACGCCCACATCGAATGTCCTTCTGCCCAGCACGACCGCGCCCGTCGAATCCAAGGTCTCTCGTGTGACTGCGGTGTCCACCTCGCTCGCCGATGTGTCGAAGATCCATTCATGCAGGCGAAGACCACCTCGGCCCATGGGGTGCTCGACACTGACGTCCGGTCCGGCCATGAAGCCGTCGAGCGACATGGTGACGTTCACGACCACCTTGCTCATGGGACAACCGCCTCTCCATGTGGGGTGCGATCGGGCATTCAGAGGGTCAGACCCCGCGGCAGGACCGAACTGATCGGTCTTCCGGCGGGATGTTGAACGCGTGGTCAAACCAACCGCCGCCCTCGGGTCACACGGCAGCAGCACAGATTCCCGGGGTGAGGGACAAGCCACGTGACCCCTTCGAGACGAACTGGGGGCCTCGTGCTCGACGGGCATCGCACCTGCTCCGGAGGTGGCGGACAAGGAGCCTTACGCGGATCAGCAGCTCCCGGCCGCCAGAACCTCTAGGCAACTGACCTGAATTCAGTTAAGGTTCCGCGTCATCGACTAGGAGGTCGCACATGTCTTTCGTTCTCATTCACGGCGCCGGCTTCGGCGCGGACTGCTGGGGCGAGTTGATTCCTCACCTGAGTGCGGATGCGCTGGCGGTCGACCTTCCTGGCCGCGGCACGAGGGCCGAAGTCGAACTGGGCACGGTCACTCTCGCGGACTGCGCCGACGCGGTCCGGGAGGACATCGAGACGAAGGACCTGCGGGACGTGGTCCTGGTCGGCCACTCCTTCGCGGGAGTCACGGTGCCGCTCGTCCTGAACCTCATACCCGAACGGATCCGTCAGGTCGTCCTCGTGTCGGCCGTCGTACCTCCCGACGGATCCCGGGTGCTCGACCAGATCGATCCCGGCGTACGGGAACTGGTCGAGCAGTCCATCACCGCCGGGGTCTACCAACAGACCCGCGAGGGTGCTGCCGCGATGCTGTGCAACGACATGGACGAGGCGACTGCCGCATCCGCCCTGGACCGGCTGGCCGACGATTCAGCCGCGCTGCTGAGCGAGCCCGTGGACCTGAGCGGCTACCGGCGGGACATCCCACGGACGTACGTACACCTCACCCGGGACCAGTGCTACGTCGAGGAACTCCAGCAGCGATCCATCGCGCTGCTCCAGGCGGACGTCATCGACCTCGACACCGGTCACATGGCAATGATCAGCGCACCGGAAAAGCTCGCCGCCGTCCTCAACACCGTTCACGGCTGGTAGGACTCCGTTGGGTCTGTCTTGATCTTGGTGTCGTCCTACTGGGCAGGGGTTGGTGGCAGGTGGTGCAGATGCCGGTCCAGCAGTTCAGCAGGTCTTGGAGGACGTCGAGGATCTGGTAGAGGGTGAGTCCGGTGTGTCGGCTTTTGGGGCCAGCCGCTGCTCGGTGAGGAACGCGTGGGCGGCGGTGACCAGGGTGGCGTGATGGTGCCAGCCCGGCCAGGAGCGCCCTTCGAAGTGCCCGCCGACGCGAGCGTACCCCGGCCGGCCGGCCCTCACGGTGAGGAAAGCAGAGGCCATCGGGCCGCGAGAGCCTCCCGCCAGGTCATTTCCCGGAAGGCTCCCCGTCCAGCGGCCGCAGCGAGTTCCGCCACCGTCACCGGTGTCTGCCGGTAGCGGGGCAGGGGCGGGCGTCCGGTGCCGGAGAAGGCCGGGGCGGCGGGGTGCGCGTCATGTGGCTGGACGGTCAGATCGCCACGGATGCCGACCACATACGGGATCTCCCGCTCGGCCAGGGCGGCACGCAAGTCGGCGTTCTGGCCGTAGCCGGCGTCGGCCACCACGACCGGCGGCACGAGGTGCCATGTGGCCAGTTCGTCCAGGGCGTCCAGCACGAGGCGCCACTTCTCCCGGTGCCCGACCTCTTCCGGGACGCCGGTCCGCCGACGCCGGACGGTGCCCTTGGCCCACTCCTTGGGCAGGAACAGCAGCCAGTTCAGCGGGCACGAGGCCGTGTCGGAGACCGCGTGCACGCACCGAAGTCGAACTGCACGAACCCGGCTGACCAGCAGGGACCCAGCCCCACGACCAGAACCCGCATGCCGCAACCGTGGAACCGGGCGCCCACCCGACGCGACAGCCGGGCCACTGGCCTGCCCGCACCCCATCCAACAAGCCGAAACGGCCCACCAGATGAACCGCCGTCACGAAAGATCGAGGCTAACGACCTGGGGAGCGATATCAGCTCCCGGATCTGCCTGGCTGCCTGGGGCTCTGCGCGATCCGGACGCCGCTGACGAGCAGTGACGCCGGTCAGGCGGATCGCGGTCGCCGCAGCCTTGACCGGCGCGTCTTGGTCAGGGAGTGGACCGCAGCGGCGGTGCCTGCCACGTCATCCCGGGCGGCTGGAGTAGGGGCGAGGGCTCGGGTCCGGGGTCATCGGTGTCGACGACTCCGGCGACCGTGTGGTCGAAGTCAGCGGGCCAGCGGGTGTGTTCACTGCCCAGGGCGCCGGTCAGGCGTGCTTCGACAAAGTTGGCGGTGCTCAAGTCGGTGCCGCGCAAGTCGGCCATGCGGAGGTCGGCGCGGTGGAAGACCGCGCCGCGGGCGTCGGCCTTACGCAGGTTTGCCTCGCGCAGGTCGGTCTCGGTGAAGTCGGCGTCACGCAAGTCGGTTTCGACCAGCTTCGCGGCCCGTAGGTCGGCCATAATGCAGCGAGCGCGGCGGAGAATCGCAGTCGTGAGGTCGGCATGCCGCAGGTTGACCGAGACCAGGGACGCCTGGGTCAGATTGGCGTGGTACAGGCCCGCCGCCTCCATGCAGGCGCGGTCGAAGTTGACCTCGGGGAACCACAATCCGTCGCAGTCGGCCCGGCGCAAGTCGGTGATGCTGAGATTGACCCAGGACTGCTCCCGGTGCTGGCACAGCACGCCGAGCGCGGTCAGCGCCACCTGGGCGTCGGCGGCGCGAGTCTCCAGGGGTGCGATGTCGTTGATGGGCACGTCTGCCGCCGGTGATTCCGGCCCGGCGGGTGGCCAGGGCAGGTGTGTACGCAGGTACGCGGCCTGGATGGAGATGATGGCCTCCCGGTCGCGGGCGGACTGCTCCGCGATACGCCACAGCGCGTGCAACCCGCCGATGCGTACATCCAGCTTGTCGCTGCCGAGCTGGTCGACGGCCCGGCTGAATCGGTCGGTGACGTAGCCCTCCTGGGTGGCGCGCAATCCGTCCTGACTCACCCGCAGTTGCCGCCAGGTTGCGTACGCGCCGAAAAGCACGACCAGGCCGCCGACCACCTGCAGAAGCGTCGTACGGACATCGTTCACCGCCTTCAGCCGATCCTGCGCGGCGACGCTCGCCCCGGCGAGATCGTGGTCGACCACCACCCCCGGCAGTACGACGAACACCGTGCCCAGAATGACCAGCCCCGCCCCGGCCAGCAGACCTGCGGCTACACGGCGCCTGACCAGCCCGTCGGGCCATGCCCGCCGCCCGCGGTCTGGTTCCCCCATCTCCATGGGCATGAGAGCCTAGGCACCGCTCAGAAGACGATCAAGAGTGCTGTGCCACTGGCCCGTGACATGAGAACGGACGTACGGGTTGGGTGAGTTGTGAAGCTCACCTGGGCCCGTGCGGCCTGTTCCCATCCTGCCCTGTCCGGCATCTCGCGCGCACACTTCGGCGAGTTACTCGAAGAACTCGCGCCCCGGTGGCAGGCCGCGCGGGAGTCGGCGCTACACGAGCGGCGTGGCGGAGACCGGAGGCGGGCGGCCGGCGCCGGGCCCAAGCAGCGCATGGTCTTCGTCGACCGGCTCCTGGTCACGCTGGTCCACCTGCGGCTTGGGATCCCGCACGCCGCGCTGGCTGAACTGTACGGGGTGGACCGCTCTACCGTCTCCGGAGCGATCCGCGAGGTCCGGCCGCTGCTCGCGACCCGCGGTTTCGCCGTCCCCGACCGGCCGGGGGTGCGGCTGCGGCGTCATGGGCCTGCTCGCCAAGATTCTTGGCGGCGTGGGCGCGCGGGCAGTGAGCAGAGCCATCGCGAAGGATCTCGACGACGTTGCCTCGTCAGTTGAGGGCCGCGGCGACTGAGCCTCCCGGATCCCCGCGACAGCCCTGGGCACTGCGCCCGCCCATGACGAGGAGGGCGGCTCCCCCCTCTCGTCCCATCCGATGTGGGATTCCCTCGCCTCACTGATGCACCACACCGCCGAGGCACTGGAGTCAGGGCACATCCTCGACCGCTACCAGCGCCCCGGCGACGAGAGCGACTTCCTGCTGTGGGGTGTGCAGGTCGAATGATGGGGGACCTGGTGTCGCGTGAACAAAGTCTCTGGATGGTCGGTGGAGAGGTGGCATTGACCGTGGCTCAAAGCCCGGCGGAACCTGCCCCGGAGCCGGCCCCGCCGGGAGAGCCGGACTCAGTTCCCCACGCCGAGGCTGGACATGAACGCGGACGGGTACCGGTCGCCGTGAGCCGCGCCCAATGGGACCGCCTTCTCGATCTCGGCGAGGTCGTCCGCGGTGAGGTCCAGCTCCATCGCGGGCAGAGCCTCGGCCAGCCGCTCACGGGTGCGAGCGCCCACCAGCGGCACGATGTCCTCGCCCTGTGCAGCCACCCAAGCGATGGCCAGCTGGGCGACGGTGCACCCCTTCGCCTCGGCGACCTGGCGCAGAGCCTCCACGAGGGCGAGATTGCGTTCCACGTTCCCGCTCGTGAACCTCGGGCTGAAGGCGCGGCTGTCGCCGGGGGCGGCGGTGTGGCCGGCGGACCAGTGCCCGGAGATGAGGCCGCGGCTGAGGACGCCGTACGCGGTCAGGCCGATGCCGAGCTCCCGCAGCGTAGGCAGGATCTCGGCCTCCACCGCCCGGGAGATCAGCGAGTACTCGATCTGCAGGTCGGCTACCGGGTGCACGGCGTGCGCCCGGCGGATCATCGCCGCATCGACCTCGGAGAGGCCGAGGTGCCGCACGTACCCGGCGTCGATCATCTCCTTGATCGCGCCCACCGTCTCCTCGATGGGGACCGCCGGATCCAGCCGGGCGGGACGGTAGATGTCGATGTGGTCGATGCCCAGCCGGGTCAGCGAGTAGGCGAGGAAGTTCTTCACCGCCTCGGGACGGCAGTCATGCCCGCCGAACTGCGGGCCTGGCCCCCTCAGCATGCCGAACTTGACGCTCAGCTGGTAGCTGTCTCTCTCCCGGCCGCGCAGCGCCTCGGCGAGCAGCAGTTCGTTGTGGCCCATGGCGTAGAAGTCACCGGTGTCGATCAGTGTGACGTCGGCCTCCAGCGCGGCGTGCACGGTGGCGATGCTCTCGGCGCGGTCGGCCGCGCCGTAGGCGCCCGACATGCTCATCGCGCCCAGACCCAGCGCGGAGACGGCCGGGCCGGTGCCGCCCAGGTTTCGTATCTGCATCGCGTTCTCCTTCGTCGTCGATCTGTCACCCACTGTGCGCTGGCGCCACGACGTATGGGAGCGGAGCGTTCGTCATGGGAGAGCCGCTCCCTGGCTTGGCTCACCCGCCGCGAGGGAACATGGGGCCATGCAGCGTGACCAGCTCGCCGACTTCCTGCGGCGCCGCCGCGAGGCGATCCGCCCGGCCGAGGTCGGCATTGCCGAAGGCCCCCGCCGCCGCACCACCGGCCTGCGCCGGGAAGAGGTGGCCATGCTCGCCGGCGTGTCGGTGGACTACGTCGTACGCCTTGAGCAGGGCCGCAGCAGCCAGCCCTCGCCCCAGTTACTCGGGGCGCTGGCCCGGGCGTTGCGTCTGTCCGAGGACGAGCGCGACCACCTGTTCCACCTGGCCGGCCACCGGCCCGCGCCTGCCGACGGGGTGGCCCGCCTGGCCCGCGCCGGCCTGATGCGCATGCTCGACCTGCTCGGCGACACCCCGGCCCTGGTGCTGTCCGACCTGGGCGAGGTCCTCGCCCAGAACCGGGCAGCCGTCCTGCTGGCGGGCGACCACACCGGCTTCTCCGGCGACCGGCGCTACGTCGTACACCGCTGGTTCACCGACCCCGCTTCGCGCACGCTCTGCCCGCCCGAGGAGCAGGAGTACCACGCCCGCCGGCTCGTGGCCGACCTGCGCGCGGCCGTCGGCCGCCGCTCCGGCGACCCGACGGTCGCCGGACTCATCGACCGGTTGCAGGCCGCGAGCGCCGACTTCCGCCGACTCTGGGCCGAGCACGAGGTGGCCGTCCGGCGCGCCGACCGCAAGACCTTCCTGCACCCGCGGGTGGGCCGCCTGCTGATGGACTGCGAGACCCTGGTCACCCCCGACCAGGGCCAGCAACTGCTGGTGCTCACCCCGGCGGACGCCGAGACCCGCGAGCGGCTGGACCTGCTGCGAGTACTCGGCATCCAGGAATTCCCCACAGGGCAGACCGGCCCGCCCGTACGGTGAGGCGGCCGACCACGGGACACCGGCTCGGTACTCGGCTGTCCGGTCGGCGCACTGGCCGTCACCTGAACTGCACGACTGCCAGGCAGCCATGTGCGGGTCCCGTCAGCCGGAACCGGAGGCCGAACCGGAGGCCGCCAAGGCATCCGCCGTGTGGCCTGCAGCGGGTTTACGGGCCGAAGAGCCCCAGATCAGTCGCGATCATCTTCGCGCGCCCGCCGAACGCCCCGGCGGCAGGAGCGCAGCCTTCAGCCTTGCTGCGGTGAAGATCCGGTCCGGGTCGGCCTCGCCGTCGGCGCCGGGCGCTGTGGAAGGGGCTCCGACGAGTCCTCCGACGCGGCAGAGCGCCCCGCGTCAGACGGTGCCCCCGTGCTGCCGCAACCGGTGAGAAGGGTCGTCAGCGTCATGGCGCAAGCTGCGATTCCTGCGTGTATGGCCGCTCGGACGGCGCCTTTCCCTGGTCGTTTCCCCTGGGTTCGATGAATTTCGGCTTATAGCCCAAGAGTCACCGAGAGCCTTGAAAGACATGATGTAGGCGTATGACATTTCTCTTACAGGACCGATCAGCCCGTACCCCTACAACCCCGGGTAAAGGCTCAACGACCGTTGCCGGCCGGCCTGTTGCAAGTAACGTCGTCGGTATGAGTGATGAAGTCCGCATAGACCGCGCCCCCGCTCCCGGGGGTGGCATCCAGATCACGGTCAGTCTTTCTCCGATGGTTCTGGCAAAACTCCAAACGGAGGACTCCTGGACGGAAACAATCAGCGAAGGCCAGGTCACCGGCGACGGACCGGTCATCAGCCAGATCGAGTTCAGGGTTTCATGAGCCTCGTTGCATGCCGCTGAGCTGCCGCTCAGCTGCCGCTCAGCTGCCGCTCGACGCACACGTACCGACGTTCTGCGAGTTCCCGTACGGCTTCCGTGCCGTTCGGGAGGAACGCCGTCGGGAAGCCGATGCAGTTGTCGGAGCCCGGTGCTTTGATGGATGGCATGACCAGCAGAAGCGTGGTCGTGGAGCGGCGCATCGCCGCAGGCCGGAGACGTGTGTGGGAAGCTCTGACCGACCTCGAGGGCATGGATCGCGTCCTCGGCAGCGTCTCGAAGGTCGAAATCCTCACGGACGGGACCTTCGACGTCGGCACGCGGTGGCGGGAGACCCGGCGCATGTTCGGCAAGGACGCCACCGAGGAGATGTGGGTGACCGCCAGCGAACCACCCGGGCGCTATGTGGTGGAGGCCCAGTCGCGTGGCACCCGTTACGTCTCGGAGTGGCTGCTGCGGGCGGACGGCCCGTCGGCGACGACCGTCCGCATGACGTTCAGTGCCGTGGCACCAGGCGGCGTCATGGGACTGCTCGCCAAGATTCTTGGCGGCGTGGGCGCGCGGGCAGTGAGCAGAGCCATCGCGAAGGATCTCGACGACGTTGCCTCGTCAGTTGAGGGCCGCGGCGACTGAGCCTCCGCACCCCCGCGACAGCCCTGGGCACTGCGCCCGCCCGTGACCGGACGATCCCGCCGGACCGCCGGCCGTCGGCCTCGGGGCGCATGGCAGCCCAGGCCCGCCGGGACAGGAGTTTCGTACCCGATCGGTGTGGCGCCCGCCGAAGGATGACCGGAGGGTGACCGGAGGGGCGCCTACCCGGGGGCGGCCTCTCACCCCCGCGTATAAGTGAGCCGCTCGCCGTCAGCCAGCACGCGTACGAGTGTGTCGCCCTCGTGGCGCACCGTGGAGGAGGGGCCGAAGCGGCAGGGGCCGGAGGAGTTCGTCCGGTCGGCCTCGGGCGGGGCGAACCGGATCGGACTGTTCGTCTCGCCTGTGGAGACCAGGTTCATGCCGGCCTCGCAGTGGTTGTCGGCGCCGTCCGAGACCAGCGTGGCGGCCGGGCTGCCCACCGGCTTCTGCTCGATGGTCATCCGCTGTGTGCCGCCGTCGGGCAGGGGGCGTTGCCAGGTGCCGAGCAGTGCTTCGGGGAGCTTCTCCGGGCCCTCGATCCTGTGCAGTTCGGCGGTACGCCCCGCCGCTTCCCAGCGGAGGGAGTCACCTGCGGTCCGGGACAGGACGTGCTCGCCGAGGGCTGAGCAGGTGTCCGCGGGGACACTGCTGACGACCTTGGTGTCCAGCCGCAGTGACGTACCGCTGCCGCCGGAGGGCTTGGCGGTGAGTTTGCCGTCGCTCTTGCACTCGTAGTTCTTGCCGAGACTGATGCTGGTGGCGACGATCTCGCCCAACTGCCCCGGCGAGACGGCGAACCGGCGGTACTGACCGGTGGCCTTCCCGTCCCGCTCGACCTCGCCCGCCCAGATGCCCACGAACTCCTTGGGCACATCGGATGCCTCGGATGCCGCTCTCCCCTTGTCACCGGAGCCGGAGTCCGGGCCCCCGAAGGGCAGCAGACCGGCGGCCGACGCGGCGAACGCGGCTCCTGCCACCACGGCGGCGGCCGCCGGCGCGATCGCGACCCGCCGGCCCCTGCCCGCGCGACGAGGGCGCGGCGACGGAGCCGGATCCGGAGCAGACTCCGCGGACCGCAGGTCGGGCTTCGGCACGATCTGCGTCCCCCACTCCGACCGTTCCGACACGGGAGTTTCCTCCCAGGTCACGGGGAATGCGGCGGGTGGCGGCGTGGCCGCGGCCGGCGACGGTGCGGGTGACGGCGTAGACGCGCCCGGAGCCGGAACTGCCGCCGGACGCGCCTGCGCCGGCGTATCCGTGTCGAGCAACTCGACGGCGCTGCGCCCCAGTTCGGCGATGATCTGGGCGGGCAGCCACGGCGGTGACGACGTGCCGGTCGCCACCGGCTGCATCCGTGCGGCCACCTCCTCGGGAGTCGGCCTGGCCGCCGGATCCTTGGCGAGGCAGTCGGCGATCAGGCCCCGCAGCGGCTCTTCGATCCCCGTCAGGTCGGGCTCCTCCTGCGCGATGCGGAACATCACGGCGTGCACGCCGCCGGAGCCGCCACCGCCGAACGGGGTGTGCCCGGTCGCCGCGTACGCCAGCACCGCGGCCATGCAGAAGACATCGGCGGCCGGGCCCACCGGCTCGTCCCTGATCTGCTCGGGCGACATGAAGCTGGGCGAGCCGACCAGCATGCCCGAGCTGGTCAGGGTCGAGCCGGGCGACGCGTCCAGCGCCCGCGCGATGCCGAAGTCGATGACCCGGGGGCCGTCGATGGTGATCAGGACATTGGAGGGCTTGAGGTCCCGGTGGACCAGTCCGGCCCCGTGAATGTCCAGCAGGGCGCAGGCGAGTCCATAGGCGAGGGTGCGTACGGACGGGGCGGGCAGCGGGCCGTGCCCGCGTGGCGAGACGATGCGTTCGAGCGAGGGTCCCGCTATGTAGCCGGTCGCCACCCACGGCGTTTCCGCTTCGGTGTCCGCGTCGAGGACCGGCGCCGTCCAGCGGTCGCTCACCCTGCGCGCCGCCGCCACTTCCAGCCGGAAGCGCTCGCGGAACTGGGCTTCGGCGGCCAGCTCCGGCTTGATGAGCTTGACCGCGACCGTGCGCCCGCCCTCCGAGCGGGCCAGACAGACCCGGCCCATGCCGCCGGCACCGAGGTTTCTGAGCAGCCGGTACGGGCCGACTCTGTCACCAACTCCCACGGGGCTGGGACCGAAGTCGCCCGTCTCCGGCCTCGTCATCTGGTGTCTCCCCTCGGTCTGCGCTCCCACCCCACTCTCCGCCACGAAGGTCACGAGTCGGCTGCCTATGAGCTTCCGTTCGACGTGAACAGACGCTACCTGGCTTCGGGTTGCTGATGAGCGCGGAACCGGAGGGGACCGGCTCAGATCGTCGCGGTATCGATCACGAACCGGTACCGCACATCGCTGCTCTGCACCCGCTCATACGCCTCGTTGATCTCGGACGCGCCGATCAGCTCGATCTCCGCGCCGATGCCGTGTTCGGCGCAGAAGTCCAGCATCTCCTGGGTCTCCTGGATGCCGCCGATGCCGGAGCCGGCGAGGGTTTTGCGGCCGCCGATCAACGAGAAGAGGTTGAGCTTGACGGGCTCCTCGGGGGCGCCGACGTTCACCAGGGCGCCGTCCGTGCGCAGCAGGGACAGGAACACGTTGAAGTCGAGCGGGGCCGAGACCGTCGAGACGATGAGGTCGAAGGTGCCGGCCAGCTCCTGGAAGGTCTTCGGGTCGCTGGTGGCGTAGTAGTGGTCGGCGCCCAGTTTCAGGCCGTCCTCCTGCTTGCGCAGGGACTGCGAGAGGACGGTGACCTCCGCGCCGAGGGCGTGCGCGAGCTTGACGGCCATGTGGCCGAGGCCGCCCATGCCGATGACGGCGATCTTCTTGCCCGGGCCCGCATTCCAGTGCTTCAGGGGCGAGTAGGTGGTGATGCCGGCGCAGAGCAGGGGCGCGGCCACGTCGAGGGACAGGCCGTCGGGGATGCGGACGACGTAGTTCTCGTCGACGACGATCTTCTCTGAGTAGCCGCCGTAGGTGGGCTCGCCGTCCTTGTCGAGAGCGTTGTACGTGCCGACCATGCCGCCGCCCGTGCAGTACTGCTCCAGGCCGGCCTTGCAGTTGTCGCACTCGCGGCAGGAGTCGACCATGCAGCCGACGCCCACGCGGTCGCCGACCTTGTACTTGGTGACGCCGGGGCCGACCTCGGAGACGATGCCCGCGATCTCGTGGCCCGGGATCATCGGGAAGATCGCCTCGCCCCAGCCCTCCTGCACCTGGTGAATGTCGGAGTGACAGATGCCCGCGAACTTGATGTCGATCAGCACATCGAACTCGCGGACCGCGCGGCGCTCGATGGTGGTGCGCTCCAGCGGAGCCTTGGCCGCGGGGGCGGCGTACGCAGCAACAGTGGTCATGCCGGGGTTCTCCTAGCAGAGTTTCGCGCCCGGCTGCCTTCTTTCCGTCCGGGCACGGCATCCAGCCTGCCGGACAGTTCAACATTCACCCAGACCACCGTTCTGCGTATGCACGCCGTGCGTACCACTGGCGGGGTCAGGCTCCTGTGCGTACGACCGCGTATCGGCCGTGAATACTGGATGGATGGACGTACAGCGCGACCCCGCACACGAGCCCGGCACCGGCCTGGACCGGCGCGCCGAGCTCAGCGAGTTCCTGCGCACCCGGCGTGCCCGGCTGAAGCCGGAGGACGTGGGGCTGCCCGACTTCGGGCGGCATCGCCGGGTGCCGGGACTGCGCCGCGAGGAGCTGGCGCAGCTCGCCGGGGTGTCCGTGGCGTACTACACGCGCCTGGAGCAGGGCAACGGGCAGAACGTCTCGGCGGAGGTGCTGGACTCCATCGCGCGCGCCCTGCGCCTGACCGATGCCGAGCACTCACACCTCACGCACCTGGCGAAGCCGAAGCAGCACAAGAAGAAGCCCACCGCTCGGGCCCAGCAGGTGCGGGTCGCGCTGCGGCAGCTGCTGGACTCGATCGACGGTGTCCCGGCGTACATCGTGGGGCGCCGCTCGGACATCCTGGCCTGGAACCGGATGTCCGCGGCGGTCTTCGGCGACTGGGCGGAGCTGCCGCCGAAGGAGCGGAACTGGGCTCGGCTGGTGTTCCTGAACCCCGCGTACCGCGAGCTGTTCGTGGACTGGGACCAGAAGCAGTCCGACATGGTCAGCTTTCTGCGCATGGACGCCGGCTGCCATCCGGACGACCCGCGGCTGTCCGCCCTGGTCGGCGAACTCTCCCTCAAGAGCGAGGAGTTCCGGCGGCTGTGGGCCAGGCACGACGTCAAGGAGAAGAGCCACGGCGTCAAGCGTCTGAGGCATCCCCTGGTCGGTGACCTGACGCTGTCCTTCGAGACGTTCCGCATGGTCGACGACGCCGAACAGACCCTGATCACCTACCACGCCGAACCGGGCTCCCCGTCGGCCGAGGCCCTGCGCCTGCTGGCCAGCTGGGGCACGGACGCCACGCGCGCGGGCAGGACCGCTCCCCAGGCGTAGCCACCGGCCGCGGAAGCCGCACAGGTCAAGGCCGATACGGCGGAGCCGCCCCCCAATTGCACCTCGGAATCGGCTGCTCCGCCGGAGGCTTCGCGTCCGGACCCGAGAAGTACACCGCGAGCCGCGTCCCCCACTCCGCGTACGCGACGAACGCCGAGCGGAACTCGGCGTCGGTCGGGAGGCCCGCCTCGTCCGCCGCGTCCTGGAGGAGGTTGACCCATCGGCGGCGCTGCACCTCGGTGATGCTCTTGCCGAGATGCTTGGCGACCATGTGACCGTGGCCGCCCTGCGTCTCCGAGTAGGCGGGCGGACCGCCGAAGACCTCGCCGAGCCAGAGCGCGACATGCGAGGCGTGTTCGGGGGCGAGACCGGCGAAGACGGGGGCGAGGACGTCGTCCCCCAGGACCTTGTCGTAGAACACCTCGGTGAGCCGGGAGAAGGCCTCGGCGCCGCCCGCCCAGGCGTACAGCGTCGGCATGGACGCTCCCGTGCCGCGTACGCTCGTCGGCTTGTAGTGGCGCATCTCCTCGATGTTGCCCACGTACGGCCGGATCTCGGCGAGGAAGTCGGCGAACAGCTCCGACTTCCGAAAGCCCTCGAGGTGGTCCTCGGTCGAGGTCCAGGTGATCCGCAGGATGAAGTGCTCGAAGTCCTCCTCGCAGCGCGCCAGTTCGTAGTCGACGCACTGGGGGGCCGCGGCGAGGTGGACGGCGGCACGGGTGTAGGCGGCCAGGAACTGAGCCGACTGCTGTTCGGAAATCCGGTACCGGATGTACTCGACGGTCTGAACGGTCATTCCCCCACACAAACACGAACGGCCCGCCGGAACCATGAGGTCCCGGCGGGCCATCGTCTGTCTATGCCCACCGCGTAAGAACCGGACGCGTCACATCCGCGCCCGCGGAGCCGGCCGTCAGACCGCCGAACCCGCCTTCCACTGGGCCCAGTCCATGTTCCAGCCGTTGAGGCCGTTGTCCGGAGTGATGGTCTTGTCGCCGGTGTTCTGGACCACCACGACGTCACCGATCATCGAGTTGTTGTAGAACCAGGCGCCCTCGGTGTTCGGGTCGTTCGCACCCTTGGTGTCGTTCAGACCGACACAGCCGTGGCTGGTGTTGACGTTGCCGAAGACGGAGTCGGCACCCCAGTAGTTGCCGTGGATGAAGGTGCCGGAGGTCGACAGGCGCATGGCGTGCGGTACGTCCTCGATGTCGTACTCGCCCTTGCCGTCGTCGTCCGTGAAGCCGACCGTCGCACCGTTCATCCGGGTCTCCTTGAACTTCTCGGAGATCACCATCTGGCCCTCGTACGTCTTGTTCTCGGGCGAACCGGCGGAGATCGGAATGGTCTTGACGGTCTTGCCGTCGCGCGTGACCTTCATCTGCTTGGTCTTGGCGTCGACGACCGAGACCTGGTTGCGGCCGACCGTGAAGGAGACCGTCTTCTGCTGTACGCCGGTGACACCCTCCGCGCCCTCGACGCCGTCCAGGGCCAGCTTGAGGGTGACCTTGGAGCCGCTCTTCCAGTACGCCTCGGGGCGGCAGTCCATGCGCTGGGTGCTGAACCAGTGGCAGGCGACCTCCTGGCCGCTGCTGGAGGTGACCGTGATCCCCTTCTGCACGGCCTCCTTGTTGGTGATCCCCTTGTCGAAGTTGATCGAGACCGGCATACCGACGCCGACCGTGGCACCGTCGTCGGGCGTGAAGGTGCCGATGAAGCTGTTGGACGGGGAGACGGTCGTGAACGAGGCGTTCTCGTGGGCGGCGCGGCCCTCGGAGTCCTTGGCGGCGACCGCGAGCTTGTACGTGGTGGACCGCTCCAGCTGAACACTGGGGGACCAGCTCTTCTTGTCGGCCGATATCTCGCCTTCGACGGCGTCGCCGGCCGAGGTCTTCATGGTGACGTCGGTGAGCGTGCCCTTGCTCACGGTGACCTTGGCGGCGTTGTTGATGGAGGCGTTGTCGGTGCCGTCCTTGGGGGTGATCTTGATTTCGGCCTCGGAGCTCTTCTCGGCCGCCGCCTCGTCGACCTTGGACTGCGAGGTGCCGTCCCCCTCGGCGCCGGACTTGCCCTCGTCGCCACTCCCGCTGCACGCAGAGAGCACCAGCACCCCTCCGAGCAGTGCGGACGCGACCGTCAGGCCTTTGCGCCGCTTACTGTTCGTCATCACACGCTTCTCCATCGTTGCCGAATCCCCAAGACACCTGAGAGTCCCCGTAACTTCTAGAAACGCTAAAACCGATTCATTCCGTTCCACCTATGTCGCCGGTGTGGGGCACACCACGTCGGTACGACCTCGTACGACTGGTGCCGGTGTCGGTCAGCGCTACCCCTGAGACGACAGAGCCCCGGGTTCCGGTTGCCGCCCAGGGTCACGATTACCCCAAATCGCGTCAGGCAGCCTGGTCTTGATCGCCCAGCGCGACTTTGTCGTCCACCGCGACATCATCCTCGCCGACGTACCGATCAGGCGAATCGCTGCCGCAGTGTCTTCCGTCACTGCACCATCACCGTGCCCTCACGGGGGCCGTTCGTCGGGCTCACAGGTACCGTGACTTTCCTGAGACCCGCGTCTTTCATTAACATCGGTCCTCACGGCCAATTCGCCTGCACCGCAAGGGGATCGATATTCCGTGTCCGCCGCTCGTCGATCGCTGCTGACCGCCACCGCCGCGGGCACCCTCCTGGGCGCCCTGTGGTTCGTCCCGTCCGCCAATGCGACGTGGGACGGCCCCGCGGCGGAGGCCAGAGCAGAGCGGACGTCGACCATCACGCAGGCCAAGTCCGCCTCCACCGACTCGGCTTCCACCGACCAGTCCGCCCAAACACAACTCGCCGACACCGGCAGCTTCGACACGACCCCGTACGTGGTCGGCGGAACGCTGTTCCTGGGCCTGGGCGCGGGCTTCGTCGTCTATTCGGTGCGGCGGGAGCGGGACGGGGCGTCAGGGGCGTACTAGACGGCTAACTACGGCTGCGCGGACGCGGGCCGCCCCGCCGTGCTCCACCACCCCTACGCGGCCGGGACTTCGCGTTCGGCTGCGCGGCCGCGGGCGGCGGCACCTCGACGACCACAGGCACGCCGGACGGCTCCCTAGCGCCGGTGATCCGCGTCAACTCCTCGTCGCCGGACTTGATCCGTACCGTCCGCGGGCTGATCCCCGCGTCCGACATCAGCCGGGTCATCTCACGCTTCTGCTCCGGCAGGACCAGAGTGACCACGCTGCCGGACTCGCCCGCGCGGGCGGTACGGCCGCCGCGGTGCAGGTAATCCTTGTGGTCGGTCGGCGGGTCTACGTTCACGACGAGGTCGAGATCGTCGACATGGATGCCGCGGGCCGCGACGTTCGTGGCGACCAACGCGGTGACCTGACCGTTCTTGAACTGGTCGAGGGTGCGGTTGCGTTGGGGCTGCGAGCGACCGCCGTGCAGCGCGGAGGCCCGTACGCCGTTGGCCAGCAGCCGCTTGGCGAAGCGGTCGGCGCCGCGCTTGGTGTCCACGAAGAGGATCACGCGACCGTCGCGGGCCGCGATCCGCAGGGCGACGGCCTTCTTGTCGGTCTCGTCGAGGACGTGCAGCACGTGGTGCTCCATGGTCGTCACCGCGCCGGCCGAGGGGTCGACGGAGTGCACGACCGGGTCCGAGAGGAACATCCGTACGAGCTTGTCGATGTTCTTGTCCAGCGTCGCCGAGAACAGCATCCGCTGCCCGTCCGGCTCGACCTGCTTCAGCAGCGCCGTGACCTGCGGCATGAAGCCCATGTCGGCCATCTGGTCGGCCTCGTCGAGGACGGTGATCCCGACCCGGGCAAGGGAGCAGTCGCCGCGGTCTATGAGGTCCTTGAGCCGCCCGGGCGTGGCCACGAGCACTTCGGCGCCGCGCCGCAGCGAGCCCGCCTGTCGGCCGATGGACATTCCGCCGACGACGGTGGTGAGCCGCAGGTTGACGGCGGTGGCGTACGGCGTGAGTGCGTCGGTGACCTGCTGCGCGAGCTCGCGCGTGGGCACCAGGACCAGCGCGAGCGGCGCCTTGGGCTCGGCGCGGCGGCCGGCATTGCGGGCGAGCAGCGCGAGACCGAAGGCGAGGGTCTTTCCGGAACCGGTCCGGCCCCGGCCCAGAATGTCACGCCCGGCAAGTGAGTTGGGCAGGGTCGCGCCCTGGATCGGGAAAGGCTCGATGACGCCCTGAGCCGCCAGGGTCTTCGTCAGCGCGGGCGGCATGTCCAGCGCGTCGAAGGACTCGACGGCGGGCAGCGCGGGCGTGACGGTCACCGGCAGCGTGAACTCCCGCGGAGGGGTGGCGGGCGACGACGGCTTCTTGCGTACGTTCCTGGCGCCGCCGTTCACGGCAGCGGGAGCCCCGCCGCGAGCGCCACGGGAACCGCGAGCACCTCGAGAATTCGCCGGCCGTTTACCGGCGGGTCGTTCAGGGCGTTCGAATCGAGTCATGCTGATGGGAAATTCCTTCCTATCGCGGGCCTCAAGGACCTGCTGGACGCGCGGACGGCACGAGCCGGGGCCCGCACCCGAAGGTGCGGACCCCGGCTCGATTTGAGCGTGTCCCTAAAAATTAGGCGGGGACGATGTTCTCCGCCTGCGGGCCCTTCTGGCCCTGCGTGACGTCGAAGGTGACCTTCTGGCCCTCCTGCAGCTCACGGAAGCCCGAGGTGGCGATGTTGGAGTAGTGGGCGAACACGTCCGGGCCGCCACCCTCCTGCTCGATGAAGCCGAAGCCCTTTTCCGAGTTGAACCACTTCACGGTGCCAGTTGCCATGTGTCATTTCTCCTGATAGGTGGGCCCCATCCGGAAATGACCGGTAAAACAAAACGCGCCTGAGAGAGGATTCCTTTCAGGCGCACAAAGTTAATGGGTACCAAAAACGTTTCGTTACGAACCCTAGCACAGATCCCGGCGGGGGCACGGTCTGTCGGCGTGCCCCCGCTCACACCTTCCGAGGGACCCCCGGAACTCCTACGCCAGCGGGCCCGTCACGGGCTCGACCGCCGCGACCAGATGCCCCCCGCGCACGAAGGCGTCGGCGGCCTCCAGGTCCGGTGCGAGGAAACGGTCCGGGCCCGGCCCCTGGACGCCCGCCGCACGGACCGCGTCTATGACGGCGCGGGAGGCGGGAGCCGGGGTGAGGCCCTCGCGGAGCTCGATGGCACGGGTGGCGGCATACAGCTCGATGGCGACGATCCGGGTCAGGTCGTCCACTGCGGTACGGAGCTTGCGGGCGGCCGACCAGCCCATCGACACATGGTCCTCCTGCATGGCGGAGGACGGAATCGAGTCGGCCGAGGCCGGGACGGCGAGCCGCTTCATCTCGCTGACCAGGGCGGCCTGCGTGTACTGGGCGATCATCAGCCCGCTGTCCACGCCCGCGTCGTCCGCGAGGAAGGGCGGCAGCCCGTGCGAGCGGTTCTTGTCGAGGAGCCGGTCGGTGCGGCGCTCGGCGATCGAGCCGAGGTCGGCGGCGGCGATCGCCAGGAAGTCCAGTACGTACGCGACGGGGGCGCCGTGGAAGTTGCCGTTCGACTCCACGCGGCCGTCGGGCAGCACGACGGGGTTGTCGACGGCGGAGGCGAGCTCTCGGTCGGCGACCAGACGGGCGTGGGCCATGGTGTCGCGGCCCGCGCCGGCGACCTGGGGGGCGCAGCGCACGGAGTACGCGTCCTGGACGCGCGGGGCGTCGCCCTGGTGGTGACCGGTGAGGCCGGAACCCTTCAGCACGGCGAGCATGTTGGCGGCGCTGGCGCCCTGGCCGGGGTGCGGGCGGATGTCGTGCAGCTCGGGGGCGAGCACCTTGTCGGTGCCGAGCAGCGCCTCGAGGGAGAGGGCTGCGGTGATGTCGGCGGACTTGTAGAGGGTGTCGAGGTCGGCCAGGGCCATGATCAGCATGCCGAGCATGCCGTCGGTGCCGTTGAGGAGGGCGAGACCTTCCTTCTCGCGCAGCTCGACGGGCTCGATGCCGTGGGTGGCGAGCAGTTCCCCGGCGGGTCGTACGACGCCCTCCGGGCCCTCTGCGTCCCCCTCGCCCATCAGCGCCAGGGCGCAGTGGGAGAGCGGTGCGAGGTCGCCGGAGCAGCCGAGGGAGCCGTACTCGTGCACGACCGGGGTGATGCCGGCGTTCAGGATGTCGGCCATGGTCTGCGCGACGGCCGGGCGTACGCCGGTGCGCCCCGAGCAGACGGTCTTGAGCCGCAGGAACATGAGGGCGCGTACGACTTCCCGCTCGACCCGCGGGCCCATCCCGGCCGCGTGCGACCGCACGATGTTGCGCTGGAGCTGGGCGCGCATCTCCGGGCTGATGTGCCGGGTCGCCAGGGCGCCGAACCCGGTGGACACCCCGTACACGGGTTCCGGCTTGGCCGCCAGCGCGTCCACGATCTCGCGCGCGGCGCCGAGCGCCGCCACGGCGTTCTCGGAGAGCTCGACGCGCGCCCCGCCCCGCGCCACGGCGAGCACGTCGGCCGCGGTGACACCGGTCGTCCCCACCACCACAGTATGCATATCCATATTCAGGAGCCTAGAGAGTGAATCGCCAATTGTCACGACCGCTGCCGGGGCGGGGTCCTTACAGGGTCCTGCGGGAGCCTTGCGTGCCCTGCGCGGGGCATGAGGGGCGCGGTCCGTGGCACGCGGGTCCGTATGAACCACAGCGCGCTCGGTACGAACCACAGCACCCGATGCACCGAACCGGTCACGGCCGTCTTCACCTGGAAGGTACGCCCCGGAAGGGAAGCCGAGTTCGAACGGTGGACCCATGGCATCACCCGCAGCGCTTCGCGGTTCCCCGGGAACCAGGGCGTCGCCTGGCTGCGCCCCGAGGACGGGCACCGCTTCCACGCGGTGGTGCACTTCGGCGATCCGGAGCGGCTGTCGCAGTGGCTGACGTCCCGGGAGCGGGCGGACTGGCACGCACGGATCGAGGGCATCGCCACCGAGATCAGCGGCGAGCGACAGTCGACGACCGGGATGGAGACCTGGTTCAGCCTGCCCGGTACGACGGTGCAGTCCCCGCCCCGCTGGAAGATGGTGCTGACCACGCTCCTCGCCGCCTATCCGCTGGTCCTGCTGGTCCAGTGGCTGCTGGTGCCCCTCACGACCGGCTGGCCGCTGCCGCTGCGCGCGGCGCTCTTCCCGGCGGTACTGCTGCCCACACTGACGTATGTACTGATGCCGCGCCTGAGCCGCCTGCTGCGACTGTGGCTCTACCCTTCGCCGTCGCCGTAGACGACCGGGGCGGAAGCCGGGCCGGGCTAGGGGTTCCGGCCCCTGAACCGGCGCCGATCGCCGGGCAGCTCGGGCGGGGGACGGTCGGCGAGGCGGATGACGGGGTCTTCGGGGCCGCCCTCGCGGCCTGCGACGACGGGCTTGGGGGCGCGGGCGGCCTTGGCCCGGTACTGGGCGGCGTCCGCGAGGCGGAAGAGGCGGCGGGCCGAGCGGACGTCGCCGATGGGGTCCCCGGTGGAGGCGACACCGCACGCGACGCCCTCGCCGAGCTCCAACTCGACGGCCCGGCGGCACAGTTCATCGGCGACGCGGACGACCTCGTCGGCAGCCGGGCCCACGGCCAGCAGACAGAACTCGTCACCGCCGAGGCGGGCGGCGAGCGTACCGGGGAGCATCGCGCCACACAGCGAGAGGACCGAGCCGAACCGCTCCAGGAGCCGGTCGCCTGCGGCGTGCCCCCGGGTGTCGTTGACGCGTTTCAGGCCGTTGATGTCGCAGACCACGAGGCTGACGACCGCGTCGTCGGCACGATGCCGCTCGAGGGCCTCGTCCAGGCGTACATCCACGGCGCGGCGGTTCGCGAGGCCGGTCAGCGCGTCCGTGAAAGCCAGCCGGCGGACCTCCTCCAGGCGTTCGGTCTGGGCGATCCCTGCGGCGGCGACCGAGGCGAGGACGGTGGCGAATTCGGCGTCGGCACGCGCGAAGACGGGGGCTCCCGCCCGGCGGGCCACGTACAGCTCGCCCCAGGCCCTGCCGTGCAGGACTATCGGCGCGACGACACAGCAGCCGCGCCCGCGCCTGCGCAGCGCGGCGACCCTCTGGTGGCAGTACTCGGCGCGACCCCCGGCCGGCCCCTCGGCCGTCTCCACCCAGGCGTTGGGCCCGCCGCCGGCCGCCCACCGCTCGTGCAGGAACTCCGTGATCTCCGGGAACTGATGCACGGGGTACGCCTCGTTGTCGGGGTACTCCTCCTCGTCCGCCGCCCGCTCCCCCACGTTCACGAGCACCCGCAGTCGGCCGAGCTCCCGCTCCCACACGGACAGCGCGGCGAAACTCCCGGCCAGTGCATGACAGGCCCCGACTGCGGCCGCACGCCACGACTCCTGCGGGGTGTGCGCGGCGGCCATGCCCTGCGCCAGCGCCACCACGGCCCTCAGCCGCACATCGTCACCGCCCATTACTCCAGGTTAAGGATGTTTGCGGTGATTTGGGATGTCGGGGCGCCGAACAGGGGTTTCTTGATGCTCGGAGGCGCCTCCTACTCCCCCGGCCACTCCGGCGAGCGCTTCTCGTTGAACGCTGCGACTCCCTCCGCGCGGTCCCCCGAGAAGGCGACCGAACGCCATGCCGCGTCCTCGACCTCCAGGCCCGCACGCAGGTCGAGGCCATGTCCGAGGCGGAGGGCGCGTTTGGCTGCGCGCAGGCCGACGGGAGAGTTCGCGGCGATCCGTGCGGCCAGCGCGAGCGCCTCCTCCCGGTCGCGGCCCGCCTCGACGAGGTCGTCCACGAGGCCCAGCTCCCGCGCCTCTGCGGCCTCCACCCGTCGCGCCGAGAAGACCAGCTCGGCGGCGCGGGCCGCGCCGACGCGGCGCGGGAGCAGTTGCGTGCCTCCCCCGCCCGGGATCACGCCTACGGACACCTCGGGCAACCCCACGACGGCCGTACGGTCCGCCACGACCAGGTCGCAGGCCAACGCGAGCTCGAAGCCGCCGCCCAGCGCGTAGCCGTGCACGGCCGCGATCGTGGGCATCGGCAGGTCCAGTACGCCCGTGTACGCGGCCCGAGCCACCGGCCGCTGGCGCACCAGCTCGGCGTCCGTGAGCGAGTTCCGCTCCTTCAGGTCGGCGCCGACGCAGAAGGCTCGCTCGTGGGTGGAGGTCACCACGACCACGCGTACATCCCGGTCGGCGGCCAGCGCATCACAGGCGCCGGCGAGCGACCGCGCCATCTCGGTGGACACGGCGTTCATGGCTTTGGGTCGATCGAGCGCGAGCTCCGCTACGTGCGCGTGGCGTCGCACGACGACGAACTCCCCAAAGCGCTGCTCCGGGCTCTGCTCGGCCATGGCCTTCTCCTTGGTTAACGTGGGTTAACTTTCGTGGCCTGATCATCCCAGTGGGGGCCTCCCGGGGAAAGGGCAGGGCGGCGCCGGAGAGGACGGTACGGGTCATGTGTGGCTGGCCGCTCGGCCTGCGCGCTGACCGGACCACGGGGTGGAGACCGGAGTGGGCGGCATCGAAATAGCGGCCCGTGTCGCGGAAGTAGCTGTGGAAGAGGCGTTTTGATGAGCGGAGCTCCGGCGCGGCCCATCGCGTTCGGAGTGATGCCGATGCACCACGTGAATCGGCAGTGGGCCGGTCCGTCGGCTTCGACCAGGTAGTCCTCGGCCGCGCTGACAAACAGCGGAAGTCGGGCGCGTCTGACGAATCCGCCCCCTTTCGAGTGATGCGTGCCCGAACCGCGCCGCCCCGCCCCGCGGCGCGCATAGCCTGCGCTCCGCGACAGCGCCGGGGGGCGCGTTCAATTCGGGGAGAGCACATGCGGGACGCGGGAACCAGGCCGGTGGCGGACGACCAGGCACCGGTCTACGAGGCGGCCCGCGCGGAGCGGCCTCGGGGGCGTCATCGCAAGCCGCGGCCCCGGCGGATACTGGTCGCCCTCGGAGGGCTGGCGTTGGCGGCGGGGGCGCTGAGCCTGATGCGGCTCGCACCGGAGCCGGCCGGCGGGACGGACGGGGGTGTCACGGCCACGGACATCGAACCCGCCGAGATCGAGCCCGCTGACGTCGAGCCGACAGCGGCCGGGCCCGCGGAAGCTCCCGTTCCGGTCTCGGACACCGGGTCGGCTACGGCCGAGGACGCCCCGAGGTCCCGTCGCTCCCCCTCTGCCGTCGCGCCTCCGAGCGGCGGCTCCGAGCCCGAGCGGGCCTCACGTCCGACCAGCACGCCCGCAGCGACGCCACGGGCGCCTTCCCGTACCACCGCCCCCGACGACCCGACCGCAGCACCCAAGCCGGTGAAGCCGCCCGCCCGCGAAAAGCCGTCGCCCCCGACACCCCAGCCGCCGGCATCAGACCGCCACCCCTACCGCCCCGACCTGTGCGTACCGATCGTGGGCCTCTGCCTGGACAGCCCCGGCTGAAGCTCAACCATCCCTGCGGTTCAGCAGCCACGGCTCGACCACGCCGAGACCGCGCACCGGGCGCTGCCACATCGGCTGGAGCGCGAAGCGGTACGTCGGTGGCTCCTCGCCCTCCTTTTCCGCAGCGGCAGCCGCTTCGGCGGCCTCCGCCTCGGATGCGGGCGCGTCACCTGTGCGCGTCAGCTCCTCGGCGAGCGCGCTGTCCACCAGGACGGCGTCCCGGGGAGCTATCGAGGTGAGCCGCGAGGCGAGGTTCACTGTCGCGCCGAAGACGTCGCCCATGCGCGTCGTCACCGTGCCGAAGGCGATGCCTACGCGCAGTTCGGGCATCGTCTCGTCGTTGGCCATGGTCTCGATGAGGCGCAGGGCGATCTCGGCGGCGACACCCGGGTCGTCGGCGGCGTACAGCACCTCGTCGCCCAGGGTCTTGATCAGGCGGCCCCCGTGCGCGGCCACCAGGTCCGCGGAGGTGGTCTCGAAGGCCTCGACGAGTTCGCCGAGTTCCTCTTCCTCCATGCGGCGCGTCAGGCGCGTGAAGCCGACAAGGTCCGCGAAGCCGACGGCGAGGCGGCGGTCGACCATCTCCTCGTCGTCCGCGGCCTGTACGACCCGGCCGGTCGCGGCGGCGAGCTGGCGCCGCCAGACGTAGACGAGGAACTCCTCCAGCTCGGGCAGCAGCAGCTCGACCAGGGGGTACGTCACTTCCGTGCGGGTCATGCCGGGCTCGGGCGGCTCAGTCAAGCCCTCCAGGAAGGAGTCGATCTGCCACTCGGCCAGGCGGGCGGTGGTCTGGCCGGTGGAACGGGCCACCTGGATCGCCATGGCCTCGCTCAGCAGACCCGCCTCCACCAGACCGGCAAGCCGCCGCAGCGCGAGTACGTCCGCCTCCGTGAGCGCCCTGGCCTGGCCGATGTCGGCGAAGCCCATGGCCCGCCAGAAACGTGACGCCAGGTCCATGGAGACACCCGCGCTGCGGGCCGCCTGGAACGGGGTGTAGCGCCGCTCGGCTCCGAGGATGAGCTGCTCCAGGCGGAGTGCCAGGGGGTCGTGGTCGTCGCCGGATTCGTCCACGTGCGCGTCCAACCGGTCGTGTGCCTGGGCCCGGTCGACCCGCGCGGCCGACGCGCCGGCGACGGAACCGGCGCTGCGCCCCGGCTCACCGTCGGAGGCGGGGTGCGCACCCGTGCCGGAGCCCGTGTCGTCGACGGTCACGCCTGCTGCCCTTCCGATCTGCCACGGTCACTTTCGACCGGCCTCAACTCTACGGCAGGTGTGCTGTGGCTCACTCCTGCGCTGCGGGCCCGCCTTCCGTTCCGGCCGGGGGTCCGGGGGTTGCCCCCGGGAAGACACAGCACGCCTTGGCCCACTCCAGAGTCGTACGACACGGTCCAGCCCCCGTTTCAACAGATGGGCTCGTGTACCCCACCAGTCGCATCACTCACCTCGTTGCCCTCCAACCACAGTTCCGCGCTCACTTCTCACCCTCCGCTCTCACCCTCCGCTCTCACCCTCCGCCCGCAGATGAACGATGTCCCCCGCCCCGATGGGCTGCTGCACCCCTTCGCCCGTGGCCAGCACCAGCCGTCCGTCCCCGTCGACCGCCACCGCCTCCCCCACCAGCGAGCGCCCCCCGGGCAGCTCCGCCCGCACCGTCCGCCCGAGCGTCGCGCACCCCGCGGCGTACGTCTCCTGGAGCCGGGAGGCGGCGGGATCGCCGCCGGCGGCGCGCCAGTCGACGTACCAGCGCTCCAGCGAGCGCAGCACGGCCCGCAGCAGCGGGTCTCGGTCGGTGACAGGGGATCCGGCGAGCGCGAGTGATGTCGCCGTGGGGACCGGCAGTTCGTCCTCGCGGAGCGTGACATTGATGCCCATGCCGAGTACGACGCCGTCATTGCCGGCGCGCTCGGCGAGGATGCCGCCGACCTTGCGTTCTTCGCCGCCCACGGTGAGCAGCAGGTCGTTCGGCCACTTCAGTGCCGTGTCCACGTCGGCCGTGCGGGACAGCGCGGTGGCCGTGGCGACCCCGGCGAGCAGCGGCAGCCAGCCCCAGCGCTCGAGGGGCACCTCGGCGGGCTTCAAAAGGACGGAGAAGAAGAGGCCCGAGCGTGCCGGGGCCGTCCACTGGCGGTCCAGGCGCCCGCGCCCGGCGTTCTGCTCCTCGGCCACGAGGATCGAGCCCTCCTCGGCTTTGCCGTCGGCGGCCAGGGCGACGAGGTCGGAGTTGGTGGAACCGGTACGGGACACCAGCTCGACGTCGGTCCAGAACCCCCCGTCCCGTACGAGCGCGCGGCGCAGCGCGGTGGCGTTGAGCGGCGGACGGTCCAGGTCGGACCAGCGGCCGTCGTCCCGCCCGTCGTCGCGGCCATCGTTCGCATCTGAGTCATCTCGCGGCGTCATGCAACCCACACTAGGTGTGGTAAACGCCGCACTGCCGAACGGTAGGCACCGCACTACGCTACGGATGAGTAGCCATCCCCCCTTCTGAGCACCTCACTCGCCACGTCCCCACTGAGCAGGCAGGGAGCCCCATCCCGATGTCCGAGCCGGAACAGCTGCATGAGATCGACATCCACACCACCGCGGGCAAGCTCGCGGATCTGCGGCGCCGTATCGAGGAGGCGACGCATGCCGGCTCGGCGCGTGCCGTCGAAAAGCAGCATGCCAAGGGCAAGTTGACAGCTCGTGAGCGGATCGAGCTGCTCATGGACGAGGGGTCCTTCGTCGAGCTGGACGAGTTCACGCAGCACCGCTCGACGGACTTCGGCATGGAGAAGAACCGGCCGTACGGCGACGGGGTCGTGACTGGTTACGGCACGGTCGACGGCCGCCCGGTGGCCGTGTTCTCGCAGGACTTCACCGTGTTCGGCGGCGCCCTGGGCGAGGTCTTCGGGCAGAAGATCATGAAGGTGATGGATTTCGCGCTGAAGACGGGCTGCCCGGTCATCGGCATCAACGACTCCGGCGGCGCCCGCATCCAGGAGGGCGTCTCGGCGCTCGGCATGTACGGCGAGATCTTCCGCCGCAACACCCATGCCTCCGGGGTGATCCCGCAGATCAGCCTGGTCGTCGGCCCGTGTGCGGGCGGCGCGGTCTACTCCCCCGCGATCACCGACTTCACGGTGATGGTCGACCAGACCTCGCACATGTTCATCACGGGCCCGGACGTGATCAAGACGGTGACGGGTGAGGACGTCGGCTTCGAGGAGCTGGGCGGCGCCCGCACCCACAACGCCACGTCCGGCGTGGCCCATCACATGGCGGGCGACGAGAAGGACGCGATCGAGTACATCAAGTCGCTGCTGTCCTACCTCCCGTCGAACAACCTCAGCGAGCCGCCCGCCTTCCCCGAGGAGGCGGACCTGGCGCTCACCGACGAGGACCGCGAGCTGGACACGCTCGTACCGGACAGCGCGAACCAGCCGTACGACATGCACACGGTGATCGAGCACGTCCTGGACGACGCCGACTTCTTCGAGACACAGCCGCTGTACGCGCCGAACATCGTCACCGGCTACGGCCGCGTCGAGGGCCACCCGGTGGGCATCGTGGCCAACCAGCCGATGCAGTTCGCGGGCTGCCTGGACATCAAGGCGAGCGAGAAGGCGGCACGTTTCGTGCGCACCTGCGACGCCTTCAACGTCCCGGTGATCACCTTCGTCGACGTACCCGGCTTCCTGCCGGGCGTGGACCAGGAGCACGACGGCATCATCCGCCGCGGCGCCAAGCTGATCTACGCGTACGCCGAGGCGACCGTCCCGCTGATCACGGTGATCACCCGCAAGGCGTTCGGCGGCGCGTACGACGTCATGGGCTCCAAGCACCTGGGCGCCGATCTCAACCTCGCCTGGCCGACGGCCCAGATCGCCGTGATGGGCGCGCAGGGCGCGGTCAACATCCTGCACCGCCGCACCATCGCCGCCGCGCCCGAGGAGGAGCGCGAGGAGGTCCGCCAGCGGCTCATCCAGGAGTACGAGGACCGGCTCCTCAACCCCTACGCGGCGGCCGAGCGCGGCTACATCGACGGCGTGATCATGCCGTCCGAGACCCGCTCCCATGTCGTACGGGGACTGCGTCAGCTGCGGACGAAGCGGGAATCACTGCCTCCGAAGAAGCACGGCAACATCCCCCTGTAGGGCCATCAGTTGGGAGCGGTAATGATCAAGGTCGTACGGGGTAATCCGACCCCGGAGGAGCTGGCCGCCGCACTGGCGGTGGTCCAGGCGCGCGCCGCGGCGGTGGCCGCCGCCCCGTCCGGCGCGCCCCGCGAGCCGGACGCCTGGGCGAACCCGGCACGGGTGGCGATGAGCCGGCTGCCCGCGCCCGGTCCCAGGGCGTGGGGGCGTACGTACTGGCCGGGCTAGGGGGCTCGGGTCGGAGGGTTTCCGTCCTACGCAAGATGAGTACGCGTACTCAGGCGGCCGGGCCCGGCGCGGAGTCACGATCGTGGAATGCTGTGGTCCGACCCCGAGAACGAGCCTCCCAAGGAACTGCGCGACATGCAGGACATGTTGCGGCGGCTGGGGATCCTCATGGCGTTGGCGATGGTGCTCGCGATGATCGTGCTCGGCGTCATGTGACGCGCCGCCGGTCACTGGGGCGGTCACTGGGCCAGTGACCGCCCCGACGCCCTTCTCCGACGCCCCTCCCCCCGCGTCGCTACCCTGGCCGCATGACTGATCAGCCGCGCCGTCGACTCGTCCTCGCCTCCCAGTCCCCTGCCCGGCTCGCACTGCTGAGGCAGGCCGGCCTCGACCCCGAGGTCGTCGTCAGCGGGGTCGACGAGGAGTCCGTGACCGCCCCCACCCCCGCCGAGCTGGCGCGCGCCCTCGCCGAGGCGAAGGCTTCGGTGGTGGCGGCGAAGCCCGAGCTCAAAGGCGCCCTGGTGATCGGCTGCGACTCGGTGCTCGACCTGGACGGCGAGGCTCTCGGCAAGCCCGCGGACGCCGAGGAGGCCACCGCGCGCTGGAAGTCGATGCGTGGGCGCGCGGGCACGCTGCAGACGGGGCACTGCGTGTACGACACGGTGACGGGACGGTACGCCTCGGCGACCGCGTCCACCGTGGTCCGGTTCGGCGAGCCGACGGACGCCGAGATCGCCGCGTACGTCGCCTCGGGCGAACCCCTCTACGTGGCCGGGGCGTTCACGCTCGACGGCCGCTCGGCCCCGTTCATCGAGGGCATCGACGGCGACCACGGCAACGTCATCGGGATCTCACTGCCGATGCTCCGCCGCCTGCTGGCCCAACTGGGCGTCGGGATCACGGAGTTGTGGACGCCCCGGGAGAGCTGACGCCGATCAGGAGGCCATGGGTGCCGGGGGCGTGACCGTGGGGCCCGGCCCGTCGCCGTCACCCGGCACCGCATCGGAGACCTCGGTCCCGCCCTCACGGTCGTACGCCATGAAGATCAGCACGATCAGCCCGAACACCACCATCATGAAGGCGAACGCGCCCCAGCCCACCAGACCGACCGCGAACGCGCCGACCAGGCCGTGCACCACCACCGCGCTGATGAGCAGGATGCGGCCGAGGCCGGCGGGGGCGCGGTCGCGCAGGGCGACACGCAGCGCGACGAAGCCGCAGATGGCGAAGTAGAGGCCGAAGACCAGGCCCGCGATCTTCGAGGACACGGACATCATGCCCGCGTCGAGCCCCGCGAGGGACATCTCCTGCCGGTCGACTACGACTCCCATGAACCAGTTGACAAGTGCGATGCCCACCGCCTCCGCGAAGAGCACGATCCCGGCCACCCACGCCACCGGCCTGCGCACCACCGGCCCCCACCCACTTTCGACTACCGTTCGACCGGGGCTTGCGTTACCCCAAGTAGCGTTCCGTACATCCCGAACGCTACATGGGGGTCCCCCCGGCTCGAGCGGAGTCGAGAGCTGGGGGAGGGTAAACCCCGGGACAAGGGATCCGGTGAAGGCAAAGATTCATTGGTCCATTCGTAGGGACTCCACAAAGAAACAGAGTGGGCCGCAGCACGCTCTCACAGAGACCTTGGCCACATCAGGGGGCTAGGGTTCTTGAGAAGATCCCTGCGTACCGCGGTGCGACAAGGGATTACGCGGGCGAGCGGGCCTCGTATCACGCTCCGTGTGGGCAAGCTCACCACCGGGGATGGGTCGAAACGACGTGTCGGCAGTCCCTAAACTCGGCTTGTTTCAAGGAGAGGGAGCCAACGTGCGCAAGGTGTTGATCGCCAATCGTGGCGAAATCGCTGTCCGTGTCGCCCGGGCGTGCCGAGACGCCGGTATCGCGAGCGTGGCGGTGTACGCCGA
>NZ_JBIAHS010000022.1:0-149126 GCF_042870755.1 Streptomyces sp. NPDC006365
ACCCCGTCGAACTCATCGGCGGCGTCCGCTTCCCCGCCATCGGCGACCTGCCCTACCTCCTCACCCTCGCGGGCCACGGCTTCTACTGGTTCCGCTTGCGCAAGGACATGGCGTAGAAACAGATGGCGTAGATAGTTGCCTCGCGCCCCGCAAGGACCCCGCCGACGGAGTCCGCGAGGGGCGCGGGGAACTGCGCAAAAGCGCAAAAACGACAGGCGGGGGCGGTTTTCACCGCCCCGCCCTGGGCACGCATCAGTAACACCCCGCCCACCCGCGTGAGCCGGAGCGCCCCGAAGGCGAACCGAAAAAGGGGAAAGGACGCGACGCCATGTCGGAAGCCGTCACCAGCCCCGCCACCACGAGCCCGGGCCTCCTGGCGTCCCTCGATCCACTGTTGCGTGAGTGGCTGCCGAGGCAGCGGTGGTTCGCGGGGAAAGGGCGCCCAGTGAGCGGTTTCTCGCTGGTCGCGGCGGTCGAGCTGCTGCCGTGGAACGCGAAGCTGGGGCTGCTGCATCTGCTCGTACGGGCCCATCAGCCGCTCACCGCCGCGCACGGCGCGCTGCCGCATCCCGGCGACTGCTACCAGCTCCTGATCGGTGTGCGCGAGGCGCTCCCGCCACGGCTGGCGCCCGCGCTGATCGGCCATCCCGAAGAGGGGCCACTGGCCGGGCAGACCGTGTACGAGGCGCTGCACGACCCACGCGCCGCCGATCTGCTCCTCGAGGCGCTGCGGACGAGGACGCAGGTCGGCGCGCTGCGCTTCGAGCGCGACACCCGGCAGGAGCTCCGGGACGATCTGGTGCCACGGGTGGTGACGGCCGAGCAGTCCAACTCGTCCATCGTCTACGGAGATACGTTCATCCTGAAGCTGCTGCGCCGGATACTGCCGGGCGTCAACCCCGATCTGGAGCTGCCGCTGGCGCTGGCCCGCGAGCACTGCCCGCGGGTGCCCGCGCCGGCCGGCTGGATGGTCGGGGACCTGGACGGCGATACGTACGTCCTGGGTGTGCTGCAGCGCTTTGTGCGCGGGGCCACGGACGGCTGGGACCTGGCGCTGCGCGAGCTGGCCAAGGGCGAGGATTTCACCGGGGAAGCGCGGGCGCTGGGGCAGGCCACCGCCGAGGTGCACACGGCGCTGGCCCGTGCGCTGCCGACGGTCACGCTGGGCCACCACCAGATGGACACGCTCGTCGACGGCATGATCGAGCGTCTGGAGGCGGCGGTCCAGGCGGTGCCCGCGCTGCGTCCGTACGCGCCCGGCTTGCGGTCCGCCTTCGACGCGCTCTCCGAGCTGGCGGCGGAGGGCGAGACCTGGACCGCGCAGCGGATACACGGCGATCTGCACCTCGGGCAGTGCCTGCGGGCCCCGGCCGGAGACTGGTCGCTGATCGACTTCGAGGGCGAGCCGTCGAAGCCGCTCGCCGAGCGCCGGCTGCCCCAGCCGACCGCGCGGGACATCGCGGGCATGCTGCGGTCCTTCGACTACGCGGCGCACTCCCTCCCCCACTCTCGGCTTCGCTCGAGCGGGGGGACCCCCATGCCGCTCGTGTCCGACTGGGCCGATCGCTGCCGGTCCGCGTACTGCACGGGATACGCCGAGGTCAGTGGCCGTGACCCGCGCTCCGAGCCGGTACTGCTGCGGGCGTACGAGACGGACAAGGCGATCTACGAGGTCGTGTACGAGGCCCGGCACCGGCCCGACTGGCTGCCCGTACCGCTGACCGCGGTCCACCGACTGGCCGGCGGCCCCGCGGCACCCTGATCCGCCCCACCTCACCCCGCCGAGGAGACCTCACCTGTGACATCCCGCCCGAATCCAGCCGCCCAGCAGCCGAAGAGTGCGAAGGCCAAGGCCATGAACGAGGTACCCAAGCCAGGTGTCGGTCCGGAGTCCCAGCCGGTGGAGGACGCGCGGCCCGCGGGGGCCGCGACAGAGCCGTCCGAGGCGGCGGCAGCGGCGTCGCCCGGTGCAGCGGCCGAGGTGCCGCCCAGTGCCGAAGTGCGCCCCCTGGCCGTACTCGATCGCGGTGACCGGGAGCGCCTCCTGGGCGGGGCGCATCATGATCCGCATTCCGTACTCGGGGCGCATCCGGTGCCGGGCGGTGTGGTCTTCCGGACGCTGCGGCCGTACGCGCGGGCCGTCACCGTGGTCACGGAGGAGCTGCGGGCCGAGCTGCACGACGACGGGGAGGGATACTTCTCCGCCGTGCTGCCGCTGCGGGAGGTGCCGGCGTACCGACTGGTGGTGGAGTACGAGGAGACCGTCCAGGACGTCGAGGACGCGTACCGTTTCCTGCCCGCCATCGGCGACCTTGATCTGCATCTGTTCGGTGAGGGGCGCCATGAGCAGTTGTGGAAGGCGCTCGGTGCGGAGCCGATGGAGCACCAAGGGGTGGCCGGCACCCGCTTCACGGTCTGGGCGCCCAACGCACGCGGGGTGCGGCTGGCCGGCTCGTTCAACTTCTGGGACGGCACCGCTTACCCCATGCGGTCGCTGGGCTCCTCCGGGGTGTGGGAGCTGTTCGTTCCCGGGCTCGGCGAGGGCGAGCTCTACAAGTTCGAGATCACGCGGCCCGACGGTTCCAAGACCATGCGTGCCGATCCGATGGCGCGGCGTACCGAGGAACCGCCCAAGACGTCCTCCATCGTGACCGCATCGCACCACGAGTGGCAGGACGAGGAGTGGCTGTCCCGCCGGGCGGTCAGGCCCGCCCATGAGGCGCCGATGTCGGTGTACGAGGTCCATCTCGCGTCCTGGCGCCCCGGGCTGACGTACCGCCAGCTCGCCGAACAACTCCCCACCTACGTCTCCGACCTGGGCTTCACCCACGTCGAGCTGATGCCGGTCGCCGAGCATCCCTTCGGCGGCTCCTGGGGCTACCAGGTCACCGGCTTCTACGCACCCACCGCCCGCCTCGGCACCCCCGACGACTTCAAGCACCTCGTCGACGCCCTCCACCAGGCCGGCATCGGCGTGATCATGGACTGGGTGCCCGCCCACTTCCCGCGCGACGACTGGGCACTGGCCGAATTCGACGGCCGCCCGCTGTACGAGCACGAGGACCCGCTCCGCGCCGCACACCCCGACTGGGGCACCCTGGAGTTCGACTACGGCCGCCGCGAGGTACGCAACTTCCTGGTCGCCAACGCCGTGTACTGGTGCGAGGAGTTCCACATCGACGGGCTGCGGGTCGATGCCGTGGCATCGATGCTGTACCTCGACTACTCACGCGAACACGGCCAGTGGACGCCCAACGTCCACGGCGGACGCGAGAACCTCGACGCCGTCGCCTTCCTCCAGGAGATGAACGCCACGGTGTACCGGCGTGTGCCGGGCGTCGTCACGATCGCCGAGGAGTCCACGGCCTGGGACGGAGTCACACGCGCCACCGACCACATCGGGCCCGGAGGCTTCGGTGGTCTCGGCTTCGGGCTGAAGTGGAACATGGGCTGGATGCACGATTCGCTCGGCTATGTCTCGAAGGAACCCGTGCACCGGAAGTACCACCACAACGAGATGACGTTCTCGATGGTGTACGCCTACAGCGAGAACTACGTCCTTCCGATCTCGCACGACGAAGTCGTCCACGGCAAGCGGTCGTTGGTGTCGAAGATGCCGGGTGACTGGTGGCAGCAGCGAGCGAATCTCCGGGCATATCTGGGCTTCATGTGGGCGCATCCCGGTAAGCAGCTCCTCTTCATGGGCCAGGAGTTCGCGCAAGGAGCGGAATGGTCGGAGAGTCACGGGCCGGACTGGTGGCTGCTCGATCCGGCCTACGGCGCGGAGGCGGATCACCGGGGTGTACGCGACCTGGTCGGCGACCTGAACTCCGTCTACCGCCGGGCTCCGGCGCTCTGGGAGCGCGATACGGATCCCTCCGGGTTCTCCTGGGTCACCGGCGACGCGGCGGAGGACAACGTCTTCGCGTTCCTGCGCTTCGACGCGGCGGGCTCGCCGCTGCTGGTGGTGTCCCACTTCTCGCCGGTGGTCCGGCACGAATACCGGGTCGGGGTCCCGGCCGACATCCCCGCCTGGCACGAGGTCCTGAACACCGACTCCGCCCAGTACGGCGGCAGCGACGTGACAAGTCCCGACCCGCTCAAGCCGGACGCCCAGGGCTGGCACGGCCGCCCGGCGAGCATTCGGCTCACGTTGCCGCCGCTTTCCACGGTGTGGCTGCGGCCGGCGTAGGGCGGGGTCGAAACCAACCCCTCAATCCCCCTTTCGCGTGCCCCACATCAAATGCCGCAGCGCCGCCAGCAACCCCCTCGCATGATGCCTGGACACGTGCGAGGAATCCGGCGCCCCGTTCGCGGCGGCGCGCGGCGGCGGCCCCTGGCCGAGGACGGGATGGCCCGCGCCGAGTTCGTAGCGGACGGGGAGCAGCCGTAGCCCCCGTACGACCGGCCCCGAGCGCCAGGGCAACTGGTCGGCGGGAAGCGTGAGTTCCACCTTCTTGAAGTGGTCGAAGACTCGGCCCACAGCCGTGGCCACCACCGCGCCCGCCAGTTCGCGGGCAGCGGTGGGGCACTGGTGCGGCCCCGCCCCCCACCCCAGATGCGCCCGCGTACTCACCGTGGAGTCCACGAGGTGGGACCCGATCGCCATCAGATCCTGATGGGCCGCCGCCGCGGACGGCGAGACCACATCGCCCGCCCGGATCCAGAAGTTGCCGAGCCGCACATCACGCGCCGCGAAGCGGAAGCACATGTTGGCGACCGGCGCGTTGGCCAGCGCGGCCCGGTTGACGGTCTCGCCGATCAGGCCGGCCGACAGGCTCCGCCGGACGGTGGCGTTGCCGCGCAGCACCTCCAGCAGCGTGTTGCACACCATGTTGCCGGTGATGTCGTTGAGATACACCGCGTTCATGAACAGCTCCCGGCCCAGCTGCTCGTCGGACAGGGACGGATCGGCGAGGAGCAGGTAGGACGTGAGGTCGTCGCCGGGCACGGCCCGCCGATGCGCGGCCAGTCGTGTCATGGCCGCGAGCGCCCGCCCGGTGGCGGGCCCCGCGTCGGGTCCGCCGTCGAGCATCCGCCACAGGTCCATGACCATCTCGTCGCCGAGTTCGACGGGACAGCCGAACAGCCGGGTCGTGACCATCAGCAGCAGGGGTCTGGTGTACTGCGCGGCCAGGTCCATGAACCCCGCGGTACCGGACTCAGCGGCCAGCATGGCGACGAGCTCGTCCGCGTACGACACGACGGCCGAGCGAAGTTCCCAGCCCTGCGGCGTACGAGCGTCCTGGAACGGATGGAGCGCCGAGTGGTACGTCTGCCGGGCGGCCAGATGCTCCTCGTCGTCCATGAACATCGTCTGCCGGACCTCGTACCCGGCGAGCAGCGGCCAGTCCTGCGGCAGCCGCCCCTCCGCCCGCGCCCGCCAGTACCGGATGTCCCGCCGCCACACGCTCTCCTTGCGGAGCACCTCCAGGACCTCGCGGTAGTCGAGGACCAGCCACACCGGTACACCCATGAGCCCGACCGGCGCCACCGGACCGTACATACGTCGCAGTTGCGCGTACACGCCCGCCGGGTCCGTGTCGAACGCCGACGTCAGCAGTGGCTCGACGCGCAACGACTCGAGCGGGGGCGCCTCGGCCGGAGCCATGGCGAACGGTTGAGGGTCCATGCGAACACGCTTACAGCACCGGACGTGCACAAGCTGTGACCATGACGCCAACTGTTACGACTTGGTGATGGATGCGGGAGATGTCGGGATCCACCCGCAAAGCCGGGCCGCTCAGAAGGCCGCCGCCAGCGCCTGAGGCAGTTCCCCCGTGTGTACGACGCCCAGCGTCTGCGTGGCGCGCGTCAGCGCCACGTACAGATCGCTCGTGCCGTACCGCGACGGCTCCACCACCAGCACCGAGTCGAACTCCAGGCCCTTGGCCTGCCGGGGGTCGAGGAGTACGACGGACCGCGTCAGGTCGGGTTCCTCGCCCGCGGTGACGCCGTCAAGACGTGCGGCCAGCGCCCGGTGCAGATCGCGGGGCGCGATCACCGCCAACCGCCCCTCCTCCGGAGTCAGTTCCGCGACCGCCTTCGCCACGGCTCCCGGCAGGTCGTCGGTGGCCCGCGCCCAGGGCCGTACGCCCGTCGACCGCACCGAACTCGGCGGCTCGAAGCCGGGATCCTCGGCGCGCACCACGGCCGCGGCGACATCCATGACCTCGGACGGAGTGCGGTAGTTGACGGCGAGGCGGGTGTGCTCCCAGCGGTCCTGGACGTACGAGTGGAGGATGCCGGACCAGGAGCCGACGCCCGCCGCGTCGGCCGTCTGTGCCGGATCCCCGACCAGCGTCATCGAACGCGTCGGACTGCGCCGCATCAGCAGCCGCCACGCCATCGGCGACAACTCCTGCGCCTCGTCCACGATGATGTGCCCGAACGCCCAGGTACGGTCGGCCGCGGCACGCTCGGCGGCGCTGCGGTGGTCGTCCTCCTCGTGCCGCTCGGCCATCCGCTCGGCGTCGATGATGTCGTGCGCGGAGAGGACCTCGGCCCCCTCGGGATCGTCCTCCTCCTTGTCCTCGAACTCGTAGGTCCGTGAGGCGTACGAGATGTCCAGCACGCTCTGCGCGTACGCCACTTGCTGCTCGCGTTCCCTCTCGGCCGCGGCCCGCGCCGGCCGGTCGTCCTCGCCGAGGAGTTCGGCGGCCTCGTCGAGGAGGGGGACGTCGGCGGTGGTCCAGGCGCGCGTCACCGGGCGCCGGATGGCGTCGGCGTCCGCCTCGGGGACATAGCCGTCGGGCTCGGCGAGGAAGTCCGAGACGAGCCGCCGCGGGGTGATGCGCGGCCACAACTGGTCGATGGCCGACCAGACTTCGGGATTCTCGGCCAGTTCGTCGCGGATCTGCGTGATGTCGCTGGCGTCGAGCAGGTTCGAGCCGTCGTACGGATCCGTGCCGATCCGCTCGGCGACCATGTCGGTGAGGATGTTGAGGATGTGGCCCTCGAAGATCTCGCGGGCGGCGTTGTGCGGCAGCCGGGCCTCACGGGTGCGCCCACGGGCGACGCGTACCAGATCGTCGTCGAGCAGCAGGATTTCCCGGTCGTGCTCGATGCCGATCACCGGGTCGGGCAGGGCCTCACGGTCTCGCACGACGGCGGCCAGGACGTCCGCCATGTCGGCGCGGCCCTTCACGGCGGCGGCCTCGGGGGTGTCGGTCGCGGTCGCGTGCACGCCGGGGAACAGCTCGCCGACTGTCGCGAGCAGCACGCCCGTCTCGCCGAGTGAGGGCAGGACCTCGCCGATGTAGCCGAGGAACGCCGGGTTCGGGCCCACGATCAGGACGGCCCGCTTGGCGAGCAACTCCCGGTGTTCGTACAGGAGATACGCGGCGCGGTGCAGGGCCACGGCCGTCTTGCCGGTGCCGGGGCCACCCTCCACGACCAGTACGCCACGGTGCGGGGCGCGGATGATGCGGTCCTGCTCGGCCTGGATGGTCCGCACGATGTCGCCCATACGGCCGGTGCGCGCGGAGTTGAGGGCGGCGAGCAGCACGGCGTCGCCGCTGGGGTCCTCATGGCCGGTGCGTTCCTGGTCGCCCAGGTCGAGGATCTCGTCGTGCAGGGCGGTGACGGCGCGGCCCTCGGTGGTGATGTGCCGGCGGCGGCGCAGATCCATGGGCGTATGGCCGGTGGCGAGATAGAACGGGCGGGCGACCGGGGCCCGCCAGTCGATCAGGATCGGGGTGTGCTCGGTGTTGTCGGCGCGGATTCCGATACGGCCGATGTGGTGGGTGGTTCCGTTGGTGAGGTCGATCCGGCCGAAGCAGAGGGAACCGTCCACCGCGTTCAGCGCGGCGAGCAGCCCCGAGCGCTCGGCGACGAGGATGTCCCGCTCCAGTCGGGCCTGCTGCGGCGTGTGGCCCTGCGCGAGCGCGTCCGTCACGGAGACCTCGGTGCCGCCGCGCAGGGCGTCGACGCGCGCGTACAACCCGTCGATGAATTCCTGCTCCCGGCGGAATTCATCGTCCGGAAAATCGCTGTTTGACAATTCCACTCCCGGCCCGATATACTGTGCCTACTGAACTTTTCCGCGACCCAATTTACGTGAAGTCGCGAACCATTAAATATACGCAAAGAAATCCCCCGCAGGCAATTACCTGCGGGGGATTTCTTTGTACGTGAGGTCAGTGACGTCGCGAGGTCAGAGCACGTCGGACAGCTCCTCCAGCAGCCGCCGCTTCGACCTGGCTCCCACCATGGACTTCACCGGCTCGCCGCCCCGGAACACCATGAGCGTGGGCATCGACAGCACCCCGTACGCGTTCGTGATCTCCGGATTCGTGTCCACGTCCAGCTGGACCACCTTGAGCCGGTCGCGCTCCTCGGAGGCGACGGCGCTCAGCACCGGCGCGATCTGCCGGCACGGCGGGCACCAGTCGGCCGTGAACTCCACCAGCACGGGCAGCTCCGCCCCGATCACCTCCTCCTCGAAGTCCGCCTCCGTCACCTCGGCCACGCCCTCTGCCTTGATCACCGCGTCCGCCCTCCCCACTCGCATACGGGTTCCGGGCCGCCCGGAACCTCCGCCCCGGCCGCCAGCTCGTCGCGTGCCGCCTCGGCCTTCGCCAGCTGCTCGCCGACCTGTGCGCGTACGGCCTCCAACTCGCCGATCAGCGCGTCCAGTTCACCGAGCTTGCGCCGGTACACGGCGAGCGACGCAGGGCACGAGTCGCCCTCTGGGTGCCCGGCCCGCAGACACTCCACGAAGGGCCGCGTCTCCTCCAGCTCGAAGCCGAAGTCCTGCAACGTCCTGATCTGCTCCAGCAGCCGCAGATCGTGCTCGTCGTAGGTCCGGTATCCGTTGGAACCGCGTCGCGCGGGCAGCAGTCCCCGCGACTCGTAGTACCGGAGGGTCCGCGTGGTGGTCCCGGCCCGCGCCGCCAGCTCGCCGATTCGCATGCTGCGACGGTAATCCTTGACGCCGACGTCAAGGCAAAGGTCCATGCGACGGCACCGCTCTAGGCCCCGTGGTCGTCCTCGTTCTCCTCGATCAGCCAGTCTTCGTCAGCCGCGTCAACGTCGTCGTCCGGGTGCTTCACGCCCAGAAGCCGGCGGGTCAGGCGGTCGCGGTCCGACAGCAACTCGTCGACCGCTGCCCGGAGGTCGGCCGTTTCCGTGCGGTCCGCCTCGCGTTCGGCGGAGATCAGTACGGCCCGGCGTACCAGCTCCTTGGTGAAGGAGGCCGTCACGCCCTCGGTGCGGGTGACGATCTCCTCGGTGATGTCCTTGCCGAGGTCGAGGCCGGCTCCGTACAGGCCGAGGAGGCGGGCGCGGCCGTCGGCGTCCGGGAGCGGGATCTCGACGGCGAGGTCGACGCGGCCGGGGCGCTGGACGAGGGCCGGTTCGAGGAGGTCGGCCCGGTTGGTGGTGAGGAGGAAGGCCACGTCGGCGTCGTCGCCGAGGCCGTCCATCTCGTTCAGCACCTGGAAGAGCAGGGGCTGTGCGCCGCCGTCGGAGTCGCGGGCCTCGGCGACCAGGTCGACGTCCTCGAGGACCACGAGCGCGGGCTGGAGCATACGGGCGAGCCGGCACGCGGGGCCGATCGCGCCCATGCTCGTACCGGAGAGGATTACGACCGTGAACTCCGGGAGGTGCGAGAGCAAGTAGCGGACGGTGTGGGTCTTGCCGGTACCCGGCGGCCCGTACAGGAGCAGTCCACGGCGCAGATGCTGGCCCGCGGCACGCAGCCGCTCGCGGCGCCGGGCCACCCCGACGACCTGCCGCTCCACCCGCTCCAGAAGACCGGGCGGCAGCACGATCTCCTCGCGCGTCAGCGCCGGCCGGCGGTGGAAGCGGAACGGTCCGAGGCCCTCGTCGAACTCCGAGCCGTCGAAGGAGAGGATCTGCCCGCGGAAGATGTTGTGCTCGAGCATCAGCGCGTCGATGTCGGCGAGCAGCCGGTCCGCGAACGCCTTGTCGGGAGCGAGGACTTCGAGCTCGACCTTGTTGCGCCCGTACTCGTCCGCCGGTCCGCGCAGCAGCAGCGCGAACCGCTCCTCGCCCTCCTGCCCGAGGTAGAACCCGGCCGAGACACAGGCGAGTTCGTCGTCCGGGGAGACCGGCAGATGCGCGTAGTCGACGGCTCCGAGCACGAACCGGTCGTACAGGTTGGCCGATTCGAGGATCTCGCCCAGCGTGAGGTCGCCGCGGCTCTCCGCGCCGGTCATCCCTATCAGCTCGTGCGTCCGCCCCTCGACGGCGAACCAGCGTTCCAGGGCGAGGTGGACATTCGGCAGGTCGTACGGGGGGTACGCGGCCTTGACCACCGGCTGGTCCCGAGGCGCCGTACCCAGATGCGCACGAAGCCGCTCGGTGAGATCACGGCTGCCGTCCCTGCGCCCCGGCCGAGCGACCGCCAGGAGGAACTCGTGGAAGAGACCGCCGACCTCGTCCAACGAGAACGGCTTCCCGTCGGTCTGTGGCGCCCCGTCGGCCGGCGCAGTGCCCCGGCCCACGTAGTCCGCCGACATCTCCTCCGTGCCCGTGACCACCGAGTCGTCCCCCATGCGCACCTCCGTACCGTTCCGTACCACTTACGGCTCCCCAGCCTGGGGCCTGCATGCGGACCGGTCAAAGGCTTTTCGGGCGGCGGGAGTTGGGGGGAGGTGGCAGCAAAGGCTCAGCCCGGCCACCGAGCTGGTGACCGAGCTGAGCAACTGAAACCGGGCGGCTGAGCGACGGGGGATGCGCCCAGCCGCCCGGAGTTCGGGGGTCCCTATGCGTTTTCGGAGGCGCCCCGCGCCCTTGAGGGGCGCGGGGAACTGCGCGACCAGCCACAACCAACCCGCAGCCGCAGAACCGCGCTACCTGCGGAGCACTACGCCTTGGCGAGTTCCTTGTCCTCGCCCTCGCGAGAAGAGGCCGCGCCATCCCCGGCGGGAGCCGCATCGTCGTCAAGAAGCGTCTTCTCGTCGAACGGCAGCTGCCCCGCCAGCACCTGATCGACCCGCTCACGGTCGATCTCCTTCGTCCACGTACCGATGAGCACCGTGGCGACCGCGTTGCCCGCGAAGTTCGTCAGGGCGCGCGCCTCGCTCATGAAGCGGTCGATGCCGACGATCAGACCGATGCCGTCGACCAGCGCGGGCTTGTGCGACTGGAGGCCACCCGCCAGGGTGGCGAGACCCGCACCGGTGACACCCGCCGCACCCTTCGAGGCGACCAGCAGGAACAGCAGCAGCGGAATCTGCTCGCCCACCGACATCGGCGTACCCATGGCATCGGCGATGAAGAGGGACGCCATGGTCATGTAGATCATGGTGCCGTCGAGGTTGAAGGAGTAGCCGGTCGGGACGGTGATGCCGACCACGGGCTTGCTGACGCCCATGTGCTCCATCTTCGCGATGAGCCGCGGCAGCGCGGACTCGGAGGAGGAGGTGGACAGGATCAGCAGGAACTCACGGCCCAGGTACTTGAAGAGCTTGAGGATGTTCAGGCCTGCGACGACCCGCAGCAGCCCGGCGAGCACGATGAAGATGAAGAGGAAGCAGGTGACGTAGAACCCGAGCATCAGCACGGCGAGGCTCTTGAGCGCGTCAAGGCCGGCGGAGCCGGTGACGGCTGCGATGGCACCGAAAGCACCGATCGGGGCGGCCCACATCACCATGGCGAGGATGCGGAAGACGAGGCGCTGGATGTGCTCGACACCGCGCAGGATCGGCTGGCCGGCGTCACCCATCGCCTGGAGTGCGAAGCCGGCGAGCAGGGCAACGAGGAGGGTCTGCAGGACCTCACCGCCGGTGAACGCGGAGACGATCGTGGTCGGGATGATGCCGAGCAGGAACTCCTCGGTGTTCTTGGCCTCGGTGACCTGTGCCTGACCGGTCTCCTTGACCGCGTCGGTGACCGCGAGGCCCGTACCCGGGTCGACGATGTTGCCGACGAGCAGGCCGATACCGAGCGCGACCAGCGACATCACCGTGAAGTAGCCGAGTGCGATGCCACCCACCGCGCCGACCTTCGCGGCCTTCCGTACCGAGCCGATGCCCAGCACGATGGTGCAGAAGATGATCGGCGAGATCATCATCTTGATCAGGTTCACGAAGCCGGTGCCGATGGGCTTCAGCTCGACCGCGAAGTCGGGGGCGACCAGACCGACGGTGATGCCGAGCACCACCGCGATGATCACCGCGATGTAGAGGTAGTGGGTGCGGTCCCGCTTGCCGGCGGGATTGGTAGCTGCCGTTTTGGACGTACTCGTCACGGCTGCCTCCTTGACGTCATCGTCGCATCACCGGCGTGCGGCTCACGTCCGGGGGTTGCGGTGACTATCCCGTGGGCTGTGAGGCCGGTCACCCTTCCGTTCATTTAGTTCACGTGGACGCAACGATGCAGACTGATTTCATGCGTATCCCCCGGCCCCGCAGCCTGGCGGGCCAGCTCTTTGCCATGCAGGCAGTTCTCGTCGCCGTCGTGGTGGCCGGTTGCGCCCTGTTCACCTACGTCAGCGACCGCAGCCAGACCGAGGACGCGGCGGGCCGTCAGGCCAGGGGCGTGGCCAGTTCCGTAGCGGACTCCCCTTCCGTACGGGAGGCCATACGGACCTCCGATCCGTCGGCGCTCCTCCAGCCGTATGCGAACGAGGTGCGGCGCCACGCACAGGTCGACTTCGTCACGATCATGAACACGAAGGCCATCCGCTGGACACACCCCGACAAGAACCAGATCGGCCGGCCCTTCCTCGGGCACACGGAGCGTGCCCTCAGGGGCGAGACGTTCACGGAGGTGTACACGGGCACGCTCGGCCCGTCCGTACGAGCCGTCACGCCGATCTACGACAACGGCCGCATCGTCGGCCTGGTCAGCGCGGGCATCCGGGTCGAGGCCATAAGCGAGCGGGTGCAGGACCAGGTGACGGGGCTGTTCGGCGTCGCGGTGGGCGCGCTGGCGCTGGGCGCCGTCGGTACGTACGTGATCAACGCCCGGCTGCGGCGCTCCACCCACGGGATGAACGCGGGCGAGCTCAGCCGGATGCACGACTATCACCAGGCCGCGCTGCATGCCGTGCGCGAGGGGCTGCTGATGCTGGACGGGCAGTTCAAGGTGGCGTTGATCAACGACGGCGGGCGCGAACTGCTCGGGGTGAACGGCGATGTGGTCGGCCGCTCGGTGGCGGACCTCGGGCTGCCCGCACCGCTGACGGGGGCACTGCTGTCGGCGGAACCGCGCGTGGACGACCTGCATCTCACCTCCTCCCGGGTGCTCGTGGTGAACACCTCGCCGGTGTCGGGCGGCGAACGCCGGGGCACGGTCGTGACCCTGCGCGATGTGACCGAACTCCAGTCCTTGATGGGCGAGTTGGACTCGGAGCGCGGCTTCACACAGGCGCTCCGCTCGCAGGCGCACGAGGCCGCGAACCGCCTTCACACGGTGGTCTCACTGATCGAGCTGGGCCGCGCGGACGAGGCCGTCGACTTCGCCACGGCCGAGCTGGAACTGGCCCAGGCGCTGACGGACCAGGTGGTCGCGGCGGTGAGCGAGCCGGTGCTCGCGGCCTTGCTGCTGGGCAAGGCGGCCCAGGCGAACGAGCGGGGCGTCGAGCTGGTCGTCTCCGGGGACAGCAGCATCGACGACGGCCTGCTCCCGGACTCGCTCCCCGCACGCGACCTGGTGACCGTGCTCGGCAACCTGATCGACAACGCGGTGGACGCGGCCCAGGGTTCGGTCGGCGCCCGCGTCACGGTCACCGCACTCGCCGACGAGTCGGGCCTGGTCCTGCGGGTCAGCGACACCGGGGACGGCGTGGACCCGGCCCACACGGAGGCGGTTTTCGAGCGCGGCTGGTCGACCAAGCCGGCGGGTCCGGGAGGCCGGGGGCTCGGACTGGCGCTCGTACGGCAGGCCGTCAGCCGTCACGACGGGACGCTGACCGTGGCGGATGCCGCAGGCGGCGGGGCGTCGTTCGAGGCGCGGTTGCCGCTGCCGGGGACGGGGCGGGCGACTTCGGAGGAAGCTTCGACGGGGCGGTTTTCGGCCAAGGGGACTAAGGTCCACGCCGAGCCCGAGTCCGAGTTCGAGCCGACTCCGCAGCCCACCCCGCACGGAGGCACCGCATGAGCACGCCCTCCAAGGACATCCGCGTCCTGGTCGTCGAGGACGATCCCGTCGCGGCGGACGCGCATGTCATGTACGTCGGGCGCGTGCCCGGTTTCACGGCGGTGGGCAAGGCGCACACCGGGGCGGAGGCACGGCGGGCGCTGGACCGGATGCCGGTGGATCTGCTGCTCCTCGACCTCCATCTCCCGGACGGCCACGGCCTGCAGCTCGCGCGCTCGCTCCGCGCCGCCGGCTATCACGCGGACGTCATCGCGGTCACCTCCGCGCGGGACCTCACGGTCGTACGGGAGGGGGTCTCTCTGGGCGTCGTGCAGTACGTCCTGAAGCCGTTCACCTTCGCAACCCTGCGGGACCGCCTCGTTCGGTACGCGGAGTTCCACGCGGCGGCCGGCGAGGCCAGCGGCCAGGACGAGGTGGACAGGGCGCTGGCGACCTTGCGCGCACCGGGGCCCGCGGAGCTGCCCAAAGGGCTGAGCGGGCCGACGCTGGAGCGGGTGACCCGGGCGCTGCGGGACTCCGCGGAGGGACTGACCGCGGCGGGGGTGGCGGAGGCGGTCGGGATATCCCGGATCACTGCCCGGCGGTATCTGGAACACCTGGTGGATGCGGGGCGGGCGGGGCGGAATCCTCAGTACGGGCAGGTGGGGAGGCCGGAGTTGCAGTATCGATGGGTGACGGGGCCATAACGGGAACTCCGTGCAAGGTCATTGACCCGAAATAGTCCGCCCTCTTACGTTCACCGGGCAGCAACCAAAACTCGGCCCACAACGACGTCGGCCAGTAGGAGGTCCTGCCCGTGCGCCCCACCGCCGCTCCCCTCCGCACTCGTACCCGAACCCGCCGAACTGCCCCCGCCCGCCTGCTTCTTGCCGGAACGCTCGTCGTCACCGCCGCCGGAGCCGTCACCGCCTGCGGCGGCGGCTCCGGGAGTGATCCGGACACGGTCGAAGTCTCTTTCAAACAGTCCACGGACAACAACATCCGCGTCCTGGACAACTTCCTCGCCGACATCAAGAAGCAGTTCGAGAAGGAGAATCCGGGCAAGAAGGTCAAACTCGTTCCGATCAAGGCCCCGGATTCCGAGTACTACACAAAGGTGCAGCAAATGCTGCGCTCGCCGAAGACCGCGCCCGATCTGGTCTACGAGGACACGTTCCTCATCAACTCGGACATCACGAGTGGGTACTTGAAGCCCCTCGATCCCTACCTGAGCAAGTGGAAGGACTGGAACCAGTTCATCGACACGGCCAAGGCGGCGGCCAAGGCCCAGGACGGGAAGACGTACGGCGTCCCCGATGGCACCGACACCCGGGGCCTCTGGTTCGACAAGGCCATCTTCGAGAAGGCCGGGCTTGAGGAGAACTGGCAGCCCAAGACGTGGGACGACATCCTCGAAGCGGCCCGTACGATCAAGGAAAAGGTCCCCGGTGTCACCCCGTTGAACGTCTATACGGGCAAGCCGGCCGGCGAAGCCGCCACCATGCAGGGCTTCGAAATGCTCCTCTACGGAACGGGCGACGGAGGGTCGGACCCGCTGTACGACGAGGCGTCGAAGAAATGGGTCGCCGGAAGCCAGGGTTTCAAGGACGCCCTCGCCTTCGTGGAAACGGTCTACAAGGAGAAGCTCGGCCCTGACGTCTCCGATGCCCTCGACCCGAACTTCGCGACCCGCGTCCGCGGTGAGCTCCTCCCCGAAGGCAAGCTCGGCATCAACCTCGACGGCTCGTGGCTTCCGCAGGACTGGCTGGAGGGCAGCGGCCATGAATGGCCCGAGTGGTCGCAGAAACTCGGCCTCGCCCATATGCCGACCCAGAACGGTCAGGCCCCCGGCAAGGTGAGTATGTCCGGCGGCTGGACCTGGGCGATCCCGGACAAGGCCGCCAATCCCGACCTGGCCTTCAAGTTCATCGAGACCATGCAGACGAAGGCGAATGCCCAGAAGTGGTACATCGCCAACTCCGGTATCGCGGTACGGAAGGACGTCGCCGACGACCCCGAGTACCAAAAGGCGCAGCCCGGCATCAAGTTCTTCACGGACTTGGTGTCCATTACGCACTACCGTCCCGCCTACCCCGCGTATCCGAAGGTCTCGACGGCGATCCAGGAGGCCATGGAGGGTGTGACGACGGGCGACAGCTCGGTCGAGGAGGCGGCGAGCGGCTACGACGAGGAACTCAAGTCGGCCACGGACAACCAAGTGATCAAGAAGTGAGCGAGAAGCGGGAGTTGAGCGAGAAGTGAGCAGCCGTTCATGACCGCCGCGCCCCCGGCCGGTCCCGGCGTCGTCAAGACCGCGCCAGGACCGACCGCCCCACCGCCCACGCCGAAGAGCCGCTCCCTGCGCCGCACACTCACCCGAGCCCTCCCCGTCTCCCCCGCCCTCGTCCTCCTGGTCCTCTTCCTCGCGGGCCCCATCGCGTACTGCGCCTACATCGCCTTCACGGACCTCCAACTCACCGGCCAGGCCGAGTCGTCCTTCGTCGGCTTCGACAACTTCCGCGAGGCCTTCCAGGACGATGCGTTCCTCAACGCCGTATGGCTGACGCTGGTGTTCACCGTCCTCAGCTCCCTCATCGGCCAGAACACCCTGGGCCTGGCCCTCGCCTCGCTCATGCAGCGCGCGTCAAAGCCCGTTCGCACGCTCACGGGCGGCATCGTGATCACGGCCTGGGTACTGCCGGAAGTCGTAGCAGGCTTCCTCCTGTACGCCTTCTTCCGCCGCGAAGGCACGTTGAACGCCATTCTGGACTGGCTGCATCTCCCGTCCCAGAACTGGCTGTTCACGCTCCCGATCCTGGCCGTCTCCTTCGCCAACGTATGGCGGGGCACGGCTTTCTCGATGCTGGTGTACTCGGCGGCGCTGAATGAGATCCCGAAGGAGATCACGGAAGCCGCGGAGGTCGACGGTGCGGGCGGCTGGCACCGCATGTGGCACATCACGCTCCCGATGATCAGACGTTCCATCGGTACGAACCTGATGCTCAACACGCTCCAGACGCTGTCGGTCTTCGGCCTGATCTGGGTCATGACGAGAGGCGGCCCGGGAAACCGCAGTCAGACCCTCCCCCTCTTCATGTACGAACAGGCCTTCCAGAAAAGCATGATCGGGTACGGGACTGCCGTGGCGCTCTTGCTTCTCGTGGTCGGTTCGCTGTTCTCGGTCGTCTATCTGCGACTGCTGCGGACGGAGGTCTGAGATGCCCGTAGCTCCGACCCTCAAGTCCCGCCGCGCCAACCGCCGTTACGCCGCCGACGCCGGCCTCCTCGTCGTAGCGGCGGCCTTCGTCCTGCCGCTGGCCTGGGTGGTCCTCTCCGCCCTGGACCCGGACGCCAACCTGCAGGTGAAGATCCCCGACGGCGTCACCCTGGACAACTTCGACGCCGTACTCGAACCCGACATCACTTTCACGCCCCTGCTCAACAGCCTGATCCTGTGCGGCGGGGCGACCCTGCTGACGGTCGTCTGCGCGGCTCTGGCGGCCTACCCGCTGTCACGGTTCCGGTCCCGGCTCAACCGGCCGTTCCTGCTGACGATTCTCTTCGCAACGAGTCTGCCGATCACGGCGATCATGGTTCCGGTGTACGCGTTGTTCGTGCAGGTGGACCTGATCGACACCATGCAGGGCACGATCTTCTTCTTCGCGGCTTCTCAACTGCCTTTTGCCATTTGGCTGATGAAGAATTTCATGGACGGGGTGCCGAAGGAGTTGGAGGAGGCGGCCTGGACGGACGGCGCGTCGTCGTTCCAGTCGCTGCTGCGGATCGTGCTGCCGCTGATGGGGCCGGGTGTGGGAGTGGTGACGGTCTTCTCGTTCGTGATGATGTGGGGGAACTTCTTTGTGCCGTTCATGCTGCTGCTGAGTCCGGATCAGATGCCGGCTTCGGTGAGCATCAATGACTTCTTCGGGAATCGGGGGACAGTGGTTTATGGGCAGTTGGCCGCGTTCTCGATTATTTACTCGACGCCGGTGATTTTGTTGTATGTGCTCGTCGCGCGGAGGTTGGGCGGGGGCTTTGCATTGGGTGGGGCGGTCAAGGGGTGAGAATTGGAGGAGGCGGGCCTGGGGTCTGTCGCCTCCGCGCGGACGCGCGCTCGGTCGGCTTCGTCCAGGGCCTCGGCCCGGGTGTAGGGACGACGGCGGACGTCGGGACCGGTCCCGGGCCGGCGGCGCTATCGTCAGCCAGATGACGACCTCAGATGAGATGCACAGACCGCCGACGCCGGTCGTCGGAGCGGCTGTGATCTATGCGTTGATGGCCGCTTTCATTCTGGTCTCTGGTGTGGTCATTGCGATCACAGGCGGCGAGCCGGGTTTCGCGCTACTCAGCCTCGTCGCACTCCTACCGGGCTCGATAGCCCTCGGCCTGTGGCAAGGCAATCGCGGCGCCCGGGTCATGGCGATATTGTTCGGGTTCCTGACCCTTCTGCTCGCAATCGTGATGATCCTTTTGCTTACGGCGCCGCAGTCATCCCGAGCTTGGTTCACCCCCGACCCTGAAATCTGAAGGCGGGCGTTCGCTCCGGGCCGTCCTCTGGGCCGTGTTGAGGGAAATTGGCAGATTTGGGCCAATGACAGCTGAGAAAATCCCAGGTCAGGTCACGAGTGGGCAGTGATCGGGTGGCCCGAATCTGCCAGTTGGTGTTGGTACGGCGCGCGACAGGGGCCCCAAGGCCTCGCCCCATCCCGATACCCCAGCGGTACGCGGATGCGGCGGTGCGGCTGGCCGAATGCCTGGCGGTGTACCTGCGCTGGCGGCGGTCCTTCGACGACTGGATCACCGTTGCCCGGGCCGCCCGGGAGGCCGCCCACCGCGCCGGGAACCGCCTTGGCGAGGGCGATGCGTGGACCAACCTCGGCAACGCCCTCCGGGAGGCGGGCCGGGTGGGGGAGGCGGTCGACGCTCACACCCGCGCCCGCGACCTGCACCGGGCGGCCGGGGACCGCCAGCGCGAGGGCATCGCGTGGACCTGCCTTGGCATTGCCCTGGAGAAGGCGGGCCGGGTGGGGGAGGCGGTCGACGCTCACACCCGCGCCCGCGACCTGCACCAGGCGGCCGGGGACCGCCACCACGAGGGCATCGCGTGGACCTGCCTCGGCATTGCCCTGGAGAAGGCGGGCCCGGCGGAGGAGGCGATTGAGGCGTACGGCAAGGCCCTGGAGATCTTCCGGGAGTTCGAGGACTGGTACCGGGCAGGCCGGACCCTCCGCAACCTGGCCTCCGCCCACGAGTCCGCCGGCCGTCCTTCCGACGCCCGCGCCTGCTGGCTCCAGGCCGCTGACGCCTTCACCCACGCCAACGCCCCCGACCGAGCCACCCAAGCCCGCACCCGGGCCGAAGACCAGGAATAGCGCCCGGCTCGCATCTCATCCCGCCTCACCCCCCACCCCCCACCCCCGCATAGCCCCGAGCCCCCCGCCAAGGCAGAACCGCCCACATCCGAGTCCCGCCCCCAGGCTCCCGTGCCTGCCCGAACCCCCACTCCCCCTCACAAGCCCGCACCACGCACCCCAACACCCGCAACGCCGCCCTCCGCCGCGCATCACAAGCCACCGCCAGCCGAGGATGCGTATGCCGTGGATGCCCGTCGTAGAAGATCACCCGCAACGCCCCCTCCCGGCAACGCAGCGACAGATACACCTCGGCCCCCGACGTGAACCGGCAAGCACACGCGGCCAGTTCACCCACCACCTGCACCGCCGCATCCGTCACGTCCTCCAGCCGATGCAATTGGAGGACCGCCCTGGTCGTCGCCCGAGCGATGCGAGGGCTGGTCAGATCGGCGGGAAGCGTGAGGCTGTAAGCGAGGGTGTCGGGTGACGGTGACGGGGTTGCCACCGTCACGTCGTTGAGGACGGGGCAGACGGAGACGGCTGTTGCGGGCATGCGGAACTCCTGTGAGAACTCGGCGAATTGATGGACCTTGACGCCTCGACCCGACCGGTGGCTTGTCTCCCTGACGCGAGCCCACCCCTCCCAGGGAAGGAGAACCTGGGCAGGCTCGCGATGCACTTCCGACTGCGTCGGGCCGTAAGCGACTCGTCACCGACTGTAGAGCATTAGAGGAGTACGTGTACTACCTCTCATGAACCTCCCGGTGGACCGATCACGCGCCCCGGCGGCAGACTGATCCAGTCAACGGCCGAACAGGAGAGGGCACATGCCGCCCAGGAGCACACCAACGGAGCGCCAACGGCGGCTCGGCGCGGAGTTGCGCAAGATGCGCGTCGCGGCCGGAATGACGACGGAGCACGCGGCCGGCCTGCTGAACGTCCCCCGCACGAACGTCCCCAACATGGAATCGGGCCGCTCCGGCATCAGCCCCGAACGCGTACGCACCCTCGCGAGCAACTACGGCTGCACGGACCGGGATCTCGTCGAAGCCCTCGCCGCCATGGCCGCCGGGCGCGACAAGGGATGGTGGGAGGCCTACCGGGGCCAACTCCGGGACGCCTTCTTGGACATCGCCGAACTGGAGTGGCACGCCAAGCGGCTACGCATCGCCGTCACCGTGCACCTGCCAGGGCTGCTCCAGACCGAGGAACATGCCCGAGCCGTCTTCGAAGCCGTGATCCCGCCTCTGCCCGCGGCCGACGTCGAGACCCGCGTCGCCCACCGGATCGACCGGCAGCAGGTGCTCGACCGGCCGGAGCCCCCAGCCCTCGACGTGATCCTCCACGAGGCCGCCCTCCGTATGGAGTTCGGCGGACCGGCGGTGGCACGGCGACAACTGGAGCACCTGCTGCAGATGTCCGAGCGCGACTCCGTGACCGTGCGGGTCATTCCGTTCAAGGCGGGCGGCTTCCCCGGCGCCGGCCAGTCCGTCGTCTACGCCGAGTCCACAGTTCCCCGCCTCGACACCGTGGAGCTCGACAGCACCCACGGCCCGGAGTTCATCGACTCGGAGACTCAGCTCCGCAAGTACCGGGCCCAACTCGACGCCACCCAAGCTGTCGCGCTCACCCCGAAAACCTCACGCGACTTCATCCGCACCCTCGCCGACGACCTCTAGGAGAACCCGTGCCGGACATCACCTGGGAAGAGCCGTACTGCGGCGAAGGCGCCAACTGCTTCCGCATAGGCACCGATCCCGACAACAACGCCTACATAGCCATCGCCGGCCAAGAAGACCGCTACCTCACCGACACCCGCGAAGCCCTCCGCACCCTCATCCTCGACATCAAGGCCGGAAAGGCCGACCACCTGCTGTAAGGCCTCAACTCACTCCGGCAGCACCCCAGGACGGAACCGCTCCACCCCCACCACATGCCGCACCCGCGTCGGCTCGATCAACAACATCACGCGCTGCTCCCCGGGAAGCAGCCACGGATAGCGATCCTCGCCGATGTACTTCCGCGCCAGGCGGTCCATGGCCCGTTCAGCCACCTCGCCCTCGACGAAACGTGCGACCCGGCCCCGGATCTCCACGCGGTCGTAGGGGTTCTCGGCGTCATGGTGGGACAGCGAAACGTTCGAATTGCGCCGCAGGTTGTCGACCTTCACGCGGCCGATCGACGTGTTGACCATGACGTACTCATCCTCGATGTCCGCCCACATGGGCGAAACCTGCGGTGTGCCATCCGGGCCGACCGTGGCCAGATGCCAGAAGTTCGGCGCCAGGAGCCGCTCGCGAATGTGGCCGTCGATGCTGCTCATACCGGTGCCGCCCCTTCACGCTCGTGCTGCCCGCTCGCGCGGGCACGTACGGCGCCATCCTCGTGGCCGGGACCGAGTTCTCGCCAGATGATCTCCAGCCACCTCGGACACGCATCGGAAGCGATCGGACGGGTATCCGAAACAGTAGAATCCGACAATCCGTAATCCTGGCCGAACAGACCGTAGTCACCGCGGCCCTGCACCCCTACCTTGTGCACGTGCACCAGTCGCCACCCCCTGAGCCCACCCCGCCCTTCAACGCCCCTGTCGCCCGAAGACTCCGCAGCGCGCTCGGCATGGGACCGGAACATGTCGCGTACGGGATGCGGACCTCGTACGGACTGCCCTATGTGACACCCGACCTCGTCGCCGCCTGGGAGAGAGGCGTCGCGGCGCCCGGCAATGCCGAACTCGTCGCACTCGCAGGCGTGTTGTGGTGCTCGCCTGCCGAACTCATCGGCGCGCCACAGACGCTGCGGGAGTTCCGGCTCGCGCGCGGTATACCGGCAGAGGATGTCGCACGGGCCGTCGGACTCGAACTCGCCGTGTACCTACGGATGGAGGAGAACAACGAGTGGCGCGGCAACGAGCGTCAGTCCGCGGCCCTCACCGAGGTGCTCGGCCTCGCGCTGCCGGATCTCGTCACCGTCAGGGGACGCCGCCCGAAGCTCGCCGAGCTGTTGCGCAGCGCGTGCTCCACGCGCTGGCAGGCGTACGTGCGTCCCGTCAGCAAGCTGTTGCCGCTGGACCGGCGGCTCGTGGAGAACGTGCTCGAGTCGCTGTACACGGAGTACCAGCTCCAGATGGCACCCACCCTGAGCTGGGGCAATGGAACAGTCGCCGTCGAAGCGGGCGCGGCCCGGGACTACCTGGACCAGGTCGTCGACCACTTCTGGTCCACCGTCCAGCGCCACGCCCCGTAAAGCCACCGCCCAACGGCCCAACGACCCATGAAGCAGCCGCAGGACCGGCCTAGAACACCGACTCCGCCTCGTCCATCCGGTCCTTCGGCACCGTCTTCAGTTCCGTGACCGCCTCCGCGAGCGGCACCATCTCGATCTCCGTGCCCCGCAGCGCCGTCATCCGCCCGAACTCGCCCCGGTGGGCGGCTTCGACGGCATGCCAGCCGAAGCGGGTGGCGAGCACGCGGTCGTACGCCGTCGGTGTGCCGCCGCGCTGGACGTGGCCGAGAATGACCGGCTTGGCCTCCTTGCCGAGCCGCCGCTCCAGTTCGTACGCGAGTGCCGTGCCGATGCCCTGGAAGCGCTCGTGGCCGAACTGGTCGATCTCGCCGTGGCCGTAGTCCATGGTGCCCTCGGCGGGGTGGGCGCCCTCGGCCACACACAGCACCGCGAACTTCTTTCCGCGGGCGAAGCGCTCCTCGACCATCTTGACCAGGTCGCCGGGGTCGAAGGCACGCTCGGGCAGGCAGATGCCGTGGGCGCCGGCGGCCATGCCGGACTCGAGCGCGATCCAGCCGGCGTGGCGGCCCATGACCTCGACGACCATGACGCGCTGGTGCGACTCGGCGGTGGTCTTGAGGCGGTCCATCGCCTCGGTGGCGACGCCGACCGCGGTGTCGAAGCCGAAGGTGCGGTCGGTGGACGAGATGTCGTTGTCGATCGTCTTCGGTACGCCGACGACCGGCAGGCCTACGTCCGAGAGCATCCGGGCGGCCGTGAGCGTGCCCTCGCCGCCGATCGGGATGAGCGCGTCGATGCCGAACTCGCGCATCTCGTCCTGGGCCCCCTCGCAGGCCTCGCGCAGTCGGTCGCGCTGGAGGCGGGAGGAGCCGAGAATGGTGCCGCCGCGGGCGAGGATGCCGCTGACCGCGTCCAGGTCGAGGGTGCGGTAGCGGCCGTCGAGCAGTCCCGCGTAACCGTCCTCGAAGCCGATCACCTCGTCGCCGTAGTGAGCGACGGCGCGGTGCACGACCGACCGGATCACTGCGTTCAGCCCCGGGCAGTCGCCGCCTGCGGTGAGAACTCCGATACGCATCGTGCTGTTTCTCCTGCTCGCTGCTTGGTACGTAAGGGCTGTCGGTACTTGTGCGCTGTCGTGAGCTGTCGGTACGTGTGAGCCGGTCCGATTGTTTCACGGTGGGCCTGAGCGCCTCTTGACCACCCGGTCCCCGACAGCCATTTCGCGCCCCGATGGGACGGGTGCCCTAACCATGCTCAGAGGTATTGTCAAGAGGGCACGCACGACCCCCACGATAGCGGCTGATTTTGACCAGTGAGGAAACGGAGAGCACACGTGACGCGCAGCGTGTACGTGACCGGGATCGACCGGGGCGACGGGCGCCAGGTCGTCGAGCTGGGAGTGATGGAGCTCCTGACCCGCCAGGTCGACCGGGTGGGGGTGTTCCGCCCGCTGGTCCATGACGATCCCGACCGCCTCTTCGAACTGCTGCGGGCCCGCTACCGGCTCGCACAGGACCCGGCGACGGTCTACGGCATGGACTACCACGAGGCCTCCACGCTCCAGGCCGAGCAGGGCACCGACGAGCTGGTCTCGCAACTGGTGGACCGTTTCCACCGGGTGGCGCGCGACTACGACGTGGTCCTGGTCCTCGGCACCGACTACGCGGACACACAGTTCCCGGACGAGCTGTCCCTCAACGCCCGGCTGGCGAACGAGTTCGGCGCCTCGGTCATCCCCGTCGTGGGCGGCCGCGAGCAGACCGCGGAGTCGGTGCAGGCGGAGGCCCGCAACGCGTTCCGGGCCTACGACCATCTGGGCTGTGACGTCCTCGCGATGGTGGTGAACCGGGTGGCCCCGCCGGCCCGCGCGGAGATCCAGGCGGGCCTCGACTCCCGCCTCCCGGTGCCCTGTTACGTACTGCCGGACGAGCCCGCGCTGGCCGCGCCGACGGTCGCCCAGATCACCCACGCACTCGGCGGCAGGGTCCTGCTCGGCGACGACGCGGGGCTCGCACGCGACGCGCTGAACTTCGTGTTCGGCGGCGCGATGCTGCCGACCTTCCTCGGCGCCCTGACCCCGGGCTGCCTGGTCGTCACCCCCGGAGACCGCGCCGACCTCGTCGTGGGCGCCCTCGCCGCGCACAGCGCCGGCACCCCGCCCATCGCGGGCGTCCTGCTCACCCTGGACGAGCGCCCCAGCGACGACGTCCTCACACTGGCCGCCCGGCTCGCCCCCGGCACCCCGGTCGTCTCGGTGGCCGGCAACAGCTTCCCGACGGCGGCCGAACTCTTCGGCATGGAAGGCAAGTTGAACGCGGGGACGCCCCGCAAGGCGGAGACCGCCCTCGGCCTCTTCGAGCGGTACGTCGACACCGGCGGCCTCCTCAGCCGGGTCTCGGCACCGAGCAGTGACCGCGTCACGCCGATGATGTTCGAGCACCAGCTCCTGGAGCAGGCCCGCTCGGACATGCGTCGCGTCGTGCTGCCCGAGGGCACCGAGGAGCGCGTACTGCACGCCGCCGAGGTGCTGCTGCGGCGTGGCGTCTGCGAGCTGACGCTGCTCGGCCCGGTGGACCAGATCCGCAAGAAGGCCGCGGACCTCGGCATCGACCTCGTCAAGGCACAGCTCATCGACCCGACGACCTCCGAGCTGCGCGAGCGTTTCGCCGAGAAGTACGCCGCGCTGCGCGCGCACAGGGGCGTGTCGGTGGAGCTGGCGTACGACGTGGTCGCGGACGTGAACTACTTCGGCACCCTGATGGTCGAGGAGGGGCTGGCCGACGGCATGGTGTCGGGGTGCGTGCACTCCACCGCGGCGACGATCCGGCCCGCCTTCGAGATCATCAAGACCAGGCCGGACGCGTCGATCGTGTCGTCCGTCTTCTTCATGTGCCTGGCCGACAAGGTCCTGGTGTACGGGGACTGCGCGGTCAATCCCGATCCGAACGCCGAGCAGTTGGCCGACATCGCGGTCCAGTCGGCCGCCACCGCCCGGCGGTTCGGTGTCGAGCCGCGGATCGCGATGCTCTCGTACTCGACCGGGACGTCCGGTTCGGGCGCGGACGTGGACAAGGTGCGCCGGGCCACCGAGCTGGTCCGCGCGAGCCGCGACGATCTGAAGATCGAGGGCCCGATCCAGTACGACGCCGCCGTGGAGCCGTCTGTCGCGGCGACCAAGCTGCCGGGGTCCGAGGTCGCCGGGCAGGCGTCCGTGCTGATCTTCCCGGACCTCAACACCGGCAACAACACGTACAAGGCCGTGCAGCGTTCGGCCGGGGCGATCGCCGTCGGCCCGGTTCTGCAGGGCCTGCGCAAGCCGGTCAACGACCTGTCCCGCGGCGCGCTCGTCGGGGACATCGTGAACACCGTCGCCATCACGGCGATCCAGGCCCAGACCCCCAGCCCGTCGCCCACGACCCCGGCTCCGACCGCGAAGGCTTCCGCCCTGTGACTGGCACCCGCGTCCTCGTCCTCAACTCCGGCTCCTCGTCGGTGAAGTACCAGCTGCTCGACATGCGTGACAGCAGCCGCCTCGCGGTGGGTCTCGTCGAGCGCATCGGCGAGGAGACGTCCCGCCTGAAGCACACCCCCTTGGTGGAACTGGCGAACGGCGGTGGCGCCCGGCAGGAGGGCCGAGCTCGTGAGCTCAGCGGCCCGATCGCCGACCACGAGGCCGCCCTGAAGGCCGTCGCCGAGGAGCTGGGCAAGGACGGACTCGGCCTGGACTCACCCGAGTTGGCGGCGATCGGTCACCGGGTCGTGCACGGCGGCAAGCAGTTCACGGAGCCGACGGTCATCGACGAGCGGGTCCTCGCGGAGATCGAGCGGCTGATCCCGGTGGCGCCGCTGCACAACCCGGCCAACCTGACGGGCATTCGTACGGCACAGGCACTGCGCCCGGACCTCCCGCAGGTGGCCGTCTTCGACACGGCGTTCCACACGACGATGCCGGAGTCCGCGGCCCGCTACGCGATCGACGTCGAGACCGCCGACGAGCACCGCATCCGCCGCTACGGCTTCCACGGCACCTCGCACGCGTACGTCTCGCGCGCTACCGCGAAGCTGCTCGGCAAGGCGCCCGAGGACGTGAACGTCATCGTGCTGCACCTGGGCAACGGAGCGTCGGCCTCGGCTGTCCGGGCGGGCAGGTGCGTGGACACGTCCATGGGGCTGACGCCTTTGGAGGGGCTGGTGATGGGTACGCGGTCCGGAGACCTGGATCCGGCGGTCATCTTTCATTTGGCACGTGTTGGCGGGATGTCCATGGACGAGATCGACACTTTGCTGAACAAGAAGAGCGGCCTGATCGGCCTGTGCGGAGACAACGACATGCGGGAGATCCGTCGCCGCGTCGACGAAGGGGACGAGCGGGCGCGGCTCGCCTTCGACATCTACATCCACCGCCTGCGGAAATACATCGGCGCCTATTACGCGGTGCTCGGCCGGGTGGACGCGATCGCCTTCACGGCGGGGGTCGGTGAGAACGCGGCCCCGGTGCGCGAAGCTGCGGTCGCAGGCCTGGAGGGGCTGGGCCTGGCGGTCGACGCCGAGCGCAACTCCGTACGGTCCGACGAGTCACGGCTGGTCTCGCCGGAGGGGGCGAGGGTCGCGGTGGCCGTCGTACCGACCGACGAGGAACTGGAGATCGCCACCCAGACGTACGCACTTGTGGGCAGCCTCTGAGGCTCCCGGTGGGCGGTTCTGAAGCCCTCAACTGAGCGGCATTCCGCCCCTTTGTATCTTCCACCAGACGGAATATTCCGCAGTGAAACAAACCGTTAGGATCCCCCCATGCGCCGTTCGAAAATCGTCTGCACTCTGGGCCCAGCCGTCGACTCCCATGAGCAGCTTGTGTCGCTCATCGAGGCCGGCATGAACGTGGCCCGCTTCAACTTCAGCCACGGCTCGCACGCCGAGCACCAGGGGCGGTACGACCGTGTCCGGGCCGCCGCCGAGGAGACGGGCCGCGCGATCGGCGTCCTGGCCGACCTCCAGGGCCCGAAGATCCGGCTGGAGACCTTCGCCGAGGGGCCCGTCGAGCTGGAGCGCGGTGACGAGTTCACCATCACCACCGAGGACGTACCGGGCGACAAGTCGATCTGCGGCACGACCTACAAGGGCCTGCCGGGCGACGTCGCCAAGGGCGACCAGGTCCTGATCAACGACGGCAACGTCGAACTGAAGGTCGTCGAGGTCGAAGGCCCCCGTGTCCGCACGGTCGTCATCGAGGGCGGCGTGATCTCCGACCACAAGGGCATCAACCTGCCCGGCACGGCCGTGAACGTGCCCGCGCTGTCCGAGAAGGACGTCGAGGATCTGCGCTTCGCGCTGCGCATGGGCTGCGACCTGGTGGCGCTGTCCTTCGTGCGCGACGCCGACGACGTGAACGACGTACACAAGATCATGGACGAGGAGGGCCGCCGGGTCCCCGTCATCGCCAAGGTGGAGAAGCCGCAGGCGGTGGAGAACATGGACGCCGTCGTGGCGGCCTTCGACGGCGTCATGGTCGCGCGCGGCGACCTGGCCGTCGAGTACCCGCTCGAGAAGGTCCCGATGGTGCAGAAGCGCCTCGTGGAGCTGTGCCGCCGCAACGCCAAGCCGGTGATCGTCGCGACCCAGATGATGGAGTCGATGATCACCAACTCCCGTCCCACGCGCGCCGAGGCGTCCGATGTGGCCAACGCGATCCTGGACGGCGCGGACGCCGTCATGCTGTCCGCGGAGTCGAGTGTGGGCGCGTTCCCGATCGAGACCGTGAAGACGATGTCGAAGATCGTCCAGGCGGCCGAGCAGGAACTGCTCTCCAAGGGCCTGCAACCGCTCGTACCGGGCAAGAAGCCGCGCACGCAAGGCGGTTCGGTGGCCCGTGCCGCGTGTGAGATCGCGGACTTCCTGGGCGCCAAGGGCCTGGTGGCCTTCACTCAGTCCGGCGACACCGCCCGCCGGCTGTCCCGCTATCGCGCGGTCCAGCCGATCCTGGCCTTCACCCCGGACGAGTCCACCAGCAACCAGCTCACGCTGAGCTGGGGCGTCGAGCCTCACGTCGTGCCTCTTGTGCGCAGCACCGACGAAATGGTCGACCTGGTCGACCAGGAGATGGTCAGGCTGAGGCGGTTCAACGACGGCGACACGGTGATCATCACCGCCGGCTCGCCTCCCGGCGTGCCCGGCACCACCAACATGGTCCGGGTGCACCACCTGGGCGGCTGACCCGCTCCGGTCCCCTTCCGACACGCCACTGAGGGCGCCCCCCGCCGCGCGGGGGGCGCCCTCAGTGGGTCCCTCCCAGGCCCCTGAGGCACTAGGGGAGTATGTGTGGTTCCCGGACGACCAGCCCTGTGGGACTACCCGAGCGGCGTGCTGTACTGCTGCAGGCCGGGGACGGTCAGTGTTCCCCCGAACTGGGCGGCCTGCACGACCTTCACCTTGGTGAAGTAGATCAGCGGGATGTTCAGCGGCGGCGGGTGCTTCGGGTCGAACGTGACCGGGATCAGACCGAGCAGGTTGCCGGAGATGCTCTCCGTGTACATGACCGTCTTGCCGTCACGGATGGTGGACGTGGAGCCCTTGGCCGCCTGCACGTGGTGCTTCGCCCCGGCATCCTTGTCGTCGACGGTCTGGTGCAGATCACCGATGTCGGTACCGTCGGAGATCACGTACTTCAGGACCTCCTTGACCGTGCCGTTGGCGGTCTTCACCTTGACGATGCCCTGGTAGTCGGCGCCCTTGAGCAGCAGCGAGCTGGCCTCCAGCTGCCAGGGGTCGTCGGCCAGGGCCGGGATGCCCTGCTCGACGCCGCCCTCGTCGTCCGTGGCGGCCGGGCAGTCCTCCGGGTCCGTGGTGGAGCTCTCGGACGGGCTGGGGGACGGGGACGCGGTGGCCTCGTCGGCTGCCTGCTCCGCCTTCTCCGCGGTGTCCTCTGCGGTCTCCTCGGCCTTCTCGGCCGCGTCGTCCGCCGTGTCCGTGACGTCCTTGGCGGCATCCTCGGCCGTGTCGGTCGCCTTGTCCGCGGCGTCCCCAGCAGCGGCCTCGGCCGTCTCGGCCTCGTCCTCGCTCGCCGACGGGGAGGGAGTGGGCGACGGGCTGGCAGCCGCCTCCCCTTCCTCCTGCTCCTTGTCGTCGGGCGTGAAGAGGTCCTCCAGTGCCTCGCCGAGGCCCAGCGGGTCGAGCGGGTTCTTCGACTCTGACTCCGAGGGGGACGGCGACGGGGTCGGCTCGGCCTCCTCGGCGGGCGCCGTGGGCTCCGAGGGGGACGGCGTCGGCTCGGGCTTGTCGTCGGAACCTGAATCCGACGAAGAGCCGTTGTCCGACGAGCCGTTGTCCGCGGAGCTGTCGCCCGAAGCGTCCTCACCCGAGGAGCCCTGCTCCTCCTTCTCGTCGGACGCGGGGTCGCTCGTCGAGGCTGAGGGCGAGGGCGACGCCGACGCGTCCTTGTCCTCCTCGGTCTCCTCCTCCAGCGCGTCGACGCACTCCTTGTACTCGTCGATCGTCAGGTTCTTCGCCGACGGCTTGTCGTCGGCCCGGGCGAGCGTCGGCGTGAGGCCCATGCCCATGAGGATCGCGGTCGGCATCGACGCGATGGCCACCGCCTTGCCCGCGGGCATCTGCAGCCTCGTCAACAAGGGCTTCTTGGGGGCTGCATGCCGCGGCCCGGTTCTCGCCCGGGGCTCTCCCGCGTCCACGCGGTGGACCTCCTCAGGCACTGTGCCTCCCGTTCGCCCCGTTGCTCGGGCTCGTTCCTGACAGATCGTTCGGCTCGCTCGCCCCGCCCGCCGCCATGGCTTCGGGGGCGCCTCCTTCGTCCGTACGGTCCGTCTTGGCCGGCGTCGCCGTGGGCTCCTCGCCGGGCGCCCAGGACACGGCCATCGCGCCGCCGAACAGCGCGAGCAGGAAGCCGATGAGGAACCCGCCGAGGTTGGACACCGGGATGGACACCAGCGCCAGCAGGATCGCCGCCACGCCGGCGAAGACCCGTACATGCTTCTGGAACCACAGACTGATCCCGAGCACGATCAGCAGCACGCCGATGATCAGGGAACCCGCGCCCGCGGTGGTGGCCATCGCCAGGGTCAGGTGACCTATCTGGAGATTCGCATACGGGAAATACATGATCGGGATCCCGCCGAGCAGGATGAACAGGCCGGCCCAGAACGGCCGGCTGCCCCTCCAGGCGCGGAACCGCAGCCGCTTATCGGTGAACTGGCTGCGCGTGGCTGGAGTCTCGGCGCTCATGGAAAACAGCTCCCTGGAACGGCGTTGCTGTGAGAGGTAAAAGCTGGGGGCGTGGTGTGGGGGGTGGCGAGTGTACGGACCGGGTGGCGTCGGACGGACATCAATCACGACATCCGACGGATCTGCAGACGGACTTCAAAGACGAGAAGGAGGTGCGACGGGTGGGGAAGGGGGACTCCCCCACCCGTCACGGAGTGCCTAGTAGCACTCCTTGACGCCCGCGGACAGCTTCATCGAAAGGCCGCTGAGCTTGAAGGTTCCGGCGGTGGTCGCCCACGCCGTCTGCTCCACGTCCTTGAGCAGGACCTCGTCGGCCTGCTGCGCGAATCCGAACGGGTTCGCCTTGTCACCCTTGGCGATGCCGGGACCCTTGTTGGCGTCTCCGGCGGCCACACCGATGTCGATGTTGCGGAACTCGGCATCGGCCTTCAGGTCGGCGACGTCGATGTACAGGTTCTCCGCCTCGACCGGCGTCTTACCGCCACCGGCCCTGAGGATGAGGCTGACATTGCCGAGCACCGGGATGTTCGGCGTGACGACGGACTGGCACAGGTTCTTGATCGTCGCCTGCTTGAACGCCGAGACCGCGACAGGGTGCGCCGTCTTCTTCCCGTCGAGGGTGTAACCCTCGTCGATGGCGCCGTACTGCGAAAAGCCTGTGCCCTTGAGCTCCTTGGTCGTCACCTTGAACGACTGGCCCGACACGCTGAACGACGCGGCGAGAGCGCTGTTGGCCAGGGCCATGCCTATCGCGGCCGTCGCGGCCACGCTGGGCACCATGACCACCGCGAACCGCTTCCATCTCGTCCCGCCACGCACCTGGGACTCCATATTTCCTCCTTCTCGGACGTACATCTCCGGCCCTGACGGCCCCCGGTCGGCGGCTCAGTCGGGCAGGGATGGGAGAAGTGCTACGTCCTCGGGAAGGAGAGCGCCCGTACTCAGAGGCGCGCAGGGCGCCCCAACACAAGCGATCACCCCCGAGCGACAACCACTGGTCGCGCCTGAACACTTCACGCACAACCTGCCGGACAGGCTCTGCCCGAAAGCAAAGACCCCCCTGTCCAAGGAGTGGCGCCACTGCCGCCGCTCCTACTCGGTGGGGACCCAGGAAGTCCGTTGACCCGATTGGCTGTCGGGACGCGGGAATGGACCGAGCGTCGCCGATCGTGGTGCATTCACGCAGCCTTCCGCAAGGGGGTTCGTTACTGGCTAGTAACGGCCGGATAACCGAACAACGACCCGCCGGTATCGACCGACGACGCAGGGTGCCTCCGAAGTGAGTAACAAAACCGTTGATCTTTGGACGGAATCCGGCAGATCGACGCCCGCCTCTTACTCCAAGTAACAGCGGCCGCGTTTACCAAGATTTGGTAAAACACGGCCGCAGGGTCGCTCAGTCGACAAATCTCTCACTCAGGCAACAGGGGCCCCAGTGGTTGCCCCGGAGGTTTAACCACCGGTCAGAACAGGGCGCGCGCCAGTGCTCTGCGTGCAGCGGTCACTCGCGGATCGTCACTGCCGACCACCTCGAACAGCTCCAGCAGCCGCATACGCGCGGCATCCCGGTCGTCACCGGCTGTACGCGCCACGGTGTCGACAAGCCGCCCGAACGCGTCCTCGACATGACCACCCACCAGATCCAGGTCCGCGGCGGCGATCTGAGCCTGCACGTCAGCCGGCTTCTCGGCGGCGTCCTTGCGCACCTGCTGCGCATCGGCGTTCTGCACGCGCTGGAGCAACTCGGCCTGGGCAAGGCCCAGTTTGGCCTCGGTATTGCCCGGGTCGTCACTCAGCACGTTCTTGTACGCCTGCACCGCACCGCCCAAGTCCCCCGCATCCAGGGCCTGTACGGCGGCTTCGAGCAGCGCGTCGTACGGACCGGCCGGCACCGCAGGAGCCGCATCGACCTCGGCCTCGGCGCCGGGCCCGGCCTCGGCGTCCGGGTCGACCGTGAGGCCGGTCAGACCGAAGCGCTGCTCGGCGACCTGGATGAGCTGGTCCAGGGTGCCCCTGATCTGCGGCTCGGGGGCGGCGCCCTGGAAGAGCGGCAGGGCCTGGCCGGCCACCACCGCGAAGACGGCCGGGATCCCCTGGATCCCGAACTGCTGCATCAGCATCTGATTGGCGTCGACGTCGATCTTGGCGAGGACGAAGCGGCCGTTGTACTCGGCGGCGAGCCGCTCCAGGAGCGGGCTCAGCTGCTTGCACGGCTCGCACCACTCGGCCCAGAAGTCGATGACGACGGGCACCTCGGTGGAGCGCTGCAGGACGTCACGCTCAAAACCCGCCTCGTCTACGTCGATCACAAGGCTGGCCGTGGAGACAGCGCCTCCCCCGCCCTGCTTCGCCGCTTCGGCGCGCGCCTGCTCCGCCTTCGCCTTGGCCTCCTGGGCCGCCTTCACCGCGGCGAGGTCGACGACTCCGCTCATGGACATGTTCCGTGGCTGCATGAGTTCATCTTCCCCCCTCCGCGTGCGTACCGGAAAAGCACGGTGCAAGCCGGGCCTGCCGCGTGGCGTTCGACGCCGGGTCCCCACCCGGCGCCGCGTGGTCGTCGCTGTGGTCGTCGCTCGTACGCAGGCTTTCGCTACGAGCCGTAGCGTAACTGGACCGGGAGCCCCCGCGGAACCAAGTCCCGGTGATCTCCCTCACCTTGCTTCCCCGCACCGAGTCACAGGAACCGCCCGCTATGGTCAACGAATGCACAGCCGCACTTCCGCCCCACATGCCACAGGGGGCCGCCCCCGCAGCGCCACCGCTGACGCGGCGATCCTGGCGGCGACGCGGGCGGCGTTGGTCGAACTCGGCTGGTCCAAACTGACGCTCGGCGATGTGGCGACGCGTGCGGGCGTCGCCAAGACGACCCTCTACCGCCGCTGGGCCGGCAAGAACGAACTGGTCGTCGACGCGGTGGCGGAGCTCTTCGACGAACTGGAAATTCCCGACCGCGGCAACCTCGCGGCGGATGTCGAGGGCGTGGTGCTCCAATTCGCAGCGATCCTGGCGCGCCCGGAGGCGAAGAGCGGCCTGATGGCGGTGGTCGCGGAGTCGGTCCGCGACGACGCACTGCGCGACCGCATCCGGTCGTCGATCGTGGACCGCCAGAAACGCCTGGTCCTGGAGGGCCGGGCCCGGGCCCAGCAACGCGGGGAGCTGCCGGAGGAGAGCGACCCCGAAGCCGCGGCTCGCACCACGGACCTCATCTTCGACGTGATCGCGGGCGCGGTGGTGCACCGGGCCCTGGTGAGCGCAGAGTCCGTCGACACCGACTGGACCCGGAGCTTCACCGTGCTCCTACTGAACGGCCTGACCGCATCGTCAATGGCCTGAGGCCCGCTCCCGAGAGCGGGCAGCCATTCTCCAAGCGCTTCACGCGCCTACATCTGCCGGTCCCCTTGCCAGGTGATGGACGTCAGCACGGCCAGACCGCCATGGGCCAAACCCTGGCACGCATCAGGTCGGCGCACGAAAAGGCGGCGAGGGGAACAGCAAGCCCTCACCGCCCTCAGCGAACGACACCGTCGACGCTAGAACCCCGCCGGTTCCGTATACACCCCCCACTCGTCCCGGAGGGCGTCGCAGATCTCCCCCAGCGTCGCCTCCGCCCGTACCGCCTCCAGCATCGGCTCGATCATGTTCGAGCCGTCCCGCGCGGCGGTAAGCATCGCGTCCAGGGCACCCCGGACGACTGCCTCGTCCCGGCCCGACCGGCGATCGGCGAGCACCCGCACCTGCTCCCGCTCCACCTCGTGACTGACCCGCAGAATCTCCAGGTCACCGGTCACAGAGCCGTGGTGGACGTTCACCCCGACCACCCGCTTGTCCCCCTTCTCCAGGGCCTGCTGGTACTGGAAGGCGGACTCGGCGATCTCCCCGGTGAACCAGCCGTCCTCGATACCCCGCAGAATCCCGGAGGTGATGGGCCCGACGGGGTGCTGCCCGTCCGGGTGGGCCCTGAGCCCCCGCTCCCTGATCTGCTCGAAGATCTTCTCGGCATCCGCCTCGATCCGGTCGGTCAGCTGCTCCACGAACCACGAACCACCCAGCGGGTCCGCCACGTTGGCGACCCCTGTCTCCTCCATCAGTACCTGCTGCGTACGCAGCGCGATCTCGGCCGCCTGCTCGGAGGGCAGCGCCAGCGTCTCGTCCAGCGCGTTGGTGTGCAGCGAGTTGGTCCCGCCCAGCACGGCAGCCAGCGCCTCGACCGCCGTACGCACGACGTTGTTGTACGGCTGCTGCGCCGTCAGCGAGACACCGGCGGTCTGCGTGTGGAATCGCAGCCACTGCGCCTTCTCGGACTTCGCGCCGTACACATCCCGCAGCCACCGCGCCCAAATCCGCCGCGCCGCCCGGAACTTGGCGATCTCCTCGAAGAAATCGAGATGCGCGTCGAAGAAGAAGGAGAGCCCGGGAGCGAACACATCGACGTCCAGGCCGCGCGAGAGCCCCAGCTCGACGTACCCGAACCCGTCGGCGAGGGTGTACGCCAGTTCCTGCGCGGCCGTCGAGCCGGCCTCACGGATGTGGTAGCCGGAGACGGACAGCGGCTTGTATGCGGGGATCTTCGACGCGCAGTGCTCCATCAGGTCGCCGATGAGACGTAGGTGTGGCTCCGGCTGGAAGAGCCACTCCTTCTGCGCGATGTACTCCTTGAAGATGTCCGTCTGGAGCGTGCCGTTCAGCAAGGCCGGGTCGATGCCCTGGCGCTCGGCCGCGACCAGGTACATGCAGAAGACCGGCACGGCGGGCCCGCTGATCGTCATCGACGTCGTGACGTCACCCAGCGGGATGTCCTTGAACAGGACCTCCATGTCCGCGGCGGAGTCGATCGCGACCCCGCAGTGCCCGACCTCACCGAGCGAACGCGGATCGTCGGAGTCGCGCCCCATGAGCGTGGGCATGTCGAAGGCCACGGACAGACCGCCCCCGCCGTTGGCGAGGATCGACTTGTAGCGCTCGTTGGTCTGCTCGGCGTTCCCGAACCCGGCGAACTGCCGGATGGTCCATGTCCGCCCTCGGTAGCCCGTCGCGTAGAGCCCCCGCGTGTAGGGGTACTCGCCCGGCCAGCCGATCCGCTCGAAACCCTCGTACGCGTCTCCGGGCCGTGGCCCGTACACCGGCTCCACAGGATCGCCCGAGAGCGTCGTGAAGTCGGCCTCACGCTTGCGTGAAGCGTCGTATCGGGCCTGCCAGCGTCGGCGACCCTCTTCGATGGCGTCAGCGTCCATACCTTCGAATTTACTAGGACGTCCAAGTAAATGTCGATGGCAGACCGCCATGGACTACTCCATGGCGGTGGTGGCTCCGGCTTTCGTGGTTCAGGCCTTGGCTACGGCGCCCGGGTCGTCCACGACCTTGGCCTCCAGCTCACGCGTGACCTTGCGCTCCACGAAGAACGCGGCCGTCGGAACCGTGCCCGCGAGCAGCACCCACAGCAGCTTGGGCACCGGCCACTTCGCCTTGGAGCCCAGGTCGAAGGCGAACACCAGGTAGACGACGTACAGCCAGCCGTGCGCGATACTGACCACGCGCGTGAAGTCCGCGGCGCCGTCCACGTCGAGCACGTACTTGCCGACCATCCCGAGGGTCAGCAGGACCAGCAGCACACCGGTGACGTAGGCCATGACGCGGTAGCGGGTCAGCACGCTCTTTTTCATGCGCACGAGCGTAACCGGCGGTTTCGTACGATCTTCGGGCGCCCCCGGACCCGAACGCCCCGGTCCTACCCTTCCTCGAAGTCGTGCGCGGCGATGCGCAGAGGCCGCAGCATCGCGAAGATCTCCGCGCACTCCTCCGCGTCGTACACCCCGAGCCCGAAGTCCATCGCCATCAAGTCGCGGGTGGCGGCCTCTACGACCTCGCGGCCCTTGTCGGTGATGGAGGCGAGCGTGCCACGCCCGTCGTTGGGATTGGGCCGCTTGTCCACCAGGCCCGACCTGACCAGCCGGTCAACGGTGTTCGTCACCGACGTGGGGTGCACCATGAGCCGCTCGCCGATCTTCGACATCGGCAGTTCGCCGGCTTTGGAGAAGTTCAGCAGTACGAGTGCCTCGTAGCGCGCGAACGTCAGCCCGTACGGCTTGACGACCGCGTCGACCTCGGCCAGCAGGATCTGGTGCGCACGCATGATCGAGGTGATCGCGGCCATGGACGGCACGGACCCCCAGCGCTGCTTCCAGAGTTCGTCGGCGCGGGCGATGGGATCGAAAGGAAGACTGAGCGGCTTCGGCACGGCAAAGACCCTACCGGCCGGTCATATCGTGGTCAGCCCCGTCTCGCGGATCGGTCCCCGACTCCCGCCGTACGTCCAGTACGCCGCACCTCCAGCACCAGGAGTACGCAGCAGACGGTCCCGAACACACCGACCGAGCCCACCACCGTGCTCACCGACCAGAACTCGGCGGCGGCCCCGGCCAGCGCCATCCCCACGCCCTGGATCGTCATGAGCCCGGCCGTGTGCACGGTCATAGCCCGCCCGCGCAGTTCTTCGGGAACGGCGTCCACGAACCAGCGGTCGAGACCGAGGGTGTACGCGCCCGCCGCCCCGGCGAGGAGCAGCGCGAGCAGGATCCAGCCGAGGCCCGGGTGGAGTGGGAAAAGGAGGAAGGGCAGCAGAGTGCCGCCCGCGAGAGGCAGCACGATCCGGGAGCGGGCCGCGGGTGACAGCGCGGCACCGGCGTAGAGCTCACCGGCGATCGTGCCGATCGGCATCGTGCACATCAGCAGTCCTACGCCGGCCGCGCCGACCCCGATCTCGTCCGCGTAGGCGGCGGCCAGCGCCTCGGGGGCGACGACGAACATCGGAGGTGCCCACAGGAGCAGCAGGAGCGTCCGGATGCGGCGGTCGCGGAGGACGTCGCGGGTGCCGGCGAGCGAGTACCGCACAAGCGATCCGCCTCCGGCGCGCGCGGGCCTGCGTCGTGTTCCGAAGCGTAGAAGGAGCGCCGAGGTCAGGAAGGTGCCCAGGGTGATGGCCAGCGCTCCGCGCGGCGGGACGAAGGTGAGCAGGACGCCGCCGAGTCCGAAGCCCAAGAGCACGGCGCTCTGCGAGACCATCCGCAACAGCGAACGCCCGAGGACGAAAAGGTCGCCGTCCCCGAGGATCTCGGTCAGCGTGGCAATCCGCGTCCCGTTGAACACGGGCGCCACGGCCGCGATGACGCACCGCAGCGCGAGCAGCGCGGCGACCGGCGTCGACGGCATCGCCATCAGCGCCGCGCACCCGGCACACACCAGGTCGCACCCGACGAGCACCCGCCGCGCCGGGAACCGGTCCGCGACCCCGGCAAGCAGCGTCCCGCCCAGCAGGTACGGCAGGAACCCCAGCGCGAAAGCGAGCGCGCTGAGCAGGGGCGATCCGGTCAGCCCGTACACGAGCACGGTCAGCGCGATCTCGCTGATGACGACGCCGAGGAGGGAGAGGGCGTGGGCGGCGAAGACGGCGCGGAACTCTCGTACGGCGAAGGCGGCTCCGTAACCGGCGGTGTCAGGTGGCGCGGGCAGCGTCGTTGGGTCCTTCTGTTGCAGCTCTTCCGGCATGGGCAGCAGGTTGCAAGTGCGGGTGCCGGTCGCCGTAGAGTTTCGGCACAGGCCGAATCTTCGGGGCTGCCGAGTCGTCGAGGGAGGTGCGGGGTTCAGTGCCCTTCCGTCTGCACTTCGGCGAGGACGACCTGCTGCAGTGCCGGTTCTCGGTGTCCCCGCTGTGGGAGACGCAGGAAGCGGTACGCACGCTGAACCGGCCGGAGCGGCACGGCTATCACGCGAGCTGGCTGCGCCGTATCCGTTCGGCTGCCGCCGGGCTCGACCTCACGCCGCTGTGGCTGCTGATGCCGCAGCGTGGGCACACCCCCGACTGGCTGTGTCCGCCGCCGATCGGTCCGGCCGCCCCGTTCGAGGAGGAGATCGCGGCTGTCCGCGCGGTACATCCCCGGGAGGCCCGCGAGGATACGGCACGCGCGCTCGCGGATACTCCGGGAGCCGCCGAATCTCCTCTCGGGCGCGCCTTGTTGAGGGATCCCGTCCGTATGGTCCAGCAACTGGCCGACCTGCTGGAGGCGACCTGGCACACCCTCGTCGAGCCGGACTGGCCGCGGCTGCGTGCCCTGCTGGAAGCCGACGTCGTCTTCCATTCGCGCCGTCTCGCCGAGGTGGGCCTCGGCGGGCTGCTGCCCGAGCTGGACCGGCGGTTCGCCTGGGGGACGGGCACGCTCACGGTCGACCGGAAGGGCGAGCACGTACGTGACCTGGGCGGTCAGGGCCTGGTGTTGATGCCCAGCGTCTTCTCCTGGCCGGACGTGGTGAGCGGCTTCGACCCGCCGTGGCAGCCCACCCTGGTCTACCCGGCGCGCGGCATCGGCGGCCTGTGGGCGTCGCCGACCGACCGCGCCTCCGACGCTCTCGTACGCCTCCTCGGCCGCGGCCGGGCCGGCGTGCTGACCGCGCTCGACGAGCCCGCCACCACAACGGCCCTCGCCCACCGCCTCGGCCTCGCGCCCTCCTCCGTGTCCGCACACCTGTCGACGCTACGGGCCGCGGGCCTGCTCGTCTCGCGGCGGTACGGGCACCAGGTGCTGTACGAGCGCACTCCGCTGGGCATGGCCCTGGCGTCGGGCGGCACGACGAACCAACAGTGAGGGCTGCCCATGGAAACGGAAGGGGAAAAGCAGGCAGCGCCGAGGAGGTGTCGGCACAGCCCGTGCGGTGCGGCGGGATGGATCATCGCGGCGGCTCGGCCTGGCCGCGATGCGACCCCCGTGTCCGCGTCCCTATCCGCACTGTCCGCCTGGCGGTCACCCCAGGTACGGCGTCGTGCTCCTCCAGGAAGTGACGGTGGCGTAGCCGCTGGGAGATGATCGCGGTCACGGCACTCCGGGAGCGGATCGGGGATCTGCACGGCGACCGCCGCCTCGGCGCTCTCGCTGAGCGGATAGTGGCCGGGCAGCTCGACCCGTACCGGGCGGCGGACGAGCTGGTGGCGGGGATCACGGAAAACTGAGGGTCGGCAGGAGGGCTTTCGGCCCCCGGCTGCTCCTACCCGTCCCATCCTGTTCCCGAGGGCTCGAAGACCCCTGTATCGGCGTTGCAGCCTCGCCCTCAAAACGCCGGACAGGCTGAATGCGTCGCTGTTATCTTGACCGCGTGTTCCTCCTCTTGGCATAGGGCCCGCCCCGGCCCGCGATCGGCAGCGTATCGACGCCGCCGTCGCGGCGATCAGGCGTCCCTGTTTGCCCGGGCGCCCGTCTCGGCGCCCCCTCCTTGAGGAACTCTTCGCATGTCTGCGTCTTCAACGCGGCCTTCGTATGCCGCGGTTCTGCGCATGCCCTACGCCAAGCGCACCTTCGCCGCGGCCGTCGTGGGTCGGCTCTCGTACGGGATGGTCTCCCTGGCCGTGATGCTGGCGGTGAGCCGGGCCACTGGGTCCTACGCCGTGGCCGGCACCGTGATGGCGCTCTTCGGCGCCGCCAGTGTGTTTCTGACGCCCCTGCGGGCGGCTCTGGTCGACCGGCACGGCCCGCGCCGGGCGCTGCTGCCCATGGCCGCGCTGTACGCGGGGCTACTCGGTGTGCTGGCGGCGGTGAGCTGGCGGCCGGGTGCCCCGCCCGTGCTGCTGACGGTGGTCGCCGTGGCCGCCGGGGCCTGTACGCCGCCGCTCGGAGCCGCCATGCGTGCCGTATGGGGTGAGCTCACAGGGGACCGGCGGCTGCTGCAGCGCGCGTACAGCCTGGACGGGGTCGCCGAGGAGCTGACGTTCGTGACCGGGCCCCTGCTCGTGGGGTTGGTGGTCGGGTTCGCGCCTCCCGCGGCCGGGGTCGCCGTGAGTGCCGCGTTGGTGGGGGCCGGGACCCTGGGGTTCGCCACGTCTCCGGCCGTGCGGGGCGTGGCCGTGCGGGCCTCCCGTGTACGCCTGCGGATGCGGGGTCGGCACGGGCTGCGGCAACCCGTTGTTGTCGCTGGAGGAGTGGGGCTCGCGCTGGGCGCCGTCGAACTCCTGGTGCTGGCCTTCGCCGAGCAGCGGCATCACGGGGACGGCACCGTCGCCTGGGTGCTCGCCGCACTGTCGGCGGGCAGTGCAGTGGGCGGACTCCTGAACGGCGCTGTCAACTGGCGTGTGTCCGCCCGCGTTCGGCTTCCGCTGCTGGCGGTCGGCCTGGCCCTCGCCCTGGGCGCGGCCGGTTGGGCACCGGGCCTCTTGACACTCTCCGTCGCCATGGCCGTCGCGGGGCTGTTCGTCGCACCGGCGCTGACGACCTCCTACCTGCTCGCGGACGAGGCCGCGCCGCTCGGTTTCCGCACCCAGGCAGGGGCGTGGGTCAACACCGCCGTGAACGCGGGCTCTTCGGCTGGTGCCGCCGCGGTGGGACTGCTGGTCGGACAGCTGCCACTCACCCTGTGCTTCGCCGCGTCAGGCGGCGCCGCACTGGTCGCGGCGCTCGCGTCCTGGCGCGGCAAGGCCTCCCCGGCGGTGCACACCGAGGAGGCTGTGGAAATCGTCCGCTGACGTCAGACGCCGAGTCAGTGGAGTCAGCTGACTCAGCCGTCCGAGCCGTCGTCGTCCGCGTCATCGTCGGCGGAGTCCTGGTCGGCGGACTTGTCCGCCGTGACCTGGGCCGTCTTCAGGTCGACGTTCCACTCGCGCTCCGCACCGCCCGAGGCGCGCGTCTCGGCGTCCCAGGCCTTGGACTTGCCGTCCTCGTCCAGGTCGACCGACGTGACCGTGCCCTCCGCCGCAGCGGCCTTCGCGGCCTCCTCGGCCGAGACGGACGCAACCTTCAGCGCCGCCCGGACCTGGGCGGTGTCGTCGCCGTCCTCGTGCTCGACGTGCGAGCCGAGGACCTTGCCGGTGGCCGGGTCTATCTGGATGCTGTGCCAAGTGCTGCCCTTGGTAAGGACGTCGACGTCCCAGACCACGGGGCCGCCGTCGTCCTCGTCGTCCAGCCCGGCGGAGACCGCGGTGCCCGGCGTGTTGCGGAGGGCGGCCCCGATGGCCTCGGCCGCCGTGACCTTGCCGGACGTGCCCTGTGCGGCGTCGTCTCCGATCCGGCTGCCGCCGTTGTCACGGGCGTCGTCGCGGGCGTCGTCCTTGTCGTTGGCGTGGTCCTTGTCGTTGGCGTCGTCCTTGTCGTCGGCGTCATCGTCACGGTTGTCGCCGGCCGGCCGCACGCTCGACGGCTGCGTCGTCCCCGACCCGTCGTCGCTCGTGACCGCGAGAGCCGTCGCCGTACCGCCTCCGACGAGGGCCGCGGCAGCGATGCCGGCGATGACGATGTTGCGCTTCATGAGGGTTCCTCCCGAGTTGGTCTGTTACGCCGTGTTTCGACGTGAACCAATCTGACGGAAGCACGCTGAAGCGAAGCTGAAGCACCCTGAAGACCACTTCAGGTTCGCCCTGCGAAGCTGGACCCCATGCGCCTGTTGATCGTGGAAGACGAAAAGCGACTGGCCCTGTCCCTCGCCAAGGGCCTGACGGCCGAGGGCTTCGCCGTGGACGTCGTCCATGACGGCCGGGAGGGCCTGCACCAGGCCGGCGAGGGCTCGTACGACCTCGTCATCCTCGACATCATGCTGCCCGGCATGAACGGGTACCGGGTGTGCGCCGCCCTGCGCGCCGCCGGTCACGACGTGCCCATACTCATGCTCACCGCCAAGGACGGCGAGTACGACGAGGCGGAGGGCCTCGACACGGGAGCCGACGACTATCTCACCAAGCCGTTCTCGTACGTCGTCCTGGTGGCCCGCGTGAAGGCGCTGCTCCGTCGGCGCGGATCCGCGGGCGCGTCGCCCGTGCATGTGATCGGTGAGTTCAGGATCGATACCGCCGCGCGGCGCGTTCTCCGGGGCGAGGAGGAAGAGATCGCCCTGACGGCGAAGGAGTTCGCGGTCCTCGAGCAGCTCGTGGTGCGGGCCGGCGAAGTCGTCTCCAAGGCGGAGATCCTTGAGCACGTCTGGGACTTCGCCTACGAGGGCGACCCCAACATCGTCGAGGTGTACATCAGCACCCTGCGCCGCAAGCTCGGCGCCACGCTGATCCGGACCGTACGCGGCGCCGGTTACCGCCTGGAGGCGAGATGAGGCGCGTCCTTGGGTCCGTACGGGCTCGGGCCACGCTCGCGGCGACTCTCGTGGTCGCCGTCGCACTGGTCGCGGCGGGAGCGGCCGTACTGCTGTCCCTGCGCTCCAACCTCATCGACCAGACCGACGCGCAGGCGGACGGCGCGGCCCGGCAGGTCGCCTCGGAACTCGCCGCAGACATCCCGTACGCGAAGGTGGAGACGCCGGACGCGGACGACGACCGGCCGGTGCAGATCGTTGAGAAGGGTGGCCGGCTGGTCGCGGTCAGCGAGGACCTGGAGCAGGTCACCGGTACGGGAGTCGAGGCCGTACGTCCGCAGGGCGGTTCGGGCACTGGCGGTTCCGGCGCGGGCGAGGACGGGGACGACGATCAGGACGAGGACGTTCACGATCCCGCGGTCGGGGAGATCTCCGAGGGCGTCTCGAAAGGGTCGGGCAGCGCCACCGTGGACGGACGCACCGAGGACTACCGGTTCGTCGCGGTCGAGGCGACCACTCCCAAGGGCGTCACGTACACCGTGTACGCGGGAGCCCCCCTGCACACCGAAGAGAGCGCCGTCGACACGGCGTTGACGACCATGCTGATCGGGCTGCCGATACTGCTGCTGACCGTGAGCGGCGTGACCTATCTCGTCACCCGGCGGGCCCTGCGTCCGGTCGAGGGCATCCGCGGCGAGATGGACGCCATCACCCACTCCGAGGACCTCTCGAGGCGCGTCCCCGTACCGGACACGCACGACGAGGTCGCACGCCTCGCGCGTACGACCAATGAGACGCTCGCCGCGCTGGAGACCTCCGTGGAGCGGCAGCGGAGGTTCGTCGCGGACGCCTCGCACGAGCTGCGCAGTCCCATCGCGTCCCTGCGCACCCAGCTCGAAGTGGGCGTCGCGCACCCGGAGTTGCTCGATGTGGAGGGGGCGGTCGAGGACACCGTACGACTGCAACGGCTGGCCGCCGACCTGTTGCTGCTCGCCCGGCTGGACGCCGGAGAGCGGCCCACGGACGCACGGTTCGACCTGGCGGCGTTCGTCCGCGACGAGGCGTCCCAGCGGAACGGTGACCGTATCGCCGTGACCGTCGACGCCGAGCCCGTTCAAGTGGCCGGTTCCCGCGGACAGTTGGCGCGGGTCCTGGGCAACCTGCTGGACAACGCCCAGCGGCACACGCGCTCGTCGGTCACGGTGACCGTGCGGCGCGAGGGCGGGCAGGCGGTGCTGGCGGTCGCCGACGACGGCAAGGGCGTACCCGCCACCGAACGCGAGCGGGTCTTCGAACGCTTCGTACGCCTCGACGAGGCCCGCGCCCGTGACGACGGCGGAGCCGGTCTCGGCCTCGCCATCGCCCGCGACGTCGCCGTACGGCACGGCGGATCACTCACCGTCCACGAGGCGCCGACAGGCGGAGCCCAGTTCGAACTCCGCCTGACGACCAGCTAGCGCTCGGGCGTCATGGTCGCCCCCGCTGCCCCCGCAGATGCCCCGCGATCGGCGTCAGGGACTTGTGGAGCGCTTCCAGTTCCTCGGCCGGGATGAGGTCGATGAAGTGCCGCCGCACAGACGCCACATGATGAGGCGCGACCTTCTTCATCGTGTCCATGCCGTGGTCCGTGAGCACGGCGTACAGCCCACGGCGGTCGGACTCGCAGTTCTCCCGCCGCACCAGGTCCGCGTTCTCCATACGCGTGATCTGGTGCGAGAGGCGGCTCTTGGACTGGAGGGTGGCGGACGCGAGATCGCTCATCCGCATCCGCAGGCCCTCCGACTCCGAGAGGTTCACCAGGATCTCGTAGTCGTTCATTGTCAGGCCGAACGGCTGGAGGTCCCTTTCGAGCTGGTACGTCAACAGTCGGTTGACCTCCAAGTGGGTGCGCCAGGCGCACTGCTCCGCATCGGTCAGCCAGGGCGTGGCCGTCTCGGTCTCCATGAATGGATTCTACCTAAGATGTTGAATGGCGAACTTGTGAGGGTTTTTGTCGTTGTGACGGTGCGCACGCGTTCGATGTCACACTCCGCAGACTACCGCTCACAGCCCGAAGCGACGCTGAAGGTCCCCCAGCTGTCCGGGAAGGCGCGGTGATCCGGACGGCTGCCCACCGGGCGCCCCGCCGCCACCGGGCACGCCCGGCTCGTTCGGAGTCACGCCCATGGCCTGCTCGGCCATCAACGTCTCGCTGGACTGCAACAACACCGTGCCGGCGCCCACGAACTCGAACTGATGCTCCTCTCCGGAGGCCCCGCCCACGCCCGTAAGCGCACGCAGACCGCCCATCAGGCCCGTCATGTACCCGTGGTCGTAGTGATGACACGGCGAGGGGCAGTCGGCCCAGCCGACCAGGGCCTGTGGATCGACCCGGATCGGCGGCTCCATGAACACCACCGGACCGTTCGAGGCGGCCACGAACTTGCCCGTCCCGATGAGCGTCAGAAAGCCCGGCACGATCGACTGCTTGAGCGCGAGAGTTGGCTGAAAAGCTAGGAGGTTGCCTGAGCGAATGGTCAGGTTGCCCTCGTCCAGATCGTACGAATTCACGTCGAAGGCCCGGTCGGCGAGCAGCATCTTGCCCGAGCCGGAGGCCACCACCCAGTCGCTGGCGTGCAACGGCGAATGGAACGACGTACGCACCAGACGGTCGAGGCGGCCGTGCCCGATGCCGTTGAACTCCATCGAGCCGTAGTAGGCGATCATCTTGCCCTTCTGCAGGAACCACTCGCTCCCCTTGAGCTCCACGCAGAAGGTGTAGTTGTTGATGTTGTCGTCGGACGGCAGCGTCATCGGGTCGTGGATCACGGGGCCCGTCCCCGGGTAGGCGGTCACAGCTTCTCCTCCGAGGCCTGGACGAACACCGCGCCGTTGCCGCTCAGCTCCAGCTGGAACGCCTCGCCCGAGCCGCGGCCCACCATGTCGCGCCAGCCGAGCGCGGTCGACAGCTTGTTGCGTACGTCGCCGTGATGCGCCACGTACGCCTGCGGGTCGACGTGGACGGGGCGCTGCGGAGTGATCGGCACCTCGATGATCCCGCCGTGCGCCATGACGGCCACCGCGCCGTGGCCCTTCAGGGTCGTCGTGAACAGCCCCTGACCGGTGACCTGCCCGCGCACCATGCCCATGACCCCGCCCTGCGAGCCCATGAACATCGTGCCCTGCTCCAGCGTCCCGTCGAAGGCCAGCAGCCGGTCCGCCTCCACGTACAAGGTGTCCCCTGTGAGGTTGATCACCTCGATGTGGTGACCGCCGTGCCCGAACAGGACCGTTCCGGAGCCCTCCACGGTCATCAGCGGCGTCGCCTCGTTCGCCACCCGACGACCGATCATCGACATGACCCCGCCCTGGCCGCCCTGCATGTTCGGGGTGAAGGAGACCTCGCCCTTGTACGCCAGCATCGCGCCGCGCTGGCTGAACAGCCGCTGCCCCGGCGCGACCGTGGCCTCGATCATCTTCGAGTTGACCTCACGGAAGGGCATCAGACCTCCCCTCCGATCGTGTTGCGCTCGCTGGGCTGTACGTACACGAGCCCGTCGCCCTCGAAGCGGATCTGGAAGGCCTCGCCGCCGCCCTCGCCCATGAAAGTGCGGAACGTCACACCCGACTGGAACGACTGCCGCAGATTGCCCTGGTGCGCGATGTACGCCCCCGGGTCGACGGTGAGCGGGTACTGCGAGCTGACCCGGAGCACCACCGCCGGCCCGTCGGACATGATCGCGGCCTGGCCGTGGCCCTCGATGGTCGTCGTGAACAGTCCGTTGCCCTGCGAGGCGCCGCGCATCCCCGTGAAGCTCGTGCCCGTGCGCAGCCCGGAGTCCGTCGCGAGCAGATTGCTCGACTCGACGAAGAGCTTGTCGCCCTGGAGGCCGACGAGGTTGATCTCGCTGGCCCGGTCGGCGAACCAGCAGGTCCCGTGCCCCTTCACCTCCATCAGCGTCATCTGCTCGCCGGTGAGGCGCCGGGTCACCATCCCCCGTATCCCCTCCCCACCGCCGCTCAGCTTCTTGAAGTCCATCTGCCCGTCGTACGCCACCATCGAGCCGTTCTTCGCCTTGACGGCGTCGCCGGTCATGTCGACGGCCAGCACCTTGCTGCCCTGGAGTCGGAACATCGCCACGGTGTGAAGGTAGCCGCCGGGCGCGGCCGGTGACAGATCCTGCGGGATGATCCGACCCTGAGCGCACCCTGATCGCACCGCTGGGGGACGTGTGCGGGTCCCGTGGTCGAAAACCTGAACGCGGTTCGGCACCCCACGCCGGTCAGCGTCAGCGTCGGATGCCACAATGGGGGCCGCTTGTGCGTACGTTCACAAAGCGTTTGCCCCTCTGACCCCACCTCTGCCATCGAAGGTGACTCGTGGACATCAAGACCGCCTCCGCCCTCCGCCGCCTCCGTCTGGTCTCCGCCCCCGAGGCGATCTCGTTCCTGCTCCTGCTCGTCTGCTCGGTGCTGAAGCGGACCACGGACTTCAACGCGGTGCCCGTGATGGGCGCGGTCCACGGTGTCCTCTTCATCCTCTACGTGCTGTTCTGGGCCGACGCATGGAACCGTACGAAGTGGTCCGTGAAGACGGCGGCCGTGTACTTCGTCCTCTCCGTCCTCCCGGCCGGCGGCTTCTTCGCCGAGCGCAAGCTCAGGCGCGAGGCCGAGAACGCGGTCATCGCGTCGCGCGCCCGCCAGGAAGGGATCGTCAACGCATGATCGTCGCCTTTTCCGTGACGCCGCTGGGCGTCGGCGACGACGTTGGGGAGTACGTCGCCGACGCCGTACGGGTCGTGCGTGAGTCGGGGTTGCCGAACCGCACCGACGCGATGTTCACGTCCGTCGAGGGCGAGTGGGACGAAGTGATGGACGTCGTCAAGCGCGCCGTCGCCGTGGTCGAGGAACGCGCACCGCGCGTCTCCCTCGTCCTCAAGGCGGACATTCGCCCTGGCGTGACGGACGGCCTGACGTCGAAGGTGGAGACCGTGGAGCGGCACCTGTCCGCCTGAGGGACTCTTGTCCGGCCCACGGACAGATCCGCGCCAAAGAGGTCACTTCCCCGAGCCGGCCACCGGGATCTTGGCCGCCGCCGGATACTGCCCGCCCATGTCGAGCCGGAACGGCGGGTATTCGTCGGTCATCAACGCGGCATAGGCCGTCACGCGGGCAACCCAGCGGGCCAGGCCGAGCAGGAAGTCGAAGAGGTGCCCCGGGTAGCGAGCGGTGAACGCAAGGATGACCACCGCGACCAGGGAGAGGAACGGCATCAGGCCACCGCCCCGCCAGCCCCAGCCCCCGGTGAAGAGCCCGACGACGATGTACTGCGGGATCGCCAGCAGCCACCACTTCACCAGGACCAGACCCCGGGAGAGCCTCTCGGGGTAGACGACGTCGAAATGCGCCGGATAGTCGGGTACGTCCGCGAGAGTGAACGGCGGGTACCGGTCGGTACCGAGGGCCGTGTGGGCGTAATAGGTCACACGCCAGTTCCAGCGCAGTACGCCGACGTTGAAGTCGAAGAGGGATCGCGGGTACCGGGCGGTGAACAGGATGGCGAAGAACGCGACGATGGTCACCAGCAGGAACGCCATCCACAGGAAGCACAGCACGATGTAGTGCGGGATGGCGAGGAGCCACTTCACCAGCCACAGCCATCTGGACAGCCGGGGATCGAGCGTCGCTTCGAGACGGACAGGCGACACGGGGGCAGGGATCACGTGGCGCAGCTCCTTCCGGTCCCCCCGGCCGAGTTGATCACCATCAGGAACTCAGGCTCGCACGCGGTGCGGAAGGCTGCGACTCGTGGCCGCCACCCCGGGTAGGAGCAGCCGGGGCGAAAACCCTGCCCCTGCCCCTCAGCCCTCCGTGATCCCCGCCACCAGCTCGTCCGCCGCCCGGTACGGGTCGAGCTGCCCGGCCACGATCCGCTCAGCGAGAGCGCCCAGGCGGCGGTCGCCGTGCAGATCCCCGATCCGCTCCCGGAGTGCCGTGACCGCGATCGTCTCGACCTCGTGTGCCGCACGGGCGAGGCGGCGTTCGGCGAGGACGCCGTGCTCCTCCATCCAGGCGCGGTGCTTTTCCAGGGCCTCGACGACTTCATCGATGCCCTCCCCCCGCGCGGCGACCGTCTTGACGATCGGAGGGCGCCAGTCGCCGGGGGCGCGGGATTCGCCGAGGCCGAGCATGTGGTTCAGTTCGCGTGCCGTGGCGTCCGCGCCGTCGCGATCGGCCTTGTTCACGACGTATACGTCACCGATCTCCAGGATCCCGGCCTTCGCCGCCTGGATTCCGTCGCCCATCCCGGGGGCCAGGAGCACCACCGACGTATCGGCCTCGGAGGCGATCTCGACCTCCGACTGGCCCACGCCCACCGTCTCGACCAGGATCACGTCGCAGCCCGCCGCGTCCAGTACCCGGATCGCCTGGGGCGCCGCCCAGGCGAGCCCGCCGAGGTGGCCGCGGGTGGCCATGGAGCGAATGTAGACGCCGGAGTCGGAGGCGTGCTCCGACATCCGTACGCGGTCGCCGAGCAGCGCGCCGCCGGAGAAGGGGGAGGACGGGTCGACGGCGAGGACGCCGACCCGCTTGCCCTGCCGCCGGTACGCGGTCACGAGCGCGGACGTGGACGTGGACTTGCCCACGCCCGGCGACCCCGTGAGCCCGACGACATACGCGTTCCCGGCCAGCGGCGCCAGGGCCGCCATGACCTCGCGGAGCTGCTCGGACGCCCCCTCCACCAGGGAGATCAGCCTGGCCACGGCCCGCGGCCGGCCTTCCCTGGCCTGGGCCACCAGTGTGGGGACGTCCTGCATCACAGCTCCGATCTGATCTGTTCTTGCGTCAGTTTGTTCCCGCAGGAGCCAAGAAGACGACTCAGTCCTTGGGTACCCGCACGATCAGCGCGTCACCCTGACCGCCACCGCCACAGAGCGCCGCCGCGCCCACGCCGCCGCCCCGCCGCTTCAGTTCCAGAGCGAGGTGGAGTACGAGACGGGCGCCGGACATGCCGATCGGGTGGCCGAGGGCGATCGCGCCGCCGTTGACATTCACCTTTTCCGTGGACACCCCGAGGTCCTTCATTGACTGGACCGCCACGGCCGCGAAGGCTTCGTTGATCTCGATGAGGTCGAGGTCCGAGACGTCCAGGCCATCCTTCTTGAGGGCGTGCTGGATGGCGTTCGAGGGCTGGGACTGGAGGGAGTTGTCGGGGCCGGCCACATTCCCGTGGGCGCCGATCTCCGCGAGCCACTCGAGGCCCAGCTCCTGCGCCTTGGCCTTGCTCATGACGACGACGGCTGCCGCGCCGTCGGAGATCTGCGAGGCCGAACCGGCCGTGATCGTCCCGTCCTTGGTGAACGCCGGGCGCAGCTTGCCCAGCGACTCGGCGGTCGTCTCGCCGCGGATGCCCTCGTCCTTGCTGAAGACGACGGGGTCGCCCTTGCGCTGCGGAATCTCGACGGGGGTGATCTCGGCGTCGAAGACGCCGTTCTTCTGCGCGGCGGCGGCCCGCTGGTGCGAGAGGGCGGCGATCTCGTCCTGCTCCGGACGGGCGATGCCCAGGCGGGTGTTGTGCTTTTCGGTCGACTCGCCCATGGCGATGTTCTCGAAGGCGTCCGTCAGACCGTCGTACGCCATCGCGTCGAGCATCTCGATCGCGCCGTACTTGAAGCCCTCGCGGGACTTCGGCAGCAGATGCGGCGCGTTCGTCATGGACTCCTGGCCGCCGGCCACGATCACGTCGAACTCACCGGCCCGGATCAGCTGGTCCGCGAGCGCGATGGCGTCCAGGCCCGAGAGACAGACCTTGTTGACGGTGAGCGCCGGGACACTCATCGGAATGCCCGCCTTGACCGCGGCCTGCCGCGCCGGGATCTGCCCCGCCCCGGCCTGCAGAACCTGGCCCATGATCACGTACTGCACCTGGTCGCCACTGATCCCCGCACGGTCCAGGGCGGCCTTGATCGCGAATCCACCGAGGTCGGCTCCCGAGAACGACTTCAGGGAGCCGAGCAGCCGTCCCATCGGGGTGCGGGCTCCCGCGACGATCACGGAGGTGGTGCTGTTCGTTCCAGACATGAGGAGCGATCCCCTTCCAGCTTGCACAGCTGAGGAGTGAACGAGGGTTTACTAAAATGTACTGAGCGGTAGGCCCCCCGTCATCCGGGAGACCGTGTGATCGCGCGCACGTTGCGTAACCGCGTGGGGCGCGCTGCACTAACACCATGCTGACGCGAATCGACCACATCGGGATCGCCTGTTTCGACCTGGACAAGACCGTCGAGTTCTACCGTGCCACGTACGGCTTCGAGGTCTTCCACTCCGAGGTCAACGAAGAGCAGGGCGTACGCGAGGCCATGCTCAAGATCAACGAGACTTCCGACGGCGGCGCTTCCTATCTCCAGCTCCTGGAGCCGACCCGTGAGGACTCCACCGTCGCGAAATGGCTGGCCAAGAACGGCGAGGGCGTGCATCACATCGCCTTCGGCACGGCGGACGTCGACGCGGAGGCGGCCGACATCAAGGACAAGGGCGTACGCGTGCTCTATGAGGAGCCGCGCAGGGGGTCGATGGGGTCGCGCATCACCTTCCTGCACCCCAAGGACTGCCACGGCGTACTGACGGAACTGGTGACTTCCGCGTCCGCCGAGTCCACTGGTGAGGCGGCCGTTGAGTCGACCGGGCACTGAAGTCCGTACTGCATGGTCTGGGGACTTTCCGTCGGCCGCTGTGCCTCGGACCCCGGACCCCCGGCCGGAAAAGCCGGTTGGCCAGGCACCTGGGTCGATCGGGCCCGGTAGGGTGGTTGCGGTCGTCGCTCCGTGAGGGCGGCCGCGGGCCGGGGTCCGGGTTTCGGGGGACGAGCGTCGGGGCAGCAGCCCATGCTCCGCCGTTGATCTGACACCATTCCCCGGGGGCCCCGTTCGGCGGATGGACGGAGCTCGTTTGGAGAGACTTGCGACCAGGGGACGGATGGGACCGCGCAGTGCGGGGCTACGAACGCCAGGAGCGAGAGCCGGCGGCTGACGTCGACCACCTCTCTCGGTTCGAGGCCGAGATGGAACGGCTGAAGACCGAGCGGGAGAAGGCCGTCCAGCACGCCGAGGACCTCGGCTACCAAGTCGAGGTGCTGCGCGCCAAGTTGCACGAGGCGCGCCGCAATCTCGCGTCCCGTCCTGCCTTCGACAGCGCCGACATCGGCTACCAGGCCGAGCAGATGCTGCGTAACGCGCAGATCCAGGCCGACCAGCTGCGCATGGACGCGGAGCGGGAGCTGAGCCAGGCCCGCGCGCAGACGCAGCGGATCCTCCAGGAGCACGCCGAGCAGGCCGCCCGCCTCCAGTCCGAGTTGCACGCCGAGGCGGTGGCCCGGCGGCAGAAACTCGACCAGGAACTGGCCGAGCGCCGGCAGACCGTCGAGTCACACGTCAACGACAACGTCGCCTGGGCCGAGCAGCTGCGCGCCCGCAGTGAGCAGCAGGCCCGCCGGCTCCTGGACGAGTCCCGTGCCGAGGCCGAACAGGCCCTGGCCACCGCCCGCGCCGAGGCCGAACGTATCTCCTCGGAGGCCCGGCAGCGCCTGGAAGCCGACGCCGAGGCCGCCCGTGCGGAGGCCGAGGCGCTGCTGCGCCGGGCCCGTACGGACGCCGAGCGGCTGCTGAACGCCGCGTCCACGCAGGCGCAGGAGGCCACCGACCACGCCGAGCAGCTGCGCAGCTCCACGACGAACGAGTCGGAGTCGGCCCGCCGTCAGGCCACCGAGCTGAGCCGGGCCGCCGAGCAGCGCATGGCGGAGGCCGAGTCCAAGCTGCGCGAGGCTCAGGCCGAGGCCGACAAGGTACTCGCGGAGGCGAAGGAGGCCGCGGCCAAGGCCCTGTCCAGTGCCGAGTCCGCCAACGAGCAGCGCACGCGTACGGCGAAGGAGCAGGTCGCCCGGCTGGTCAGCGAGGCCACCAAGGAGGCGGAGACCACCAAGGCGGACGCCGAGCAGGTCGTCGCCGACGCCCGCCTGGAGGCGGAGAAGATCCTCGCGGAGGCCGCCGAGACGGCCCGTAGCGCGACCGCGGAGGAGACCGCCTCGCAGCTGTCCTCGGCCGCCCGTACTGCCGAGGACGTCCTGAACAAGGCGTCGGAGGACGCCAAGCAGACGACCAAGGCGGCGACCGAGGAGGCCGAGCGGATCCGCCGCGAGGCGGAGGCCGAGGCGGACCGGCTGCGGGCCGAGGCGCACGACATCGCCGAGGAGCTCAAGGGCGCGGCGAAGGACGACACCAAGGAGTACCGCGCCAAGACGGTCGAGCTGCAGGAGGAGGCGCGCCGGCTGCGCGGCGAGGCCGAGAGCCTGCGTGCCGACGCGGTCGGCGAGGGCGAGCGGATCCGCGCCGAGGCCCGGCGTGAGGCCGTCCAGCAGATCGAGGAGGCGGCCAAGACCGCCGAGGAACTGCTCGCCAAGGCGAGGGCCGACGCCGACGAGCTGCGCTCGAACGCGACGACGGAGAGCCAGCGGCTGCGTACGGAGGCCATCGAGCGCGCCACAACGCTGCGCCGCCAGGCCGAGGAAACCCTGCAACGCACCCGCGACGAGGCCGAGCGCAATCGCGCGGAGGCCGTCGAGCTGTCCGAGACCATCAAGGAGGAGGCCGAGCGGGCCGCGCTGGAGCTGCGCGAGGAGACCGAGCGCGCCATCACCGCCCGGCAGGCCGAGGCCGCCGAGGAGCTGACCCGGCTGCGTGCGGATGCCGAGGCGCGCCTGGCCGCCGCCGAGGAGGCCCTGACCGACGCCCGTGCGGAGGCGGAGCGGATCCGCCGCGAGGCCGTCGAGGAGTCGGACCGGCTGCGCGCGGAGTCCGCCGAGCGGCTTCGTGCGATCCAGGCGCAGGCCGAGGCGGAGGCCGAGCGGCTGCGCAATGAGGCCGCCTCCGATGCCTCCGCCTCGCGGGCCGAGGGCGAGGCCATCGCCGTACGACTGCGTTCGGAGGCCTCCGCCGAGGCCGAGCGGATGAAGTCGGAGGCCCAGGACTCGGCGAACCGGGTCCGGGCGGAGGCGCAGGCCGCCGCCGAGCGACTGGCTGCCGAGGGTGCCGAGACGCTGGCCGTCGCTCAGGAGGAGGCCACCCGGCGCCGCCGCGAGGCCGAGCAGATCCTGGGGACCGCGCGCGAGGAGGCCGACCAGGAGCGGGAGCGGGCCCGCGAGCAGAGCGAGGAGCTGCTGGCCTCGGCGCGCAACCGCGTGGAGGAGGCCCAGGCCGAGGCCATGCGGCTGGTCGAGGAGGCCGACCGGCGCGCCACGGAGATGGTGTCGGCCGCCGAGCAGACCGCGCAGCAGGTACGGGACTCCGTGGCCGGGCTGCACGAGCAGGCGCAGGACGAGATCGCGGGCCTGCGCAGCGCCGCCGAGCACGCGGCGGAGCGTACGCGCACGGAGGCGCAGGAAGAGGCGGACCGAGTCCGCGCCGACGCCTACGCGGAGCGGGAGCGGGCCGCCGAGGACGGCAACCGCCTCAAGCGAGAAGCTCGGGAGGAGGCGCAGGCCGCCAAGTCCCTCGCGGAGCGCACGGTTTCGGAGGCGATCGAAGAGTCGGACCGGCTCCGCACGGAGGCCCGGGAGGACGCGAACCGGCTGCGCTCGGACGCGGCGACGCAGGCGGACAACCTCATCAGCGAAGCGCGCTCCGAGGCGGAGCGGCTCAGTTCGGAGACGAACACGGAGGCGGAGCGCCTTCGCGCCGAGTCCGTGGCGAAGGCCGAGAAGCTGATCTCGGACGCGACGAGCGACGCCGAGCGGCTGCGCGCCGAGGCCTCCGAGACGGTCGGCTCCGCGCAGCAGCACGCCGAGCGGGTGCGCTCCGAGGCCCAGCGGCTCAAGGCCGAGACGGAGGCGGAGGCCGAGCGGGTCAGGGCTCAGGCGCGCGAGGAGGCCGACCGCACGCTGGACGAGGCCCGCAAGGAGGCCAACAAGCGGCGTTCCGAGGCGGCCGAGCAGGTCGACAAGCTCATCCGGGAGTCGACGGCCGAGGCGGAGAAGCTGACGTCGGAGGCCCGGCGGTCCGCGCAGAAGACGACGGCGGACGCCGAGACGCAGGCCGACACGATGGTGGGTGCGGCGCGCAACGAAGCGGAGCGGCTGGTCTCCGAGGCGACCGTCGAGGGCAATTCGTATGTGGAGCGTGCTCGTACGGACGCGGACGAGCTGCTGGTCGGCGCGCGCCGGGATGCCACCGCGATCCGGGAGCGCGCGGAGGACCTGCGCGACCGGATCACCGGCGAGATCGAGGAGCTGCACGAGCGGGCCCGCCGTGAGTCCGCTGAGGCGATGCGGTCGGCCGGCGAGCGGTGCGACGCGCTGGTGCAGGCCGCCGAGGACCAGCTGAAGGAGGCGGAGGCGAAGGCCAAGGACATGGTCTCGGAGGCCAACTCCGAGGCGGGGAAGGTCCGTATCGCCGCCGTACGCAAGGCCGAGGGGCTTCTCAAGGAGGCCGAGCAGAAGAAGTCCGCGCTCATCGCCGAGGCGGAGCAGATCCGCTCCGACGCCGAGCGCGATGCGAAGCGCATGGTGGAGGAGGGCAAGCGCGAGCTCGAGGTGCTGGTCCGCCGCCGCGAGGACATCAACGCGGAGATCTCCCGTGTCCAGGACGTCCTTGAGGCGTTGGAGTCCTTCGAGGCCCCGGCGAGCGGCAAGGACTCGGGCGTCAAGGCGGGCGCAGCGGCCGGTGCGACCCGTTCGGGTGGCAAGTCCTCTGAAAGCTAGCCAAAAGCCCCGGTTTCGCACTCACACAGCGCCTGTGACACCGTGTCCTGGCAGCGCTCCGCACCGTTAGCCAACAAAAAGGGCGTCATTCTCCATACCAAGTCTGACTTCTGCTCGATGACGCGCCGCCTTGACCCCTAGGATTCCACCTATCACCTCACCGGTCTCATTCGACAGGAACCCCATGAGCGACACTTCCCCCTACGGCTTCGAGCTTGTGCGGCGTGGATACGACCGCGCTCAGGTGGACGAACGCATCTCGAAGCTCGTCTCCGACCGTGACAGCGCTCTGGCCCGCATCACCGCCCTGGAAAAGCGCATCGAGGAACTCCACCTCGAGACGCAGAACGCCCAGGCCCAGGTGAACGACGCCGAGCCGTCGTACGCGGGTCTCGGCGCGCGCGTCGAGAAGATCCTCCGCCTCGCCGAGGAGGAGGCGAAGGATCTGCGCGAGGAGGCCCGTCGCGCGGCCGAGCAGCACCGCGAGCTCGCCGAGTCCGCCGCCCAACAGGTGCGCAACGACGCCGAGGCGTTCTCTGCCGACCGCAAGGCCAAGGCAGAGGACGAGGGCGTCCGGATCGTCGAGAAGGCCAAGAGCGACGCCTCGCAACTGCGTGCCGAGGCCCAGAAGGACGCGGCGTCCAAGCGCGAGGAGGCGGACGCCCTCTTCGAGGAGACCCGCGCCAAGGCCGCACAGGCCGCCGCGGACTTCGAGACGAACCTCGCCAAGCGCCGCGAGCAGTCCGAGCGCGACCTGGCCTCGCGCCAGGCCAAGGCCGAGAAGCGCCTCGCGGAGATCGAGCACCGCGCGGAGCAGCTGCGCCTGGAGGCGGAGAAGCTGCGCACGGACGCGGAGCGCCGGGCCCGTCAGACGGTCGAGACGGCTCAGCGACAGGCCGAGGACATCGTGGCCGACGCGAACGCCAAGGCGGACCGGATCCGGTCGGAATCCGAGCGCGAGCTTGCGGCTCTCACGAACCGCCGCGACTCGATCAACGCTCAGCTGACGAACGTTCGCGAGATGCTGGCGACGCTCACCGGTGCGGCGGTCGCTGCCGCGGGAACGCCGGAGCAGGACGAGCCGATCTCTCGTGGGGTTCCGGCTCAGCAGTCTCGGTAAGTTCGGTTTGTGGCTGGTCTGACACAGCCCCGCACCCCTCATAGGGGCGCTTCACAAGCCCCCTGCTCTCAAGCGGCAGGGGGCTTGTGTTTTACCCAAACTTGGTGGGAACCGTCAGCTGCCCGTTATCCTCCTAACCCTTACGGGGGCATGCGTCCCGACGTCACTGACCTGTCGATGGGTGCGGAGAATGATCGAGGCAGTCGGCCTGACTAAGCGCTATGGCGCGAAGACGGCCGTGTACAACCTTTCCTTCCAGGTGAGGCCAGGTGCCGTCACCGGCTTTCTCGGGCCCAACGGCTCGGGCAAGTCGACCACGATGCGGATGATCCTCGGCCTGGACAACCCCACCGCGGGGCAGGTGACGATCGGCGGCTATCCCTACCGGAGACTGCCCAACGCCCCCCGCCAAGTCGGCGCGCTGCTCGACGCCAAAGCCGTGCACGGCGGCAGGCACGCGCGCAACCACCTGCTGTGCCTGGCGCAGCTGTCGGGCATCCCGGCCCGCCGTGTGGACGAGGTGCTCGGTGTCGTCGGTCTCCAGGATGTGGCGAAGAAGCGCTCCAAGGGCTTCTCGCTCGGTATGGGCCAGCGCCTCGGCATCGCCGCCGCGCTGCTCGGCGACCCTCAGGTGCTGCTCTTCGACGAGCCCATCAACGGCCTCGACCCCGAGGGCATCCTGTGGGTGCGCAACCTCATGAAGTCTCTTGCGGCGGAAGGCCGTACGGTCTTCGTGTCGTCCCACCTCATGAGCGAGATGGCGGTGACCGCCGACCACCTCATCGTGATCGGGCGCGGGCAGCTGCTCGCCGACATGAGCATCAGGGACTTCATCTCCGCCAACTCCGCGGACTTCGCACGCGTACGGACGCCCGACACTGAGCCGCAGCAGCGCGAGAAGCTGACGTCCGCGCTGACCGAGGCGGGTGGCCAGGTGCTGCCCGAGCAGGACGGCGCGCTGCGCGTCATGGGCCTGCCGCTGCCCCGCATCAGCGACCTCGCGCACGACGCCGACGTACGCCTGTGGGAGCTGTCGCCGCACCAGGCCTCGCTGGAGGAGGCGTACATGCGGATGACGCAGGGCGCCGTCGACTACCGCTCGACCAGCGACCAGCGTGCGGGCCTCCAGCAGGAGCTGCCGCCGGGTGCCATGCCGCCGGTGCAGATGCCGGTGCCCGGGCAGGGCCAGCCTGGCTGGTACGCCCCGCCGCCGCCCCAGCAGGGCGGTCAGCCGTTCGCGATGCCGCAGGGACAGCCCGCGGGCCCGTACGCGGCACCGGCCGCGCCCGGCGGCCCCGACGAGCCCAACCCGTACGCCCAGGCCGCACCCGCGCAGCACGCCGCTCCTGACATGACCAAGCCCGAGGACGCCCGATGAGTACGCCCCAGCCCTCCATGCAGCAGCAGGCCGCGCCCAACTGGCAGGCGGCGCCCGGCTCTTCGTACACCTCACCCATCCCGATCGTGCGCACCCACCTCGGGCATGCGCTGGCCTCCGAGTGGACGAAGATCAAGTCGGTCCGCTCGACGATGTGGACGCTGGGCGTCTTCGTGTTTCTCATGATCGGGTTCGGCCTGCTCTTCGCCCTGATCGCCTCGTCCACAGACATGAACATGGAAGGCGAATCGCCCCTGGTCCTGGGCCTGTTCGGGCCGCTGCTCGGCAGCGTGTGCCTCATCACGCTCGGCGTGCTGACCACCGCCTCCGAGTACGGCACGGGGATGATCCGGACCACGATGACCGCGTGCCCGAGCCGCGGCCGGGTGCTGGTGGCGAAGGCGATCGTGTTCTTCGCGCTCGTGTTCATCGTCACCCTGGTGGCCACGACGCTCGTCGGCTTCGCTCAGGTGGCGATCCTGGAGGGCAACGGCGCCGGGGACCCGACCGGTGAGGAGTGGCTCCGCGTCACGGTCGGCGTCAGCCTCTACGTCGCGCTGGTCGGCCTGCTCTCGCTGCTCATAGGCTCGCTCATCCGGCACTCGGCGGGCGCGATCACCATCATGATCGGCCTCTTCCTCGCCCCGCTGGTCATCGCGATGTTCATGTTCGCGGAGTCCCTGCGGGACGTGCAGCAGTTCCTGCTCGAGTACTCGATCCCGAGCCAGCTCAGCGTGTTCTACGGCTCGGAGCTCAGCTCCTCCGGCCCATCCGGCTGGGACCCGCTGTGGATCATGCTGGGCCTGACGGCCGCCACGTTCGCCGGCGCCTACCTCCTGCAGGAGAAGCGCGACGTGTGAGCCGTATCAGCGAAAGGTCCGAGAGGCCAAGGGCCTCAGAAACGTGGCGCGTTACGGGACCGCTGCACCCGAGTGGTGCGGCGGTCCTTCGCGTTCCAGCAGGCCTTGTGCCAGTGGCGGCGGTCGTCCACGCCCGAATGTTCCGGCCAGGCCACCACGTGCGGGACCGCCGAGGGGATCAACTGCTCGCAGCCCGGGCAGCGGTAGGTCTTGCCCTCGGCGCTCGCGCCCGCCACGTGGCGTACGCTCCACGCCTCACCCTGCCAGCTCTCCAGGGTCTGCCAGCCGCCATAGCGGTTGGACCGGTCGCTCTGGTCCGCTGACGCGCTGGGGGCGCCCTTGGGACGATTGCGGCGCGGGGACACAGGACACCTCACGGGCTATACAGGGAGCACGGGCCGCATCCAGCCTACGCGGCGCAGCCATGGGTAGACGTACCACAAGGCCCCCACAGACTCCGGCGTGACCGGCTCATTCCTCCGGCGTGACCGGCCCATTCTGCAGACAATCCGCCAATCTCCCCGCCAAGCCGTGTCTTTGGCACGTGTCAGACGGTTATGCGAGTGGGGGAGCCGCCTCGGCGGCAAGGAGGACAGGAGTGCGATGCGCATAGGAAGTTTTGTACTGGCGGCCCAGTTCCCGGGACAGGGTCAGGGGGAGGCACTGCACCGCGCGGTGCGGTCGGCGGAGGTCGCCGAAGAGGCGGGGCTGGACGCTGTCTGGCTGGCCGAGCACCACTTCGTGCCGTACGGGACGTGCCCGTCGGCGGTCACGCTCGCCGCGCTGCTGCTCGGCCGGACCCGCCGTATCCGCGTCGGCACGGCGGTCAGCGTGCTGCCCAACACCCACCCCGTGGCGCTCGGCGAGCAGGCCGCGCTGCTGCATGTGACGTCCGGCGGACGCTTCATGCTCGGCGTGGGGCGAGGCGGCCCATGGGTCGATCTTGAGGTCTTCGGATCGGGTCTCGAGGCGTACGAGAAGGGGTTCCCGGAATCACTCGATCTGTTGGTGCGCTGGTTGTGCGAACCCTCCGTCTCGAGTGCGGGCGAGCGCTTCAGCTTCCGTGAAGTCCCGGTCGTACCAAGGCCGTCGGAGGACCTGACGGGCGCCGAGGGTCCGGAGGTCGTCGTCGCGTGCACATCCCCGGCGAGCGTCCGGCTGGCCGCCGAGCGCGGTCTGTCGATGCTGCTCGGAATGCATGTCGGCGACGAGGAGAAAGCAGAGATGGTCGCGCTGTGGCGTACGCACGCCACAGCCGCAGGCCGCTCCCCCGAGGAGATCGCGGGCGCGGCCCATGTCTCGGCCGGCATCGCGCAGATCGCGGACCGCCGTACCGACGCGGTCGAGACGCTCGTCAAGGCGATGCCGGGCTGGCTGAAGCAGGGTCTTGAGGCCCATGTGACGGTGGACGGCCGCGCCCGCGCGATGCGGGACCCGCTGGCGTACACCGAACTGCTCTGCGGTCTGCACCCGGTGGGCACGCCCCAGCTGTGCGCCGACCGGCTGGCGGCGACCTCGGAGCGTACGGGCATTACCCGCTTCGCCCTCCTGGTGGAGGGCTCGGGTGACCTGGCGGCGACGGAGGAAAACGTACGGCGGCTGGGAGCAGAGGTGCTGCCACGGTTGCGGTGAGCGGGGGCTGTTGGTGTGCCCGGGTCGGCGGCGCCGGCGGCTGCGCTCAGCGCGCCCGCCGCGCGGGAGCTTGCCGCCCCGTGCAAATGCACCTCCCGCGTACGGGGCGGCAAAGCCTGCGGCATCGCTGCCTCAGCAGTCCCGGAACTCCGGTGACTGGTTCAGCAGTTGACTGCGCACCGAGGTGAAGCGGGCCAGCGTGTCATCAACCGACGCGTCCAGCGGGAACACCGCCACCCGATGGCAGTTCTGGAAGGCCAGCCGCACTCCGAAGTGCCGCTGGAGAGCGCCGCGTATCGCGTCACTCGCGAGCGCTCGCAGCAACTGGCCCCGTGCCTGCTCGTCCGGCGGCGGCGTCTGGTTGTCGGCGAAGTTTCCGCCGTCCACCTTCAGTTGGGCCACCAGAGAGCTGATCATCTCCCATGCGTAAGGCAGGGAAGTCCGGACGCAGTCGACGAATTCCGCTTCGTCGACCTCGCCTCGCTCGGCCTGTTCGAGTAGGGCCGGTGAGACGTCCAGCGACATGGGTTCTCCTCTCGCACCCCCTCCCGACAGAGGGGGTTGACGGACAGGGAGGGAGACCGTGGGAACGGACACGCCGACAACGGACACGCTGCGTACCCGCACCGCGACCTCCCGTTCATACGGTAAGCAACTGTTCTTGATCGCACCAGGAAATGCGGAACACAGCACGGCACCAATGCACACACAACCGGCCACTTTCGAACAGCATGTGCCACAGGCAAGAGGCGTTGACGATGGGCGAATCGCGTCCGGCACCGCGCGTCGAGTAGCGTTGCGGACCATGCGTCTCGTCATTGCCCGCTGCTCCGTCGACTACGCCGGCCGGCTCACCGCTCATCTCCCGTCGGCACCCCGCCTGATCCTGGTGAAGGCGGACGGCAGTGTCTCGATCCATGCGGACGACCGGGCCTACAAGCCCCTCAACTGGATGTCTCCGCCCTGCACGTTGAAAGAGGGGGCCGGGGACGAGAAGGGCGTCTGGACCGTCACCAACAAGGCGGGCGAGAAGCTCATCATCACGATGGAGGAGGTCCTCCACGACTCCTCGCACGAACTGGGCGTGGACCCGGGCCTGATCAAGGATGGCGTGGAAGCACACCTCCAGGAACTGCTCGCCGACCGCATCGAGACCCTCGGCGAGGGCTATTCGCTGATCCGCCGCGAGTACATGACGGCCATCGGCCCGGTCGACATCCTGTGCCGGGATGCCGAGGGACAGACCGTCGCCGTGGAGATCAAGCGACGCGGCGAGATCGACGGCGTGGAGCAACTCACGCGCTATCTGGAGCTGTTGAATCGCGACCCGCACCTCGCACCGGTACGCGGCATCTTCGCGGCCCAGGAGATCAAGCCGCAGGCCCGCGTCCTCGCGACCGACCGAGGCATCGGCTGCACGGTCCTCGACTACGACGCGCTGCGGGGCATCGAGGACGACAAGCTGCGGCTGTTCTGACAGCAGGGTTACGACGGCAGAGGGCCGGGTCCGCATCAAGCGGACCCGGCCCTCTGCCGTGACGTACAACTGCCGTGGCGTACGCGGCTGTCAGATCACCGCCGTCAGATCAGCGTCGGCTCGTCGCCGTCCGCCGGAGTGGTCGCGGTGGTCTCGGCCGGTGTGCTGGGCAGTTCCGGCGCCGGGCCGCTGGCCGAGCTGGTGTTGTCCGGCGGCGTGGGGTCGTCCGGCGGGTCGACGGTGGGCGGATCGGTCGGGTCGTCGGTCGGCGGATCCGTCGGATCGTCCGTGGGCGGATCGGTCGGGTCGTCGGTCGGCGGATCCGTCGGATCGTCCGTGGGCGGACGGGTCGGATCGTCGGTCGGCGGCTTGCTCGTGGGCGGCTTCGTCGGGGACTTGGTCGGGTCGGTCGGGTCCTTCGTCCCGGTCGGGTCGTCGTCCGACGGCTTCTTGCTCGGCGTCGGCGTCGGATCGTCCGCGGTCCCCACGATCCCGTCCTCACCCGGGTCCGGCTCCGTCGGACGGCTCGTGGAGTCGGAGACGTCCGAGTCGTCCTTCACCGGCTGGTCCGCGCCGAGCCCGCCGCCGTTCTCGCCCGGAATGGCCGACGGGTTGACGCCGACCCTCTCCGAGGGGGCATTGTCGTCGGGGTTCGAGGTCGCGCCGAGCGTCACCACCGTGCCCAGCACGGCGACGAGGAGCGCGCCCGAGCCCGCGGCCACCAGATTGCGCCGGGTGCCGTTCACCAGCCGCTTGACGCCGCTGGGCTTGTGCGACGCCGCTGGTCCGGGCCGACGCGTGATCACCGTCGCGAGCTGGGGCGGCGTGGGCGGCGCGACCGACGGAACCGCCGAAAAAGCTGCAGGTACGCCACCAGGGGGCGACGCCGACTCCTCGTACTGCGCGTCGGACACCTCTTCGCCGGCGGTCGCCCCGAACCCGCCCGCCGGCGTGACACCGGTGCGGTCGTCGACGAGCGCGAGGGCGCGGCGGCCGGCGACCGTACCGCGCTTGTCCGCGACGGCGCCGCGCAGCCCGACGGAGGCCTCCAGCTCGGCGCGGGCCTGGTCGTACTGTCCGCCACAGAGCGCGAGTATCCCCAACTCATGGTGGAAGTAAGCCTGTTCGGAGACATCACCGGCGACCCTGGCCACCTCGTCGCCGGCCTGCAGCGTGCGCTCCCAGGAACCCCAGTCCAGGCCCGCGGCGAACGCGGGCGCGACGGCGCGGGCCAGCTGTACGGCGACGCTCTCCTCCTCGCCCTCCACCGGCGGCTCGGCGATCGACACGAGTGCGGTGAGCGCCGCGAGCACGGCGTCCGCCTCGGCGGCGACCCGCTCCGGGGTGACCGAAGGATGCCCGGCCCACCAGGCGTAGTGCTGGGCGGCGGTATTCGCCCGGTCCTCCGCGTCGGAGGCGTACCCGACGGTCACCAGCTGGGTGTGGACGCCCGCCGCGAGCCGGTAGTGCGAGCCGACTGGCGTGACGAGCGCGCAGCCGACCAACTCCGCGAGCGCGGCGTCCGCGTGCGTGTCCCCGACCATCGCGGGCAGATGCGCCTGGTGCGGCACCTCGCCGCCCAGCGCGACGGCGATCCGCAGCGTGGCCCGCGCCGAGTCGCTGAGCCGGGAGGCGAGCAGCGCGGCCGGCGCGGCGCCGTCGGCGAGCGAGGGCAGCGGTACGTCCTGGAGGTCCTCGGCGTCGAAGGGCGCGTCCACGGGCGCGTCCTCGTAGTAGCCGAACTCGTCGAAGGCGTTCGGATCGGCACGCAGTTGGTCGCGCTGCCGCAGCAGGGCTCCGGCCTGCACGAAGCGCAGCGGCAGTCCCTCGGACTCGAACCAGAGGTCGCCCGCCCAGTTCGCCTCGTCCTCGGTCAGTACGCGGCCCACGGCACGCTCGAGCAGTTCGAGACCTCCGGCTCGGCCGAGGCCACCGAGGAACACCTCTTCGAGGAGTGAGTCGGCGGACGGTGCGGCGACCTCGGGCGTCGCGGAGATCAGGAAGGCGCACTCGGGCGTCGCGTCGAGCAGTTCGTCGAGCGAACCGCCGCCGAACTCGATGTCGTCGAGGACGACGACCGCGCCGATCTCCCGGACGAGCGCGAGCAGTTCGTCCGGTTCCGGCCGGTACAGCGGTGCGCTGTAGACGGCCGCGAAGAGGTCGTGCAGCAGATCGGCCACCGTGCGGCGGTAACCGCTGAGGAGTACCACGCCATCGGGCGCGAGGTCCGCGCAGTCGTCGGCGACGGCGTCCAGGAGCGCCGTGCGGCCCGCTCCCGAAGGCCCGGTGAGCCGTACGGAGCGTCCGCGCGCAAGTAGGCGTACGAGCCGCTCACGCTCTTCCTCGCGTTCCAGGAGCGGCATCCTGGGCAGCGTCGGCCCCGGTGGTACGGGCGGCCGCGCGGCCCGCGCCAGCTCGGCGCGCTCGGCGGGTGTGAACTTCACCGGTCTGCCCGGCCGCTCGCCCGGCGGGCAGAGCTCTATCTCGCTGCCGTCGACGGGATTCACGGTGAGCAGGAAGTCGCCGGACACGAGCTGTACGGTGCGCGCCAGTGCCGGTGGCTGGCCGTTGCCCGGGCCTAGGGCCTGGGTGAGCGGATCGCGCGGCGGACGCTGTCGAGGCGTCCGGCCTCCCCCACTCTCGAATTCGCTCGAGCGGGAGGTGCCCCCATCGTCACGGCCGTACTCGTCGGGTCCTCGGTTGTTCGTCGGGTCCATAGGTCCAAGCCCCCCAAAAGCGTTGTGTGCCGAGCCCCCCGGCCTGCTGCACACTGCGCTGTCGCTTCTGGTCCGGTGCCCGCTCACGGGTTTTGTGAGGGTAGCGGGCAGCCGAACCCTAAACCTTTGCACAGTATCTACGAACAGACGGGGTACAGCGCCGTCCTCGACGTCACAGCTTCATGAGGATTGTGCGCGCTGTGCGTTTCATGCAGGAGACGGCGGTCCGTTTCCTTGAGAAAGCAGGTTCTCGAGTGAGCGACGGTACTCGGGAGGCGACGGTCCGGCTCTCACACCCGGGGCAGCGACTCGACTCCGATGCCGCCCTCGATCGCCAGGATCCGGTGCAGCCGGGTCGCCACCAACAGGCGTTGCATCTGCGGCGGAACGCCGCGCAGCACAAGCCTCCGGCCGCACCTCCCCGCCCGCCGGTGGGCCCCCATGATGACACCGAGTCCGGTGGCGTCCCAGGAGTCCAGCTCTGACAGGTCGAGCACCAGGTCGCCGGCTCCGTCGTCGACGGCCGAGTGCAGGACCGTACGGGCGTCCGCCGCGCTGACGACGTCGAGGCGGCCCCCGACGGCCAGCTCAGCGTGGTCGCCCCTGATGTGCATATGCGCTCCCCGAGAGTGCGTTTCGTCTTCAGCGTCTTTCGTGCTCTTCCGTGTCCTGTGTTTGTGTCAGGACTGACTGCCGTACCGGGGCAGAAGTTGCCGTCTGTAAGCGAACCGATACCGAAACCACCCCGAAGGGTGATCACTGTAGGGGACGACAGAAGGTCAGTAGGCGTAAAAGCCCTGCCCGCTCTTGCGCCCGATGTCACCGGCGTCGACCATCCGGCGCATCAGTTCCGGAGGCGCGAACTTCTCGTCCTGCGTCTCCGTGTAGATGTTGCTCGTCGCGTGCAGCAGGATGTCCACGCCCGTCAGGTCGGCGGTGGCCAGCGGCCCCATCGCATGACCGAAGCCCAGCTTGCAGGCGACGTCGATGTCCTCGGCGCTCGCCACGCCCGACTCGTACAGTTTCGCCGCCTCGACGACGAGCGCCGAGATGAGCCGCGTAGTGACAAAGCCGGCCACGTCGCGGTTGACGACGATGCAGGTCTTGCCGACCGACTCCGCGAACTCCCGTGCGGCGGCGAGCGTTTCGTCACTCGTCTTGTAGCCGCGCACCAACTCGCACAACTGCATCATCGGGACCGGCGAGAAGAAGTGGACGCCGACCACCCGCTCCGGGCGCTCGGTGGCCGCCGCGATCTTGGTGATCGGAATGGCGGAGGTGTTGGACGCGAGTACGGCCTCTTCCCTCACCAGCTTGTCGAGCGAACGGAAGATCTCGTGCTTGACGTCCAGCTTCTCGAACACGGCCTCGACGACGATGTCGGCGTCCGCAACCGCGTCGAGGTCGGTGGTAGCGGTGATACGCCCCAACGCCTCTTCGGCCGCACCGGCGTCCAGCTTCCCCTTGCTCACGAACCTCTCGTACGAGGCCTTGATGCCGTCAGTGCCACGGGTCAGCGCCTCATCGGTGACGTCCCGTAGGACGACGTCCCAGCCGGCCTGTGCGGACACCTGGGCAATACCGGAACCCATGAGTCCGGCTCCGATGACGGCAAGCTTCCGTGCCACAGTCCGACTCCCCTAACCCGCTTAACACGCTGCTTATATCTGCTTCTCCGGCGGACCTTAGCGCTCGTGAAGGGCCGTGTGACTAGTTAGTAATGCGCGTCACGTCTCAGATGACGGACATCACACCGGCAGGGGTCATTACGGTGCTCGTACGGCGTAGTTGAGGACCTTCTCGCCCAAAAGGTCCTCCATGTCGTCGAGGAGGGCGAGGGCTTCGCGGGACACTTCGGCGGGCGCCCGGCCCGCGACCATCTCACGGCCGATCATGGCCATGAGCGTGGACTGGACCCAGCTGATCTGCCCCGCCACCAGAGTGGGCAGCAGGTCGCCGGGGGCCGCGTCCGTCTCCTCCCTGAGGGTCTGTTCGAGGTGCTCCAACGCCTCCTGCTGAACGAGCCACAGCCGGGCCTTGAGCGCGTCCGCCTCATGGATGACGCGAAGAAAGTCGCCATAGCCCTCCATGAGGCCCACCTTGGGCGAGACGGCCTCGACCTCCTCGCGCAGTTCGCGCAGTACGGCGGCGGCGGCCGACTCGCCCTCGTCCCGGGCCCGTACATACCGCGAGAGCCGGCCGACGACGCCCTTGCTGCGGTCGAGGAAGAGGTCCTCCTTGGCCGGGAAGTAGTTGTACACGGTATTGACGGAGACGTCGGCGGCGTCGGCGACTTCGGCGATGGTCACCGTCACGAAGCCGCGCTCGACGAACAGCCTGGTGGCGATGTCCGAGATGTGCTGCCGGGTCTGCCGCTTCTTCCGCTCCCTGAGCCCCTCCGTCATGCCCCCATCGTAACTTCGCTGCGGTTGGCCCAATCTTGGGGTCGAACAATTTTTGATGTCATTGCAAAATTTCAGCGACTCTGTTTTTCTTGGCGCATGGCAATCATCAGTACGGCCGGGCTGGCCCGGACCTTCCACACGAAGCAGGGCCCGGTGGAGGCGGTGCGGGGCGTTGACCTCACCGTCCAGCCGGGCGAGATCGTCGGCTTTCTCGGACCCAACGGCGCGGGCAAGACCACCACGCTCCGGATGCTCACCACGCTGCTCGCGCCCACCGGGGGCGCCGCCACAGTCGCGGGTTGCGACCTGGTACGCGAACCCGGCCGCGTACGCGAGAAGACCGGCTATGTCGCCCAGTCCGGAGGCGTCGACCCGACCATCTCGGTACACGAGGAACTGGTCACCCAGGGACGCCTGTACCGCCTGACAAAAGCTCAGGCGACCGCTCGTGCCGAGGAGTTGGCCCGGGAGCTGGACCTGACCGAGTTCCTGGCCCGCAAGTGCGCGGCTCTCTCCGGCGGCCAGCGGCGTCGGCTGGACATCGCTATGGGCCTGATGCACCGACCCGAGGTGCTCTTCCTCGACGAGCCGACGACCGGCCTCGATCCCGGCAGCCGCGCCGATCTGTGGGACCTGGTGCGGCGGCTGCGCGACGAGTACGGCACGACGGTCTTCCTGACCACGCACTACCTCGACGAGGCGGACGCGCTCGCCGACCGCCTGGTGATCGTCGACAAGGGAACGGTGGTGGCCGAGGGCACGCCGAGCGCGCTGAAGCTCAAGTACGGCGGCTCGATCGACGCGACGCTCCAGGACACGTTCCTCGCCATCACCGGCCGCAGCGCCTCGCCCCAGGACACCACCCCCGTCGCCGTCTAGTCGCCGTACAGGAGCCATCCCTTGCTCGCCCACGACACCGCGCTGGTCTTCGGCCGCTATGCCCGCCAGACCCTGCGATCCAGGTTCCAGATGCTTTTCGGCATCCTCATGCCGTTGCTCTACCTGCTCTTCTTCGGACCGCTGCTCACCGGCCTGCCCCTGGGCTCGCAAGGCTCGTCATGGCAGGTGCTGGTCCCCGGGCTGTTGCTTCAACTCGGCCTGTTCGGCGCTTCCTTCAGCGGATTCTCGATCATCATCGAGAAGCAGACCGGAGTGATCGAGCGGATGCGGGTGACCCCGGTCAGCCGACTGGCCCTGCTGCTCGGACGGGTGCTGCGCGACGCCCTGCTCTTCGTCTTCCAGTCCGTGCTGCTGGTGGTCACGGCGCTGGCGATGGGCCTGCGCGCACCGCTTGTCGGCGTCCTCATCGGCTTCGGCTTCGTGGCGCTGCTCTCCGTGTCGCTCGCCGCGCTCTCGTGCGCGTTCGCGATGACGGTGCGGACCCCGCAGGAGTTCGGTCCTGCCGTCAACGCGATCGCGATGCCGTCCATGCTGCTGTCCGGTCTGATGCTGCCGATGGCTCTGGCGCCCGGCTGGCTGGACGTGCTTTCGCGCTTCATGCCGGTGCGCTATCTGGTCGACGCTGTGCGAGACGGGTACATCGGCTCGTACGCGACTTCGTCCATGCTGTACGGCGTGATCGTGGCCGTCGGCCTGGCGACGCTCGCCGTGACAGTGGGCACACGAGTGTTCCGGAAAGCCGGAGCGTAACTAGGCTGGTCACATGGTCAATCTGACGCGCATCTACACCAGGACCGGCGACCAGGGCACCACCGCCCTCGGCGACATGAGCCGGGTCGCCAAGACCGATCTGCGGATCGCGGCGTACGCCGACGCCAACGAGGCGAACGCGGTGATCGGTACGGCGATCGCTCTCGGAGGGCTGGACGAGGAGGTCGTCAAGGTCCTCACGCGCGTACAGAACGATCTCTTCGACGTCGGGGCCGATCTCTCCACGCCGGTCGTCGAGAACCCGGAGTTCCCGCCGCTGCGCGTCGAGCAGTTCTACATCGACAAGCTGGAGGCGGACTGCGACCTGTTCCTCGCCGAGCTGGAGAAGCTCCGCTCCTTCATCCTGCCTGGCGGCACGCCCGGTGCGGCACTGCTGCACCAGGCATGCACGGTGGTACGGCGGGCGGAGCGGTCGACGTGGGCTGCTCTGGAGGTCCACGGTGAGGTGATGAATCCGCTCACGGCGACCTATCTGAACCGGCTCTCCGACCTGCTGTTCATCCTCGCTCGCACGGCGAACAAGGACGTGGGCGATGTGTTGTGGGTCCCTGGGGGCGAACGCTGACGAAAGCGCCGCCCCGGCTGGGGGTCCGGGGACCCGCGGCGTCAGCCGCTGATGTCACGGCCCCCGGAAGAATCAGCATCCTTGCGCGGACGGCCAACAAGATGGTCGGGGATGTGCTCCGGGTCCCTGGTGGGGAGCGCTGACTTCTCCCCGTAGCCGTACGGCGCCTTCTTCGGCCACACGGTGTAGCCGAGGGCGATGATCAGGTTGATGCCGATCACGAACAGCATCCTCGACTGCCAGGTGCGCAGCGACTCGGTCTCGCCGCCGGAGCCGACGTACCAGATCGCGGCCTGAAGCAGCACCAGCGCGACCGCCGCCGCGGTGATCCAGCGGGCCGCGACCCGCCACTCGTGGCGTGCGCGGGCCATCCCGTACTTCGGCGGCTTCACCGGCGTCGGACCGCCCGCGAAGCGGTGGGCGACATGGGCGTCGGCCCACTTGATCGTGGAATGGCCCAGGCCCACGGTGAAGCCGATGTAGACGGCGGCGAGACCGTGCTTCCAGTCGGGCTCCGCGCCGTTCTTGAGGTCGATCGCGGTGACGGTGAACAGCACGACTTCGAGGAGCGGCTCGCACAGCAGCAGGGCCAGGCCGGTCCGCGGCATCTTGAGCAGATAGCGCGCTGCCAGGCCCGCGGCAAGCAGCACCCAGAAGGCGACCTCACAGACGACGATGAGTGTGACGATCACGGCTCGCTCCTCTCGGTCACCTTTCCAGGCTCCCGGCGGCAGCGGCCCGGATCGTCGTCGCCAGTGACGAAACGGCACTGCATCCTTCGATGTAGCCACGGACCGTTCCCCAGGATCAGGTGCCGGGCGCGTACGCCGTGTTGGATGGATTCATGGCCGTACGACTCCCCCGCCCGCACCGCGATGACGTGCGCATCGCGCTCGCGGGGCTACTCGGCGGGCTCGTCCTGTGGGCCCTCAACCTTGGCATGCGGAAGAGCAGCGAGCCGATCGTGCTCTGGGACGGGCGCTGGCCGGTCCTGCTGCCGCTCCTCGTGATGGCCGGCTGCGAGGTGCTGCGCCGGCAACGCCCGCGTACGGTCCTGCTGGTGGGCACGGCTGCGCTCACCCTGGACACGACGACACAGGGAAACATTGCCACCTTCGTCATGTTCACCGACCTCGCGTACGCGGCCGTGCTGTACGGCCCCCTGGCCTCCGCCCGTCGCATTCTCTGGATCACCGGGCTGCTCACGGTGGTCGGCACGGTCGTGCCCGTCGCGGTGTGGCGCACGCCGGAGGCGGTGCTGATCGGTGTGATCGTCGGCGCGGTGGCATTCGGCCCCGCAACCACCGGATGGCTCGTCCGCAACCACCGGGACGCCGCCGAAGCCGCCCGCCTGCGCGCCGAACAGACCGCCCTGCTCGCCGAGATGGACCGCACCCAGGCGGTCACCGCCGAACGCGCCCGGATGGCGAGGGAGTTGCACGACATGGTCGCCAACCACCTGTCCGCGATCGCCATCCACTCCACGGCCGCGCTCTCCCTCGACGACGAGGACACGACGAAGCAGGCCCTCGGCATCATCCGGGAGAACAGCGTCGAGGGCCTGGCGGAGATGCGGCGGCTCATCGGGATCCTGCGAAACTCCAGTGGCGACACCGAGCCCTCGGCCGCCCCCACCCTCGACGGGCTCGGCGCACTGGTCGACACCGCCCGCATCAACGGCCTCGACGTCACGCTCGACAGCACGCACGTGAAGCTCCCCGCGCCGGTCGAGCTCGCCGCGTACCGGATCGTCCAGGAGTCCCTGACCAACGCCCTCAAGCACGCCTTCCCCGGCCGGGTCACCGTGACGCTCGCCCAGCAGGACGGCAGCCTGAGCATGCGGGTGACCAGCCCGTACGGGGACCGAGACGGCCCGCGAGCCCCGGGTTCGGGCTCCGGCCTGGTCGGCATGCGGGAGCGGGTCGCGTTGCTGGGCGGCACCTTCGAGGCCGGGCCCGAAAGCGCACCCGACTCCCACGACTCACGCGGCAAGATCTGGGCCGTACACGCCACCCTGCCGACCGCCCTGGGAGGAACCGAATGATCCGCGTGCTCGTCGCCGAGGACCAGTCCGCCGTACGCGCCGGGCTGGTCCTCATTCTGCGCAGCGCGCCCGACATCGAGGTGGTCGGGGAGGCCGCGGACGGCGAACAGGCGGTCGCGCTGGCGCGTGAACTCCGGCCCGATCTGGTGCTGATGGACATTCAGATGCCCCGCCTCGACGGCGTCTCGGCCACCCGCCAGGTGACCGACGAGCACCTCTGCGACGTGCTCGTACTGACCACCTTCGACCTCGACGAGTACGTCTTCGGCGCCTTGCGGGCCGGTGCCTCCGGGTTCCTGCTCAAGAACACGGAAGCGAAGGAACTGCTCTCGGCGGTGCGGACGGTGGCACGTGGCGAGGGCCTGATCGCGCCCGCGGTGACCCGGCGGCTGATCGCCGAGTTCGCGGCGAAGCCGGTACGGGGGCCGGGGCCGGACCCGTCGGTTCTGGACGCCCTCACCCGCCGTGAACGCGAGGTGCTGTCGTGCCTCGGCGACGGGCTGTCCAACGCCGAGATCGCGGACCGGCTGACGATGGCCGAGGCGACCGTGAAGACCCACGTCAGCAGGCTCCTCGGCAAGCTCGGACTGCGCAGCCGGGTCCAGGCCGCCGTGCTGGCGCAGGAGTTGGGTGTCTGACTCTGAGGACGGGCACCCGGGGGCGGCATCCTGAGTAACCACTGGTCCAGACCTATTGACCAAAGGTCCAGACCTTTCTATTCTCGCGGCACTGCGCTCACGCATGCACCAACAACCTCAAGGAGGCGCAGCATGCGCTTCAGACACAGAGCCGTGGCAGGGTTCGCCACCCTGCTGCTGCCGCTCGCCGGCCTGGTCGGCCTCGCGAGCCCCGCCCAGCCCGCGACCGCCAAGTCCGCCACGGACGGTGTGGTCGCCCCGGGTCCCAGCGCCAAGGTCAACCTCGGTTACTTCATCGAGTGGGGCATCTACGGCCGCAACTACAACGTCAAGAACCTGGTGACCTCAGGCTCAGCCGAGAAAATCACCCACATCAACTACGCCTTCGGCAACGTCGTCGACGGCAAGTGCGCGATCGGCGACTCGTGGGCCGACTACGAGAAGCCGTTCACCGCGGACCAGTCGGTCAACGGCCAGGACGACACCGCGGATCAGCCTCTGAAGGGCAACTTCAACCAGCTGCGCCAGCTGAAGGCCAAGTACCCGAACATCAAGATCCTCTGGTCCTTCGGCGGCTGGACCTGGTCCGGCGGCTTCACGGAGGCGGCCAAGAACCCGGCGGCCTTCGCCCAGTCCTGCCACGACCTGGTCGAGGACCCGCGCTGGGCCGATGTCTTCGACGGCATCGACCTGGACTGGGAGTACCCGAACGCCTGCGGCCTGACCTGCGACACCAGCGGCGAAACGGCCATCAAGGACATGATGAAGGCCATGCGCGCCGAGTTCGGCTCGCAGAACCTGGTCACCGCGGCCGTCACCGCCGACGCCTCCGACGGCGGCAAGATCGAAGCGGCCGAGTACGCGGGCGCCGCGAAGTACCTCAACTGGTACAACGTGATGACGTACGACTTCTTCGGCGCCTGGGCCGCGAACGGCCCGACCGCACCGCACTCCCCGCTCACCTCGTACAAGGGCATCCCGGCGCAGGGCTTCAACTCGGCCGCCGCTATCGCCAAGTACAAGGAAGCGGGCGTACCCGCGAACAAGCTGCTGCTCGGCATCGGCTTCTACGGCCGCGGCTGGACCGGCGTCACCCAGGACGCACCGGGCGGCACGGCCACCGGCCCCGCGGCGGGAACCTGGGAGGCGGGCTTCGAGGACTACAAGGTCCTCGAGGCGTCCTGCCCGGTCACCGGCACGATCGCCGGGACGGCATACGCGCACTGCGGCAGCGACTGGTGGTCCTACGACACCCCGGCGACGATCCTCGGGAAGATGGCCTGGGCCAAGAAGCAGGGCCTGGGCGGCGCGTTCTTCTGGGAGTTCAGCGGTGACACCAGCAACGGCGAGCTGGTGAAAGCCATCAACAACGGCCTCAAGTAATTACTGAGCGCGTTGAGGATCCCCCGGGCTTCGTCCGGGGGATCCTCAACCAACGAGTAGACGTGGCCTTTCAGGCCACGTCTACTCGTCCGGGGGGCCTCACCCGCGGTTCGCGAACTCGCGGCGCATCAGATACCGGGCGCGGCGAGTCGCGTGTACGTCAAGCCGTTGCTGGTGCCGGCGGGTGTGGTCACCGTGACGGAGACCGGCCCGGCGGTGCCTGCCGGAACGACGGTGGTGATCTGCGTCGGGGAGACCACGGTGAACGACGCGGTGACGGCGCCGAACTGGACGTCCGTGGCGGCCGCGACATTGTTGCCGGTCAGCGTGACGACCGTACCGCCATCCGCCGGTCCAAGGTCGGGCACCAGGGAGACCAGCACCGGGGCGTCGAGGTAGACGTAGTCGACGGAGTCGCTGGTACCGCCTGGCGTGGTCACCGTGACCGTCGCGGTACCGGCGGCATGAGAGGGAGCCACCGCGGTGATCTGCGTACTGCTGTCGACGGTGAACGAGGCCGCCGCCACCCCGCCGAACTCCACCGCCGTCGCACCAAGGAGGTCGCCGCCGGTGAGCGTGACCGTGGTGCCGCCCGCCGTGGTTCCGGAGGGAGGGACCAGGCCGGTCAGCGAGGGCAACGCGGCGTAGTAGAAGTACGTGTTGGGATCGTTCGGGTTACTGGTGCCGCCGGGGGTGGTCACCGTGACGGCCGCCGCGCCGGCCACGTGGGCGGGGGACACCGCGGTGATCTGCGTACTGCTGTCCACAGTGAACGAGGCCGCCGCCACCCCGCCGAACTCCACCGCCGTCACATCGGAGAAGTTCGCACCCGTCAGCGTCACCGTCGTCTCTCCGGAGACCGGGCCCTGATTCGGCGACACGCCGGTGACCGAGGGAGCGGCGATGGAGCTGAAGGTGAAGGTGAGGGCGTTGCTGGTGCCGGAAGAGGTGGTCACCCTGACCGCCGCAGGCCCGGCTGCGTGGGCAGGAGTCACCGCGGTGATCTGACTGCCGCTGTCCACCGTGAACGAGGCCGCCGGCACCCCGCCGAACTCCACCGCCGTCACTCCGGAGAAGTCCGCACCCGTCAACACGACGGTCGTCCCCCCGGTCACCGGACCCTCAGCCGGCGACAGGCTCGAGAGAGAGGGAGCCGAGAGATAGGTGAAGGGCACGAACTGGGTGCTCGTGCCCCCGCTGGTAGTGACGGTGACGTTCACGGTGCCGGTGCCTGAGGGTGTCCGCGCCGTGATCTTGGTGGTGCTGGTGCTGCTGAATGCCGGGGAGGACCTGGCCCCGAATCGAACACTCGTCACTCCCGTGAAACCGGTTCCGGTCACGGTGACGGTGGTACCACCCGCGGCCGGCCCCTGGTTGGGGTTGACTGAAGAGACGACAGGGGGAGGCATGGCTGTGCTCCTTCACGCAGGACTGGGAGATCGAAGACGCGCGCGGCCACGTCATCGGCGTGACTGCGGGATGGCGTGGCTGCGAGGTCGAGCCCGTCCGGGCGGAGGGGGGACTGCCGCCCGGACGGGGGTTCATGGCCTCCCTGTCGCGGAGGCGAACTGACCGGTCAGATACCGGGGCCGGCGACGTAGGTGAAGCCGCCGAGCACGGTGTCCGACCCGGCGGGGTTGGTCACGACCACGTCGGCCGCTCCCGCGACGCCGGGCGGAGTGACCGCGGACAGCGTGGTCGTGTTGATCACCGAGAACGGCGCCGCGGCACCGCCGAAGGTGACCGAGTCCGTGCTGTCCAGGTTGGTTCCGGTGATGGTCACGGCCGTCCCGCCCGCGGTCGAACCCGAGGTCGGGCTGATGGTCCCGATCGTGGGGGCGTCGACGTAGGTGTAGCTGAGGCCGTTGTTCGTGCCGCCCGCGGTGGTGACGCTCACCGACACCGGCCCGGCCGCCGCACCCGCGGGCACGACGACGCTGAGCGAGCTGTCACTGATCACGGTCGGGGTGGCGGTGACCCCGCCGAAGGAGGCGCTGGTGGCCGTCGACAGGCCGGTGCCGTTGATGGTGATGGTGTTGCCGCCGGCCAGCGGCCCGGAGGTGGTGCCCAGGGACGACTTGAACGGGGCGCCGACGTAGAAGTACGACAGCGGGTTGCTGGTCCCGCCCGGGGTCGTCACCGTGACGCCGACCGTGCCGGTCCCCGAGGGGGAGACGGCGGTGACCTGGGTCGGCGAGACGTTGGTGACGCTCGTGGCAGGCTTGCTGCCAAACGTCACCGCGCTGGTGTTGGACAGGTTCGTGCCCGTGATGGTCACCGGGGTCCCGCCCCCGGTGGAACCCTGATTCGGAGAGATCGGCATGAGGACACTCCTCGCTCGTTGATGGGGACATGCGAGGAACCGGCAGGAATGGCCAGCCATTGACTGCCACGTCGCAGGAGTGGGACGCCGCCAACAGGCACGCACGTCGGCCCTTGTTCGACTCCTTCCGATGCGGCGAGCACCGATCAGCAGTGCAGCCACGCCCGGGTGAACGAACAGACACAGGCGTCCCCGCACACCCAGCCGGGTGTGCAGCAGCCTTCACCATCTCCCCTGGGCAAGGAAAAACCGGCGAGCGCTGCCTGTCCGAACGTTCCCCCGGCTCGGGGATGGGCAGCCCGCCGGTTCACACTCTTAGTGACCCATGCATCCAATCGAGTGACAAGACGCTGCTCACGCAATCACCCGAAAGGAGTAACCCTTGCCCTTGCCACTCCCCTCACTCCTCCGCCAACTCGCCCGCCGCGGCTGCTACTTGATCCTTCGCAACGGCACACAGTCGGACGGTTCGCACTGGGGGGAGCCGGTACGCCTCAGCGACAGGAAGCCCTGAGAGTGCTGGACCATTCGAGTGACATATTCCAGAACCCCCACGACTACCGGGGCGAGCGTGGATTCTGGAAGAGATCTGGCCGGTGGGCCGCCCATTCTCACCGGGGGATGCGGCAGTCGGACTGCCTGCGGCTTTTCTGCAGAAGCACGGGTTACTGCGCCGACATACCGCGATGGGCACCCCCGTCGAGAAATCGGATCCCGATCAGCCGGTGCCGTGCGCGGCACCGGCTGATTCGGCAGCCGGGTCACACCAGCCCGCCCCTCGCCTCACACCCCGGCATGCCGAGCAACTCTCACTGACGCAAACTGCAACCGCGGCGAGGTTCTCTCACCCAGACTCCGTCCGGGGGGAACCCATTCAACGAGACAGCTTTTTAAGCCACGTTGACTCGTTGCCCCGGAGGGGCCGCCTCCAGCCATGCCAGAAATCCGGTCAGCGCGTCCTCGCTCATCGCCAGCTCGAGGCGCGTACCCCTGTGGAGACAGGCGAGCACAATCGCGTCGGAGAGCAGTGCCAGCTCCTCCTCGCCCTCGGGGGCGCGGCGGCCGACCACCTCGATCGCCGAGCGTTCCAGGATGCGACGCGGACGGGGAGCGTACGAGAAGACGCGGAACCATTCGATGCGGTCGCCGCTGTAGCGGGCGATGCCATAGCCCCAGCCTTTGCCGCTGGTGTCGCTTTTCTCGGGGGTGTTCCAGCGGAGGCTGCAGTCGAAGGTGCCGCCGGAGCGCTGGATCAGTCTGCGGCGCACGCCGAAGACGAAGAGGCCGGCCGCAGCCAGCAGGACTACCAAGCCGCACACAGTCAGAGCGAGGACCATCGACACCGACCTCCTCGTCTCCTAGGTAACGGAAAGGGAAAAAGCACCCGCATTGCCGCAGCCGCGGCCCGGTCCGGAGAAGGCTCCGGTCCTGGCCGCGGCTGAGTCAAGTCCTGTGGCGCGCTGGTTTCAGCGTGCCGCCACCGCTCGCAGTCGGACGTCCGCGCGACGCTCGGCGGACGCGTCCGCGTCCGACTTCGCGCGCTCGAGCGCCCGCTCCGCACGCTGGACATCGATCTCGTCCGACAACTCGGCGATCTCGGCCAGCAGCGACAGCTTGTTGTCCGAGTACGAGATGAAACCGCCGTGCACCGCTGCGACGACCGTTCCACCATCACTCGTACGGATGGTCACCGGGCCCGACTCCAGCACACCGAGCAGCGGCTGGTGACCGGGCATGACGCCGATGTCGCCGGACGTGGTACGCGCGACGACCAGGGTGGCCTCGCCGGACCAGACACTGCGGTCCGCGGCGACGAGCTCGACATGCAGCTCAGCAGCCAAGGTGGGCTCCTCGGGTCACCACCCGGCGGTTGTTGCCGGGTGTTGGAAGTAAGTCTAGTAGGGCTCCGCTTGTCAAACGTGCGGGGTCCCCACCCAGCACTCGGCTGGGGGTCCCGGGGGCCGCGCGGCGGTAGCCGCACATTGATGCAGCCTCCGGGCAATGCTGCGTAGGCGTACGAAGAGGGACGGGACGCACCCCGCGAGGGCGGCCCCGCCCCCCTTCACGAACTCGAGGTTCAGGAGACGCCGAGCTCCTTGGCCTTGGCCTTGAGGTCTTCCAGGCCACCGCACATGAAGAACGCCTGCTCCGGGAAGTGGTCGTACTCGCCGTCGCAGATCGCGTTGAACGCGGTGATCGACTCGTCGAGCGGCACGTCCGAACCGTCCAGGCCGGTGAACTGCTTGGCGGCGTGGGTGTTCTGCGACAGGAAGCGCTCCACGCGACGGGCACGGTGGACGACGAGCTTGTCCTCTTCGCCGAGCTCGTCGATACCGAGGATCGCGATGATGTCCTGAAGGTCCTTGTTCTTCTGCAGGATCGTCTTGACGCGCATGGCGCAGTCGTAGTGTTCCTGCGAGATGTAACGCGGGTCCAGGATGCGGGACGTGGAGTCCAGCGGGTCCACGGCCGGGTAGATGCCCTTCTCGGAGATCGGACGGGAGAGCACCGTCGTCGCGTCGAGGTGGGCGAAGGTCGTGGCCGGAGCCGGGTCGGTCAGGTCGTCCGCGGGGACGTAGATCGCCTGCATCGAGGTGATCGAGTGACCACGGGTCGAGGTGATGCGCTCCTGCAGCTGGCCCATCTCGTCTGCGAGGTTGGGCTGGTAGCCCACCGCGGACGGCATGCGGCCGAGCAGGGTCGACACCTCGGAACCGGCCTGGGTGAAGCGGAAGATGTTGTCGATGAAGAACAGCACGTCCTGCTTCTGCACATCGCGGAAGTACTCCGCCATGGTCAGACCGGCCAGGGCCACGCGCAGACGGGTGCCCGGGGGCTCGTCCATCTGGCCGAAGACCAGCGCGGTCTTGTCCAGCACGCCGGACTCGGTCATCTCGTCGATGAGGTCGTTGCCCTCACGGGTGCGCTCACCGACGCCGGCGAACACGGAAACGCCCTCGTGCAGCTTGGCCACACGCATGATCATTTCCTGGATCAGCACGGTCTTGCCGACACCGGCACCACCGAACAGACCGATCTTGCCGCCTCGCACGTACGGGGTGAGAAGGTCGACGACCTTCAGGCCCGTCTCGAACATCTCGGTCTTCGACTCGAGCTGGTCGAAGGCCGGGGCCTTGCGGTGGATCGGCCAGCGCTCGCCGTCGAACTGCTCGTCGACGTTCAGCACCTCGCCGAGGGTGTTGAACACCTTGCCCTTGGTGAAGTCACCGACCGGGACGGTGATGCCCGTGCCGGTGTCGGTGACCGGGGCCTGGCGGACCAGACCGTCGGTGGGCTGCATGGAGATCGTACGGACCAGTCCGTCACCCAGGTGCTGGGCGACCTCCAGGGTGAGGATCTTCTTCTTGCCGGCCTCGGCAGGGTCGGCCACCTCGACGTGAAGGGCGTTGTAGATCTCCGGCATCGCGTCGACGGGGAACTCCACGTCGACGACCGGGCCGATCACCCGGGCGACGCGGCCCGTGGCAACGGCCGTCTCAACTGTCGTCGTCATTACTTGTCACTCCCCGCGGTCGCGTCGGCCAGGGCGCTGGCGCCACCGACGATCTCGCTGATTTCCTGGGTGATGTCGGCCTGGCGGGCCGCGTTGGCAAGCCGGGTGAGGTTCTCGATGAGATCCCCGGCGTTGTCGGTCGCCGACTTCATCGCGCGGCGTGTGGCGGCGTGCTTGGAGGCAGCCGACTGGAGCAGCGCGTTGTAGATACGGCTCTCGACGTAGCGCGGCAGCAGGGCGTCGAGGACGTCCTCCGCCGACGGCTCGAAGTCGTACAGCGGAAGGATCTCGCCCTTGGTGTGCGACTCCTCCGCCACTTCCTTGAGGCTGAGCGGCAGCAGGCGGCTGTCGACCGCCGTCTGCGTCATCATCGAGACGAACTCGGTGTAGACGATGTGGAGTTCGTCCACGCCGCCGTCCGCCGTCTCCTTCTCGATGGCCTCGATGAGTGGGGCCGCGATCTTCTTGGCGTCCCCGTACGAGGGCGCGTCGGTGAAGCCGGTCCACTGCTCCGAGATCTTGCGCTCACGGAAGTTGTAGTGGGCGACACCGCGGCGGCCGACGATGTACACGTCGACCCCCTTGCCCGCGCGCTCGAGACGGTCGGTCAGCTGCTCCGCCGCCTTGATGGCGTTGGAGTTGAAGGCCCCGGCCAGGCCGCGGTCGCTCGTGAGGAGCAGTACTGCGGCGCGGGTCGGGTTCTCCGCCTCCGTGGTCAGCGGGTGCTTGGTGTTCGAGCCGGTGCCGACCGCCGTGACCGCGCGCGTGAGCTCGGTCGCGTACGGCGTGGAGGCCGCCACCTTGCGCTGCGCCTTGACGACGCGCGAGGCGGCGATCATCTCCATCGCCTTGGTGATCTTCTTGGTCGCGGTGACGGATCGGATGCGACGCTTGTAGACCCGGAGCTGGGCTCCCATGAGTCAGGTCCCTTCCTTACGTCACTTGGCGGCGGCCGGAGCGTCCTCGCCGAGAAGCTTCCCGTCCGAGGTCTCGAACTGCTTCTTGAACTCCGCGACGGCGTCACTCATGGCCGTGATCGTGTCGTCCGACATCTTGCCGCCCTCCTTGATGGAGGTGAGCAGGCCCTGCTCCTTGCGGTGCAGGTACTCGAGCAGCTCCTTCTCGAAGCGGCGGATGTCGGCGACCGGCACCTCGTCCATCCTGCCGGTGGTGCCGGCCCAGATGGAGACGACCTGGTCCTCGGTGGCCATCGGCTGGTACTGCGGCTGCTTGAGCAGCTCGACCATGCGCTGACCGCGCTCCAGTTGCGCCTTCGACGCGGAGTCCAGGTCGGAACCGAAGGCGGCGAAGGCCTCCAGCTCGCGGTACTGGGCGAGGTCGACGCGGAGCCGGCCGGAGACCTGGCGGATCGCCTTGTGCTGGGCGGAGCCACCGACTCGGGAGACGGAGATACCCACGTTCAGCGCGGGGCGCTGACCGGCGTTGAACAGGTCCGACTCCAGGAAGCACTGACCGTCGGTGATGGAGATGACGTTGGTCGGGATGAACGCCGAGACGTCGTTGGCCTTGGTCTCGACGATCGGCAGACCGGTCATCGAGCCCTTGCCCATGTCGTCGGAGAGCTTCGCGCAGCGCTCCAGCAGACGGGAGTGCAGGTAGAAGACGTCACCGGGGTAGGCCTCACGCCCCGGCGGACGGCGCAGCAGCAGGGACACGGCGCGGTAGGCGTCGGCCTGCTTCGAGAGGTCGTCGAAGACGATGAGGACGTGCTTGCCCTCGTACATCCAGTGCTGGCCGATGGCCGAACCGGTGTACGGCGCAAGGTACTTGAAGCCGGCCGGGTCGGACGCCGGGGCGGCGACGATGGTCGTGTACTCCAGGGCGCCGGCCTCTTCGAGGGCGCCACGCACGGAGGCGATGGTCGAGCCCTTCTGACCGATGGCGACGTAGATGCAGCGGACCTGCTTGTTCGGGTCGCCCGTGCGCCAGTTGTCGCGCTGGTTGATGATCGTGTCGACGGCCAGGGCGGTCTTGCCGGTCTGCCGGTCGCCGATGATCAGCTGACGCTGGCCGCGGCCGATCGGGGTCATCGTGTCGACGGCCTTGTAGCCGGTCTCCATCGGCTCGTGCACCGACTTACGGACCATGACGCCCGGGGCCTGCAGCTCGAGGGCGCGGCGTCCGGACGTCTCGATCTCGCCGAGGCCGTCGATCGGGGTGCCGAGCGGGTCGACGACGCGGCCGAGGTAGCCCTCGCCCACGGCGACCGACAGGACCTCGCCGGTACGGCTGACCGGCTGGCCTTCCTCGATGCCGTTGAACTCGCCGAGGACGATGGCACCGATCTCTCGCTCTTCCAGGTTGAGCGCGAGGCCGAGGGTGCCGTCCTCGAACTTCAGCAGTTCGTTGGCCATGGCCGAGGGGAGGCCCTCGACCTTCGCGATGCCGTCGCCGGCAAGGGTGACCGTACCGACCTCCTCGCGCGAGGCCGCGTCCGGCTTGTACGCCTGGACAAAGTTCTCCAGCGCGTCCCGGATCTCCTCCGGCCGGATCGTGAGCTCCGCCATCTGGGTTCCCTGCTCTCCTTGTTGGGCCCGAAGTTTCAACTTGGGGGTCTGGGGGCGACCCCCAGGAATCCTCTGCACGGCCCAACCAGGGCCGTAGTACTGCCTGTCTTCGTACGTGTATTGAGTTGCTGTCAGCCCGCCATGCGGCGACTGGCGTCCTCGAGCCGGTCCGCGATGGAGCCGTTGATGACCTCGTCGCCCACCTGCACCCGGATCCCTCCGACGACCTCGGGGTCGACGTCGAGATTGAGGTGCATCGGACGCCCGTAGAGCTTCGCGAGGGCGGCACCCAGGCGCTGCTTCTGCGGGTTACTCAGCGGGACCGCCGAGGTGACGACGGCGACCATGCGGTCTCGGCGCTCGGCAGCGAGCTTGGACAGGGACTCGAGTCCCGCCTCCAGGCTACGTCCCCGCGGCGCGGTCACAAGGCGCGTGACCAACCGCTCGGTTCCGATCTTGGCCCGGCCGCCGAGGAGGCTGCGCAGCAGCTCGGTCTTGGCGGCGGTGCCGGCGGCGCGGTTCGTCAGCGCGGCACGCAGCTCGGTGCTGGAGGAGACGATCCGGCCGAACCGGAACAGCTCGTCCTCCACCTCGTCGAGCGTGCCCGCCTGCTGGGCCGCGGTGAGGTCGGCCGTGTTGGCCAGCTCCTCGATCGCGTCCACCAGGTCGCGGGGCTGCGACCAGCGGGAGCGCACCATGCCGGACACCAGGTCGACGGTGGTCTCGCCGACCTGGCCGCCGAACAGCCGGCCGGCCAGCTCGGCCTTGGCCTCGCCGGGCTGCGCCGGGTCGGTGAGGACCCGACGCAGGCTGACCTCGCGGTCGAGCAGCGCCGTGACGGCGGCCAGTTCGTCGGCGAGCGCGACCGCGTCCACGGACGTGTTGTCCGTCAGCGCGTCGAGACGCTCACGTGCGGCAGCCAGGGCTTCGCGGCTCGCTCCGTTCATCGAGCCGCCTCGGCCTTCTCCTCGAGCTCGTCGAGGAAGCGGTCGATGGTGCGGCTCTGCCGGGCGTGGTCCTCGAGAGACTCACCGACGAGCTTGCCGGCCAGGTCGGTGGCGAGCTTGCCCACGTCCTGACGCAGCGCGGAGGCTGCGGCCTTGCGGTCGGCCTCGATCTGGGTGTGACCGGCGGCGATGATCTCCTCGCGCTGCCGCTGGCCTTCCGCACGCATCTCGGCGATGAGCGCGGCGCCCTGCTCCTGCGCCTCCTGGCGCAGCCGCGCGGCCTCGTGCCGGGCCTCGGCGAGCTGAGCCTTGTACTGCTCCAGCACGCTCTGGGCCTCGGTCTTCATGGCGTCGGCCTCTTCGATGCCGCCTTCGATCGCCGCGCGGCGCTCTTCCAGAACCTTGTTGATGTTCGGGAGGAGCTTCTTCCAGAAGAAGAAGAACACGATGGCGAAGGCGATGGTGCCGACGAGCAGCTCGGGACCCGGCGGGATGAGCGGGTTCTGCTCCTCCTCGGCCGCCAGCTGTACCAGGTTGGCGATCACATCAGTGCCTTCCGTTGAAAAGTTCGCTCGTCAAGGTCCGGTCATCCGTAGACGAACGGCATGACGATGCCGATGAGGGCAAGCGCCTCACAGAAGGCGAAGCCGAGGATCTGGTTGGCGCGGATCAGGCCGGCCGCCTCGGGCTGGCGGGCGAGGGCCTGGGTGCCGTTACCGAAGATGATGCCGACGCCGACGCCGGGGCCGATGGCGGCGAGGCCATAGCCGATGGAACCGATGTTGCCTTCGACAGCGGCGAGGGTCTCAAGGGCAGCCATGCTGATTCTTCCTTCTCTTTCATGGACCGGCGGGGGTTGGCCACCGGACGTTCTGTGGCTTGGGGCGGTGCGGCTCAGTGATGCTCGGCCAGTGCGCCCTGGATGTACGTGCAGGCCAGCAGCACGAAGACGTACGCCTGGACAGCCTGCACGAAGAGCTCGAAGAGGATCATGACCATGGTCATGACGAAGGAGACACCGGCCGCCGGGATCATCCAGCTGTTCAGCAGGTACCAGGAGGCAACGGTGAACATCACCAGCATCAGGTGGCCGGCGAACATGTTGGCGAAGAGTCGGACCGCGTGCGTGAACGGTCGCACCAGCAGGTTCGAGAAGAACTCGATGACCATCACGAGCGGCAGGACCGCGCCCAGCGACTTGTCGTAGCCGGTGACGTTCTTGAAGAAACCGACGAAGCCGTGCCGCTTGAAGGTCAGCGAGACCCAGACGATCCAGACGATGCCGGCCAGCACAAACGGGAACGAGATGATCGACGAGACCGGGAACTGGGCCAGCGGGATCACGGACCAGATGTTCATGATCCAGATGAAGAAGAACAGCGAGACCATGAAGGGGACGTACTTCTCGCCCTCCTTCTTGCCGAGGGTCTCGTACACGATGCCGCGGCGGACGAAGTCGTACCCGGCCTCGCCGACCATCTGCAGCTTGCCCGGAACCACCTTGGCCTTGCCGAAGGCCGCGTAGAAGAAACTGATGACGAGCCCCGTGGTGATGAGGGCGAGCAGCATCACCTTGTTGAACTCGAACCCGCCGACCTCGGCGATCGGCTTGAAGAGGAACGAGTGCAGGCCCGGAGCCGGGAAGCCGCAGCCGTTGTCGGACATGATCCGACAGCTCCAGTCAAAGGCGAGCTGGGTCTGGTCAGCACTCACCACGGGCTCCTTCGGCGTGACGCATAGGTACGGCAACCTCGTTGTGTCGGCGCGGCACGCAGCCGCGGTTCGGCACTGGACAGGTGTTACGGATGTGGGGGCGGCTGTGGGGCATTGAGCCTCGCGCTAGAGCAGGCGTCAGCTCGGATGCCCGCGCCCGCGATGCCGCAGTTGGCACCGGACGATAGCAGGATCTCTTACGTGCACTTATCCCGGCCCTACCCCTCACGACGAGTGGCCCGTCTTTTCGGGCTTGTCGCCCTTCGAGGAGTCGGGTTCGACGTAGAGGATCTTGGCCTTCATCTGGGCAAGGGCCTGGCAGCCGATCCACGCGAGCGTGGCGGCGACCAGCGTGAACGCGAAGGCCTTGGGGTGGAACAGCGTCGTGTCCTTGAACGCGGCGACGAACATGAACAGCAGCAGAATCTGTGCCGTATAGAGCATCAGACCCATCGCCTGGAAAAGGTGCGGAAGCGATTTGGCAGTTCGCTGCAGAACGTAGAGTCCGAGCCCCATGAAGAGGATCACGACCAGCGTCGCGACGACCGCCCCGACCGCTCCCTTGCCCCCTGCGACCACACCACTGACGACGGCGGCAATCGCGCCGACGGCAGCCGTGGGCACGGCGGCCTGAAGGAGAATCCGGGCGTCATTGGACGGCATGGCGGCAGCTCCGCTTACTAAGGGGGGCAGGGTGTCGTCATGGACGAGCGTAGTCCCGGGTGGGGAGGGAACCTCACGCCAATGGGCCGTCGCACTGCGGCCCTTCGGCTCATCCCCGAGTCTCGTGAACCGTATCACAAACTATTTGATGAGGTCTTTACCTGGTTGGTGTGCTCGGCGTCACACATGAGAGTGAACCCGCCCGTCTGTGCGCGCACTCCGCCGAGTTTGTCTGGTAAAGGGGCGGTTTGCGAAATCGTCAGTGAGACGAGCCGGCCTTGCGTCCGTCGAGAACGCGCGGACGACGGCCGACAGCCGTCGCTCCGTTGACCCCCGAGACGCCCGCGGTGACCGGAGCTCGACGTTCCTCGCCAGTCTCACTGGGCTCCGTGGCCTCACTGAGCGCGCCGGGCACACCACCTGCAGCACCCGCGTACGCGACCGCAGGCGCCCCCTCCACGGCCTCCACGGCCTCCCCGGCGACCTGGCCCCGGCGGCGGTAGCGCGGCGGCACAAAGCGCTCGGCCCAGGCCGGCGTACGCGGCGTGAAGCGCGGCAGCAGAAGCAGCACCAGGCCCACCGCGCTGAGGAACACGATGCCGAGCACGATCCACATGGACGCCGAGTTCACCGAGTACGCGAGGGCGCCGAAGGCGATCAGAGCCGACCAGAAGTACATGATGAGCACGGCCCTGCTGTGCGAGTGCCCGATCTCCAGCAGGCGGTGATGCAGATGCCCGCGGTCGGCTGCGAACGGGGACTGGCCGTTCCAGGTGCGGCGCACGATGGCGAGCACCAGGTCGGCCGCCGGTACGGCGATGATCGTCAGCGGCAGCAGCAGCGGGATGTAGACCGGCACCGTCTGGTGCACGGCCTCCTTCTCGGACCCGGCGAACAAGTTCATCGCGTCGGGGTCGACCTGCCCGGTGATGGAGATGGCGCCGGCCGCGAGCACCAGGCCGATGAGCATCGAGCCCGAGTCACCCATGAAGATCCGGGCGGGGTGCATGTTGTGCGGCAGGAAGCCGATGCACATGCCCATGAGGATCGCGGAGAAGAGGGTCGCGGGGGCCGCGGACTCGAGCCCGTACCCGTACCAGATGCGGTAGGCGTACATGAAGAACGCCGCGGAGGCGATGCAGACCATGCCCGCGGCGAGGCCGTCGAGGCCGTCGACGAAGTTCACGGCGTTGATGGTGACGACGACGAGCGCGACGGTCAGCAGCGTGCCCTGCCCCTGGGTCAGCGAGACCGAGCCGACGCCCGGCACCGGCAGCCACAGAATCGTCAGGCCCTGCATCACCATGACACCGGCGGCGATCATCTGGCCGCCGAGCTTGATCAATGCGTCGATCTCGAACTTGTCGTCCAGGACGCCGATCAGCCAGATCAGCGCGGCCCCGGAGAGCAGGGCGCGCGGCTCGTTGGAGGTCTCGAAGACCTCGCTGAGGTTGGTCAGATGGTCGGCGACCAGCAGGCCCGCGCACAGCCCGAAGAACATCGCGATACCCCCGAGCCGGGGCGTGGGTTCCCGGTGCACGTCACGCGCACGGATCCCCGGCATGGCTCCTGCCACGATCGCGAACTTCCGCACCGGCCCGGTCAGCAGGTACGTCACCGCGGCCGTGACGAGGAGCGTCAGGAGGTATTCACGCACAGGCTTCCCCACAGGTCTCGCTGGCCATCTCAGCCCCACACGATAGCTTTCGGCGCATACGGTTGGGGACTTCCGGGTAGAGCTGATGGTTACACGTGTGGCTGTGTACGGCTTCGCGCATACCCGGCTCTAGCCGGGATACGGCGGAAATCTTCCGGTCAGGTCCCGCACTTCTTCACGCACCAGGCGGCCGGCCGGTTCCTCGCGCAGCGCCCGGCCGAGCAGTACGGCGATCCGGGCCATCTCGGCCTCTCCCATGCCTTGGGTGGTGACGGCAGCCGTGCCCAGGCGCAGTCCGCGCACGTCCGGGTGGGGCAGCGCACAGGTGTCGAGGACCAGACCGGCGGCGGCCAGCCGACCGCGGGCGGTGCGGCCGTCCACACCGAGCGGGGCGGGGTCGAGGGTCAGCAGGTGGGTGTCGGTGCCGCCCGTGGTGACGGCGAGGCCCTCGGCGGTCAGCCCCGCCGCGAGCGCCTGGGCGTTGGCGACGACCTGATGCGCGTACGCCGCGAAGGCCGGCGTCGCCGCCTCGCCGAACGCGACGGCCTTCGCGGCGATGGTGTGCATCTGGGCGCCGCCCTGGGTGAACGGGAACACCGCCCGGTCCACCCGCTCGGCCAACTCCGCGCCGCACAGCAGCATGCCGCCGCGGGGGCCGCGCAGCACCTTGTGCGTGGTGGCGCAGACGACGTCGGCGTACGGCACGGGACTGGGCGCCGCTCCCCCGGCGACCAGGCCTATGGGGTGGGCGGCGTCGGCGATCAGATAGGCGCCCACCTCATCCGCTACGGCCCTGAAGGCGGCGTAGTCGATGTGCCGCGGGTAGGAGATGGAGCCGCACACGATGGCTTTGGGGCGGTGGGTACGGGCGAGCGCGTGCACCTGCTCGTAGTCGATGAGCCCGCTCTCCGGGTCGACGCCGTATCCGACGAAGTCGAACCAGCGCCCTGAGAAGTTGGCGGGCGAGCCGTGGGTGAGGTGGCCGCCGTGCGGGAGGCCAAGCGCGAGGACGGTGTCGCCGGGGCGCAGCAGGGCGGCGTATGCGGCGAGTACGGCCGAACTCCCGGAGTGGGACTGCACGTTGGCGTGTTCGGCGCCGAAGAGGGTCTTGGCGCGCTCGACGGCGAGGCGTTCGGCCACGTCGACGAGTTCGCATCCGCCGTGGTGCCGGGCGCCGGGGTATCCCTCGGCGTACTTGTTCGCGAGCGGGGAGCCGAGGGCGGCCAGCACGGCGGGCGAGGTGAAGTTCTCGGCGGCGATCAGCTGAAGTGTCGTCGACTGCCGGTCCAGTTCCCCGATGAGGAGCTCGGCCAGCTCGGGATCCTGCCGACCGAGCACATCGGCAGGCAGCAGGCCGTCAAGCGTATGTGTGACCACCATGTGGGACTCCGGACCGGCAACCCCCTGCGGGGCGGCCTGAGATCGGCGGAAACTAAGTCCAATGTAGAACCAGGTCCGCTACTGCGCCCGCTGTTACGCCCGAGCCGGTGCACCCATCGGCGATCAGGTGCGAGCCGGTACGCCCGTCAGCGCCGTCACCACCGGATCGATGGCCTGCTGGATCTCGTCCCCCACCGAGCGGAAGAACGGCAACGGTGCCCCGTACGGGTCGTACACCTCGTCCGCCTCCACCGTCGGGGCCAGCAGCCACCCGCGTAGAGCTGCCGCGGCGCGGACCAGGGCTCTTGCGCGCGCGACCACTCCGTCCTCCAGGGGAGGCAGGGTCGCGGGGTCTATGGCCTTCACCAGGCGGGTGAACTCCTTGAGGGTGAAGGTGCGCAGGCCCGCCGAGTGGCCCATGGAGATGACCTGGGCCCGGTGATCGCGGGTGGCCGTCAGGACCAGGTCCGCTCTGATGACGTGTTCGTCCAGCAGCTCCCGGCCCACGAAGCCGGAGGCGTCCGCGCCGAAGTCGGCGAGTACCGCTTCCGCGTTGGCCTCCATGGGGGCGCCCTCATGACCCCAGGTGCCGGCGCTCTCCACGATCAGGCCGCCCCACAGCGGATCGCCGAGGCGGTCCGCCAGGGCATGGCGGGTCAGCCGCTCGGTGATCGGCGAGCGGCATACGTTGCCGGTGCTGACGTGGAGGATGCGGAAGGTGTCCCGGGGTAGCCCTGTGAAGGTCCCCGTCTCGTCCCCGTTGCCTATGCCACGCCCCGCGTCAGGGGCCGTCAATTCGCCACCTCGAGGTCGGGTACCACCTTGCGCAGCTCCTCGGCCGACAGTGCGCCCGCGCGCAGCAGGACCGGCACCTTGCCCGTGACGTCGACGATCGAGGAGGGGACGTTGCCGGGGGTGGGCCCGCCGTCCAGGTAGACCGAGACGGAGTCGCCGAGCATCTCCTGTGCGGCGTCACAGTCCTCGGGCGCCGGGTGTCCCGTGAGGTTCGCCGACGACACCGCCATCGGACCGACCTCGGTCAGCAGCTCGATGGCGACCGGGTGCAGCGGCATGCGCACGGCGACGGTGCCCCGGGTGTCCCCCAAGTCCCACTGGAGGGACGGCTGGTGCTTGGCAACCAGGGTCAGCGCGCCCGGCCAGAACGCGTCGACGAGCTCCCACGCCATCTCGGAGAAGTCGGTGACCAGGCCGTGCAGCGTGTTCGGGGAGCCGATGAGGACAGGCGTGGGCATATTGCGCCCACGGCCCTTGGCCTCCAGCAGATCGGACACGGCCTCCGAGCTGAACGCGTCGGCGCCGATGCCGTACACGGTGTCGGTGGGCAGCACCACGAGCTCGCCCCGGCGTACGGCGGACGCTGCCTCGCGCAGACCCGTAGAGCGGTCGGTCGCGTCGTTGGTGTCGTATCGCCGTGCCATTTAGCGAGCCTCCTCGTACACGTACTGCTGGCTTGAAGTCTTCGAACAACGCGTGCCGAACGCAATGCCGCGCGCCGAGTTCACGGCATCGCCCTGCGGGCCGTCGCGAACCGCGGCCGGTTGTTGAGGTCGGGGTGGTCGGCGGCGTCGGCCCAGCCCCGCTCCTCGGTGAAGATCCACGGCACCTGCCCGCCCTGGGTGTCGGCGTGCTCGACGACGACGATGCCGCCGGGCCGCAGCAGCCGGTGTGCGGTGCGTTCAAGGCCGCGGATGAGGTCGAGCCCGTCCTCGCCCGAGAACAGGGCGAGTTGAGGATCGTAGTCCCGGGCCTCGGGCTGTACGTACTCCCATTCGGTGAGCGGGATGTACGGCGGGTTGGAGATGACGAGGTCCACCTGGCCGTCGAGGTCGGGGAAGGCGTACCGGGCGTCTCCCTGGCGCAGCTCGACCCTGGACCCCTCGACGTTCTTATGGGCCCACTGGAGCGCGTCCTCGGACAGCTCCACGGCGTGCACGCGGGAGCGCGGCACCTCCTGCGCCAGGGCGAGCGCGATAGCCCCGGAACCCGTGCACAGGTCGACGATGAGTGGTTCGACGACGTCCATCGCGCGTACGGCGTCTATCGCCCAGCCGACGACGGACTCGGTCTCCGGGCGCGGCACGAACACCCCTGGCCCGACCTGGAGTTCCGTGTAACGGAAGAAGGCCCGTCCGGTGATGTGCTGGAGCGGCTCGCGGGCCTCGCGGCGGGCGATGACCTCCCAGTAGCGGGCGTCGAAGTCGGCGTCCTTGACCGAGTGCAGTTCCCCCCGCTTCACGCCGTGCACGAAGGCGGCGAGCTCCTCCGCGTCATTGCGTGGCGAGGGCACGCCTGCATCGGCAAGCCGCTGGGTGGCCTGGGCCACTTCCGCGAGCAGCACGCTGCGGGGGTTCGGGGGTCGCCCCCCAAAATGTTGCTGCACGCTGGTCCTCCGGGGCTGAGCTGTTGTCTTGTCGCTGTTCTTCGCGGCGCTGCGCGTCTTTACGCGGCGGCGAGCTTCGCGGCCGAGTCCGCGTCCACGCAGGCCTGGATCACGGCGTCGAGGTCACCGTCGAGTACCTGGTCCAAGTTGTACGCCTTGAAGCCGACGCGGTGGTCCGAGATGCGGTTCTCCGGATAGTTGTACGTTCGGATCTTCTCGGAGCGATCGACGGTACGGACCTGGCTGCGCCGGGCGTCGGCCGCCTCCTTCTCCGCTTCCTCCTGCGCCGCCGCGAGAAGCCTGGAGCGCAGGATACGCATCGCCTGCTCCTTGTTCTGCAACTGGCTCTTCTCGTTCTGGCAGGAGGCGACGACTCCGGTGGGAATGTGCGTGATGCGCACCGCGGAGTCGGTGGTGTTGACGGACTGGCCACCGGGGCCGGACGACCGGTAGACGTCGATCCGCAGGTCGTTCGCGTTGATCTCGACGTCGATCTCCTCGGCCTCCGGGGTCACGAGGACACCGGCCGCGGAGGTGTGGATCCGGCCCTGGGACTCGGTGGCGGGCACGCGCTGCACCCGGTGCACCCCGCCCTCGTACTTCAGCCGGGCCCAGACGCCCTGACCGGGCTCGGTGGCACCCTGGCCACCCTTCGTCTTCACCGCGACCTGAACGTCCTTGTAGCCGCCGAGCTCGGACTCGGTGACATCGATGATCTCGGTCTTCCAGCCGATGCGCTCCGCGTACCGCAGGTACATGCGCAGCAGGTCGCCCGCGAACAGCGCGGACTCGTCGCCTCCGGCGCCGGCCTTGATCTCGAGGATGACGTCCTTGTCGTCGGAGGGGTCGCGCGGGACGAGCAGCAGGCGCAGCCTCTCGGTGAGCTCCTCGCGGTGCTTCTCCAGCTCCTTGACCTCGGCCGCGAACTCCGGGTCGTCGGCGCCCAGTTCACGGGCCGTCTCGATGTCGTCGCCGGTCTGCTTCCAGGAGCGGTACGTCGCGATGATCGGGGTCAGCTCGTGGTAGCGCTTGTTCAGCCTGCGCGCGTTCGCCTGGTCCGCGTGCACCGACGGGTCGGCGAGCTTCTTCTCAAGATCGGCGTGCTCGCCGATCAGTTCCTCGACCGCCTCGAACATCTCCGGCTCCAATGACGTACGAAATTTAAGGGGCTGCACCATGCAAAGCGCCGGTCCCGAAGCCCCCTTGCGGGGACAACGAGGACCGGCGCTGTGAGGTCGCTACTTCTTGGCAGCGGCAGCCTTGCCGAAGCGGGCCTCGAAGCGGGCCACACGGCCACCGGTGTCGAGGATCTTCTGCTTGCCCGTGTAGAACGGGTGGCACTCGGAGCAGACCTCAGCGCGGATGGAACCGCTCTGGATCGTGCTACGGGTGGTGAACGACGCGCCGCAGGTGCAGCTGACCTGCGTCTCGACGTACTCGGGGTGGATGTCGCGCTTCAAGGTGTCTCCTAGTTTCGGGAGGGCACCGGGTCGCTGCCGCGGGCTGCGGAGCGTGAACCGGGGCCGACGTACCAGTCTGCCATCGACTGGCGTCATCCCCCAAAACAGGGGGGCGGGGTCGTGTATTCCCCGCGGGCCCGTCGTGGCTGGTCGCTCCCCCACTCACAGATACGCCCCGCGCCCCTTACGGGGCGCCTACGACGCCCTTCGCATTGCCCGTCGCCGTGCCCTCTGTGGCCGTCTTCGGGATGGGGCGGTCGTTCTTCAGGGCTTTCCACACCAGGTCGGACTTGGACTTGACCATGAGGACTCGGTTGCCGTCGGCCGGGTCGTACTGGACCGGCATCGTCACCATCGTCATGTTCGAGGAGCTGATGCCCTTGAGTCCGTTGGCGAACGAGGCCAGGTCCTTGGGCGAGTCGAGGTCGGAGTCGGACGTGACGGCGTTCGTCGCGGTGTCGGCGAGGTCCCACAGCTTCTTCGGGCTGGTCAGTATGCCGATGTTCTTGACCTGCTCGACCAGTGCCTTGATGAACGCCTGCTGGAGCTGGATGCGGCCGAGGTCGGAGCCGTCGCCGACGCCGTGCCGGGTGCGGACCAGGCCGAGGGCCTGCTTGCCGGTGAGCTGATGGGTGCCGGCCTTCAGGTCCAGGTGGCTTTCGCGGTCGGTTATGTCCTTCTTCGTGGTGACCTTGACGCCGCCGAGTTCGTCGATGAGTTTCTGGAAGCCGCTGAAGTCGACCTCTATGTAGTGGTCCATGCGGATGCCGGTCATCGACTCGACGGTCTTCACCGCGCAGGCGGCGCCGCCGGTGGAGTACGCGGAGTTGAACATCGCGCTCGACGAGCCCTCGTGGCTCTTGCCCTCGGTGTCGGTGCACTCGGGCCGCTCTATGAGGGTGTCGCGGGGTATGGAGACCACGCTGGCCTTCTTGTGGCCCTTGTAGACGTGCACGATCATCGCCGTGTCCGCGCGGGCCGAACCGTCGTCGACGCCGCCGCCCAGCTTCTTGTTGCTGCCGGAGCGGGTGTCTGAGCCGAGTACGAGGATGTCCTGCGAGCCGTTGTCGACGTCCAGGGGCCGGTCGGTGCCGAGAGCCTGGTTGATGTCGACGTTGTCGAGGTTGTTGTTGAGCCGGAAGTACACGTAGCCGAGTCCGGTGCCGCCCAGGATCACGACGCCTGCCGCAGCCCACGCCGTGACCAGCAGGGCCTTGCTGCGTGTGCGCGGCTTGCGGCGGCGACCCTTGGCGCGGCGCTGCGGGCCGGTGGGGCCGGAGGCCTCCGGGTTGCCGGAATCGGACATGCTCTCGGCAGTCATGTGCTCCTCAGTCCTCGTCCGGTCGGTTACCCCCTGTGTGCAGGGTCAGGCATGGCGCGTCAGGCATGACTGGTATGTCAGGACCCGTCACGTCAGACGTTGAAACCGAAAAAAGGGTTGCACAACGCGCTGTGATCGCCCTGTGGGCGAATGTGAGCAGCCAGTGACGCACAAGAGCGAAATCCGCCCACTCACCTGCGATTTCAGGCCAAGTCTTGGTTCCGTTCACCGTGGGTGGCGGTCTTCACACGTGTGGCGAAGGTCTCGCGCAATGCGCCTTCAGGGCCGTCCACATGGCCTGCGAAAAGGGGCTGCCCCCGTCACGTTCGTGACGGGGGGAGCCCCTCGATCAATCAGAAAACGCCGACGTCAGTCGCCGCCGTTGCCCGGCATAGGCGTCGTCTTCTGGATCTGGAGCAGGAACTCCGCGTTCGACTTCGTCTGCTTCATCTTGTCCAGGAGCAGCTCGATCGCCTGCTGCTGGTCGAGCGCGTGCAGCACCCGGCGCAGCTTCCAGACGATCCCCAACTCGTCGCTCCCGAGCAGGATTTCTTCCTTACGGGTGCTGGACGCGTCCACGTCCACCGCCGGGAAGATGCGCTTGTCGGAGAGCTTCCGGTCGAGCTTGAGCTCCATGTTGCCGGTGCCCTTGAACTCCTCGAAGATCACCTCGTCCATCCGCGAGCCGGTCTCGACCAGCGCGGTGGCCAGGATCGTAAGAGATCCACCGTCCTCGATGTTGCGCGCGGCACCGAAGAAGCGCTTCGGCGGGTACAGCGCGGTCGAGTCGACACCACCGGACAGGATGCGGCCGGAGGCGGGCGCGGCGAGGTTGTACGCACGGCCCAGACGCGTGATCGAGTCGAGCAGTACGACCACGTCGTGGCCCAGCTCCACCAGGCGCTTGGCCCGCTCGATGGCCAGCTCGGCGACCGTGGTGTGGTCCTCGGCCGGGCGGTCGAAGGTCGAGGAGATGACCTCGCCCTTGACCGACCGCTGCATGTCGGTGACCTCTTCCGGACGCTCGTCGACGAGGACGACCATCAGGTGGCACTCGGGGCTGTTGACGGTGATCGCGTTGGCGATCGCCTGCAGGATCATGGTCTTGCCGGTCTTCGGCGGGGCCACGATCAGGCCACGCTGGCCCTTGCCGATCGGCGCGACCAGGTCGATGATCCGCGTGGTCAGCACGGCCGGGTCGGTCTCGAGACGGATCCGGTCCTGCGGGTACAGCGGCGTCAGCTTGTTGAACTCCGGGCGGCCACGGCCGAGTTCGGGCGCCATGCCGTTGACGGAGTCGAGCCGGACGAGCGCGTTGAACTTCTCGCGGCGCTCCCCCTCCTTCGGCTGCCGGACCGCGCCGGTGACGTGGTCGCCCTTGCGCAGACCGTTCTTGCGGACCTGGGCGAGGGAGACGTACACGTCGTTCGGACCGGGCAGGTAGCCGGACGTGCGGATGAACGCGTAGTTGTCGAGGATGTCCAGGATGCCCGCGACAGGGATCAGGACGTCGTCCTCGGCGACCTGCGGCTCGGCGATCTCGTCGCGGCCACGGCGGCCACGACGGTCCCGGTAGCGACCGCGACGGCCACGGCGGCCGCCCTCGAAGTCGTCATCGTCCTGCTGCTGGCGGTCCTGACGGCCGCCGCCCTGCTGCTGGCCGCGCTGCTGGTTGCCGGCACCCTGGCTCTGCTGGTCGTCACCCTTGCCGCGGCCGCGGTCCCGGTCCCGACCGCCTCGGTCGCCCCGGTCGCGGTCACGGCTGCCCCGGTCGCGGTCGCGGCGGCCCTGCCGGCCCTCGCCACCCTGGTCGCCCTGGCGGCCTTCGCCACCCTGGTCACCGGAGTCGGCCCTGACCTCGCCCTGGGGCTGGGCCTGAGCAGGGGCCTCGGCCTTCGGCTCGCTCTTCGCCTCGGCGGTGACCGTCTCGGGGCTGCCCGCATCGGCGGTGGCCCGACGACGGCGCCGCTCGGCCGGGGCGTCGTCACTGGCCGGCTGGCCGGGAATCTCGATCTGCTGCTGGGCCACGGCCTTTTCGGCCTTCGCGGCCTTGCCGCCGTTGTCCGCTTTCTTCTCGCTCTTCTCGGCGGGAGATACTGCGTCGTCCCCCGTACGAGCCTTCGAGGTGGCCCGGCGCTTCGGCTTGGTCTCGGTGGCTGCCTCGGCGGTCTTCGCCGGGGCACCCCCTCCTGCCTGCGCCTCCTTGATGACCTCGATCAGCTGGCTCTTGCGCATCCGCGCGGTGCCCCTGATTCCGAGGCCGGATGCGACCTGCTGCAGCTCGGCCAGCACCATGCCCTCAAGGCCACTGCCGCGGCGCCGACGGGAGCCTGAAGCACCGGTGGCAGGCGCGGCGGAGGCGTCCGTGGCGGGCGCGGCAGCGGTCTCCTCGACACGTGCGCCCATCAGATCGGTGGTGTCGCTCACGAAGGGTCCTTCCCTGGAGCGGACGTCGGCCTGTCTGGCTCGGCGACCGGTTGTGCTGTCCGGCTTCGGTCCGGTGATGTGGACCGTGCCGGGGCGGTGGTCCGCCAAAAAGGCGGAGGGAATATCTGCTGGATGGCGTTTCCGGGTGCCGTGACACTGATGTGCGGTGTCGGTCGGCTCGGTCACGCCGGTTCCGGAGCGTGCTCAGGACTGCTCAGCGCATAGCGTCCAATGCGTTGCACAAAGCAGTTTGGGAGGCTCCCGGAAAGAGGTCTGTCCCGGACGGGGACACGAAGCACCTCGCCATGGTGGGGTCGGGTGCAGACTTGAGATTAACACTACCGGATCCAACAAACATTCCCCCTCTCCAAATCCGGCAACCGTGTGTCAGGTGGCAAGCGGCAGCACGCTCGCTCCCTGGGCATCGAGGCTCAGCCGGTTGGCCGCCCAGCCCTCGCCGGCCAGGCGGGAGACCTTGTCGGCGGTGGCTTCGTCGGCCAGTGCGAGCACGGTGGGGCCCGCGCCGGAGATCACGGCGGGGATTCCGTCGGCCCGCAGCCGCTCCACCAGGGCGGCGCTCTCCGGCATGGCCGGAGCTCGGTACTCCTGGTGCAGTCGGTCCTCGGTGGCGGGCAGCAGCAGCTCGGGGCGCCTGGTGAGGGCCTCTACGAGCAGTGCGGCGCGGCCCGCGTTGGCGGCGGCGTCGACATGCGGCACGGTGCGCGGCAGCAGTCCGCGGGCGGTCTCGGTGAGGACGGGCTTTCCGGGCACGAAAACCACCGGAACGATGGATTCGGCGGGATCCATCCTGATGGCGCGCGCGGCACCGCCCTCCATCCAGGACAGTGTGAAACCGCCGAGCAGGCAGGCCGCGACATTGTCGGGGTGGCCCTCGATCTCGGTGGCGAGCTCGAGAAGCGCCTCGTCGTCGAGCTTCGCGTCGCCGCCTATGGTCACGGCGCGCGCGGTGACGATGCCCGCGCAGATCGCGGCGGACGAGGAGCCGAGGCCACGGCCGTGCGGGATGCGGTTCGCGCAGACGATTTCGAGTCCGCGCGGCTGTCCGCCCAGCAGATCGAAAGCGGTACGGAGGGAGCGTACGAGAAGGTGACTCTCGTCACGCGGGAGTGTCTCGCTGCCCTCACCTGCGATGTCGATGTGCAGTCCCGAGTCGGCCACCCGGACGACCACGTCGTCGTAGAGCCCCAGCGACAGGCCGAGGGCGTCGAAGCCCGGGCCGAGGTTGGCGCTGGTGGCGGGGACGCGCACCCGTACGGCGGCGGCGCGGAACGCTGGACCGGCCATCGCTCGATGACTCTCCTTGAGCTTGAGCTGCGAGATTGTCGAGATGTGTCGAAATCCTGCGAGACGAACGGAAGATCACGGAAGACCCGGCGGCCGCAGAGACGGCGCGGCACCGCGGCATATGCGGCGGGCGGGTTACGTACAGCCTATCGAAGGAAGGTTCCGTGGCGACATAGGGCGCACAGGAGGCGCACGATGCGTGTCGTATGCCCCCTGTGCACCCCCTTGTCAGGGGTTACAGGTTGGCGAAGCCGAGGCGCCGCGCTTACGCGAGGCCGAGGCGCTCCGCCGCAGTGGCCGCGTCCACCGGGACCGTGACGGGCTGGGGGGCGCCCGCGACGGCCCAGTCCGGGTCCTTGAGGCCGTTTCCGGTCACCGTGCAGACGATGCGCTGGCCCGGGTCGACCTTGCCCTGCTCGGCGGCCTTCAGCAGGCCTGCGACGGACGCGGCCGACGCGGGCTCGACGAAGACGCCCTCCTGGGAGGCCAACAGCCGGTAGGCGCGCAGAATTTCACGGTCCGTCACCTCATCGATGAAACCGCCCGATTCATCCCGGGCAGCCAACGCGAACTTCCACGAGGCCGGGTTGCCGATACGGATCGCGGTGGCGATGGTCGACGGATCCTTGACGACCTCACCGCGCACGATCGGGGCGGAACCGGAGGCTTGGAAACCCCACATTCGAGGGGTTTGCTTCGCGATCCCGTCCGCCGCGTACTCCGTGTAGCCCTTCCAATAGGCCGTGATATTGCCCGCGTTGCCCACCGGCAGGACGTGAATGTCAGGTGCGTCACCCAGCATGTCCACGATTTCGAACGCGGCGGTCTTCTGGCCCTCGATACGCACCGGGTTGACCGAATTCACCAGCGCTACGGGGTAGTTGTCGGACAGATTGCGCGCGAGCGTGAGGCAGTCGTCGAAGTTTCCGTCGACCTGGAGGATCTTCGCGCCGTGCACGAGCGCCTGGCCCATTTTACCGAGCGCGATCTTGCCCTGCGGGACGAGAACGGCCGAGACCATTCCGGCCCGTACGGCATAGGCGGCGGCGGAAGCCGACGTGTTCCCCGTCGAGGCGCAGATGACGGCCTTCGCACCCTCCTCCTTGGCCCGGGTGATGGCCATGGTCATTCCGCGATCCTTGAAGGACCCCGTCGGGTTCGCGCCCTCCACCTTGAGGTGGACCTCGCAGCCCGTGCGCTCGGAGAGCACCTGCGCGGGCACGAGCGGCGTACCGCCCTCACGGAGCGTCACGACCGGCGTGGTGTCGGAAACCGGCAGCCGGTCCCGGTACTCCTCGATGATTCCGCGCCACTGGTGGGTCATTGCTGGTTACTCTCCTTCAACCCGCATGATGCTGGCGACACCCCGCACGGTGTCGAGGTTGCGCAGCGCCTCGACGGTCCCGTTCAGGGAAGCGTCGGACGCGTGGTGGGTGACGACGACGAGAGAGGCCTCGCCGTCCTTGCCCTGCTGGCGAACCGTATCGATCGAAACGCCGTGCTCGGCGAAAACGGTCGCGACCTGGGCGAGAACACCCGGTTTGTCCGCCACATCGAGGCTGATGTGATATCGCGTGACGACCTCGCCCATCGGTGAGACGGGCAGCTGGGTGTAGGCGGAGTCGCCGGGTCCGGTCGCGCCGCTGAGCCGGTTGCGGCAGACGGCCACGAGGTCGCCGAGGACCGCGGAGGCGGTCGGGGAGCCGCCGGCGCCGGGGCCGTAGAACATGAGCTGCCCGGCGGCGTCCGACTCGACGAACACGGCGTTGTACGCGCCGCGCACGGAGGCGAGCGGGTGGGTCAGCGGAATCATCGCGGGGTGCACACGCGCGGTGACGGACTCCCCGTCGGCGGCCCGCTCGCAGATGGCGAGCAGCTTGATGGTGCAGCCCATCCCCTTCGCCGAGGCGAAGTCGGCGGCGGTGACCTCGGTCATGCCCTCGCGGTACACGTCGTCGAGCCGCACGCGCGTGTGGAAGGCGATTCCGGCGAGGATCGCGGCCTTGGCGGCGGCGTCGAAGCCCTCGACGTCGGCGGTGGGATCGGCTTCCGCATACCCGAGCGCGGTGGCCTCGTCGAGGGCCTCCTGGTAGCCGGCGCCCGTGGTGTCCATCTTGTCGAGGATGAAGTTGGTGGTGCCGTTGACGATGCCGAGCACGCGGTTGACCTTGTCACCGGCGAGGGATTCGCGCAGCGGCCGGATCAGCGGGATGGCACCGGCGACGGCCGCCTCGTAATAGAGGTCCTTGTTCTGCTCCTCGGCGATGGCGTGCAGGCCGGCGCCGTCCTGGGCGAGCAGCGCCTTGTTCGCGGAGACGACGGAGGCACCGTGCTCGAAGGCCGTGGTGATGAGGGAGCGAGCGGGCTCGATACCGCCGATGACCTCGACGACCACGTCGATGTCCCCGCGTTTGACGAGGGCGGTGGCGTCGGTGGTGATGAGCTCGGCCGGGATGCCCTCCCGTACCTTGTCGGGCCGTCGGACGGCGACGCCCGCCAGCTCGACGGGAGCCCCGATACGGGCGGCGAGGTCGTCGGCGTGCGTCGTCATGATGCGCGCCACCTCTGAGCCGACAACACCACAGCCCAGCAGCGCCACCTTCAGCGGACGCGTACGCATCATCCGACCTCGTTTCCTCTTACCGTCACGGTGGATCCAGTCTCACTCACCGGACGGGACTTTCTATGCCATGTCCGGATCGTGAGACGTCTATTTCATTTCTCCGGCGGCCGATCACAGGAGATCTTCCGCCGGCTGTATTCGTACGTCAGCGGTCATCCGACCGCGAACGCCAGTGGCTCATCCGACATCGAGGCGCAGCAGGTCCTCCTCCGTCTCCCGGCGGACGATCACCCGGGCCTCGCCGTCATGGACCGCGACTACTGGCGGGCGCAGAGCGTGGTTGTAGTTGCTGGCCATGGAGCGGCAGTACGCCCCGGTGGCCGGCACGGCGATGAGGTCGCCCGGCGCGAGATCGGCGGGCAGGAAGGCGTCGCGTACGACGATGTCGCCGCTCTCGCAGTGCTTGCCGACGACGCGTACGAGCATGGGTTCGGCCTCGCTCACGCGGGAGACGAGGGCGACGCTGTATTCGGCGTCGTACAGCGCGGTGCGGATGTTGTCCGACATGCCGCCGTCGACGGAGACGTACGTACGCAGTCCGTCGAGCGGCTTGATGGTGCCGACCTCGTACAGGGTGAAGGCGGTCGGGCCGACGATGGCTCGCCCCGGCTCGACGGAGATGCGCGGGGTACGGAGCTTCGCGGCCTCGCACTCGCGCGTGACGATCTCGTTCAGCGCCTTGGCGATCTCGTGCGGCTCGCTCGGATCGTCCTCGCTCGTGTAGGCGATGCCGAGGCCGCCGCCGAGGTCGATCTCGGGCAGCTCGACGCCGTGCTCGTCGCGGATCTCGGCGAGCAGCTTCACCACCCGGCGCGCGGCGACCTCGAAACCGGCCATGTCGAAGATCTGCGAGCCGATGTGACTGTGGATCCCGATCAGTTCGAGCCCGTCGAGCGCGAGGGCCCGCCGTACGGCTTCGGCGGCCTGCCCGTCCGCGAGCCCGATGCCGAACTTCTGGTCCTCGTGGGCCGTGGCGATGAACTCGTGCGTGTGCGCCTCGACGCCGACCGTCACCCGGATCTGCACGCGCTGCCGCTTGCCGAGCGACTCGGCGATGTGCGCGACGCGGACGATCTCCTGGAAGGAGTCGAGGACGATGCGTCCTACGCCGCGGCTGATGGCCTCGGTGATTTCCTCGGTGGACTTGTTGTTGCCGTGGAAGGCGATGCGGTCGGCGGGCATGCCGGCGGACAGGGCGGTGGTGAGCTCGCCGCCGGAGCAGACGTCGAGGTTGAGCCCCTCCTCGTGCAGCCAGCGCACGACGGCGCGCGACAGAAACGCCTTGCCTGCGTAGAAGACGTCGGCGTCCTCCCCGAAGGCGGTGCGCCAGGCGCGCGCCCGCGCACGGAAGTCGGCCTCGTCGATGAAGTACGCCGGGGTGCCGAACTCCTCGGCCAGCTTCTTCACATCGATGCCGCCCACGCTGACGACTCCGTCGGTCGTACGGGTGACTGTCTGTGCCCAGACCTTCGAGTCCAGGGCGTTGAGGTCGGTGGGCGGGGCCGTGTAGTGCCCCTCGGGCAGAACATCGGCGTGACGGGGCCCGGCGGGATGTGCGGAACGGCTCATGACTTCTCTTCTTCGGCTCTCTCAGAGGTGTTCGGGTGCGTCGATGCCGAGCAGGGACAGGCCGCCGGCCAGCACCGTCCCGGCAGCTTCGGCAAGCGCCAGCCGGGCCCGGTGGGCGGCCGAGGGTTTCTCGTCACCGAGGGGGAGGACTCGGGTGACCTCCTGGTAGCGGAGGAAGGCGTCGGCGATGACGACGAGGTGGCGGGCCAGGTGGTCGGGGGCACGGCGGGTTGCTGCGGTGGCCAGGGCGGCGGGGTAGTCGGCGAGGGCGGTGATGAGGGGGGCTACGGAGTGGTTGGGGGGTTCTGGGTGTACGTCACCGGGGGCGCCTTCGAAGCCGAGGTCGGCGGCGTTGCGAGTGAGGGATCGGGCGCGGGCGTGCGCGTAACGGACCCGGAAGAGGGGGTTGGTCTCGCGCTGCACCAGGTGGTCGACGGTGGTTCGGGGCCGGTCGTGGGGGGCGGGGTGGAGGAGGGCCCAGCGGGCGGCGTCACGGCCGAGCGGGGTGGGGTCCTCGGCCGCCGGCACGGGGCGGAGGTTCACCTCGAGGGGGACAGGAGTGCCGGGCCGGCCATGGGCCTCGACGGTCACGCCGAGGGGCTCGGCCCACGCCGGGTCCAACTCGGCCTCGCAGGACGTACGGACGAGGGCGCCCTGCGTACGCAGGAGCCCGGCGAGCACCTGCCCACTGACCGCTGCGCGCACCTCGCACGGGTAGTGCAACTGCACGATCCGCCCGCTCGGCTCCTCGGCGTGCCCGTAACGAGAGCCGCGCCGCAGGACGTCCCTGACCAGGGCTTCCGCTCCCCCGTCAAGGGTGATGTTGAGGAAGCCGGGCCCGGTGATCTCGACGCGTGCCACGCCCTCGGCCTCGGTGATGAGCGGGCGCAGGATCTCGGCGACGTGACGCGGCGGACGCCCGGCGGGCCGGGCCAGTTGCAGGGCGACATTCGTGGCGTAGTCACCGCGTCCCCCGGGCCCCGGCGGCGCCACCACGGCCCGCGCGGGCACGGCCACACTGAGCTCACCGGCGTCCACGGCGCGGCGCACGGCGCACAGGACGGTACGGGAGAGCTCGACGGGGGTCACGGGGACAAGCGTATGGGAGGAGGGGGGTGGGCAAGCGAGCTGATTTGGGGAGGGTCCGGGATGTGGACGGGGGATGCGGACGGGACTGGGCTGGGGCTTCAGCCGCCCGGGGCCGTGGCGCGCCGACCCGCCGGGGCCGGACCGTCACCCCTCCCTCTCAGTTCCCCCTCAACCGCCGGCGCTCCCCGCACGCTCCGCGCACTCGGTCTCGCCCGTGCCTCCCGGGGCCCCGAGCGGACTCGTGAGGGACGCTCCACCACCCCGCCGTTCCATCAACTGCCGTACGAGCCGCACGAGTTCGGCCGGCTCAAAGGGCTTGGCCAGAAAGGCGTCCACCCCCACATCGAGCCCGCCCTCGATCTCGTACTGCGTACAGGCGCTCACGACGGCGAGGGGCAGATTCCGAGTCCGCGGATCGGCACGGAGCCGGGAAGCGGTCCGCAGCCCGTCGAGCCGGGGCATCACGACGTCCAGGGTGATGACATCGGGCCGCACGTGATGAACGACATCCAGACACTCGGCACCGTCAGCCGCGGTCACGACCTCGAAACCCTCCAGCTCGAGGTTGACCCTGATCAACTGCCGGATGACCTTGTTGTCGTCCACAACAAGCACCCGACCCGACGCGCCTGGCACAACTCGAGAGTAGGTCCGCACCCCCGCCCGCGTCCGGCTTTTCCCCACTTCCACCCGTCCGTGGACCCGCACATCCACGGGTCTCCCCCCACCAAAACCGGTTCCTGAACCCCCCGAAAGAGCTGGTAGGGTTCTACCCGTCGCCGCACACACCGCGCCCGACACGCCCCCGTAGCTCAGGGGATAGAGCAACGGCCTCCGGAGCCGTGTGCGCAGGTTCGAATCCTGCCGGGGGCACCCCTTCTGAGGTGCCCAAAGACCCCGTGACCAGCGAGTTCGCTGTGTGCGGGGTCTTTGCGTGTGTGCAGCCGTATGCAGCCCTGAGCGGCCCTATGTCGGCGTCCGTGGACTATTCGTGGACACGATCTTGAGGCATCGTCCCTGATCAGCCCCAGGAACGGCAAAGGCCCCCGGACGAATCCAGGGGCCTGAAGCCTAGCTCGGCTCACACGCTACTCACACGCGGTCACTCGTACTCGCGCAGTAGCTCTTCGATCTTGCGGTTGGCGATCTCCTGTCGGCCGTCGATGCACTTCGCGTAGCGGCTCAGCAGGACCTCAACGCTGTTGCCCGCACGCTCGGCAACCTCGGTCGCGTCAACGCCGGAATTGAGCCAGGTCGACAGCGCCGAGTGCCGAAGGTCGTACGGGCGGGCAGCGAGCGGCGAGGCGAAAACGGCCGGCGGAAGCGCCAGCGCCCGAGCCTCCTGCCACACCCGGTAGTACGTCGACGAGCCGACCACTCCCCCACGCTCGTGGTGAACAGCCGCCCGTCCTTCGCAGCGCCGAAGGTGTCGAGGTGGTCCCGGAGGATCGCCACGAGCTGGGGCGGGATCGGTACGGGTCGGACCTCTTCCACGGGCCGGTTCTTGAGTCCGCGGTCATCGTGCGTTTCTCCGGAGTCGGTCCATCGCTTGCCGACGCTGGGGCGAGTGCGGTTCAGCAGGGCGGTCCCCCAGCCCGTTTCCGGCAGCTTCAGGTCCGCCTCTTTGAGGCCGACAGCCTCAGCCGGGTACATGCAGGCAAAGAGCCCGACCAGTCGACGGCCGCGCGCACGGCCATATCCGCCGACGTATGAGATCGCAGTCAACAGAGCACGAGCCTGTTCAGGGTTGGCCACGACTCGGGGATCTACTTCCTTGACCACCTTCGGTTTCTTCCAGCGAACCGCACAGCGCCTCATTCATCCCGTCGCGCGTGTTCGGCGCAGCGTGCGGCCACTTCATGGCGAGGTACTTGAGGGCGAACGTGTACCACGTCATCGAAGGCGCCTTCTCAACCATCGAGTCTGGCAGCCCTGTTGCCGTGTCGAATTCCTCGCCATCACGCGTGGCTCGGAGCAGCTTGGAGCGGTAGCTGTCGGCAAGTCCTTTGGTGCGGAATTGCTCGGAGAACACATTCCCGGAGACTATCCACCGGACGTCATAGGACGCTTTCTTGGTGTTCCGCTTCCGAACGCCCCAGATCTTCACGTCGAGCGACTTCATGCCGACACCTTTTCTCGGCTGTTCAGCCACGCCGTGAAGTCGCTTCGCCACACCCTTAGTTCGCCATTGGGCAACTTGAAGGCCTGTGGAGCTTGCCCCAATTCGCGCCAGCGGTAGAAGGTCCGGCGTGAGACTCCCTTGAGCTCAGCGAGGATTTCCGCAGTGGTCATCAGCTCGTCTTTCACGCCGGTTCTCCTTCCAGGGCGGCGAGTTCTTCGCGGGCGGTTTGGCGGTTGAGTTGGAGATCGCGGGCGATGGTGGCGGCGAGGGCGGATTCGCCGGGGGTGTGGCCGTGTCCGGCGTACTGCCAGTCGGCCAGGACCAGGACGGTGTCCGGTTCCACGTCGTCGAGGCCGAGCACCTGGCGTTCTTGAGCGGCGCGGTAGTCGGCGCGTGCCTGGCGGAGTTCGCCGAGGGTGGTGGAGTAGCGGCGGGACTTGGAGGAGAAGTGGCCGCGGAAGCCGAGCATGTGAGCCCAGGCCCACAGGCGGCGGTCGGGGTACAGGGGGTCGAGTTCCTTGCAGGCCTTGATGAGTTGGCGGGTGTGGTCGGGGACCTGGTGGCGGTCAAGCTCGGAGAGTTCGCCGATGCGGCGGTCGAGCGTGCCGGTGTTCTCGGCGGCCTTGGTGGCGTACTTGGCGACGTAGGAGGCCACGGCCTGTTCAGTGATGTCGGAGCCGTCACCGAAGGCCTTGACCGGGCGGACGTCCAGTTGGGTGCCCCATCGGAAGGTACGGGCGGGCTGGTCGTCGACCGCCGGGACCGAAACCGAGGTGTAGGAGTGCGCGACAGCTGCGCGTATCGCGTCGGTAAGAACGTCGACCGTCGCCCAGGACGGCGGCGGGGTATCGGGTCCCTCGGGGCCGTCGATGCGGATCACGGCGTGGAAGTGCACAGCTCCGCGCTTTTGGAACTCGGCGACCTTGCCGTACGACAGCCGGGCGGAGGCCTTCAGCTCCCGCTGGGTCAGGCCCTCACGGGCGGCGATCTCCCGGCGGAGCCGGTTGGTGAAGCGCTGCCACAGCTGGCCCGCGTGATTGTTGAACAGGACGGCGCCCGCGTAGTCGTACGTGGCCGCATCGAGCGCGGTGCCGAGGGCCGGGTCATCCGGGGCGTGGCGGGTGCCGCAGCGGCAGGTGCCCCGGTCGGGCCGGTTGTGGACCGGGGCGAAGGACGGGCGGTGAGGGTGGCGAAGACACGCGGATGATCGCGGACGGTGGCGGGGACGTCGCGGCGGGAGGCGCGGCGGTTGCCGCAGGCGACGCGGAGCCGTCCGCCCGGCTCGGACTCGGTCGAGTAGTGGTGCAGGGTCTCACCGGTCGTCTTGTCCTTGGTGATCGTCCAGCCGGTGAGGTGGATGGGGTCGGCGCAGCCGCCGGTGCGGCGGATCTGCTCGTGCCAGCGGTCGTAGTCGGAGGCCGAAGCCACCCTCAGCAGGTCGCCGAGGGTGGTCGGGTCGAGCAGCTGCTCAGGCACGGGCGCCCTCCCGAACCGGCGTGTGGCGGGCGGTGCCGGTGCCCTTGCAGGCCGGGCAGTCGGCGGTGACGGTGCGCAGGTGCCGGTGCTGGTCGCGGCCGCTGGAGGTGATGGCGACGGAGGCGAAGCCGTCGCAGTTGGGGCAGATGCGGGACGGCGGGCGGGTGCGGTCGGTCATGCTGGCAGTTCCTTCCGGATCTGTGGTTCGGACAGGGGCACGGCTCCCGGGCGGCGGATGCTTGGCGGTATCGAGGCCGCCCGGGTGCCGGTCAGCGGTGCTTGCCCTCGGAGGCGATCAGGGAGCGGATCACCAGGGCGCAGATGGCGAGCGAGGCGCCGGTGACGGCGACCGCCAGGAGCATGGAGACGAGGACGGCGCCGACCACCAGGACCACGGCGGTGCCGCCACCAACGAGGGCGACCACGGCGCCGGGGGTGAGCTGGATGGTGGGCCGGGCGGGTGCCGGAGCGACCGGCGCGGGCGCCGGAGTGTGCTGGACGACGGCGCTCGGCTCGACGACGGCAGGCGGGGCAACGAGGCCAGTCGGCATCGGGTTGGTCGGGACCTTGGGACGGAACACGGTGGATCTCCCTTCTGGGGCGGGTTACTTGACGGTGGAGTCGATGACCGGGGCGAAGACGCTGTCGGCGAGGAGGTAGCCGCCGAGCAGGAGCACGGCGATGAGCCACCAGGGCGGGCGGATGAGCTTGATGCCGAGGTAGCCGACGGCGATCAGGGCGAGCCAGAGCGGGACGTCCATGACAGGTGGCCTCCTAGCGGACCTTGCAGCGGTGGGTGCGGGCAGCGAGCTGGGCGGCGGTCTGGCTGGTGAAGTCGGACGACCAGCCGCAGCGGTCGGCGGTGCACACGGCGGCGTGTTTGGTCTGGCCGTGGCGGTCGCGGTGGGTGCCGATCTGTACGGGGCCGATCCGCATCACGGAGTGGAAGTGGTCGCGGGCAGGCATGACGGTGGTTCTCCCTTCGGGTTAGGTGAGTTGGGCGGCGATGGCGTCGGCAAGGTGGGACGGGACGCCGAGTCGGGCGCGCAGGGTGTCGGTGTCGATGTGGGTCCCGGTGCGGGCGTGGTGGTCGTCGGCGACCTTGCGGGCGTGGTCGACCAGCGCGGCCGGGACCGGCGGAGCCGGAACCGTGGGCGGAGACGGGGCGGGCTCAGCGGCGGGAAGGACGGGAGCTGCTTCGGTCTCAGGTGCCGGAGAGGCGTCCAACTCCGCCTGTTCGACAGCCGGTTCGGGCTTAGGGGTGGGGGCTGCGGGTGCCGGCGGATCCGGCGCCCGGTCCCCTGCCGAGTGGGCCAGGAGTGTGCCGCCCATGAAGGCGATCGCGGGCCAGGCGGCGACGAGGATGCGCAGCCAGGCAGGGACGTCGCCGAGGTCGAGGAGTCCGGCGGTGGCGACGTTGGCGCCGAGCGAGGCGTGTCACCTCGCCAGGGGGCGGCCGTTGGCTTCGGCGATGGCGGTCAGGACCCGGTCGAGGTTGGCCGCATCCAAGCCGCTGACCGCATCGCCGAGCGGGATGCGGGCGGCGGTGTCGGCCAGCGATGCGGCGATAGCCAGGATGCGCAGTTCTCCGCTGGAGGCGGGCAGGTCGTTTGCGGCCAGCGCCTCGACGACCTTGAGCCAGTCGATGCCGTACGGCTCCCGAGCGGTACCGGAGCCGTCGATCAGCAGCAGGCCGGGCCGTTCGGCCAGCCGCTTGATCCACAGGCCGTGGTCAATGAGGAGTCCGATCGCGGCTCGCATCGCCGGGGAGCCGTCGGCCACCCTCTGGAGGATCTCGGCCAGCTCGGCAGCGTCGATGGTCACGGCGCCGTCATCGGTGTCGTACCAGGGGCAGTCACGTTCGTCGTGGTCGATGCCGGTCTCGTTGCCGTCGACGTCGCCGCAGTGTTCGCAGAACATCGGGCGCTCCTTCCTGTCGTGAGGCATGGAGGGGGTAGGGACGTGGCGCGAAGGCGGTCGCGCCGACCGGGTGGGCGGGAAGGTCAGGCGGTGGCGGGGGCTGTTTTGGTCAGCGGCACGCGGGCCGAGGGCAGCGCGGCAACGGCGGGCCGGAAGGCTTCCAGGGCGGGCAGGTCCGGGGTGCGGTCCGACTCCTGGACGCCTTGGACAGCAACGGCCCACATGTGCGGAGCCACGACGGCCGGAACCTCATCGAGTCACGGTGAGCCGAGGATTCAGGCCGCTAGCCACGCCTGGCGGTGTCGCGCGACGGCGTAGACCCGTTCGACTTGCTCAGCGGTCAGTGCGCCCGTGAGCGGCGCCAGCGCCGAGACCTCACGTTCGCGGTACACCCGGACCGTAAGTTGCGTGGCCACGACCTTCAGGTCAGCCACGCCGACGAAGACCAATACCGGTTCTACGGGCACTGGGAAGCCGCAGTGCCGCTCAAGCACCCGTTTCACGCGCTGAGCCTCCGACCGGCTCTTGCGGGTGTAGGGCTCAGGCTTGCCATGGTTGACCTTCACGGCGTCGTCGCCGACCCAAACGGCCTTCTTGGGATGGTGCTTGGTGTTGATGCTGAACACCCCGCCGGGCCCGATCAGCAGGTGATCGAGGTCCACGTCCCGAGGCAGCGGGACGGAGTGCAGCACACGCCATCCATGCCTGCGTAATCGATCGAGCTCAGCGCCCACACGTCGCTCGCCTGCCAACCCCTTTTGCCAGGAGTCTCCTTGCACCGGACGTCGTAGGAGCCAGGCGACAGCCCGAGCCCAGGGCCCAGGTGCCGCAGCGGCGAGCTCTCGCAACGCGACCCCGGGAGCGTTTGAGGCAAGGTCATCAGCTGGAGTCAGGGGCGGTAGCGCCAGGGGCCGGGCAGGTGCCGCCCTCTTGGGTGGCGATGCCGGAGCGATGCCCCGTAAGTGTTCCCTGAGCACGGCTATCACTGGTTCGCGGTACTCACCCCGTAAGACCGTGATCTCCCGGGTCTCGCAGTCAGCCCAGCCAACGGCCGTTCCGTCCGGAAGATTGGCGTAGAGGCGATCTCGCCCGTACCGCTTCCAGCGCACGACCTTCAGCTCGTCCATGGCTCCCCCCTCGGCTCCGTGAGCGGCACTGCCGCCATGGCAGCAGGAGGAGCGACACGGCCACAAGAGCGCGATCGGGCTAGAGCTTTCCCGACGTTCATCGACCGCAAGCTAAAGGTTGTCCCGTAAACGATCTTCTACGGGTTGAGGCGCAGGGCTGACCAGTGGGACCAGCCGTTATCCCGTGAGAGCGAGATTGTGGAGGCGGGCGATGCCGAGCATGGCGTAGTGGACGCCGTCGCCTTTCAGGCGGCAGTCGCGGAGGATCTTCCAGCCCTTCATCCGAGCGAAGGCATGCTCGACTCGGGCGCGGACCTTGCGGTGCGAGGCGTTGTGATCCTCTTTCCATGACGGCAGTTCGGTCTGACCGCGCGCGCGGCGATGCGGAATGACCAGACCGGTGCCCCGGTAGCCGCCGTCCGCGATCACCGTGGTCCTGCCGACAGCGTCCTTGGCGCCTGATAGCTCCCATGCCTTGCAGTCATTGCGGTTGCCGGACAGCGGTCGGCCGACCACGACGACGAGTCGGCTGTCGGCGTCGATCACGATCTGGTGGTTGGTGGAGTACCGATAGTTCTTGGACTGCTCGGCTACCTCGTGGTCACGGGTGGGAACCAGGGTGCCGTCCACGATCAGGACAGTGTCCTTGGAGAACCGGCGCCGCGGCCGCAGAGACATCAGCGGGCCGAGGTGGTCGATGATCCGGTCTGCCGCAGACTTCGAGATGCCGAACAGCAGGGCCAGCTGGCGCATCGTCAAGTTCGTGCGCCAGTAGGCCGCGACCAGCAGCACTCGGTCCTCCAGAGGCAGGCTCCAGGGCCGTCCCCGGCCAACCGCGTCGGCCCCCTCACGCCGCAGCGCGGTCACCAACTTCCCGAAGCAGCGCGGGCTCAGCCCGGAGAACGGGCCTATCCAAGACGGCTCCGACGCCGTGATCACACCAGTCACACCATGATCATCCAACTCGTGCCCAACGGCCCTCAGCGCCGACTGCGCAACAGCGATCCGAGTGCCAAGCCGGTACCCAGGCCGATCAGGGCGCCGGCCGCCGTCCGCCATACGGGCGCCGCTCCTGCGGCAGGCACGTCGGGCGGACTCGGGGCGACGGCCGAGCGCGTCGGCGGTCCGGTAGCAACAGCGCGAGCGTGCTCCTCGCCCACGATGGCCAGGAAGCGACGACCGATACGGCTTCCTGACGAACTGGCGGTCCATGAGGTGCGGGCCCTGCTCCAGTAGTGCCGCCCAGCCTCTCCGGTGAACATCCCGGACAGCATGTCCCGCAGGAGAGGCTCGCGAATGGTCCCGATCTCGTAACCCATCCACGCGTAGTTCATCATGAGGTCGGCATAGACATGCCGCTTCCGCTCATGGGGATCGGCGATGTCCGTGTCGCCCCAGACAGGCTGGTAAAGCGCCATGTCCTCAAGTTCCAGGCGAACCAGCTCAAGGTAGTAGCTGCGAATCCCCTGGACCTGCTCCGCCCTGGCCTGCCGGTTCTGAACAATCAGCGAACCGGCAACACCGGCCAACGCGAGCGCCGAGACGATCGCCGACGTGAAGCCGTACGCGGCGCCGATCTGACTCAGCCTGTTCCAGTCCACGCCCTTGGAACCGGCGACGTCCTGCAGCACGAAAGGCGACAACAACAGCGCCGCCAGCACGGCCGCCGCAACTGCGACCAGCCCCAGAGCCCTGCCCACCCGGCGAGCCACTGATGCTCCAGCCGCAGACCGATGACGAGCTATCAGGTAAATCACCCCCAGGCGAGCCTGCCCCAGTGGCTAGGCCGAACCATGGGGCAGCCTATGCGCAGCCGTCATGCTCGGCAGCGCCCGCCTGCACCAGCTCACCTTCGCCGACCGGGCGAGCGCCCCTTGCCGAGGAACCGCCGCCGCATCGGCCCGAAGATCGATTACGGGACAGCCCTTAGGGCGGCGCGGTAGGAGTTTCCCTACATTCATCAAGGCCCGCGCACGGCGCGGGCGCGCGCCGCCTCTGCGGCGCGGCCTGCCTCCTGTCTTCGCCCCGGCTGGCCGCGCCCGGCGGCGCGCTACGTGCAGCGGGCGGAAGAGGGAGAAACCCTCTATGGCTGGGGCGGTCGGCTCCACGGCTTTAGGCAGCCACCATGGGGCGAGCCTCGAAGATCATGGCCCCAACGTCGTGCTTTAACGGGCAGGTCCACAGACTGCCCGACTCGCCGGAAGCTTACGGGGCCATGATCACTCGCCCCATGGCAGCTCCCGCCCAATGCCGCTCCGCCGACCTAGTCGGACACCGTGTCCGCCGTGCCTTCCTGAGTGTCAGGAAACATCAGCCGGGCAGCGAAGACGACCACTCCCAGGGACCCCCATGCCAGGCCATGACGTAGCCATCTCAAGCCGCCCTCCCAGTCTTGCGGAGGACCGAAGACCAACCAGACCACAAGAGTGATGCCGACCAACACGCTTGCCATGCCAGCTATGCGACGTAATCCAGGACCCATACGCCCAGGATCTCCCGTGACCTCCACCCCCACAATCGAAAAAGCGGCGAGTGCCATAGAGCTCAGGTCGCGCGCCCGCTCTGTGCCCTCCAGCTCGGGGAACCACGGGGGACATCGGTCGCCAGCGGGCAGCCATCAGCCAGCAGCGAAGTACAGCAACTATGCCGACCGGCATCAACCGTTGTTGATCGTCGCAGCCTTCCTCACCAGCCCACTACCTCCTGGCCAGCCGTACCGATATGGTGACGTACCGGATCGAGTGCGCAATCGCCGAGGCGCCCTACCGGCAGCGGCTGTGGGAGCTGCTGGCAGCGGCACACTGCGTCGAGCCAGCGCCCTGGGCGTGATCAAACGCTGCCAGGCGCTGTTCACCGACGACCTGGGCCTAGACCTGCCGCCCAAGGTCGAGGCGATGCGGGCCGCGGCCCTCGACTGGGACCGCGACCAGGCGTTGCGTCTGATCGCGGCCCATGTCCTGGCCACGGAGGACGGATAGGAGCACCGTCACCCGACGCTGCGTTCCCTGTCCTGACGCGCTCGTCGCCCAGGAACCGCTCAGGTCCACGACTCCAAGGAACTCACGGCCATGTCACAGACTCGCGGACTCGATCGCCCCGACCGGGGTGTGAGTCATCGCTCCCGGGCCTGGATCCGGGGACGGCTGCGCTCGCTCGCCGCTCTGGAACTGCTCAACATCGCGCTCCAGGCCGCGATCTGGTTCGGCAGCATCGGGGGGATCGGCTTCGGCCTGCCGATGACGGCTGCGAACGCGGTGGGCTTCGGCCTGTTCTCTCTGCTGCTCGTTCAGGGGGCCGCGTACTGGCTGGCCAAGCTCCGTCTGATCGCGGCCCCCGGCGGGCGTCTACCGGGGGCCGCCGCCTTCGTCGCGGCCCGTGTGCTCAATGTTCCGCTGCTGGCCGTGGGGGTGCTGATCACCGCGTGGGCGGTGGCCGAGCGGCCCGGGCGGGAGAGCTGGCCGGGGCTCGGGTTCGCCCTGTTCGCGGTGTTGGAGCAGGTGAACTACTTCCACTGGCAGCTCATGTACGACACCCGCCAGGATCTGCGTCACCTCCGCTCGCACGGTCTGCGTCGCGCGCATCTCGCCCGCGATCTGTCCCCCGGCCGACGAGCCCGGCCGGGGACAGATCGTGACGGCGCTAGACCTCAGCAACCGCTCCGCCCGTAGAGCACATCGAGGAGACCACCTCGAAGGCTGCGGACTATTCGTGGACAGAGGCTGACGACAGATCACCTAGTACGGGTCGTGACCTGCTCATACGTCTGGGACCGAAGGCCCCTCCGGAGCCGTGTGCGCAGGTTCGAATCCTGCCGGGGGCACCTATACGACTTGCGTTTCTGCAGGTCGGGATGCCCAGGCCCGTTTCCATTCCCCGGAAACGGGCCTTCGCGATCTATGCCGCGATGCGTCCTTCTCGGTCACCTTCTGGCAGCCGTTCTTCCCAGACCCGCAGGTCGTCCGCCCCATACGGCGCTCGCCGCAATGTCGTGGAGTTTGCGCAGGCGTGAGCCCCGGCAGACCCTGAGGGGCCACGAAGTTTCCGGACAGGGACCCAATAGGGTTGTCTTGAACAGGAAACGAGGAAGAGCGCCACCCAGTAAGTACTCGCCGAAGTTCCGCGAGGAAGCCGTCCAGATCGCGTTGAGGTCGAGCAAGACGATCTCCGAAGTCGCCCGGGAACTTGAGCTGAACCCGGAGACGCTACGCGGCTGTGTCAAGAAACACCAGAAGCAGCAGGAACCGGCCCCGACGCGGAACTGACGGTGAACGATCGGGCACGCCTGAAGGAACTCGAACGACGCAACCGCGAGCTGGAGATGGAAGTTACCTTCCTGAAAAAGCCGCAGTCTACTTCGCGAAGGATCCCCGGTAGCAAGCAAGTACGAGTTCATCGACGAGATGCGGCTCGACACCGAGGAGTACGCATACAGCGTCGAGTTCATGTGCGGCCGACTCGGCGTATCCAGATCCGCTACTACGACTGGCGATCCCGCCCGGAATCCGCGACGGCCCAACGGCGCGACGAACTGAAGTTGCTCATCACGAAAGCCTTCGACATGTCCGATGGCACCTACGGGCACCGGCGCGTCCAAGCCCAGCTGGACCGTTGGGGCGTTGCCGCGGGCCCGGAGCTGGTCCGCCGTCTCATGCGTGAACTGGGCCTGGTGCCGTGCCAGCCCCGGCCGAGGCGGTTCGGCCTTACCCAGGCCACGGCCGGCCAGGTGCCGGACCTCGTGGGCCGCGACGTCACGGCGGACGCGCCCGGCGAAAAGCTCGTCGGCGACATCACCTACATCGCGACCGGGGAAGGCTGGCTGTACCTCGCGACGGTCATCGACTGCTGCACGAAGGAAGTGATCGGTTACGCGATGAACGACCACTACCAAACCTCTCTGATATCCAGGGCCATACGTAACGCGGCACGGAACAGGAGGCTCGCCAAGGAGGCGATATTTCATTCGGACCGCGGAAGTAATTACATGTCCTCCGAGTTCGCGGAGACACTCGACCGGCTCGGGCTTCGCAGATCTGTCGGGCGTACCGGGATCTGCTTCGACAACGCCATGGCTGAATCGTTTTTCGGAGCCCTGAAGAACGAGCGTGTATCACGCGTGACTTACCTGACTCGCGAAGCAGCCCGGCAGGACATCGCCCGGTACATCGAATTCCGGTACAATCGCAAACGCCTTCCTCGGCGGTGGGTTACCGCCCTCCACGCGAAGTCCACGCCGAGTACGAGAAGTTGTGAATCGCCGCGTGAAATAGACGGTCAGACACCTGTCCGGAAAACGCGAGGCCCCTCAGCGCCGAACAGGTGCTTCTCCGCGTACGTTTGCAACCGGTCCCGGAAGCGCTCGCGCTGCTCGTCGGTATCCAGGAAGCCGAAGGTCCCCTCCTGTTTCTGCCAGGTGTGATGCAGGTGGTTGAGTGTCGCCTGGAGGAAGCCGCCCGTACCAGGATGGTCGAGGGATTCAGCTCTCGGTGCGCGATGCGCCGTTGGTGGGCATGGGCGACGCCCATCAGGACATGCCGGATCATCCGCAGTTTTGCGTCGGCGGTTAGCGGATCCTCGGGGTACTCGCTGTGGATGCCGGCGCCGTCATCGGGCGCCGTCTCACTGAGCCGCTCGATGACTTCCCAGCTGCCGAATCGCAGCGGCCCGGACGGCGGTCGGGAGGCCCCCTGGACCGTCCGCACAATCAGCTCGTGATGTGCCAAGGCACGAGCACCAGCAGAGGACCTGGGAGGACTTCGTCCTCCATACGGTTGCGGAGCTCGACCAGCTTGGTGCTGGTGACAGTGACGTCATGGAACGGCAGGTGTGGGAGGACGAGACCTACCAGGAGATCTTCGGTCCGACCTCGAACGCCTGGCCTCCCGCGTCCCGGTCAACAGGTCGAGCGGCGCCCGCAGTTCCCAGGCCCCGGGCAGAACCACGACCGGCCCCAGAGGCGGATCCTCGGCGGGAGCCGACGGCAGCTGGAGCCGGTAGAGGGCGAGCGGCCCCGCACCGGTGGCACGCAACGCGAACGGTACGCCCGGCTTGATCCACACCAGCGTCCCCGGACCGGCCCGGATCCGCCGGCGGCCGGCCACGCCCTCGTACCGGCCGGCCACCACGAAATGGATCAGATGCTCGGAGAGCCCGTGCTCGAACGACACCGCCCAGTTCGCCGGCGTCGTGCCGTATCCGAGCGCCCCGACGTCCGGGTACCGGTCGGGACTCCGCAGCCATGCGCGGTCGTCCCGCGTCCTGTCCGGAACATCCGGCGCAACTGGCGGTGAGGACATGTCAGGCCGGGAGGTGGAACGCGCTGACCGGCCGCCCCGGGTCGGCGGACGCGTCGGCCAGGACCCGGACGAATCCCCGGGCCAGGGACACGATGGTGCTCCGGTCGAAGAGGTCGGTGGCGAAGATGAGGTGCCCGTACAGACCCGCCGGCCGGCCTGCGGAGTCGAACCGCTCGTACAGGTGAATGTTGAGGTCGTAGACGATGAACTCGTGCTCCAGCGGAACCGGCTCGACCTGCACGCCGGGGAGGTCGAGGGCGGCCTCCGGGGTGTTGTGCAGCACCAGCTTGACCTGGAAGAGGGGGTACCGGGCCGCCGTCCGGTCCGGGACCAGTTCCTCCACGAGCCGTTCGAAGGGCAGGTCCTGGTGGTCGTATGCGGCCAGCGTGTGCGTGCGGGTGCGTGCGAGGAGTTCACCGAAGGACGGGTCGCCGGACAGGTCGTGGCGCAGGACGAGGCTGTTGACGAAGAACCCGACCAGGTCCTCCAGCGCCTCGTCGGTGCGCCCGGCCACGGCCGTGCCGATGGGGATGTCCTCGCCTGCCCCCATACGGCACAGGAGCAGGGCGAGCGCCGACTGCAGCACCATGAACACACTCGCTCCCTGCCCGGCGGCGAGCGCGAGGAGGCTCCGGTGCACATCGGCGGGCACCTGTACGGGCACGTCGCCGCCCCGGCGCGAGGCGGCGGCGGGACGCGGCCGGTCCCGAGGCAAGGGCAGCTCCTCGGGCACGCCCGCGAGCCTGGCGCGCCAGTACGCTAGCTGACGGCGCAGCAGACTGTCCGGGTCGGACTCGTCCCCGAGCAGGGTGCGATGCCATCGGGTGTAGTCGGCGTACTGCACCGGCGGCGGTTCCCAGCGCGGTGTCCCGCCCTCGGACCGGGCCGAGTAAGCCGCCGAGAGGTCCCGTCCCAGTACGTACTCGGACCATCCGTCGGCCGCGATGTGGTGGATCACCAGGATCAGTACGTGCTCGTTCTCGCGCACCGCCAACAGTCGCCCACGCAGCGGTACTTCATCGCTCAGCGCGAAAGCGTGCCGGGCCTCCGCGCCGAGTACCCGGCCGACGTCGTCGGGCGCCACGTCGAACACCGGCAGGCCGAGCGGCACATCGTCCGCGTCGATGACCCGCTGGCAGGGCTCACCGTCCACGAACGGGAACACGGTGCGCAGCGACTCGTGCCGGGCCACCACGTCCTGCAGCGCCGCCTCCAGGGCCTTGTGATCGAGGGAGCCGGTCAGACGCAGCGCCAGGGTGATGTTGTGCCGGGTGGGGCCGTCGAGCTCGCCCCGGAACCACTCCTGGGCGAAGGACAGCGGGATCACCGGCGGTCGGCCGCCAGGGACAAGTGCCGGCCGGCGCCCCTCGGGCGGCTCCAGGACCTCGGCCAGCGCCGCGACCGTGGACCGCTCGAAGAGGGTGCCGATGCCGAGCTCCGCGCCCAGCTCGGTACGGATGCGGGAGACCAGGCGGGTCGCCAGCAGCGAGTGGCCGCCCGCGGCGAAGAAGTCGGTGTGCACGCCCAGTTGTGGCCCGTCTCCGCCGAGCAGTTCGGTCCACAGGCCGAGCAGCCGGGCCTCGCGGGCGTCGCGTGGTGGCGTGGTGTCGTGCGACCTGTCGTTCAGCACCGTGCCCACCGCCGACGAGAGGGCCTTGCGGTCCACCTTGCCGCTGTCGGTGAGCGGCATCGAGTCGAGCTGTGTCCAGAGCGTCGGCACCATGTGCGCGGGGAGCCGTCCGGCCGCGTGAGCGGCGATCGCCGCGCCGTCGGGACGGGTGCCCGCGGCTGCGACGACGTAAGCGGCGAGCCGTCCGTCGGTGAGCAGTACGGCGCAGTCGAGGACGTCGTCGTGGTCGCGGAGCGCGGCCTCGATCTCGCCGGGTTCGATCCGGTGGCCGCGCAGCTTGATCTGTGCGTCGACGCGGCCGCGGAACTCCAGTGCGCCGTCGGGCCGATGCCGTACGAGATCGCCGGTGCGGTACATCCTGCGGGTGATTCCCGCACGGTCGGTGTGCTGGACGAACGCGGCTTCGGTGAGATCCGGCCGCCGGTGGTAGCCCCGGGCGAGCCCGGCGCCGGACAGGTACAGCTCACCGGTTACGCCTTGGGGGACGTACTGGCCGTGGCGGTCGAGAACATGTGCCTGGGAGTTCGCGATCGGCCGCCCGATCGGCACGGTGCCGCGGCCGTCCTCGGTGCACATCCAGTGCGTGAGGTCAGCCTCGGTGGGACCGTAGATGTTGTGCAACTCGGCTGGCAGCGTGGCCAGGAACTGCCGCTGCAGATCGTACGGAAGGGCCTCGCCGGCGCAGATGACCCGGGTCAGCCCCGTGCACCGGGCGCCGGCCGGATCCTCCAGGAACGCCTGGAGCGCAGCGGGCACGAAGTTCACGGTCGTGACGGACTCGGTGGCGATCACCTCCGCCAGGTGGGCGGGATCGCGGTGACCGCCGGGCCGGACCAGAATCACGACACCGCCGGTGATCAGCGGCCAGAAGAACTCCCAGACGGACACGTCGAAGGTGACGGGGGTCTTCTGCAGCACCGGTTCGCCGGGCCGCAGGCCGAACCGGCGCTGCATCCACAGCAGCCGGTTGGCGATCGCGCCGTGCGGTACGAGGACGCCCTTCGGACGCCCGGTCGAGCCCGAGGTGAAGATCAAGTAGGCCCCGTCGTCCGGGCCCGCGCCGCCGTCCGGTGGCCCGGGCGGGCAGCTGAACCCCGGTGGCTCGGCCTCGTCGGGACGGATCACGCCGACCCCGGACGCCGCGATCCGCTCGCCGCCCGGTTCCTGGGAGACCACCACGGTGATCCCGGCGTCGACGAGGATCCCGCGCAGCCGCTGCTCCGGGTGCTCGGGGTCCAGCGGAACGTAGGTGCCGCCGGCCTTGAGGACCGCGAGGAGGCAGACGGGCAGCTCCAGCGACCGGTCGAGGAGCACCGCGACGAGGCTCCCGCGCCTCACCCCCGCGGCCCGCAGCCGATGGGCCAGCCGGTCGGCCCGTTCGTCGAGTTCGCGGTAGGTCAGTCCCGCTCCCTCGAACCCCACGGCCGTGGCGTCGGGGGTGCGGTGTGCCTGATCGGCCACCAGGGTGTGCAGCACGTGGGGGCGGTCGTACGTCTCAGCGGTGTCGTTCCACTGCGCGGCTGTGCGGTGCTCGGCCGCGGACAGCAGGTCGGTCGGCCGGTACGGACGGTCGGAGTCGGTGGCCAGGGCGCTCAGGACTGCCGTGTAGTAGCCGTGGATCCGGTCGATCTGCGCCTCGTCGAAGCACGCCGCGTCGAAGCGCAGCCCGAGGCCGAGGGTGTCCTCGGTGCCGTGCCGGACGAACTCGGCACCGAACGGGAAGTGGGTGTCGGCGACGGCGCGCTGCTCGATGACCTCCACGTGAGTCCGCTCCGCCAGCGAGCGCTCGATGTGGAAGTGCGTGTAGTTGAAGTATGTCTCGAAGAGTTGGGGGGACTCCGTCCGCCGTACGATCTCGGCCAACGGGAACCGGCGATGGGGCTGGATGCGCCGATCGAGCTCGGAGGTTCGGGCGACCAGGTCCCGCCAGCTGCCCCCGGTGAGCCGGCCGCGCACGGGCAGCGTGTTGAGAAACAGGCCCAGTGCCCGGTCGCCGTCCTGCTCCTCGACGCGGCCGTTGAAGACGACTCCGGTGACGACATCGTCCGTGCCGCTGAGCAGGCTCATCACCCGCAGGTGTGCCGCAAGGAGCACGATCCGCAGCGGGACACCGAGTTCACGGGCCAGCGCATGGAGTCCCCGGGTGACTTCCTGGGGCATCCGCCGGCCCGCGGTCCGCATCGACGGGCCGTCCTGCGCCGTGCCGTCCGCCAGGTCCCGCGGCAGCGGGGTGAAGGTCGCGCCCGTCAACTCCTCGGTCCAGAAGTGCCGGTCGGCCTCGCTCCGCAACGACTCCTGTTCAAGCCGTACGTAGTCGGCGAACCGAGACCTCGGGGGAGACGCGGACGGAGCGGCCCAGCCGGTGGCCCTGCGGCCGTACTGGCCGAGGAGTTCGACGAACAGCGAGCGCTCGCTCCAACCGTCGAGGACGGCGTGGTGCTCGGTGACGAAGAGCTGGACGGTGTCCGCGGTACGGCGCTGCACATGGAATCTGATCAACGGCGCCGACTGCTTGTCGAACCGGTCGGCCCGCTCCTGGACGAACCTGCGCTCGGCGGCCCTGTCGAGCTCACCGTCGGGGAGCCCGCGCAGGTCCTCGAAGGTGATCGGCGGCGCCACCCGCCGGTGCACCAGTTGCAGGGCCGGACCGTCGCCGGGCGTCCGGAAGGAGGTGCGCAGAATGTCGTGCCGCTCCAGCAGGCCGGACACGGTGTCGCGCCATGCCTCCTCGCTGTAGGGCGCGCGGAGCCGGTACGTCGAGACGTTGTGGTAGGCCGCTCCGGGCTGCGACGGGTCGCTGTGGAACCACATGCCCTCCTGCAGCCTGGTCATCGGATAGGCGTCGTCGAGACCATCCGGGAGCGCGGCGCGGTCGGCGGGCGCCACCAGGGCGAACGGTGCCTGCGCCGGGGCGGCCCGCGGGGCGTCCCCGCCCGTGCCCGTGAACGCGGCGAGCGACCGGACCGTCTGGTTCTCGAGCAGATCCTGGAACTCGGCGTCGATGCCGGCCTTGCGGGCCTCGGCCAGCATCCGGATGGCCAGGATCGAATCGCCGCCGAGGGCGAAGTAGTTGTCGTCGACGCTCACCTCGGCGACACCGAGGACTCGGGACCACACCTCGACGAGGATCCGCTCCCGGCCGGTGCTCGGGGCCGCGAACTCCGGGCCCGACGAAGGCCGTTCGGGGCGTGGTTCGGGAAGCCGGGCGCGGTTCAGCTTGCCGTGGGGCGTGAGCGGGAGCGCGGGCAGCAAGGTGAAGGTGGACGGCACCATGTGCGTGGGGAGGCTGCCCGCCGTATGGGCCCGCAGCACCTCGGGGTCGAGGTCGCCGGGATCACCGGTACGGGCTGTGACGTACGCCGCGAGCTGGTCGTCGCCCGCGGGCCCCGGCCGCAGCAGTACCGCGGCCTCGTGGACGGCGGGGTGCTCGGCGACGACGGCCTCGATCTCTCCCAACTCGACTCGGAAGCCATGGAGTTGGACCTGCGAGTCGACGCGTCCGCGGTACTCGAGGTCGCCGCCGGGCCGTATCCGTACGAGGTCACCGGTGCGGTAGAGCCGCTCGCCGGGGGCAGAGGTGGAGGCAGCGGCGTGCGGGGGCGGGACGAAGCGTTCGGCGGTGAGGCCGGGACGGTTGAGATAGCCGGGGGCGAGGCCCGCTCCGCCCACATACAGCTCGCCGGTTCCGCCCTCGCCGACCGGCTGGCCGTGCGCGTCGAACACGTGCAGCCGCAGGTCCGGCAGCGGCTCCCCGATCACGCCGGCACCGCCCGCCTCGAGGTCGGCACGTGTGATCCGGTGGTAGGTGGCGTGCACCGTGGCCTCGGTGAGGCCGTACATGTTCACCAACCGCGGTGCGGTGTCTCCGTGCCGGTCGCACCAGTCGGCCAGGGCTGCCGGGTCGAGCGCCTCGCCGCCGAAGATCACATACCGCAGTGCGAGTTCACGCGCGTCGGCTGCCGAGGCGGCCTCGGCCCGCATCAGCTGGTAGAAGGCGGACGGTGTCTGGTTCAGCACGGTCACGCGGTGTTCGCGCAGCAGTCGCAGGAACGCCTCGGGTGAGCGGCTGGTCTCGTAGGGCACCACGACGAGGCTGCCTCCGTGGGCCAGCGCACCCCACAGCTCCCACACCGAGAAGTCGAAGGCGTAGGAGTGGAAGAGCGGCCACACGTCCTGCGGTCCGAAGCCGAACCAGTGCTCGGTGGCGGCGAACAGTCGGCTGATGTTGCGGTGCGGGACGGGCACGCCCTTCGGGCGGCCGGGTCGAGCCGGACGTGTGGATCACATACGCCAGGTCGTCGAGCCCCACGTCCGCGGACACCGGGGTGTCCGGAGGCGTCCGCCGTTCCCCCGTCGCCGACAGGTCCACGACACTGCCGGCGAACGAGCCCCACCAGCGCGGTACGGTGCCGCCGACCAGCAGTGTCGTCAGGCCGGAGTCCTCGGTCAGATGGCGCAGCCGCCGCACGGGATACGCGGGGTCGAGCGGTACGTAGCATCCGCCCGCCTTCAGGACGCCTAGGAGCGCCACGATCAGGTCGGCGGACCGCTCCAGGCTCACCCCGACCAGTACCCCCGGCCCGACCCCGTGCTCCCGGAGCCGGTGGGCCACCTGATCGGCACGGGCGCCCAGTTCGGCGTACCGGATACGGACATCGCGGTCGACGACCGCGACGGCGTCCGGTGTTCGCACGGCCCATTCGGCCACGAGCTCGTGCACCGGCCGCAGTTCGCGATCAGATATCTCACTTGTACTCATGGAATCCCCGTCCGGTCTTGCGGCCGTAGTGGCCGGCCGCAACCAGCTCACGCAGAGCGGGAGGCGGCGTGTAGCGGCTGTCGCCGGTGTGTTCGCGCAGCACCGTGAGGGTGTCGTCGACGTTGTCCAGGCCGATGAGGTCCGCGGTACGCAGTGGGCCCATCCGCTGTCCGAGGCACTGCTCGAACAGTGCGTCGGTGGTAGCCGCGTCGGCCTTGCCCTCGCTCACCGCGGCCGCGGCTTCGACGATCGTCAGCATCATGACGCGGTTGATGACGAAGCCCGGACCGTCCTGCACGACCAGCGGCCGCTTGCCGATGCTGGCCAGCAGGCGTGCCGTGACGTCGAGGGTCTCGTCGCTGGTCAGGGGGGCGCGCACCACCTCGACCGTCTCCTTGAGCGGCGCCGGGTTCATCACGTGGAGCCCGATCACCCGGCCGGGGCGGCCGGTGCGGGCGGCGAGCGAGGCGATCGGGATCGCTGATGTGCACGAGGCGAGAATGGTGTCCGGCGGGGTACAGCGGTCGAGTTCGGTGAAGATCCGCTCCTTGAGTTCCTGGCGCTCGGTCACGCACTCGACGACGAACCCGGTGTCGTGCAGCGCCTCCGGGCGGTCCGCCCAGTGCACCCGGCCCGGTGCGTCGGCCCCCGCGGTCCGGCCTCCGCGGCCGAGCAGGGCGGCGAGCCGGATGCCGTCCCTGATCGCGTCGCGCGCCCGGTCGGCCGCGGCCGTGTCCGGTTCCACCACGACCACGTGGTATCCGGCCTGGGCCAACGTCTGTGCCACGCCGCTGCCCATGGTGCCCGCGCCGACCACGCCGACACGCTGCGGAAGGCCTCGGAACGTACTCGTCTCGGTCATCGCCTTCCCTCCGTGCCCGGCGCCGGGGTGTCGAGGAGCGCGGCGATCGGCCGGCCGGCGTCGTGCTCGTACGCCAGCGCGCGCAGCAGCTCCTGGTAGGCGCTGATGAATCCGGCCGCGGTGTCGGCCGTGAAGAGTTCGGTGCTGTACTCCAGGCCCGCGGTCACATCCGCCCGGTACTCGCGGACAGTGGTGATCAGGGTCAGGTCGAGCTTGGCGGTGCCGACCGGCATCCCCTCGAAGCGGTTGATGGTGCTCCGCTCCTCGTCGAAGAAGGCGCTGTAACGGGAGTCGGCCAGTTCGTAGCGGGGCAGTTCCTGGTGGACGAAGGAGACGTCGATGAGGGGGTCCCGGCCGGCCTCGCGCCGGGCGCCCACCGCGCTGACCACCCGGTCGAAGGGGATCTCCTGGTGGTCCATGGCCTCGAGCACGGTCGCGCGGGTCTGCCTCAGGAAGTCGCCGAGCGCCGTCTGCGGCGGTACGGCGCAGCGCAGGGCGACGGTGCTGTTGAAGTAGCCGAGCAGGTCCTGCAGCAGGGGGTGATTGCGACCGGATGTCGGGGTGCCGACGATCAGGTCCCGCTGTCCGGACAGACGGGACAGCAGCAGGTTGAAGGCGGACAGCAGGACCACGAAGAGCGTCACCGATTCGTCGGCCGCCAGCTTCCGCAGCCGCTCCACGACGGGCTCCTCGACGGTGAACGGCAGCATGTGGCCGGTGTACGTCTTGCGGGTGGGGCGTGGATGGTCGGTGGGCAGATCGAGGCGGGGGGCATCCCGCAGGGTCTTCCGCCAGTAGGCGAGCTCGTGGTCGAGCGCGGAGCCGGCCAGCAGTCGGCGCTGCCAGATCGCGTAGTCGCGGTACTGGATGGGCAGCTCGGGCAGTCGAGGAGCACGTCCTTCGCGTCGGGCGGCATACAGTTCGGGCAGTTCCCGGCTCAGGATGCGCGGGGCACCGCCGTCGTTCACGGCGTGGTGCGTGGTGAACTGCAGCACGTGCCGTTCGGGTGCGATCCGGATCAGGAGCACCCGCAGCAGCGGGTCGTTGGCCACGTCGAAGCGGCGCCGTGCGGCCTGCGCGACCAGTTCGCGGGCGGCCGCATGCGGGTCCGGGGCGTCCGACACGTCGGCGAAGGTGAAGAAGTCGCCGGGGTCTGGGCGGATGTGCAGTGCGGGGGCGCCGTCGACCGCCACGAAGTTGGACCGCAGGGTCTCGTGCCGCATGGCGAGGTCGTGCCACATCCCGCGGACGGCCTCGACGTCCAGGTGGCCGTCGAGTCGGCTGACCGTCGGCTGGTTGTAGAGCGTGGTCGCCGGGTCGATCTGGTGGTGGAACCACATGCGCTGCTGGCCGAAGGACATCACCAGCTCGTCACCGGGAACCAGCTCCGGCCGGGCCGACGGGCCAGTGGACCGCGGCTCCGGGGACGCGGGGGCGGCGGTGGGCAGTCCGGCGGAGGAGTGTACGAACCGCGCGAAGTCCTCGATCGCCGGGTACTCGTAGAGGTCGAGGAGCCGGTGCCGTATCCCGAAGCGCTCCTCGACCCGGTTGATCACCTGCAGGGCGATCAGTGAGTTGCCGCCCAGGTCGAAGAATTCGCTGTCGGGTGCCGGCGCGGGTATCCCGAGGAGTTCGCCGAGCACTGGGCGGCGAGGCACTCACTGCCGAACTGGTGGAACGTACCCGCCGGATCCTGCCGGGGGTACGGCTGCAGCACCGTCGGCGAGATCGGTGGCCAGTTGCCGCCACAGTCCGGTCGGCGGGTTGAAGACGGTGACCCGGTGTTCCTCCAGGAAGGCGAGCAGCTCTTCGGTGCCGAGGAGTCCGTCGGGCCGGATCACGGCCAAACCGCCCGCGGTCAGCGGTGCGAACAGCTGCTCGGTGCTGACGTCGAAGGAGAACGAGCCGAAAACCAGGACCCGCTCGCGGGCAGTGAGGCCGAAGGTCTCGCTGATCTGTGCGAGGTGGGCGGCCAGTTGACCATGTGTCACGGCCACGCCCTTGGGGCGACCGGTGGAGCCGGACGTGAAGACAAGGTACGCCAGGTCGTCCTCGTGCGCCCTGTCCAAGCCTGTCCGGTCGGCGTCAGCAGTGAGGTCGAGACCGTCGATCTCCACTAGAGATGGGCCACCGGGCAGCAGGCTGCCGATCAGCTCGCGTTGTGCGACACCGCTCACGACGGCCTGGCAACGCGCCTCGGCCGCCATGAGCTGCAGCCGTTCGGCGGGATACGTCGGGTCGAGCACCAGCCAGGCACCGCCGGCTCTCAACACGCCCAGCATCGCCACCGCCATCGCAGCCCCACGCGGGAGGCACAGCCCCACCACCGAGTCCGGACCGGTGCCCGACCGCCGCAGCCGCTCGGCCACCACGGCCGATGCTTGCTCCAACTCCCCGTATGACCAAGTCCGTTCACCATCGATCAGGGCCACATCACCCGGCGCCGACAGTGCATGCGCCACGACCGCCTCCGCCACCGGCCGCCCCGCAGGGGAGGACTTCGCCTGGGCACCCGACCACGTCAGTGCGACTTTGGCATCACTCATGCCCAGTTCGCCGAAGGTGGTTTCCGGATCGCCGGTGAGTGTGTCCAGAGCCCGGCCGAGGTCGTCGAGGAGCCGCTGCGCGGCGCCCTCGTCGAAGGCCGCAGCGTCGGCACACACCCGCAGCTCCAGGTGCTCGCCGGGCATGACTTGCACGCTCACCGGATAGGTGGTGCGCTCCAGAAGCCGGCTGCTCTCCAGCGTGAAGCCATCGGTGATGAAGCCTTCGAAGGGGTAGTTCTCGACGACGACGATGGAGTCGAAGAGCTGAGCCCCAGCCGGGGCTCCGGCCCAGGAGGTGACCTCCGCGAGCGAGGCGTGCTGGTGATCGGTGAGGTCGTGCAGTCCCTGGAGGACGGAGTCGAGCAAGTCGTCGGCCCGCATGTCGTCGGAGATCCGCACGCGTAACGGCAGGGTGTTGATGAACAGGCCGACGGTGCCCTCGATGCCATCGATCTCGGCGGGCCGTCCGGACACGACGCTGCCGACCGTCAGATCCCGGGCACCGGTACGCCGGGCGACGACGAGAGCCCAGGCGGCGTGGACCAGCACGGCGAGAGTGACGCCACGTCCGCGGGCGGCTTCGTACAGAGCATGCGACTGCTTGCCGGTCAGCCGCAGTGTGGGCTCGTACCGGTCTGTGCCGTGCGCGGCGGCCGCGGCCCTGGGCGGTGCGAGCAGCGCCGGAGTCGTGAAACCGGTGAGCTGCTTGCGCCAGAAGGTCTCGTCCTCGGCGCCGTCACGGTTCTCGCTCCAGCGCACGAATGCGCCGTAGTCGGGAGCGGGTGCGAGTTCGATGTCAGTGCCGGAGCGCAGAGCGGTGTAGAGCGCGAAGGCGTCGCCCGCGACGACGGGGAGCGACCACCCGTCGAGCAGGATGTGGTGGTTGGTCCACACGAAGGCCCAGCGGTCGTCGGCCATGCGCACCAGCGCGATGCGTACCAGCGGGCCACCATCCAGCTCGAATCCCGCGCTCCGGTCCCGCGCCAGGAACTTCTCCAGGCGCTCACGCGCCGGCTCCCCACTGCCCGCGACCGTCCAGTCCTCGTATACGACAGGCAGGTCGATGTCCCGGGGGACCACGAGCAGAGGGCGGTCGACGTCCTGCCAGGCGCAGTGCGCGCGCAAGGCCGAGTGCCGAGTGATGGCACCGCGCCAGGAGTCGAGGAAGGCTCGCGGATCGAGCTCTCCACTCAGGGTGCACACCAACTGCTCGGTGTAGGCGTCCGATTGCGGCTCGGCGAGAGCGTGGTAGAGCATGCCCTGCTGGAGCGCGGACATGGGCCAGATGGCGTGCAGCGGGCCGAGGGAGCGCTCCCAGGCCGCGAGCCGGTCGGCGGGCAGCCCGACGGTGTCGACGGTGTCCGAGGCGCTGCCGTCCGTTCCTGGACCGTCGTCGCCTCCGATCGACAACAGCTCTACCTGCGGAGCAAGGCGGGCGATGGTCGGATGCTGGAACAACTGCCGTGGAGTGAGGCGGACACCGGCCCGCCGGGCCTTCGCCACCACCTGAATCGACAGGATCGAGTCCCCGCCCAGGGCCAGGAAGTCGTCGTGCACACCGACACGCTCAAACCCCAGAACCTCGCACCACACCTCGGCGAGCCGCCGCTCCACCTCGCCGCGGGGCGCGACAAAGTCCCGGTCGGGTGTCTCCCACGACGGTGTCGGCAGCGCCCGGCGGTCCACCTTGCCGTTCACCGACAACGGCAGCGCGTCCAGCACCATCACGGCGGCGGGCACCATGTGAGCGGGCAGGCGTTCGGCCACCCACTCCCGTATATCCTCCGGCTCGGACATGGTCCCGGCCCGAGTCACCACGTAGGCCACCAGACGACGTTCACCATCACCCGGCGGCGCCACCGCCGCCACGGCCGCGTCCGCCACCCCGGGCGCGCTCCGGACCGCGGCCTCGATCTCGCCCAACTCCACCCGGAAACCACGTACCTTGACCTGCTCGTCGACCCGGCCGTGGAACTCCAGGACACCGGTAGCGTCGAAACGCACCAAGTCACCCGTGCGATACAAGCGCGCCCCCGGCACGTCCGAGAACGGGTCGGGAACAAATCGCTCGGCCGTCAGGCCGCCCCGCCCCGCGTACCCGCGCGCCACACCCGCACCACCGACGTACAGCTCGCCCACGCCTCCGGCGACGACCGACCGCATCGCCTCGTCCAGCACGTACACGGTGGTTCCGGCGATCGGGGTACCGATGGGCACGGAACCGCCGGGAACGTCCGCGCAGACATGGCCGGTCGCCCAGACAGTGGCCTCGCTCGGCCCGTACTCATTGACCAAAGTGCACTCCGGGAGCACGGCCCGGTGCTCGGCGACAAGGTCCGGCGGGCAGGACTCGCCCGCGACCACGACGGTGCGCAGCGAACGCCCTGGTCCCCCGGGCCGGTTCAGGAGAGCCCGATAGAAGGAGGGGACGGTCAGAGTGTGTGTCAGCCTGTGCCGCTCCACGAGGTCGGCCAGCTCGTCGGCGTCCTTCACCTGGTCGGCGTCGGGGACCACCAAGGTCCCTCCGAACGTCAGGGCCCAGAAGAGGCCGGCGTAGGCGCTGTCGAAAGAGAAGGAGGAGAGCAAGAGGAAGCGCGGCGGGCGCAAGCCGTAGAAAGTGCCGCGCGCGGCGGTGGAGCGGGCCAGCGTCCGGTGGCTCACGGCCACGCCCTTGGGGCGGCCGGTGGAGCCCGAGGTGAAGACCAGGTACGCCAGATCATCCTCGTGCGCCGCGTCAAGACCGGTCCGGTCGGCGTCGGCGGTCAGGTCAAGGCCGTCTAGCTCCAGGATGGGGGTGTCCGCGGAGACGACACCGACTGTCAGTTCCCGCTGGGCCGCGCCCCGGACTACGGCGGCGCAGCGGGCCTCGGCCGCCATCAGCCGCAGCCGCCCGACCGGGTAGGAGGGGTCGAGCGCCAGCCAGGCGCCACCCGCGCGCAGCACGCCCAGCATGGCGACCGTCGTCACGGCCCCGCGTGGCAGACACAAGCCCACCACCGACTCCGGCCCGACCCCCAACTGCCGTAACCGCGCGGCCACCACAGCAGACGCACGCTCCAATTCCCCGTACGTCCATGCCCGTTCGCCATCGATCAGGGCCACGTCGCCTGGTGCCGCGAGCGCATGCGCCACCACCGCCTGGTGCACCGGCAGCCCGTCACCGACCGCGTCGCCCCCGGCGCCCGACCAGCGCAGGGCCGTGTCCGCTTCGGCGCCAAGGCGGGCGACGGTCAGAGTCGGGTCGGCCACGGCCTCACCCACTACGGTCTCGAACAACCGGGCGTAGCCGACGACGGTCTCCGCGTCGAGCCGGGTCGGATCGAAATGGAGGACACCGTGTATCTCTCCGTCGATCTCACCCGCCTGCAGCCGCAGCGGGAACTGCCCGACCTGCTGACGCACCGGCACCGGCACCGTGTCGAAGCCCGCGAAGCGGACTGTGCCCAGGTCCCCCAGGATCGCCTTGGTACCGTCGGCAAGCCGGTCCGACTCGAACTGGAAACTCACCTGGTAAAGCGACTGCCCTGACAGGGCCGACCCCGGGGTCAGACGCCCGAGGACCGTCGGCGTGGGCAGCGCCCGATGCCGTACGGCATCGATGTGCGCAGTGCGGGTGGCGTCCAGGACGGAGTCGAAAGTGGCGCCGGGAGTAACCGGGGTGCGTAGCAGCAGCGAGTTGGTGAAGTGGCCGACGGTCCGCTTGAAGGACGTCTTGCGGCCCTCAACAGGGAAGCCGACGACGATGTCGTCGCAGGCGGTGAGTTTGTGCAGCAACACGTTGAAAGCGCCGAGCAGCACCGTGGCAGTGGTGCTGCGCCGAGACTCGGCCAACTCCCGTATTCGCACAGTGACTTCTGAACCCAGGCGGAAGCGCACGTGGGCTGGAGCCTCGGGGTCGGCCACCGGGCGAGGTGCGGTCATGCCGGGCAGATCGAGGGCGAACTGGCAGTTGGAGAGCCGCTCCTCCCAGTAGCGGCGCGACGTCTCCGAGCGAGGACCGTCCAGAAATGCCTGTTCGGCCGCGACGTGACGCGCGTAGGAGGTGTCGAAGTCGACAGGCAGCCCTGGTGTGCCGTCCGTCTCGGAGCGGTACGCCGTGAGCAGGTCCTCCATGACGATGAAGAGGGAACTCATGTCACCGGCGATGTGGTGAAGGACGAGGTGCAGCGTGGTGCTGTCCGTGTCCTGATAGACGAAGAAACGAGCCGGAGCCTCGCGATCCAGGTGGAAGGGGAGCTCGTAGTCACGGATGGCGAGCAACCGTAACTCCTCGGCGCCGATACCCGGCGTCTCACGTACGGCGAACGGCGCCTCGGCCCCGTACCAGCGCTGCACGTACCCCTCGGCGCGGAGAGCGATGACACCGGTGAGCACCGGATGGCGAGCACAGACAGCACGCCAGGCGCGGCGCAGCCGCTCGGTGTCGAGTCGTTCGCCGACCGTCGCGCAAGCGGTGATGTGATAGGCGGGCGAATCGGGCGCGAGCTCGTACAGGAAGAGGAGAGACGCCTGCCCCACGGAGAGAGGCGTCTCGGTCTGCGACCCAGTACCCCCGCCTGCTCTCCCGGTGACCGAGGCGCGTTCACCGCCACGTATGTCAGCACGCACAGTTCCCCCATGAGTTGTCACAGACTTTGACACCGATCCGTCACGCTCGTCACAACACTAGGCATGGATACAGTCATGCTTCAAGCAAGTTTTGACGTAGCTCTTGCCGCACGGTTTTGACCTGCGGAGACTGGATGGATCAGCACGCCCGCTACCGCTCGGCAAGGAATTCGACAGGGTCGACGCGCGCGCCCTAGGCTGCCTCGGCGCAATCGGTGACAGTGTCGTCTTGTTGGGCTCATGCCCGAGAGCGCGCCACGCGGCTGAGGCACATGACAGCCGCTCGCCCGCCCGGTCTCGCAGCCAGGGCGACCCCGGAGGACGATGATGATCGAACAGCCCGCTTTCGGGCGCAGACTACGACGACTGCGGGTTCAGCGTGGACTGTCCCAGAGCGAACTGGCCGGTGACGATGTGTCGGCCAGCTATGTCTCCCGGGTGGAGAGCGGCGGGCGGTCGCCAAACGACTTGATAGCCTCCCTCTTCGCCCGTCGGCTCGAGGTGCCTCTGGAGACCCTGACCGGCCCCGATTCGCAGGAGAGCGAGGACGAGCACCGCAGTCAGCGGCTCGACGTGGCCAGCCAGCTGCTCACGGCGGGAGCTCTGCGCAAGGACGGTGAACTGGCAGAGGCAGCGGAGCTGTTGCGCAGGATCGTCGCGGCAGGCGCCGGCCACAGCGAAGAGGACCTGCTTTGGGAGGCCGCCTGGGTGCTGGGCGAAGTCCTGCGGGAACTGGGGCACATCGCCGAGGAGCACACCGTCCTCACCGGCCTGGCCGAGACCTCTCTGTCACAGGAGACGCCTCGGCTTGCGGCACGAGTTGCCACGGCCCTCTCCGAGAACCTCCGCCACCAGGGGAGGCTGGGGGAAGCCGTCCGCGTCGCCGAGGCCGCTGTCTCGGACATCGTCACTCTGCCTCCGACCGCTCACGAGCGGGTGAAGGCGATGTTGGCGCTGCTCAACTCCTATGCCGACAGCGGCGAGTTGGAGAACGCTGCAAGGCTCGCCGACACACTGCAGGAGATCGCCGAGAACGTCCCGTCCCGCCAACTGCGAGGCCAGGTCTACTGGGCGGCAGGCAGTACGCGCTTCCTGTGCGGGCTGCCGCAAGAAGCGGCGAGACTGCACGAGCAGGCTTTCGTCTGTCTGCGTCCGGACGTGAATCTGGCGGCCTGGGCCCGGCTGTGCCTGACCTCGGCGGCACTCCGCTTGGAACACGACCCCTCAGACGATGCCCTGGAGAGCGCGGAAGGGCTGCTCGCCCGCGCCCGCCAGGCGATCGAGCTCGTCGGCCGGGCAGACGACCTGGCCGATCTCATGCTGGCCGAGGCCCAGCTGGCGCTGCGTCAGGGGCGGCCGGAACGTGTGCTGGACCTGACCGGCCGCGTATGCGACGGCGAGGCCGAAGTGCCCCTGGCGAAACTGGGGCAGTGCCATCTCATGTCAGCCAAGGCACACTCCCTGGCCGGTGACACTGCAGCGGCCCAGGACAGTTACCGGCAGGCGGCCGAGATCCTTGAGCGTGCCGGTGCGTACCGCAAGTCCTCCGAGGCCTGGCGGCAGTTGAGCGAACTTCTGACGCCGGGCGGCCCCCAATAGGGGGCCGCCCGGCGCAGCCTGCTGACCGGCCCAGGCGCGGGGGATTCGCCCGGTCCGGTCAGCAGGAGTTCAGGTGTACGGCGCCCACAGCGGGATTGAACATCCAGGTGTGCAGATCGGTCACCGGTCCGGTGGTCGCAACGGCGGCCACCGTCCCGCGCCCGGTCGGCAGGTCGCGCACGTGCACCTCGGCGACCCCGGCGCCGTCGGGCAGCGGCACCGCCACCACGCCCTCGCCATCCTCCAAGAGCACGTCCACCTCGTCCGGCGGCACACGAAAGCCGTAGCCGACCGCGCGCAGAACCGCCTCCTTGCGTGTCCACAGGCCGAGGAAGAACATCTGCCGGGCGGAAGGGGACAGCCGCCGCAGCAGTTGCTGTTCCCACCGCGTCAAGGCCAGATGGAGATTCTCGCCGTACGTCACGTCACCGTCCTGAACGTCGATGCCGACCGCGCCGTTCAGCGACACGGCGATCAGTTGTAGGCCGCCTCCGTATGCCACGCTGAAGCAGACCTCGCGGTCCACCAAGGCAAGTCTCCCGTGCTCCGAGCGGCAGAACTCGACACTGGCGGGACTGCGCCCGAGCACCCAGCCGAGTACCCTGCGGGTCGTGGCACGGGCACACAGGAAGGCTCGCCCGTCGCCGGGTCGGTCCAACGCCTCCGCCATGGCCCGCTCCTCCTCGCTGACCAGTTCCACCGCTTCTCCCGCGGCCTGGCCGGAGGGATCCAAACGGGTCCTGAACACGTGGAGTTCCCCGGACCGCACCACCAGGCCGGAAGGAACCGCGGCCCACCCACCCATACAGGTAATCTCCTTCGCTCGCTGGCCACCGGGCGCAGGAAGAGAAGGACCGGGGGCGGCCCTGCCCTCCCTGCGGGGGCCGATCACTCGTGGGAGACGGCCGGAGCTCGCCGCGAAGGCCGCGACTTGGGCCAGGCCCTCGTGCCCAGCAGAGCCAGGGCAGCGGGCAGCAGCACACCCCGGATCAAGGTGGCGTCGAGGAGAATGGCGACGGCGAGTCCCACACCCAGCTGCTTCATGTCCAAGGTCGACAGTGTCGCGAAGACCGCGAAGACGGCGACCATGATCACAGCGGCTGTAGTGACCACGCCCGCGGATGTAAGGATGCCGTGCCTAACGGCCGCATGTGTGGAGCCCCCCCGTTTGACGCCTTCGCGCACCCTGCTCAAAACGAAGACGTGATAGTCCATCGACAGCCCGTAAAGGACTACGAACAGAATAAGCGGGAGCCAGGAAACCACCGCTCCGTTTGAGTCAAACCCCAGCAGGCCTTCGGCCCATTCGCCCTGGAAGACCAGGACGAGTACCCCATAGGCGGCCGCTACGGAAAGCACGTTGAGCGCAGCCGTCAACAGGGCCAGCACCATGGAACGGAACGCCATCAGCATGACCCCGAGGCAGAGCAGGGTGACGAATCCGATGACCAGTGGCAAGCGGTCCTTCAGCGTGTCGGAGAAGTCCGTCGAAAAGGCGGTCTCGCCCCCGACTGCCCATGCGTCGACGTCGGCTCCTTCCAGGACCTGGGGCGCCAGGTCGGTGCGCAGCAGCTTCAACGTCTGCTCTGCCTTTGGGCCGTCCGCGTCGCCCTGAACGTGCAGTTCGAGTCGGGACACCCTGCCGTCCTGCGACAGAGCGATATCGGGCTGCGCGGACTTTGCGAACTGCCCGGTCGCCATGGCGTTCTGGTGCAATTCCGTCAGCAGCTGGGCAACCTCGTTGGATCGGGCCTTGCCAGCCTCGACCGCCACGGCATGGGCCGTGCCCTCGGTCGGGAACGCCTCGACCACCCGGTCGTACGTCTGCATGATCTCGTACGAGCGCGGCAGGTCCTCGTCGCCGGGCATCTTCAGCTTCATACCGAGCGCGGGTGCGGCCAGAGCGAGCATGGCCGCCACTCCGATCACCAGGGACACACCTGGCGCCCTGAGAACGGGGCGCAGCACAGCCGCCCACAGCCTGCTCTCCTTGCCCACGACGGTGCGACGCCGCAACAGCGGTATCCGGGGCCGGTCGATCCTGTCGCCGAGGGCCGCGAGCGCGGCCGGCAGCACCGTGAGGGAGCCGATAACGGCCACCGCGACCACCAGGACGGTCCCCAGGGCGAGCGAGTAAAACAGCATGTTGCCGGAGAAGAACATGCCGGCCATGGCGAACGTCACCGTCAAACCGGAGACCAGAACAGCCCTTCCCGAGGTGGCCGCGGCGATGCGCAGTGCCGCCTCAGGGGAGTTGCCGAGTGCCCGTTCCTCGCGCTGACGCCTGATGTAGAAGAGCGAGTAGTCAACCCCGACCGCCAGGCCCATCAAGAGGATCAGACTGGCTTGATTGGCATCCACAGGGACCAGCAGCGAAGTGACGCCGGCCAGGCCGAGGGCGAAGACCACCGAGGTGATACCGAGCAGCACGGGCAACCCGGCCGCGAGCAGGGCGCCGAAGGCGACCAGCAGGATGAGCAGCGTCACCGGAACGCTGATGAACTCCGCCCGCTGGAAATCGGCACCGAGCTGTTGGCTCAGCTCGCGGGTGACAGAGCCCTTTCCGAGTTGTTCGATGCGTAGGTCGGCATGGGCCTGCTGCTCCGCCTCGGTCGCCTTCAGCATGGGGCCGACCACGCTCTTGGGCTTCTTCTTCTCGTCGCCACTGCCCAGGTCGAGGGTGACCGGCAGCAGAACGCTGCGCCCGTCCTCGGAGGTGACCGGATCACCGACCCCGGTCACGTCGTCCAAGGCGTCGTAGCGCTCGCGGAGCGAGGTGACCACGTCGTCGGCCGTCGCGGTGGACAGCTTGCCGCTTCGCGCCTGGATCATCACCCGCTCGATGCCGTCGTCCGCGAAATCCGCGTTGTCCAGCATCCGTTCGGCGACGGCGGACTGCCCGGTGAGACCATCGGCGTCGTCCTGCTCGCGGACACCGGTCACCATGCTTGCCGCGTAGGCCAGGATCACGAGTGCGATCCACAGCAGGAGGGTCGTCTTGCGGTGGGCCATGCTCCAGGCGGCCGTTCTCTCCACGAGTCCGCGCGGTGGCGGTGCCACTCCCGACGGCCCGGGGCGCTGGCGCGCGGCGTGCTTTTCTTCGGTGAAGGACATCGTCAAGGCTCCTCGTAGGGGGTACGCCGTGACGCTACGCAGCGGTGCCCCGCGCCGTCGGGCGTGCGATCACTCCTCCGACAGTGGTGCTGGCACTACCGACGATGGGCACGTCTGCACGCTCGGAACAGCCCAAGCCGCCCGCCTAGGATCCCTGTCAGAAGAGCCGAGACCGGGAAGTGCTATGAGGTTGAGACCACCGCGGATCCGAGCGGCGCTGTACCGCGTCGCGCGACGCCTGCTCGCCCGAGACGTACGCGACGACCTCCTGCAGCTGCTGACCACGCTGGCGATGTCACCGCTGTACTGCGTGCCCATGGTGCTGTTCCTGACGGGCGCGGCCCTGACCCCGCTGCTTCTGATCGGCCTGCCGCTCCTGCCCCTGGCGATGATGCTGGCCGGCTGGATCGCCCGATTCGATCGCCAACGTCTTTACTTTTTGCGGGAGTTGGAGATCGACATGCCGGTCGCTTCCCCCAGCAGCGGCTGGAAGGACCGTCTGGGGCGGCTCTTCGGCCGACGTGCCTGGCGTGAACTGAGCTTCACGGTGGTCATGTTGCTGTGGGCCATGGGTGCGGGTGGCCTGGTGATGATGGTGCTTGCAGCCGGCCTGCTGCTCCTCCTGCTGCCTCTGCTCAGTCCTCTACTGCCGGACGGGGCTTCACTGCTTGGTGTCGACATCGGGACCGTGCTCGGCGCAACGTCCGCGGGTGTCGCCGGTCTGGCATTGCTCATGGCCGGGCTGTGGCTCGGCAGACCGCTGGCTCGGGCCGAATCCGACCTGGCCATCCGTATGCTCGGCGCGAACCAGGTCGACCATCTCGTCCGCCGGATGATGGACCTGGAGGACAGCCGCTCGCGGATGGTCGATGCCGCCGAGCAGGAGCGGCAGCGCATCGAGCGCGACCTTCACGACGGTGCACAGCAGCGGCTACTGTCGGTTGCGATGAGCCTGGGCAGGGCCAAGTCCCGTTTCGATCAGGACCCGGACAAAGCGCGACACCTGCTGACGACCGCACACGAGGAGGCCAAGGCTGCTATGCAGGAGCTGCGTGACGTCACTCGCGGTCTGCACCCGGCCATCCTCACCGAGCAGGGCATGGAGCCCGCTCTGGCGGCGATCGCGGCCCGCTGTCCCGTCCCTGTCGAGCTCACCGTGCAGTTGCCTGAGCGTCCCAGCCCACGGGCCGAGGCAGTCGCTTACTACGTGGTCTCCGAGCTTCTCACCAACATCACCAAGCACGCCGGTGCGGACCGGGCGACGGTGAAGATCTACCGGGAGGACGACCTGTTACGGCTCAGGGTCAGCGACGACGGCATCGGCGGTGCCGATGCCGACCGGGGATCAGGCATCCACGGGCTGCGGGACAGGGTCCGTGCGGTTGACGGACATCTCACGCTCTCCAGCCCGTTCGGCGGCCCGACGGTCGTCGACGTCACTCTTCCCTGGAGGGCGTAGCAGACATGTTGCGCGTCGTCATCGCGGAGGACTCCGTCCTGCTGCGCACCGGTCTCGCCAAACTCCTCATGGACGAGGACATCGACGTCGTCGGACAGGCCGGGGACGCCGATGAGCTGCTCGCACTGGTCGCCGACCTCGATCCGGACCTGTGCGTCGTGGATGTCCGCATGCCACCCACCCACACGGACGAAGGGCTGCGCGCCGCGCTGACGATCCGGGCCTCGGACCCCGACCGGCCCATCCTCGTCCTGTCCCAGTACGTGGAGGCCCGGTACGCCTCCAAGCTCCTCGCGCACGGAAGCGCGGGCATCGGCTATCTACTCAAAGACCGCGTGGCCGACGTGGACGAATTCGTGGCCACCCTGCACCGAGTCGCCGGCGGCAGCACAGCCCTGGATTCCGAAGTGGTCAGCCAGATCTTCGCGAGTCATCAGAAAGACGACAGCGGCCTGGGGGCACTCACCCCGCGTGAACAGGAAGTGCTCGCCCTCATGGCCGAAGGGCTCAGCAACAGCGGCCTCGCGAGCCGTCTGTTCATCACCGAGCGCTCCGTCGAGAAGCATATCCGCGCCATCTTCACCAAGCTCGATCTCCTTCCTGATGATGAGGGGAACCGTCGCGTACGAGCTGTTTTGCAGTACCTCGACTCCCTGGCCAACCCCCACGCGTGAGCCTCCTGCGCTCGTCTCTTCGGGTCAGGGTCGGCGCAGCCATATCGTCGCCTGCCGCCCCTCTCCCTTCACCGACCTGTGACCCCACGGAAACCGGAGCCAGAGATGTACGACACCATTGACTCGACCCGCTCGGGCCCTCGTCCATCAAGCCGCCCCAGGCGCTCTGTGCTGCGGCGCGTGATCCGCATCCTCGCGATTCTGACTGGCGTCTCGCTGGTTGGCGGAGCCGCGTGGTATTTGCTGATGTTCCTGGTCACCGACACCGAGTCGGGCTCCGCCGCGATCAGCACCTCGGTGCGGAACGTGGAGCTCGCCATCGACAGCGGCGACATCCAGGTCGACGTGGTCGGACGAGGAGAGAAGCCGGAGTTACACAAGAAGCTGACCAGGTCGCTGCGCTCGCCCGACGAGACGATCAAGCAGGAAGGAGACACCCTGCACGTGACCACCCGCTGTGGTGAGGGCATGGGCAAATGCGCGTCGGACTACCGCCTGACGGTGCCGGCCGGCACCGCTGTCAAGGTGGAGACGAGGATGGGCGACGTCTCCGTGCAAGGCGTACAGGCCTCGGTGGAGGGCCGTACCCAGATGGGCAGTGTCAGCTTGGAGCACATCACCGGCAACCGCGTCGTCGCCGCCAGCAAGACCGGCGCCATCACGCTCAAGGACGTCACATTCGACACCGCTGAGGCCACGACCAAGCTCGGTGACGTCCTGGTCGAGGACATCGAAGCGTTCAAGAAACTGACGGCTGTCTCCAAGACAGGCGACGTAGACCTACATCTCCCCGAGGACGCGGGCCCGTTCGCCGTGAACGCGGAGACCAAGATCGGCGACCGGAAAGTGACGGTGGACCAGGACTCTTCCTCCGGCACGAACGTGAATGCCAGGACAAAGATCGGTGACGTGACGGTGCGCGCGAACTGACCGTGGCCACCGTCGCCCCTCCGTCCTCCCTCCGCACGACGGGGCGGCCGGAGCACTTTCGGGCTCCGGCCGCCCCGTCGCGGTTCCAGTACGTCGGTCAGGAAAGCCGGAAGCCGAAGTCCGCGTCGATATCACGGACGTCCATCTGAGCGCGCTGCAAGGTACCGGCGTAGTCCCAGTTCAACGATTGCCACGACGTGAACTGGTCGAGGACCCAGATGCCCGACTGCCGACTTCCATTACCCGAAAGGCCGTTGCCGCCGAATGGCAGGTGCGCCTCTGCACCCACTGTCGAGTTGTTCACGCTGACCATGCCTGCCGTGCACCGCTCGCGGAAGGAGAACGCCGTACGCGCCGAACCGGTGTAGACCGCGGCCGAGAGCCCGTATCCGTGTCCGTTGGCGAGCGCGACGGCCTCATCGAACGTGTCGTACTGCATGACCGACACGAGCGGCCCGAAGGTCTCGGTCCGGTACAGCTCGTCGTCCTGTCGCACTCCGGCCACGATGACCGGGTGCGCATACACTCCGGCGTCCGGGTCGCCCACAAAGCCCTTGCGGGGACTGCCCGTCGTGATCCGGCCGGTGGCACTGGACCCGGAGAGCGTGTGATGCGGTCGCACGAGCTGCAGTGAAGCCAGGAAATCCTCCAGGTACCGCTCGCCGATGACGGGTCCGTAAAAAACGTCGTCCTGGCGCGGATCACCGATCACAAGGTCCTCGACGGCCGCGCTGAATCGGGTGAGGAACTCATCATGCACATCGCGATGCGCGATCACCGCGCCCAGCGAGGTGCAGCGCTGGCCGGCAGTGGCGAACCCGCTGAACGCCGCTCCCTGGACGGCAAGTTCGAGGTCGGCGTCCTCCGCGACGACGAGCGGGTTCTTGCCACCCAGCTCCAGGCACGGGGACTGAAGGTGTCGCCCGGCCAGCTCGCTCACCCTGCGACCAGCAGCGGTCGACCCCGTGAAGCCGATCTTCTGGACGAGGCCCTCCGCCAGTGCCCGCTCAAGCCCCTCGTACGTGGCATCGCCATCGGCGTGCACGAGGCGCAGCACGTCCTCGGGCACCCCGCCGGCGCGGAAGAGTCCGAGGAGCGCCTCCGCGACGGCGACCGCGGATTCCGAGGGCTTCCACACCACGGTGTTGCCGCAGAGCAGAGCCGGTACGAGGTACCAGGCAGGCACCGCGGCCGGAAAGTTCGCCGCCGTGATCACCGCGGCGGTGCCCAGCGGTTTGCGATAGGTGAACAGTTGCTTGTCCGGCATTTCGCTGGGCACGGTCTGCCCGTACAGCCGACGCCCCTCGCCCAGGAAGAAGTCGCAAGTGTCGATGACCTCCTGCACCTCTCCCAGGGACTCCCCGAACGGCTTGCCTATTTCCCGGGTGATCAGCTCGGCCAGCGCCTCCTTGTTGGAGGCCACGAGCCGCCCCACGTTCTGCACCACCCGACCGCGTAGCGGCGCAGGCCACTCTGCCCACGCCGACTGGGCCTCGTGAGCAGACCGGGCTGCTCCCACCAGCCCGTCCGCGTCGTCCAGTTCCCGCTCCGCGACAACGTCGGCCAGGTCAGCGGGGTTGCGGGACACGGTCAGTCGCTTGCCTGCCACATTCTTCAGCTCAGCCATACTGGGCAGTCCTCTCCTTGAGGCGTGAAAGATCGTTGTCAGGCTGTCGCTGTCTGCTGCCGTTCTCTCTCCGTCAGCAGGTACTTGGCGAGCTGCGCGACCGTCGGGTGGTCCCATACCGCAGTCGGGTTCACCTGGATCCCGAGCCGGTCCTCCACGTCTGCTGTGAAGGCCACTACCGCGATGGAGTCGAGTCCGTACTCCCCGAGTTGCTGGCCAGGGTCGACCGGTTCGTCCAGATCGGGCACGTACTCACCGACGCACTCGACGAGCCAGTTCTCCAGTTCTTCGAGAGACATGGAGCCGGGCTTGTCCATCTTGTCCATCTGGTTACTCCTCAAGAAGCTGAAAGTTGACGCATTGTTCCGAGCGGAATTGTTCTGTTCACCGGTATCGGCGTGCCGACACCCCGAAGCTCGCTGTGCGGTCATGGCGGTCCAGCAGTTCCTCGAGGAGCGCTCCCTCCACCTCGGTCGGCACGTCCTCGGGCTGTCCGAGGGCCCGGCCTGTGAGTCGGGTCAGTGCGGCGACCAGCCACTCGGGCCGGGCGAGGAAGCCGCCAGGTGTCGCGTGCTGCCAGGTTCCGACACTCGCGGCGGCGGCGAGCACCGAGGCGTATCCGGCCGCGAGGTCACGTACCTCGACCGAGGCGGCGATCGACAGGTCCCGCGGCCTGAGTCCCGCGCAGGCTTCAGCGAGCATTTCCAGACGCCTCGCGTGGGCATCGACCACGGGACGCAGCGGCGCCGGGAGGTCGTCGTCGAGTGCGACGCCGAGAGTTCCGGCCAGCCCGTCCTGTCTGCCCACGGCGATCCGAAGCCCCGCCAGATCGAGTGGTGGCAGTTCGCCGTCCGGAGCGAACAGCGCAGCGGGGGCCGGTGCGGCGTCCCGCCACGCGCGGCGGGCGAGTACGGGGAGCTGCGGCAGCATCGCGGACAGACAGGCCGCGCGCGCGATGTGTCCGAAGGCGACCGGCTTGATGTCCCGGGTCATCTTCTGGAACACCGCGTGCTCTCCGTCGCGGCGGTAGAACTCGGCTCCCATCACGAGTGAGAGCTGTTCGACTGCGTCGAGCAGAACCCCGGCCAGGAGGTACTTCACGGCGGGGGCGTACACGCTGCCGAGCTCCGGCAGCACGTGCAGGGAGCGGGCAGCCGCTGCTGCGAATGCCTCGCACAGCAGCAGGTCGGCGAACGCGTTGGCCAGGGTCGTGCGCACCATGGGGATGTCCGCGACTCCCCGGCCGTAGAGCCGACGCCTGAGCACGTGGTGCAGCGTGACGCGCAGTGCGGTGTCCAACATCGCGGTGCTCATCGCCGGCAGTGCGATGCGGGTCAGTTGGAAGGCGCGTGCAATCGTCTCCATGCCGGTACCGCGGGCGCCGAGCAGTGCGGCCGCATCCACGGGACAGTCGTCCACGGTGATCCCGCCCAGACGCACGCCGCGCATGCCGACCGAACGGAATCGCGGGAGGAACCGGGTCCGCTCCGGGTCAAGGCTCGACACCGGCACGAACAGCTGCGAGCTGGAGCGCGGACCACCGGCGGGGTCGGTGCGGGCCAGGAACACCACGGCGTCGGCCCGGTCCAGATTGGTGATCGACTCCTTGCGGCCGTTCAGCAGGAGCCTGCCGTCTGCGGGGGTGGCCGCGAACTCGACGGAGCCGATGTCATTGCCGTGCGCAAGCTCATGAAATGCGCACGAGATCTTGTTGCCGCCCAGCAGCAGGTCGGCTGCGTAGCGGCGTTGCTCGGGGGTGCCTGCGGTCCACACGTTGACCGCGCCGAGCAGTGAACTGGAGCAGTGGCCCAGCCCCAGGCTCGGATCGCGCCGGTAGACCGAGCGCATCAACTCGACCAGGTGATCCACTCGTTCGAGCCGGCCACCCAGACTGCTGGGCACGAACTCGGCGAGGATCCCGAAATCGTCAAGAGCAGCCCTGCCGCCCTTCGGGGTCTCCTCATGCTCGTCTGCGGCCACGATGGCTGCGAACCCCGCCGAGTTGGCCGGATCCCAGGGATCTCCCAGCTTCTCTTCCAACGCCTCCATACGCGTACCGGCGTCGGTCCGGATGTCGCTCATACGGGCACCACCGTCGATCTGTGCAGCAGCGAGATGTAGGCACCCTCGTCGCTCAGCAGGTGGTCACAGAGTTCGTCGAAGACACGGTTGGCCTCCGGAGTCCGAAGTCCGAGGCCGTTCAGGACGAGAGCGAGACAGCCGCGCAGCCACGTCCCTTCACGCCACATGCCACGGTCGTGGTACTGCGGGTTCGCGATCCACAGCGCGATCGCCGCGGCGCCTGCAAAGCACCACTCGTAGCGTTCCGCGAGCCGCATCGTGTGGGTGTCGGGAGGTCCGGCAGTCGGACGAAGTCGGGTGATGCGCTCAGTCAACTCGTTGTAAGCGTCGAGTAGTTCGGCGGCGAGGCGGTCGGCACCGCCGGATGGATCGGCCGCGAGCCGGGCCACGAGGTCGCCCAGGCTGCTCAGTATCGAATCGTCACGTGCCATCACACCGAGTCGGAGCGGATCAAGGGGAGCGAGGTCCGCCTCATCCGACAACCACTCGCTCACCGGGCGGCGGGCCGTCGACACCAGGCGGCGGCCGGGACGGAGCAGTGGGAGGCTCGATGCGAGCGCGCTGCGGTTCACCCACGTACTGCCGTCGAAGATGGAGACAATCTGGTGGTCCCGCTCGACTTTCGCGAAGCCGCCGTAGCCCTCCACCTCTGTCAAGAAGCTTCGAGCACCGAGCAGTTCGGCAACGAGACGGAGCTGGCCCTGGACCAGAGTCGGTGCGAACGCCTTGGTGACCGCGGAGACGACGCTCAACTCCTCGGGTATCTCGTGGACCGCCCGCGCGGCCGTGTACGAGACCACCTCGGCGAGCAGCAGGCGGGCCACAGCCTGGCCGGCGGTGACGCGCGCGTGCGGCAGCTCCGCCAGAGCACGCCCGTGCAGTCGGCGCTCGAGGAGGAAACCCCGGGCCAGTCCCAAGGCATGGTCTCCGGCCCCGAGAGAGAGGGCGACGCACGCGATTCGGGTCAACTGCAGTGCTTTGAGGACGAGTTCCAGCCCACCGCCGACAGCTCCGACGAGCGCGTGACCAGGAACATCAGCGTCGCGGAACTCCACCCCACTGATGTCGGCGCCCCGAATGCCGTGCGTCGGCATCTTCGGCAAGGGCCGAACGGCTCCGGGCGCAGTGGCCGACTTGTCGACGAGGAAGACGCTGAATCCACGCGGCCCGCCCTTGGGATCGGTGCGCGCCAGAACTGTGACGAACCGCCCGCGAGACGCGTTGTTCACAGGCCACTTCCGACCGGACAGACGCCATCCCGATCCCTGCCGGGTCGCCGTCAAGCTACCGGCGAGCAGGTCGCTGCCCCCTCCCGGCTCGGTGAGTCCCCAGGCCACGGCCTCGCCCGCCATAATGTGCCGGGCGAGACGGACGGCTGTGTCGCTGTCTCCCGAAACCCACACCGACGCGGCGCCGAGGAAGGTCTTGCCGTGCGCCACCGCGACGGTCAGGTCCCGTGACGCGACGGTTCGGAGCAGCGCATGCATCTCGTCGAGACGTGCCAGCCGACCTCCGAACGAGATCGGGACGTAGTAACTCGGCAGGCCCCACTGGTCGAGTGCCGCGCACGCCTCGGCCGGAAACGCCTCGGCCTCGTCATGCGCGTTCAGCAGGACCGGATCAAAAGGGCCGCCCGAAATCGACCAGTCATCGACTGCTGCGGCGAGCTCGGATGTTCTCACCTCGGCTCCCCCGTTCCGGACGCGGCCAGCTCGGCCCGCGGCACGTAGCCGTCCGCCCACAGCGGCTGCAACTCACCCTGGACGTATAGCGATCGCATCACGGACCGTTGCACCTTGCCGCTTGTGGTGCGTCGTACTCCGCCGCGCCGCAGGATCAGCACGGCATCGGCATGCAGGCCGAATTCACGAGCCACTGTGGTCCGCATCTGAGCCGCGAGTTGGGACAGTTCCTGCTCGGGGGACTGACGGCGCACCTCATGGATCACCACGAGGCGTCCGTCGTCACCTTGGTCAGTGGGCACCGACACGACCGAGCCGACGACGTCCCGCAGCGGCTGATGGTGTTGACGTAGTTCGTCTTCTATGTCGTGGGGATAGATGTTCCGGCCTCGGATGATCATCATTTCCTTGATGCGGCCGGTTACGTACAGTTCGCCCCCGATGAGCACGCCGAGGTCTCCGGTGCGCAGGAAGCCCTCCTCGCCGCCGAGTAGTTGGCCGAACGTCGCTTGGGTCGCCACGTCGTTGCGCCAGTAGCCCTGCACGACGGACTGCCCGCGCAGCCATATCTCCCCGACCCTGCCGGGCGGAAGTTCCTCAAGGGTCTGCGGATCAACGATCCGGACTTCAAGGTCCAGTGGTTCACCGCAGCTGACAAGGGCCCGGCCGGTGCCGTCGCCCGCCGGCTCCACGCGGTCCTGCTCCAGCGCCTCAGGATCACAGTGCAGGACCACTGGAGAACGCCGCGGGGTGGCAGAGACGAGCAGTGTCGCTTCCGCCATGCCGAAGCTCGGCGCGAAGGTCTCAGGCCTGAATCCGGCCGACGCGAACCGGGCGGCGAAGTCGTCGAGCACGCGCGCGCTGATCGGTTCCGAGCCACTGACGGCGTACTTCCAACCCGACAGGTCGACTCCACGGGCATCGTCCTCGGACACCTTGCTGAGACAGAGGTCATAGGCGAAGTTCGGGGCGGCAGAGAGAGCTATGTTGAAGTTCTCGATCAGCTGGAGCCAAGCTCTGGGCCGACGTAGGAAGGCCGCAGGGCTCATCAGGGCAGTGCCGCATCCGGCCAACAGGGGCGACAGGATCAGCCCGATCAGGCCCATGTCGTGGTAGTTCGGCAGCCAGCCGCCGAATCTCTCCCCCTCCTCCAGCGGGAAGGCCACCGCTGTCGTCGCCGCGTTCGCCAGCAGGTTCCCGTGGGTGACCACGCTGCCCTTGGGGTCGGTCGTGGAGCCGGAGGTGTACTGCAGGACTGCCACGGTCTCCTGGTCGGCCTCGTGGACCCTCACGTCGTCGGCACGGCGCGCGGGATCGATCCGTAAGGAGAGCACCGGCATGGTGAAGCCCTGCTGCTCTGCCCAGTCGACCACCTCCTCACGCTCCTCGAGCGTGGTCAGCACACAGCCGACCGCAGCATCGTGGGCGATGCCGAGCACCCTCCGCTGATCCTGCTGGTAGCGACCGGGCATTGAGGAAGGCACGGCGATCATGCCGGCGTAGATGCAGCCGAGGACGGACGCGACGAACTCAGCCGAAGTCGGCTGGAGCAACAGCACGCGCGAGCCGGCCGGGCACACCTGAAGCAGCTCCTGAGCGAACACACGGGCGGCCTGGTCCAGTTGGGCGTAGCTGAGCCACTGGGCGGATGCCGGGTCCGAGGGGTCTCTGACGATCGCGACTGCGGGCCGGTCCCCACGTTCGCGTGCGTGCAGTGCGAAGATCTCGGACACACTTCTCGCGCCGAGGAGATCCACCATTCTTCGTTACTCCTGTGTCGAAGGGGGCCGGGGACTTTGTCGGCCGGGCAGGGGAGTCCCACTGGTCGGCGGGACGGCCTCCAGGGAGCCGACCGGGCCGCTGGGCCAACGCCGCTCACGGAAGTCAAGGGGGATGAGAGGAGAGAGCTACCCCCCGGAGAGAGGTGTCTCGATCTCCGGCTCGGAGCCCCGCCCTCGGCCTTCCGGACACCGAGGTGCGCTCCCTGCCGCGCACGTCGGCCATTCCAGCTCCCCCCGCAAGTTGTCACAGAACTTGACAGCAATCCGCCGCGTGCGGCACAACCCTAGGCGGATCTCTTGTCAAATCTCAAGCAAAATCTGACAGACCCTCTGTCAACATGCCTTGATCTGCAGTCACTACGGGATCGCGCCCATGTCTGGCCTCGCACCCGACGGAGGCGCAGGTGCGTACGTGCCACCTCGCACGCCGACTGGCTTTGGCGATGGGTCCGTCCAAGTGCGAGGGCTGGTCAGACTGTTGGGGCCAAGAAGCGCTGGACGGATGTGACACGACCGACGCTATGGTTGTCGCATGTCCTCTGTGCCAGAGAACTTACCGCCGCGGATTTCCGAAGCTGATCGTGACGCGGCCGTTGAGCGTCTCCAAGACGCATTCGCCGAGGGGCACATCCCCTCCGAAGAGATGGACGCACGGCTCCAGGCCGCGCTTACCGCGACGACGCACGGCGAACTGACGTCGGCCCTGGTATCACTCCCCGACCCAGATGCCGGCCCGACTGTCACAGTGAACGCCGTCGGCGGGTTGATCCAGCGGCGTGGCGGGTGGCAGGTGCCGCGGCACTTCAAGGTCACCTCCAGGATGGCCAAGGTGTACCTGGACCTGTCACGAGCGGTCATCGAGTACCCCGTGGTCGACATCGAGCTCCATCTGCAGTACGGATGGGCCCGGGTCGTCGTCCCGGCAGATGCGACGGTCAACTTCGAGGGCCTGCACGCCGCTTGGAAACAGCCCGTCTATAATTCTCCGCGCTCCAGCGAAGCGAACGGAACGCGTATCCAAGTCTCCGGAACCATGGGGTACGGCCGGTTGAGAATCAAGCACCGGCGCAGCTGACCACTTCGGACATCGGCTGTTCTGGAGAGCGTCGACACCGGAATCTTCTTTCCATGACAGGCAAGTCACAAAGGTGAGGCCTGCGCGTCAGTGAACCCGCGGTCCTCACGTGCGCCTCACAGGCCCGTCGGCCCGCTGTTCCCGTCGGGTCATCGGGGAGGCAGTGCGCCGCGCCACCTCGCCTGCGCGCAGTACGTCGTGCAGGAACTCCAACCTGGTCCCCATACCGCCCAACTGGGCCCGTACGTCATCGGGTTCAGGGGACGGCGTCACGAGGGACAGGACCAAGGGGACCTCCCGGAGTCGACAGCAGGCTTATAAAGGCTCTACCTCAAATGCGGTGCGAGATTTATAAGAATCGCCGAGATTCGTGGGCTACCTGAGCTCGGAGAGCCGTGCATGGGCGAAGGGCGCAGGCGGGCTACGTTGCAGCCCGAGGCGAATTCAGCCGCTCGTCCGATGGCGGGCGCTTGGTCCGTGCACCGCGGCCACTCGCCGACGATCTACCGATATTCAGCCGGACAACCGTCTCGATCACAAGTTGTCCGCCCTCTACTAGCGGCTTTCCGTGTTCCCATGTTCCGTGTCCCCCGCCGGGGGCACTCGCCTGCGCGGCATAATTGCAGGTCAGTGCACTTTTGGAGTAACTCGACAGCTGAGGGCCAGTCAGATTTTCCTGGCTGACCCTCAGCTGTTCCGCTTTTGCGCAGGTCGGGGCCGGTCCGGGTTTCCGCGCAGGTGAGTGCCCTGGGATACCCAGGACATGGGAACACTGCTTTCGCGCGTCTTGACGCGCTGATTTATGCGCTCGGACCTGAGGGGTGGAGCGGTGACTCTGTGTTGCCATCTGGTTCCTTGCTGCGTTCCACAGAGCCGTGGTGCATGTAGAGCCATGCGAGGACCTCGCGGATGGCTTCACCCTGCCTCATGGCCAGCTGCTCACCTTCGGGCCCATCCACAACGACGTACTCGATGACGACCTTGGGCGGTTCTCTCCGACTCACTCTCCATACCCTGCACCGTGGCGATGCCGACTCGCGGGAGTTGGATGAGTCGCGGCGCTTCGGGACTGTGTTTGCCGCCGACAGGATGCCTCCGCGACCACTGGGGTTCCGTTACACGCGGGTGGCCGATCTGGCGGGAGGGGTGTGAGACACCGACTGGCTCACAGACCGCGTTCGTCCATCAGGCGCATCAGGTTCCGCCTGCGTTTCTGGGCGGCGCGCAGCGCGGTGACTTACACGGCGAACTCGTCCCCAGCGCCCAGGCGGCAGTGGCAGCCGCGGATGCTCAGCTACAGGCCGACGAACTGCTCGTAGACCTTGTCGCCGGTCTGCTTGGTCACCGGCTCGGCCAGACGTCGGCCTCGTGCAGGCGGATGGCGGTGCAGTCCTGGGTCGGCGGCTCCGGGCCGGAGCCCGCCAGGAGCCGCGACATTCTCGGCGAGAAGAGATCCGCGTATGACTCACCGCAGCATTACGCTCACAGCCCTACGCAGGTAAGGTCTATCCATACCGATTTCGTTAAGGTTGATCTAAACATATCTGGAGAAGGCATGCCTGGACAGCAGGCAAAACCGGAGCGGCTGCTGGACCGTCATCACGAGTGGGCACTGCTGAACGACTTCCTCGCCGATCCAGCCACCGAGCTGCGGCTGGCCATCGTCTCGGGGCGGCGGCGGAACGGGAAGTCGTTCCTGCTGGAGGCACTCACGGAGGCGGTGGGCGGGCTGTACTTGACCGCCGTGCAGGAGGAAGGCCGGGTGCCCGCGCTGCACCGGTTCACCGAGGCGATCGCCGCACACGCGGGGGTGCGGCCCGGGGCGATGCGGCTGGACGACTGGCGGGATGTGCTCACCGCCGCGCTGGAGGTGGTGAACCGGGCCTCAGGGGCGCCGCTGATCGTCATCGACGAGCTGCCGTATCTGATGCAGCATTCCCCGGAGATCCCCGGGTTCTTGCAACTGCTGTACGACCAGTCGCAGTCCGGCAAGGCACCCGGCGGCCGGATCGTACTGTGCGGCTCGGCGATGAGCGTGATGTCCGAGCTGTTGTCCGGCACCAAGCCGCTGCGCGGCCGAGCCGTGCTGGACCTGCGCCTGCCGGCCTTCGATTACCGCACCGCCCGCACCCACTGGGGAATCGAGGACCCGGCAGTGGCACTGCAGGTCGACGCCGTCCTGGGCGGCGCTCCCGGCTACCGGCCTCTGGCCGCGGGGCCGGTGCCGCAGAGCGAGGCGGAGTACGGCCCCTGGGTGGAACGCACCCTGCTGGACCCGGGACGGGCCCTGTACTCACGGGTGGAGGCGGAGTTCCTGCTGCGCGAGGACCCGCGGATCACCCACCGCACGCTGTACTACGACGTGCTGTCCGCCGTGGCCAGGGGCGCCTCGACCCCGGCAAAGGTCGGCTCAATGCTGGAGCGCTCCCGCTCCGCCATGGTCGCCCCGCTGGAGGTGCTCGAGTCCACCGGCTACGTCCGCAAGGAACAGGACCTGCTGAAAGCGCGGCACCCGGTCATCAGCGTGGCGGACCCGGTGATCCGCTTCAACCAGCTGATCACCCTGCCCACCGTGGACCTGGTGGAACGGCGGCGCGGAGCCCAGGTGTGGCAGTCGTCCCGGCCGACGTACCACTCGAAGATCCTCGGCCCGCACTTCGAGGAGACCGCGCGCGAATGGGCCCGCTCCTTCGCGATCGACGAGACAGGGCTGTCGCTCGGCGCGGTGGGCACAGCGGAGATCGCCGACCCTGCCGCCCGGACCAAGCACGAGGTCGACCTGCTCGCCCTGGCCCCCGGCGAACGCCCGCAAAGCCCCCGGGCCGCCATCGCCCTGATCGGCGAGGCCAAGGCCACCGTCCAACCCCGCGGCCTCAAGGACCTCGAGCGCCTCGAACACATCCGTACCCTCCTCGCCGACCAGGGGCATCGACCCCATGACGCCGTCCTCGCCCTGTTCTCCCTGCACGGCTTCCATCCCGACGTCATCGAAGCCGCCAGGCGGCGCCGCGATGTCCTCCTGGTCGACATCGGAGCGCTGTACAGCAACGGACCCATTCGCGGCCTGAGATGACAAAGCCGTTGCGCGGGAAGCTGGTCAGGCTGGCCGACCGCGGCTGGCTTCGGAAACTGCCCGACGGCCGGTTCATCACTCGTCTGTGACCAGGGACGCTGCCGCCCTGATGGCACTCATTGAGGTCTTTCAGCGTGGCCACTGATCGAGTGATGGCGTAGCCGCCCGCAACGGACAAGGCTCCCGTGCCGTTGAGGGAGGTGTTCGACGTCTCA
>NZ_JBIAHS010000023.1:0-146093 GCF_042870755.1 Streptomyces sp. NPDC006365
CGCAGGGCACCGGTGAGGGCGTCGGCGACCCGGTTGTCGTCCTCGACGAGAAGTATCCGCACACGGCCTCCCGGTTACTGAAATCCGGCGGGCCCCGGGGCCCGGCGGCAGGGGTGCCGAGGGAGCGCACAGGTCACAGCCGTTGCGATGAGCGTAGAAGTGACGGCCGTCACCGAACCCTAAACCTACGAACGTCGGCGCGGAGCCCAGGTGTGGCAGTCTTCCCGGCCGCAGCAGGACATCGCCTGGCCAGAATCCGGAAGTCTCCGCCCGTCCGGACTGTGCGGGTACCGCAGCCCGCCACCGGGCCGCTCACCTGGTCCGTCAGGGACCGGGGCCGGCGCGACGGGACCTGCTCCTGTTCAGCGGCAAGGACACCAAGAAGGGCGGCGAAGCGGAAACACAACGAGCCCGCCGAGCCGGACCGGAAGGCTGCTCGAGTCGCAGCCGTTCACAAGCTCGGCTACATGACCGAGCAGTTCCTCCAGACCGCGGCCAGGGCCACGGGAATCTGTGGGACATCGCCGCAGCCCTGCGGCCCACGGGGGAAACCGTCACTGGCGACGTAGCTCCAGTTCCCTGCGGACGTACTGCGGAAGTACTTCGTGGCACCGCCCTCGTCCTGCATGCTCACAAGTTCCTCGTACGTGGCACCAGGGGTGGACTCGAAACGGGTGGCGGCGTAGCGGACGCCGCCGCACTGGCCGTAGAAGAACTGCCCCGGCACCGGCTGGATATGGGCGAAGCGGGGAAAGCTGCGCTGGTATGCCGCCGTCACAGCGGCCTTCACCGCGTTGGGGGCGGTCAGGTTGTGGCAGCTGGAGCGGTCTGCGGAGGCAGCGGTTCCGGCGGGAGTGGGGGACATCGTCGCCCCGGCCGGGGCGGCAGAGGTGCGCGATGGCGTGGGCGTGGTGCCGGCAGATGCCGAGGGCGTGGTGTCGGCAGGGACGTGCGAAGAGGCGCCTGCCGAGGCAGAGGCATTCACGGAAGGCGACGTGGAGGGGGCCCCCGATCCGGCGTGCGAGCCTGACGAATCCTCGCAACCTGTCAGCACCAGGATGCCGCCCATCACCGCCATCACCGACACACCTCTGAGATCGAGCATGGCGAGTCCTCTTCTCCACAGATGAAGCCTCTGCCACGACCTGCGGCAGAGAGTGCGACCGCCGGGCGTCCGGCCACCACCCCGTTCCTGGACACGCTGGGCAGCTCTGGGGTTGCAGGAGATAGGGGCATACGATGGTCTCAATTCCGTATACGCGCCCTGGTCCACCTGTCGGCGACGCCGGGCACAGCATCGACTGGCACACCACCATCGGCTCCACCTCGATCCGCGCCTACCAGCACGCTGCCGGGGCCCTGAAGTCCCCGCCATCGACACCGTCCGATGCATCAAGAGAAGCCCCACAAAGGCCGGTTCAGGTACGCACGCACCTGGATATCGAGACGGATCCAGATTGTGAGAATGTGGCCCTTGGGTGAAGAGCGCATCGGCTCATGGTGAGGCGCGGGCACTGGTGGAGCGGGGGTAGTCGTGGGGTTGGCCATGTGCCCGTTGTGCAGCGACGACGAGGACATCGAGTTGGTGCGCACCCTCGATGACGGACGTCGGGTCGTCAAGCACCGGTGCGGTTACGAATGGGAGCACCGGCAGCCCACGCCCCCGACGAAAAGGCCGTCCCATTCCTTCAGCGACCTCAAGGCTCGTTTCCCGAAAGCCGAGGACGTCGAGCCCCAGTGGCTGGAACGGGCGGCTCGGCTCAAGTCGCAGTACCTTGCCACCAAGCCGGACTTCGACATTCACGTAGCGGCCTACTGGGCGAAGTACCAGAGGATCTTCTCCCCCGACGGGTTGCGGACGTGCCACCCGAGAGTGCTCAAGGACTTCGCCAACTCCGACGTCGGCGCCCGCCCCGGCAACCAGGCCACCTTCAACTCCGCGTGGAACGACATGGGCGACGCCGCTGCCGGGAAGGCGACCCGCGAGACGATCGCGTACCTCCTGTACGGACCTGATGACGTACCGCTCGAAGACCGGATGCAGCATCTGCTGGACGGCACCAAGCCGTTCGCCATGACCGGCTTCAAGGAAGCACTCCTCACGAGGGTTCTCTGCGTCATGCAGTCCGACCGGTTCCTGTCGATCCTCAAGTACACGACGGAGGCGGGCGGCAAGCGCGAGATCGCGCGGATGGTCTACGGACTGGAGCTGCCGGCGCCCGAGTCGGTGAACTGGACTCTCGGGCGGCTGATCCTGTGGAGCAACGACCTCCTCCACACGCTGGCCGGGGATGGCTTCGCCAACCAACAGCACTCCGCCGCGTTCCTATGGTGGGCAAAGGATCAACCCGGCGGGTTCCATTAGGCGAGACTCCGTCGGACGCCGCTGCGAACGGCCTGCCGAGGTTCCATGGGGCAACCCGCTTCGTGAGCACGGCCGGTCATGGGCCTCGCCCCGTCTCCTCAAGGACACTGAGGGGATGAGGAACCAACCCCTGCCGGCGCTGGTCCGGTTTGGGGGCAGGTCACGTTCGCGGGCGACCCGGCCGAAAACGCGGTCCTGGCCACCGGCAGGCTCTGCTTCGGCAGGATGTACCGCTCCGCGGCCTCGACCGGCCGGTGCCTCTCCGTCACCTGCGGCATGGGCGAACACCCCTTCCGTCATTCGCACTCCCGGCGGCGTGGTTCCCCGCCTGACAGTGTGACCGTCAGCGCCCGTACGCTCCCGCCATGAAGTCCGTCATCACGGCCATCGAAGCGGCATCGCCCGACAACGACCGCACGTGCAGCATGCACACTTCGCCGAGCCCCAACTGCAGCGGTCTGGTCGTGGCCGTCGTGACGTTCGACGACGCCGGGAGCAAGAACAATCACTGGAACGTGTGCCACTGGTGGGTCACCAACAACCCTGACGCAGTCGCCTTCCAACAACACCGGTAACCCGAAGCATGGGAGACAACTGTCCAGAGACTCAGCAGGCTCCGCAGACCTCTGGGTAGGGTCGTCGGCCGAGGAGACTGGACCGCATGTCCTCACTGTTCTCACGCCCCGCTGTCACGCCCGTCGAGCTGTCGGAACCGCCCGTCCTGGAGAGCTGGGACGCGACCGCACACCCGAGCCAGCAGCGTCTGCGCGGCTACCTGGACTCCGTCGCGGCCCTGTTCGGCCCCATCCTCGCCGAGGACACCACCCACCTGGCCTTGGCGCTCGATGTCGGCCTCGCCGACCACGTGGCGCTGACTCGCGGCGGCCACGACCTCGACAACTACCTGTTTCCCCTGGCACGCAGATTCGGGGCCGGGCGATTCGACGCCGTCTTCGCCCGCAAGCGCCATGACGCCTCCTCCACGATCGCCGTCGGACCGGCCCTGCGGCAGGGGCCGGACCGTGCCGCAGGGCCGCCCCTACTGTCCGTGCGCACCAGCGTGTCCGCCACCTCGGCCGCGTGGAAAGAAGCCATCCACCAGGCATGCCGGGCGGCGCACCCGGAACCGGCTCCGGAGGGGCCGCTGCAGGTCCAGCTCTGCTTCCGGGTGTCCGCCGGACGCAACTGGTCAACACTCTGGAAGCCGGCGATCGATGCATTGGGGCCGCTGCTCGGCATGCCGGATCCGGACCGTCCCTTCCGGCCCAGCGATGATCGAATCGTCGATCTCGCCCTGCATCGCAACGTCGATGACTCGCTGGGCCACGATGTCGTGATCGCCGTTTGGTGCAACCGCGTCACGCCATCCATCGCTCAGGTCGGGCAGGGTGAAGAGACCAACATGCACACCAGTGGTGGAAGCACACGCTCCAACTGATCCATTTCTTCGAGGAAGAAGATTGGTTTGTACTCCTCATCGTTGTGATCTTCCCGCTCACGGGGTCCTGGTGAGCTCACGGCAGGGCCTGGGCAAAGTGACGGGTTGTCTGGTTCGCCCGATTACAGGTGTTTTGCTTCGCACTCGGGCGGGAGGAATTTGCGCGAACGATGCGCCCCGTCCGGTAGGCGGAGAGCTTGGGCCTGGTCCGGGAGCGGCATGCGGGTGCGGACGTACTCCCTCGTCTGCGACGACACCTCGGGGCTGCAACACTGGGAGGCGAAGGAGTCGATGGGCGCGTCGGCCTGGTCACACCCCTTACCGCCGGTGGCGTAGCGGCCGCCGGCGCTCAGGGCGCCACCCCTCCCGCGCCCGAAGAGATGGGCCGTGCTGCCGTCGAGCTCGTTGCCCTGCATGAACACCGCGTGACCCGCCCCGGCTTGACCGGCCCCGCGGAGTTACCGCCGGGTCCATGGCCGAGGCGACGGTCACCGTCGCGACCGCCGCCGCCATGGGCCGGCGAACGGCAGTCCGGGATTGCTTCTCTGCGGGGCAGGGCTCCCGCGGCACAGCCCGAAGCGGCATTCCGGCCTTCCCGGCTGTCGATTCAGGTCAGCCGCGACCGTGGCTGCACGACCATGTCCGAAACCGATACCGACAGTACCGATGGTCGACCTGAGCGGTAATGACCTGCCAGCAGGCGAAGGCGCCGGGCTCATGCCACTCCACAGTCACCCTGCACCAGCGACTGGACGGCCCTCGCCGACACGAGCCGCTGACGTTCTTCGCCGACACGACCTGTTGGCCGAGTTTGCCCTCAGCTGCTCCTCAGAAAAGCCTCAGAGTTCCACCAAGCGGTGGCCTGGCGGCAGGCCCGACCATCGGAACACACGCGCTGCGACGGTCCTGGCAAACCGTTTCGCGCGGGCCGGCGCCGCCGGTCCGACAGGACACCGCTGACCGAGCCGGCAAGGTCCTGACAGACGTGACGGAATCCTGCCGGAAGACCCACAGGGGGACAACCAGATGATCACTCAACGCTACGGCGACCTGGAGATCGGATACACCACCCAATGGAACGGCTTGTTCCATGCCGGAATCGCTTCCCGGACCGGGAAATGGCGCACACTGGGAAGCCTCTACGGGGGCTTCGTCGTGTCGATTCGGCAGGGCAAGTACGGCGAGTTCGTGGTCGGGGACCGCTCTGCCGGCCAGGACCTGCTCAAGCCGCCCGCCGGCTTCCAGTTGGTGGGGCGTATCCCCACCCTCCCCGGCTTCCTTGACACCGTGGTGTGGCGTCCTGTCCCGCCGCCGGGTACGTGGCTCCGGGAGACGTGGCGACGGCGGTCGCCGCCGGGCAGATGGAGAAGCCCGGCACCTCCGCCCTGGGCATCGTGTGCGTGGAGAAGGAGCACAACGGACGCCCCTACGTACGCCGCGCGGAACTCGGACGCCTTCCCCTTCGGACGATCGACAACGGGAAGGGCCTCTGGGCCATCACGCCCCCGCTGTATCCGTTCGACGACACCGAGGAGCACCTGTTCCTGCCCGCCGGTACGTTCAGCTGCGGCCCCAACACGCCTGGTCACCAACGCGAACCTGAGGCTGAACGCCGGCGACTCCGGTTCCTACGTGGGCCGCACCTCCCCGGAGACCGCCCGCGGCAAGGTGTCCGTCGTCCGCAAGGTCTCCGACGAGGAGATCAAGGCCGCGGAGGAACTGGGTATCGACCCCCGAGATCCTGGCCGACGTCACCGAGATCACGCAGTAACCCCGCCCGGCGGCCGAGGGGGCACACCGGCCGACGCCCTGCCGGTGTGCCCCCTCGGCCGCCGCGTGGTGGAGGAGCGCGGGGCCACGCGGGCATCCTGATCGTCTTCGGCGCCGGTATCCGTCCCCGGCTCGCCAGCTGTTCGGCCTGGATCGGCTACCACGGCGAACTCCCTGTCATCGAGGGCAGGTTGATCCGGCTGAAGCCTGCGGATTCGGCCCGGAACGCACGTTCCGGATGGCCGAGCAGACACCGGGGCCCCGACGATACGTACTCCGAGGGGGCGGACCGCTGGGTGTGTGGCTGGTCGTCACCGTCCCACATCCACCTGCGGCCGGGCCGCCCACTCGTCGCAGATTCCGCGGCCCCTCGGATCGGCCCGTGGACCCCAGCCGGCTCACCCCGGCCCGGGTCCGCGCGGGTTCGGAAACCTCCGTCTGTACATGCCACCGAACCCGCACGACCAGGCCCCGGCAGACCGTTCGGCTCCCCAACCAGTGGTCGCCCGGACAGCGACCAGCGGCTGTTCCGACCGATGCAGCAGACCAAGAAGCGGAGATTCAATGATCTACAAGAGCAAGTACCCGGAAGTCGCCGTCGTCGATCGCCCCGTCCATGAATGGGTGCTCGGCGAGGCCGCACGACGCGCAACGCGGCCGGCCATGGTGGACGTGTCCAGCGGACGGACACTCACCTACGGGGAGTTGGCCGCGCTGGTCCGCCAACTGGCGGCGGGCCTTGCCGTCGAGGGCATCGGCAAGGGGGACGTGGTCGCGCTGCACTCGCCGAACACGATCCTGTTCCCCGTGGTCCTCTATGCCACCACCACGGCGGGCGGGACGGTGACCACGCTGTCGCCGCCGGCCACGCCGGCTGAGATCGCCAAGCAGTTGATCGACGCCGAGGCACGGCTGATGGTGAGTGTGTCCGCGCTGATCGAGAGCGCGCGGGCCGCGGTCGAACTGGTCCGGCGGCAGACCGGCCGGGACATCGAGATCCTGGTCTGTGACACGGCGGACGGTCACCGTTCGGTGCTGGGGTTGCTGAGGGACGGCGACGTGCCGGCGTTCGAGCTCGATCCGGCCGTGGATGTCGCCGTACTGCCGTATTCGAGCGGCACGACGGGTGTGCCCAAGGGCGTGATGCTGACCCACCGCAACCTGTGCACCAATCTCGAACAGATGAACGGTCTGCATCGGATAGACGAGAACGACCGCGTCATCGCGATCCTGCCCTTCTTCCACATCTTCGGGCTGACCGCGCTGGTCAACAACGCGCTGCACCGTGGTGCGACCGTGTACGTGCACTCCCGGTTCGACCTCGACGCGTTCCTGACCAGCCTGGAGCGCGACCGGATCACCCACGCCTACGTCGCCCCGCCGGTGATGCTGGTGCTGGCCAAGCACCCCGCGGTCGGAAACCTGGACCTGTCGCATCTGCGCCGCGTCATCTGCGCCGCGGCGCCACTCGACGCCGGACTGCAAGCGGCGGTGGCCGACCGGCTGGGCGTGGAGATCGGGCAGGCGTACGGAATGACCGAACTGTCCCCCGCCTCGCATCTCCATGCCGACGGCAACCTCGACGAGCCCGTCGCGTGCGTAGGGCACCTGCTCCCGTCGACTCGGGCGCGCCTGGTCGACCCGGTCACCGGGCTGGACGTGGCGGCAGGCCAACCGGGCGAAGTGTGGATCCAGGGACCGCAGGTGATGAAGGGCTACTTCGGCCGCCCGGAGGACACCGACGCGACGGTCGACGCCGACGGATGGCTGCACACCGGCGACATCGGTCGGGTCGACGAGAACGGGAACTGGTTCATCGTCGACCGGGTCAAGGAACTCATCAAGTACAAGGGCTACCAGGTGGCACCGGCCGAACTCGAAGCGATCCTGCTCAGCCACCCCCACATCGCCGACGCGGCGGTGATCGGCGTCAACGACGAGGAGAACAACGAGGTACCCAAGGCGTTCGTGGTGCTGGCGCCCGGTGCGTCGATCACCGCCGACGAGGTGATGGCCCACGTCGGGGGCCAGGTCGCCCCGTACAAGAAGATCCGCCGGGTCGAGTTCATCGAGGCGGTACCGAAGGCGGCCTCCGGCAAGATCCTGCGGCGGCAGCTGCGGGAGGGCGAGCCGGCGCGTCCCTGACTGGTGACCGCACCTGCCCGCGCCATGCGGAGAGCCTCCGCGGAACAAGTCCGGCGGGGATGCGGGCCCTTGGCCAGAAGGTGGCTCCTGCGCCCGGGGCGCGTTGACGAGTCGTCGCGGCCCCCGGCAGCTGGGTTCCTGGATTCCCGGCCGCCGGCCGAGTCGACCGCACCGGCACACTGATCTGCTGGCAGTGCCTGATCAACTCGGCCGAGCAACCATCGTGATCGGACGTTCGACGCCCGCAGAATCGAACAAACGCTATACAGTCGGAGTTGTGGGCGGCGCGGTTTACTCTTTCGGGCAGTACGAGTTGGACACGGATCGCCGTCGGCTCAGCCGTGACGGGCAGCCGGTCCCTACCGAACCTCAAGCCGTGGATCTGCTCTGCCACCTCGTCGAGCACCGCGACCGCGTTGTGCCCAAGGAGGAGCTTCTCCACACGGTGGGGCGCGGACGCCCGGTCGGCGAGGCCGCGCTCACCACCTGGCTACGCACCGCCCGCCTCGCGATCGGTGACAACGCCACGCGACAGCAGTTCATTCGCACGGTGCGCGAGCGCGGCTATCAGTTCGTCGCGCGCGCGACGGTGGTCTCCACCACTCTGCCCACCGTCCCCGCCGTTACGGCAGCGGCAGAGGCGGACCACGAGGTCATCCGGTTCTGCCGGTCCGCCGACGGCACCCGCATCGCCTACGCCACCACCGGCGAAGGCCCGCCGTTGGTGAAGACCGCCAACTGGCTGACCCACCTCGACCTCGACCGGACCACCCCGATGTGGGCGCACTGGTTCGACGGTCTCACCCGCGGCCGGCAGCTCATCCGCTACGACGAGCGGGGCTGCGGCCTCTCCGAATGGACCGTGCCCAGCTTCACCCTCGACGACCTGGTCGACGACCTCGACTCCGTGGTCGATGCCGCCGGCCTCGACCGCTTCCCCCTGCTCGGGGTGTCACAGGGCGGCGCGGTGGCGGTCGCCTACGCCGCGCGCCGTCCCGAGCGGGTCAGCCGGCTGGTCCTCACCGCGGCCTACGCCCGGGGACGGCAGATCCGAGCCGCCGACGACGCCGAGCGCGATGCCGCTCAGGTCGACCTGAACATCGCCCGCGCCGGATGGCGCTCCCATGACAGCAGTTTCCTGCGCTTCTTCGCCTCCCAGTTCCTCGCCGACGCCACACCCGCGGAATGGGACGCGTTCGCCGCCTACCAACGCCAGACGACCTCGCCTGCCAACGGTCTCCGCTTCCTGGAAGAGTTCACCCGCATCGACGTCTCCGGCATCGCCCACCAGGTGACCTGCCCCACGCTGATCATCCACTCCCGCGACGACGCGCGAGTCCCCGTCGCACAGGCCCTGGAACTGGCCACTCTCATCCCCGACAGCCGGCTGATCCTCCTCGAAAGCCGCAACCACCTGTTCACCGCCGCCGACCCGGCCTGGCCCACCTTCCTCTCCCACCTCGACAACTTCCTCTCCGAGTAGCCGGCAGACAGGACGCGTCCGACGACGGGAGGGTGCGCACCGGTCCCCGAACCGGTTGCGAGTGCATGTGCGCCAACAACCGATACCCGCTCCGGTAAGTGGAGTTCGCGCCCCGCAGGCGTGGGCGGCGGCGCGGTCGGTGGAGCGGCCGGCGCTTGGATTTCGCCAGTCGTACTCCGCGATCGTGCTCGACAGCCGGGAGAGGTACCACGGCGGCGCCGCGCGCAGGGGACGAGGCGAAGCCGAAGCCTTTCTGGAAAAGACGCTCAGGGGCATCAACGGGCTGGTGCACCAACCGTCTGCGACTGCCGGGGGCACCCATCGCGCCGCCTGCGGTAACGTCCCTGCCCGTGTGGAAGACTGGCGCGTCCTTGAGATCGCGCGCTGACGGATGGCGCGAAGGGCCGCCCGGCTTCCGGACGGCCCTTCAACAAGATCTTCAGTAGTCTTCTGGCAGGGCTCCCTCACGTCGGAAGGCCGTTCCGTCATGGTTGTCGACGGTCTTGCCGGGTCCGTGAGCCCGCGGACCTGCACGAATGGTTCGGGAAGAGCGCGTGTGACGCGGTCATCGTTCGCGCAGGTCACGGTTTGACGGAGCTCGGTCCGGCTAGCCGATGACGATGTCGCAGTCGGCCGTCCCGCGGGCGGCGATGGTGGCGAAGTCCGCCTGGATGAAGGGGTCGTACGCCTCCGCGGTGAGGGTGCGGGTCGACTTGCGGGGCACCCACTTCGTGCCGGTCGAGTGCCTGACGTCCGCCGCGTCCCACGACAGGTCGCAGATCCAGTGGACGTTGCGGCCCGCGGGGCGCGGGTTGGTCGCCTTCGCGTCGATCTTCCAGTTGCCGTCCGCGTGCACGGTGAACGTGATGTCGCCCCGCACGTCGTGGCTGCTGTCGCTCGTCTTGAACTGGACCGACTGGCCGTCCGACGCGACGTGCTTGGTGGTGGCGTTGGCGTGCGCGGGAATCGTTCCCAGCAGCAGGGAGCCCAGCCCGGCCCCCGTCGCGATCAGCAGCGCCAGCCCCCGCCGAGTCCGGATCTGGCCGGACGTCCTGGTGTTGTCGAGTCGCATGGTGTGTCCTTCTCTCTCGTGTCTCGCGTCTGAGGTGAAGGCCGGGCTGGGGTGCGATGTCCGTACGACTGCTCCTCGGCCCGGCACCGTTCAAGCATCGGGCCCGCCACCAGGCCAGGACTTGGTGGAGGTCTGAGGCTTCCCTGAGGGGGCTCTGAGGGCGCCGCCCTCAGAGCCGGCGGGCCGGATCGGCGAAGCGGTTCCCGTCCAAGGCGTTCAGGTGGTCGATCCGGGTCGGCTCGGGCCGGTCGCCGTGGTCATCGCGGCCGGCGGAGCTGGTGGCGTGCTCGTGCCCGGCCTGGTGGTGTGTGGGCTGCCGTTGATTGATGAACCGGGCCACGCCGACGGCTGTACGGCTGCGCACGTCGATGCCGGTGCGCGCCCACACACCGTCGTCTGTCGGCGTACACGCGAACGTCGCCGACATCGCCTCCCGTTCACTCCGGCCCCACGCCGGAAGCGCTGACCACTCCCGAGCTCGGCCTCGTGATCGCTTCACGATGGCTTTCGGGCCCGCCACGGGCCGGCTTCCGGCCGCCCTCAGCTCCCCCTCAGGAAAGCCTCAGATTTCCACCAAGTCCTGGCCGGTGACGGGCCCGATGATCGAACGGGCCCGGGGCCACCTTGGCCCGGGTTCGAGCCAGAGGGGTGAGAGATGAGGGAGCGTAACGGCACCACCGCCATAGTCATCGGAGCGGGCATGGCGGGTCTGGTGATCGCACGGGTCCTGAGTGACCATGTCGACCGGGTGACGGTACTGGAACGGGACCGCCTGCCACAGGACGCGGTCACGCGCAGGAGCGTTCCCCAGGGACGTCACGCCCATGTACTGCTGGCCCGCGGCCAGCGACTGCTGGACGGCTGGTTCCCGGGTCTCGTCGACGAACTGGTGCAGGCAGGTGCGGTCCCTCTCGACGCCAAGGACCTGGTGTGGCACCAGGCGGGCGCCTACCGGGTACGGACCGACCTCGGCTTTCTCGCGATGTCGATGAGCCGGCCCCTGCTGGAGAGCACGGTCCGCGAGCGGCTCTTGCGGCAACGGTCCAACGTGTCCCTCACCGACGAGGCCGCGGTGGACCGCTTGATCCTGGAGGGCGACCGCGTGGCCGGTGTCCGGGTCGACGGAACCGAGCACCGGGCCGACCTCGTGGTCGACTGCTCCGGCCGCAACACCCGTTTCCTCGACCAGCTGGCCAAAGCGGGATTCCCGGCACCCGAGGTCTCGGCCGTCCGCGTCGACACGGCCTACGGGACCCGGATCGTGCGGCGGCGACCGGACGATCTCGACGGCACCCTCGCCCTCGTGGTCGACGACCCGACCCGCGGCCACCGCATGGGCACGATGGTGCCGGTGGAGGGCGACCGGTGGATCATCACCGTGGGCTCGTTCCACGGTGATGTGCCCCCGACCGAGCCGGACGAGTACGAGGACTTCGCCCGCTCCCTGCCGTCGCCCGTGATCGCCGACGTCCTCGCCCGGGCCGATGCCTTCACGCCGGTCCTGAGCCATCGGATGCCCACCAGCCGGCGCCGCCGCGTGGAGCGGCTGGAGCGGACCCCGCCGGGGTTCGTGGTGCTGGGGGATGCCATCTGCAGCCTCAACCCCGTCCACTGGCAGGGAATGTCGTCGGCGGCCCTGCAGGCCCGGGCCCTGGGCCAGGCCGTCGAACGCCACGGCCCCGCCTCACCCGCCCTGGCGGGTGACTTCTACCGGCGGGCCGCCAAGGTGGTCGACGTGCCGTGGAAGATCGCAGCAGGGGCCGACTTCGCCGACCCGCGCACCAGCGGGCCCGAGCCGACCGGCACCGACCTCGTCAACCGCTACCTCGACAAGGTGCTCCGGGCCTGTCACACCTCCATCCCGGTGGCCCGCCAGACTCTACGGGTGCAGAACCTGCTGGCTCGACCGGAGTCACTGATGACCCCGGCCATGGTCCTCCGGGTGCTGCTGGCCGCCCGCCGCTCCCCAGCGGGGGTCGAAATGCCCGCCGCGCCCTCGGCCCGCAGGCGGCCTACGGCCTGACCCGGACCCGGACCCGGACCCGGACCCGGCAGCCGGCCGCTTGTCGGCCGCTGAGGTCACTCGGCCAGGAAGGCGTCGATGTGGGACAGGAACTCGTCCCAGGCCGGCTCGAACGCGGTGAGCAGGTGATTACGGCTCTTGAGCAGGACCAGCCGGCTGTCGGGAATGAGAGCGGCCAGCTCACTGGCCTGCGAGGCCGGCACCCGCCCGTCGTCACGTGAATGAATGATCAACGTCGGACACTCCACCCGGTGAGCGATGTCGGACACGTCGATCCGGGCGAACTCCTCCAGGAAGCGAACCCCGTTGGCCGGCGAGGTCGTCCGCCGCTGGAAGTCGCTGAACTCCTCCCAGTCCCCCGGCGTGCCCTCGGGCAGGAACTGGGAGGCGAAGACCCGCAGGAAGCTGGGGTCCTGGTGGATCCACCCCACCCGGGCCAGATCCAGGTCGAGGTCCGCCTCCTCGCGCTCGGTCTCGTCCTGCGCTCGCACCTGCCGTCCTCGGGCGTACGCCCCGGCGAGGATCAGCCGGCTGACCCGCTCGGGACGGCGCGCGGCATAGGCGACCGCCACCGCACCACCCTGGGACACCCCGAGCAGAGGGAAGCGATCGAGCCCCGCGGCCTCGACCACGCTCTCGAGGTCGTCGACCCAGTCGTCGAACGTGAAGCTGGGCACCGCCCAGTCCGAGAGGCCGCAACCCCGCTCGTCGTAGCGGATGAGTTGGCGGTTGCGGGCGAGACCGCCCAGCCAGTGCGACCACACCGGGCTCATCCACTCGAGGTCGAGATGGGTCAGCCAGTTGGCCGCCTTGAGCAACGGCGGGCCCGAGCCGACAGTGGCATAGGCGATGCGGGTACCGTCGTCGGCCCGGCAGAACCGGATGGTCTGACGTCCCGTGCCATCCGACCCACCCACTGTTGTCGCCTCAATGCCGGATCCCAGATCGGACCCGGCGGGCGGACCGGCCTCGACCACCGTCACCGGGGCCACGAACTGATATCCCCGCCGGTGCACCGTGCGGATCAGTCGCTGCTCGCTGCCGGTGTCGCCCACGGCCAACCGCACGGTCCGCAGCGCCGTGGTGAGGGCCCCCTCGCTGACAAAGCGGTCACCCCACACCTCGTCCAGCAGCTCGTTCTTCGACACCACCCGGTCCCGGCGCTCGACCAGGTGGCACAGCAGGTCCAGGGCCCGGGGCTCGACGTGGACCGGCTCGCCGGCCCGGCGGAGCTGATGACGAGCCGTGTCCAGCTCGTACTCCCCAAAGCGATATGTGTCCCCCTCCACCTTCGCAGCGTACAACTCCCTTCTGGTGGCGTACACATGAGCGATCCGCAGGCGTGTCGACACCCGGCCGGCAGGCGCTTCAGCCAGCTCGGCATCGCCCACCGGTGGGCTCCGCGAGAAGCGCATGAAGCGCCAGGCGAAGCTGATGCCGATGGTGCTGATCGACCGCCTGGCCACCACCATCAAGTCCCTGCACGACAAGCGCCTGATCGCCACTGTGCACTACTACGGCTACTGGCCCTTCAGCGTGAACATCGCGGACTCGACCCGATACGACGCCACGTCACGGAAGGACATGGCCAAGGCGTTCAAACTCATGCAGCGGCGCAACGCCGCAAGTCATATCTAAATGCCCACCCAGAGTGCGGTTCGTGAGGTGGTGTCCGTTTTCTTGGGCAGCCGACTTCTTCGGTCACGCCGGCTGATCCCGCAACCTCGAACGCCGCTCCGACGGCTGGCACCCCCGAGCCGACCGCGCCACGATGCTCGCCGTGATCGAGGAGTTGGCCGAAACCGCGTACAACCCTCAGTGGGTCACCCCCCCTTGACCCACCCTGGCCGTACGCGACCAGGACCGACCTCGCCGTCGTCGAGGACGCAGGCCACGGCGTACACCTGGCCCAGCCTCATCGCCCGCACGCGGCGATGGCCGAATTCCTCAACTCCCCTACAAGCGGCGGTAGTTGATCCACGGCGATGTGATCCACGTCACTGGCGAGACCTGCGGGAAGTGGTCCGCGAAGCCCCCGTAAGCCTGGCATGCTCATGCACGGCTACTGGGGGGTAACCTGCTTGTGCGCACTGTCCCGAGGACAGCTGTGTCGTCGCGGCACACCCTCCACCGCCAGATGTCATCACTCTCTCTGGCATCGATGACAGAGAGACCTGTGTCATCTCGCTTTGGCAGCTCCCGGTCATTTCTCGTCCCTTTCATCCCTCCTGAAGCGCACCCCCTGTCACCGTTCCCGAGGACTCACGCGTGCACAAGCTCAGAAGACATGCCCTGGTTTCGGCCCTGTCGGCAATCACCGTCGCGACCCTGCTGACCACCGGCTGCTCCGCCACCAACTCCCCTTCCACCGCCGACAAGGCGGTCGCCACGACGGCCGAGACCCCCGAGACCGGGGCGGCCGAGGAACAACTCGCCGTCGTGTCCGCCCCGGACGGCGATGCCACCCCCACCGCCGTGGCCGACGCGAACGCGGTCGACCAGGGCAAGGCCAAGAAGTCCGCGCTCAAGGTCGCGTCGTACGACAGGAAGAGCGGCCGGGCGGTCATCTCCGCACCGTCGTCCGCCTCGGACGCCGAACCGTCGGCGCCCCCGTCGGAGACGGCCTCCGAGGACCCGGGCACGGAGTCCGACGCGACCCCGGACGCGAACTCCGGCGCTTCGCGGGACGCGGACACCTCGCAGGACTCCGGCACGAAGCCGAAGGCCGCCGTCGCCGTCGGCGACGTCATAGCCAGCGCCCCGGCCCCCGGCGCCCCCGACGGCGTACTCGCCAAGGTCACGGAGGTCGTCGAGACGGCGGCCGACGGCGGTACCACGGTCGAGACGGAGCCGGCCGAACTCAACTCGGTCCTGGGTGAGAGCGAGGCGGACGGCACGGTCCCCGTCGACCCGTCCACCATGGAGGTCGACCCGCTCGTCCAGGGCGTGAAGGTCTCCTGGGCGAAGACCGGCGACCTCACCTTCGGCCCCGAGGGTGCGAAGCTCCCACTGGGCAGCCTGCGTATCGACGTGGGCGCCTCGGTGGAGACCGCGCCGGGCGCCTCCGCCTCGGCCGCCGCGTCCGTCGAGGGCTTCGTCCAGCTCGCCCCCGAGGTCGCCTTCTCATACGACGGTTCCGGATCCGGCTCGGGCTCCTCGCCCGGCGGCGCGTTCCTGGGCCTGACCGGCGACTGGGCCTCCCAGTGGTCCCTGAAGGGCCGCGCGGCCGGCTCGACCAACGGCAAGCCGATCCGTATTCCCTTCGCCGAACTGCACGCCGACCCCGTGATCCAGGTCGGCCCGGTCCCGATCGTCGTCAACCTGGACCTCGTCTGCTACTTCCAGGTGGACGCCGACGGCCGCGTGACGGTCGACGTCGAACAGGACCTCAAGGGCGACTTCAAGGTCGGTGGCAACTTCACCTGGGCCAAGGGCTGGCAAGGCGTGAGCGAGTCCCACATGACCGGTGAGCCGCTGAAGACGACGGTCACCGCCGCCGGCGACGTCAAGGCCGCGATGGGAGCCGAGGCGACGATCGGCCTCTACGGCACGGTCGGCGTCACGGCCGACGTCGCCCCGTACCTCCGCGCCGAGGCCGACGCGTCGGCTGAGGGCTCTGCGGACGGCACCGGCTCGGGCTCCGGCTCCTGGGCCCTGTACGGCGGCATCGACCTCACCGGAACCCTCAACCTCCAACTCTCCATCTTCGGCACGCCGATCTTCCAGACGAAGATCCCGCTCGGCGCGGTACACGAGGAGTGGCTGCTGACGAAGGGCGAGGCGAGAACGTAGGTGATCGCGTCCGTGCCCTGCCGGACGTCCTGATTGCCCGCAGGCCCTGCCCCGCCTCCAAGTGGGCAGGGCCTGCGGCGTCCGGCCGACCGGTGGCGCGTCCGAAGCGGCTGCGCCGCCGTCTCGGCCTTCCGGAGCAGCGCAGACGGTGACCGTGGAGCCGCCCCCGCTGTTGGGATCAGGTGATCACGCCACCTGGCATCCAGGCGCAAGGTCAGCGTCGTGTTCGGGGCGTGTCGGGGGCGCCGGTCTGGGCCTCCGGCGGGATGGTGTCGGGGCAGGGCGGCAGACGGACGGTGAAGCAGGCGCCGCCTTCGGGGGCGGGCCCATGGGCGGTGATCGTGCCGCCGAGCCGGGTGGTCAGGCGATGGGCTATGGCCAGGCCGAGGCCGCTGCCGACGGCCCGGATGCCGCTGTAGCGGTCAGTGAGGGCGCCGCGCTCGAAGGCGATGGCCATGTCCTCCTCGGTGAGGCCGGGACCGCCGTCGCGGACCTCCAACCGGGCTCCGGGGTCGTCCTGGTACAGGGCCAGTACGAGGGGGCGGCCCGCCGGGGTGACACGCAGGGCGTTCTCGGCGAGGCCGTCGATGAGCTGGCGTACCCGGAAGCCGTCGGTGGTGACCGGCAGGGGGTGCCGTGGGCGTTCGAGGCGGAAGTCGACGTCGTGGCGGGCGCAGCGGGCCGACCAGGCGGTCGCGGCCTCGGCGACCAGTGCGTTCAGGTCGACCTCGGTGTTGTCCAGCCGGAAGTCGTCGGCTTCGAGGCGGGCCAGGGCCAGCAGATCGCCCACGAACCGCTCCAGCCGCCGGATCTCGGAGCGCAGGATGTGACCGGCCTCGGGAACCTCGTCTCCCGTGATCACCTCGTCGGCCAGTGCCTCGGCGTATCCGCGTGCGGCGGTCAGCGGGGTGCGGATCTCGTGGGAGACGGACATCAGGAAGTCCCGCTGCCGGTTCTCGCTGTGGGCCAGCGCCGAGTCGAGGGAGTTGAGCGCGGCGGCCAGTTCGGCCACTTCGGCGGGTCCCTCCGTGGGGACGCGGAGTCCCCGCTCGCCCTCGGACAGCCGGTGGGCGGTGGCGGCTGCCGAGGTGAGCGGTCTGGCCAGACGCCTGGCCAGTAGCGCACCGGCCACGGCCGAGCCGGTCAGTCCCAGAGTGAGAGGGAGCACCAGGCCGCCGCGCATCCGGTCGGTGGCCTCGTCGACGGAACTCATCGGCTGCGCGAGGACCAGGCCGCCGCCGTCGCGTGCTGGAACCCCCTCGACCAGCACCTCATGACCGTCGAGGGTCGCGGTCGTGGACAGGCCGTCGCCCGCGAGCAGCGTCCGGCGCGCGTCGGTGCCCACGACCGCCGCGGCCGGACCATCCACCTTGCCGGAGGGCCGGACGAGGGCGAGCGCGGTGCCGCTCGGGCCGGCGATCCGCTGCTCGCGGCCCAGCCGCACGGAGGCCAGGGGAGGCGTTCGGGCCAGGATCTCGGCCTGACGGGAGAGCTGTTCGCGTCCCTGGGCCTCGGCGTTCGTACGGATCATCCGCCAGGCGAACAGCCCGGTGAGTACAACGGCCACCGCTGCCACAGAGGTGGTGAGCAGGACCAGGTTCACGCCCAGGGAGCCGTGGCGGCGTGCGGTGGTCATCGGCCGGTGTCGCTGACGCCGTACCCGACCCCGCGGACGGTACGGATCGGGCTGGCGTCGCCGAGCTTGGCCCGCAGCTGCGAGACGTAGACGTCCATCACGCGGGTGTCTCGGTAGCCCGCGTAGCCCCAGACCTGCGCGAGCAGCTGTTCTCGGGAGAACACCTGCTCGGGATGGCCCATCAGATAGGCGAGCAGGTTGAACTCGGTGGTCGTCAGCTCCACCGGGTCGTTGTCCACCTGCAGGGTGCGCCGACCGGTGTCGAGGGTGAGCCGCCCCAGCCTGCACACCGGGTTGCGCTGCGGGCCCTGGGCGCGGCGCAACAGGCTCTTGACGCGGGCGACGAGTTCATGGGGGGCAAAGGGCTTGGTGAGGTAGTCGTCGGCGCCGAGTTCCAGGCCGAGGATGCGGTCGGTCACCTCGTCGCGGGCGGTCACGAACACGACGGGGGTCCAGTCGCCCTCCTCACGCAGCCGACGGCAGACCTGGATGCCGTCCATGCCGGGCAGGGTGATGTCCAGCACGATCGCCACCGGGCGCATCCTGCGGGCGGCGGCCAGGGCGCCGTCGCCGTCGGTCTCGACGTGGACACCGAAACCCTCCCGGGCCAGGTAGCGGCGCTCCAGGTCGGCGATGTGCCGCTCGTCCTCGACGACCAGGACGAGCCCCCTGCTCTCAGGTCCTCTGCTCTCCGGGCCCGTGTTCTCCGGCATGTGCTTCTCTCCTCGCACCCCGGGGACGCGGGGGCCGTCCCGGGGCACCGGGGATGCCACCGATGCTACCGAGGGCCGCAGCGGCGGAGCACGCCCGCCGCCGATCCTTACAGCGCCCGAACATTCGCCGAACCTTCCGCTCGTACGCCGTCGGCAGGCTGGGGCCGAAATCCATGGAGGAACGGGAGGACCTCGTGAACAGCATCGCCACCGCCGTATCCCGCCGGACCCGGATGACCACGCTGGCCATCGCGACCGCCGCCGCAACGACTGCGCTGGTGTGGGCGGCGTCCTCGGGATCGACCAGCGCCACCTCGGCCACTGTGGACACCTCCACGGTCCTACTCGCCGGCGCGGATCCTCTCGCCCTTGCCGACGCCCAGCCGCGCCCCTTGCCCGGTTGGCTGCCGATGGAGCTGCGGGCCGACCTGCGACAACTGCGCACCATGGAGCCGCGGCAGCGGGGTGAGGCAGCGGAACGCATCTGGCGGGACGCGCTGGCCGGTGATTATGGCGCCCGGGTGCAGTTCCGGGCCGTCGAGGCCCAGCAGCGCTTCCAGACGTTGCCTGAGGAACTGCGCGACGACCTCAAGCAGTTGCGCGGACTTGAGGGCGACGCACTGCGGGACGCGCGCCATGAGATCCGCGACAAGGCGCTGGAAGGCGAGTACGGCGCCGAGGTCGAGCGCTGGTCCGAACGCCGGTCCGAGACGAGGAAGCAGGACGGAGCGTGACGCCGCAGCATCTTGGGGCAGGGTGGGTGGAACAGGGGCGTGCTTGCCTCCGCCGTGCTGCTCGCCGTGCTCGTCCCGGCGCGGGCCGTCGCCGCCAAAACCGACCCGCTGCGCCCAGCAGTAGGGACTGGAGCTGAGCGGCCTGGCCGCCGCGGACCAGACCGGGGCACAAGGGGGACGACGCGGTCGTCGCGGTGATCGACACCGGTGTCGACCTCGAGCACCCCGACCTCGTCGGCCGCCTGGTCCCCGGCCGGGACTTCGTCGACGGCAAGGCGCGGCCCGACGACGGCAACGGCCACGGCACCCACGTCGCCGGGATCATCGCCGCCACCTCCAGCAAGGGCCTGGGCAACGGCGGGGCTCCAAGCCGCCGCCAACCCGGCCCATCCTGGCCTTCCAGCCATACCGACCGAACCAGCACAAACTCAGCAACCGGAAACGCCGCCCGGATTCAACCATCGGGCGGAAACGCCCTGACCTGCACAAACACTGCGCCGCATCGCGCGAACCCAGAACTTGAACGTTCCGCCGCAACACACGACTCCGGGCAGCGAATCGCCCCCTGACTTGCGAAAACGCAGACCAGGGGGCATTCGAGGTGAAACTAAACGTTGAAGCGGAACTCCACCACATCCGCGTCATACAGCAACAACCATGACCAGCACGACCGAGAACGTGTCCACTGACGTCCCTCCGACAGGAAATCAGGCGGAGGTGACCGGCAATACGTCCGGCGACAACGCCCCTGCATGGGCAGCGGCGCTCGTCATCCGCCTGCGGTGATGACGTCGGCACAGCACCTCATACCCCACCTCCGCCGCCGAGCCGGCCACATCCCCCACCACCACCTGCTCGCCCTCGACCACCATCTCCCCAGCCAGCGTGCGCGCGTTATGGGTGGCTCGTGCACCGCACCAACACATCGCCTCGACCTGCAACGTCTCCACGCGGTCTGCAAGTTCGATCAAACGCTGCGAGCCGGGGAAGAGCTTGGTGCGGAAGTCCGTGGTGATGCCGAACGCGAAGACGTCCAAGTCGAGGTCGTCCACGATCCGGGCCAACTGGTCGATCTGCACCGGCGCGAGGAACTGCGCTTCATCCACGATCACGTAATCGACCTTGGCACCGTGCGACATCTGCTCCACCAGGTACCCGTACAGGTCCATGCCCGGAGCCGCCTCAACCGCGTCCGTGACCAAGCCCAAACGCGACGACAACTTACCCTCGCCGGCACGGTCATCCCGCGTGAAGATCACACCCTGCAGACCCCTCGCCGAACGGTTGTGCCCAATTTGAAGCGCCAAAGTCGACTTCCCACAGTCCATCGTCCCGGAGAAGAACACCAGCTCGGGCATGGCGAGTTGAACACCTTTCGGCGGAGGGCAGTTCAGGGGCGACTCGGGCGGCCGACGATCAGGAGCGTACTTCGAGCAGCGGGACCAGCTGCTCGGCGGGGGTCAGCGAACCGTGGTTGCCGAGCATCGACGACTCCTTCGGCTCCCGCTGTGAGGCGATGAGGAGGACGTCGTCGCGGGCCGCCGCGACCACGTCGCCGATACGGGCGTACACCCGCTCCTCGATCCGGTCGGGCCGCCCGAACCAGCCCGCAGCGATCGCCTCGTCCCGGGACGCCACCCAGAACTGCTCGCCGAGCACCTCACGCCAGCAGGTCAGGACGTCCGATTCGGCGCCGGGGACGGCGTACACATGCCGGGCGCGGCCCTCGCCGCCGAGCAGGGCGACGCCGGCGCGCAGCTCCCAGTCCTCGTCGAAGTCGATGCGATGCAGCTCGTCGAAGGGAATGTCGATCATGCCGTGGTCTGCGGTGATGTACAGGGCCGTGCGGGGCGGCAGTTGCTCGGCCAGGCGCTGGACCAAGCGGTCCACGTACATGAGCTGTCCGCGCCAGGGGTCCGAGTCGACGCCGAAGCGGTGGCCCTTGCCGTCCACCTCGGCGTAGTACGTATAGACCAACGAGCGGTCGCCGGCGGCCAGTTGCTCGGCGGCGAGGTCCATGCGCTCCTCGCCGGAGAGGCGCCCGTGGAATGTTCCGCCGCTCAGCGCGATCTTCGTCAGGGGCGTGTTCTGGAAGGTCGGCGAGGAGACCTGTGCGGTGTGCACGCCTGCCGCGTCGGCGAGCTGGAAGACGGTGGGGTACGGCTGCCAGACGTCCGGCGGTGTCCACGGGTTCCAGCGGAGCTGGTTCATCAGCTCGCCGGTCTCCGGATTGCGCACGGTGTAGCCGGGCAGGCCGTGGACGCCCGGCGGCAGCCCCGTACCGACCGTGGCGAGTGAGGTGGCGGTGGTCGCGGGGTAGGCGGCGGTGATCGGCCGGCCGGTGCCACCGCGGGAGCTGCCCAGGAGGGAGCTCATGAAGGGGGCCTCGTCGGGGTGCGCCTTCAGCTGCTCCCAGCCGAGGCCGTCGATCAGGAAGACGCAGTTCCGGTCGGCCGGAGTCAGGCCCGTGAGCGTGGCGGTCTGACTCGGTACGCCCATGCCCGCGGCGAGCGTGGGCAGCAGATCGGCAAGCGAACCGGAGCCGTACTCCGGCACGGGTGCGGACTCGACGGTGAGGGGTTCCGGGTGGTCCCAGAGGGGCTGCGCCATTACGGGGTGACGTCCGCGGTCGCCTCGGAGAGCGACTGGGCGAAGGCGAGCGTCTGACGCACGGCGTCCGGGCCGTCCCCGGCCTCGCTGACGCGCAGGCTGAGGTCGTCCGCCGTCGAGCTGCCCGTATAGCCGTGGTCCGCCTCGCAGTTGGGGTCCCCGCAGGCGGCCGGCTCCAGGTCGAGGCGGGAGACCGCGCCCCAGCCGATGGTGAGAACGACCTCTCGGGGCAGTGTCCCGGGCACGTACTTCTCCGGGTTGGCGACGACCCGGCTGAGAACGACCGACGAGATCCGGCCAAGCTTCACGGACTCGGTGGACGTCGTCGCGTACGGCGTCGGCGACGTACTGTCAGCGGCCTGCTCGTCGGTGTGGCTCACGATGAAGCGGTTGTCGGTGAGGACGAGCACCGTCACATGCCGACGCACCTCGTTGGCGTCGAACGTCGTCTCCTGGTGGACCAGAAACGACCGGATGGCCTCGCCGCCGACAGCGGCCTCCACCGCCTCGGCCACGAGGGCCGGGTAGTAGCCGCTGCGCTCGATCGCCGCTCGCAGCCCCTGGGTCGATGTACTGGTCTTGGCCATGGCGCCCATCCTACGGGGGCGCACTGACTGCGAGGGACCGATCAGTACACAGGAAGTGTGCGCGGACCGAGGTCGCCACGGGCGGGCGGGGGCGCGAGCCGCACGGAGGCACCGAGCGCCGACAGCCCGCGCGGGGCGACGACCACGGGCTCCAGGGTGACGGAGACGACCTCCGGGTGGTCGTCCACAAGGCGCGACAGGCGCAACAGCAGCTCCTCCAGCGCCGCCGTGTCCGCCGGTGCCGAGCCCCGCCAGCCGAAGAGGAGCGGTGCCGTCCGGATTGATCGGACCAGCGAGGCCGCATCCCGGTCGGTGACCGGAATCAACCTGTGCGCGGTGTCGCCGAGCAGCTCCGAGGCGGCTCCGGCGAGCCCGAACGAGAGCACCGCTCCGGCCGCCGGGTCGATCACGGCGCGGACGACGGTGTCGACGCCGCGGGGCGCCATGCTCTGCACCACCGGGCGCAGTTCGGCGGGCTTCCCGAAGAGTTCGGTCAATTCGGCGTACGCCCGCCGCAGTTGCTCCTCGTCCGCCAGATCCAGTCGTACGCCGCCCAGATCGGCGCGGTGCCGCAGGTGCGGGGCGGTGGCCTTCAGCGCCACGGGGTAGCCGGAGCGCTCGGCCGCCGCGACGGCTTCGTCGGGCGTCGGGGCGGGCAGGGCACGGCGTACGTCGATGCCATACCGGCCGAGCAGCGTGCAGGTGTCGTCGAGGCCGAGCATGAGCCCGGCCGGGTCGCCCTTCGCCAGCAGAGCGTCGATCTGCTCGGCGGCCCCCTTCTCGTCGATGTCCTCGAACTCGGGCACCCGGCCGGGCTCGGCGGCGTCCCGGCGCCACTGCCCGTACCTGACGGCTTCGGCGAGGGCGCGGACGGCACGTTCGGCCGCGGGGTAGGCGGGGATGAGACGGGATTCGTCCGCGGGGGCCTGTGCCGCTGGGCGTTCGACGGGCGGCGGCACCTGGGGCTCGACGGCATGGGGCGCGGTGCTGGCGGCGGCGGAGAGCGCTTCGGCAAGCCCGCCGAGCTCCACATGGACCACGAGCACCGGCTTCGCCGGGGACGCCGCCGCGGCCGAGCGGAGCGCCTCGGCGAGGGGTGCGTCGGCCGCGGACGTCTCACCGACCGCTGGTATGGCCGTGACCACGACGGCGTCACAGGCGTCATCGGCCAGCGCATGTGAGAGCGCCGCATGGAAATCATCCGCGGATGCCGCCGTGGTCAGATCCAGCGGCGGCAACGGCCGAAGTCCTTCGGCGAGACAGGCGTCGTAGGTGAGCAGCCCCAGCGACTCGGAGTTTCCGAGGATCGCCACACGGGGCCCGGCGGGCAGGGGCTGGCGTGCCAGCAACAGGCCGGCGTCGACGAGCTCGGTGATCGTGTCCACCCGGATGACCCCGGCCTGCCGCAGCAGCGCGGAGACGGTCGCGTGCGGCAGCCGTGTGGCCCGTACGGCATGTCCCGGAGGTGCGGCCCCGCCGTGCCGCGCGCCCTGGACGACGACGAGCGGCTTGGCCGCGGCGGTCCGCCGCGCGAGGCGCGTGAACTTCCGTGGGTTGCCGATGGATTCGAGGTACATGAGCGCGACATCGGTGTCGGGGTCGTCGTACCAGTACTGCAGTACGTCGTTGCCGGACACGTCCGCGCGGTTGCCCGAGGAGATGAACGTCGACACTCCCGTCACGCCCGTGACGCCCCCGCCGCGCCGCTGCAGCCGGGACAGCAGCGCGATCCCGATGGCACCGGACTGCGCGAACAGACCGATGCGTCCGGCCCGCGGCATCTCGGGCGCGAGCGAGGCGTTGAGCCGTACATCCGGTGCGGTGTTGATGACCCCGAAGGCGTTGGGTCCGATGATGCGCATGCCGTACGCGCGCGCGTGACGCACGAGTTCACGCTGGCGCTCCCGCCCTTCGGGGCCGCTGTCGGCGTACCCCGCGGAGATCACGACGAGCCCCTGCACGCCGTGCTCACCGCAGTCGGCGACGGCCTGGGGGACGTGCTCGGCCGGGACGGCGACCACGGCGAGATCGACGGGGCCGGGGATGTCGCGGACCGAGCGGTACGCCGCGACCCCGCCGAGCTCCTTCTCCTGCAGGGCCCTGTTCACCGCGTACAGACGTCCGCTGAACCCGGCCCCGCGGAGGTTGTCGAGGACGCTGCGCCCCACTCCCCCGGGTGCGCGGCCCGCCCCGATGACGGCGACCGAACCAGGCGTGAGGAGCCGGGCCACGGACCGCGCCTCGGCCCGCTGCTCCCGGGCCCACTGCACCGCGCGTGAACGGTCGGTGGGCTCCAGGTCGAACTCCAGGCGCACGACGCCGTCTTCGAAGCTGCGCTGCTGCTGGTAGCCGGCGTCCGTGAACACCTTGATCATCTTGCTGTTGGCGGGCAGCACCTCGGCGGCGAACCGGCGGATGCCGCGCTCTCGGGCCACCGCGGCGATGTGCTCCAGCAGCGCGGAGGCCACGCCGCGGCCCTGGTGGGCGTCCTGCACGAGGAAGGCGACCTCGGCCTCGTCGGCAGGAGCAGACGCGGACAGACCCTCGGCGTTGATGCGGTCGTAGCGTACGGTGGCGATGAACTCGCCGCCGACCGTGGCCGCGAGTCCCACCCGGTCCACAAAGTCGTGGTGCGTGAAGCGGTGGACATCCTTTGCGGACAGGCGCGGGTACGGCGCGAAGAAGCGGTAGTACTTCGACTCGTCGGACACCTGCTCGTAGAAGCTGACCAGGCGGTCGGCGTCGTCGGCCGTGATCGGCCGGATGCGCGCGGTGCCGCCGTCGCGCAGCACGACGTCGGCCTCCCAGTGGGCGGGATACTCGTGCCGGTCCGACGAGGTCTGCATGGGCCCCAGAGTACGGCTCGTGTCCGACAATGGCGCGAGCCCGTGCGGGTGCCCGACTCGGGCCCCCGCACGGGCTCCTGGCCTCCGACGGGCTCGACACCCTCTCGGGGACGCTTCACGGTATGGGATAGTGGTCTAGACAACCTGAGACACCTGAAGGGCAGCATCACATGGCTGAGCGCCGCGTCAACGTCGGCTGGGCCGAGGGCCTCCACGCCCGCCCCGCCTCCATCTTCGTCCGCGCGGCCACGGCCGCCGGCGTCCCCGTGACGATCGCCAAGGCGGACGGCAACCCCGTCAACGCCGCTTCCATGCTCGCGGTGCTCGGCCTGGGCGCCAAGGGCGGCGAGGAGATCGTCCTGGCCTCCGACGCCGAGGGCGCGGACGCCGCGCTCGACCGCCTGGCCAAGCTGGTCGCGGAGGGACTTGAGGAGCTGCCGGAAACCGTGTGAGACCCCTTTGCGCCTGAACCGGCGCGCTCTCGCGGACCTGGTTGCGCGCCGTCGGGGTTCCTCAATTGATGGTCGCTGCGGTCGTCGCATCAAAAACGCCGTCCCGCACATGCACCAAAAGGGCTCGCCCAAAATACCGGGCGGGCCCTTTACAATTCCAGATTACAGGCAGCAAAAATAATGCCCCGCGAATTACTCCCCTTTGTATACGGCGCCACTGTTAATGCCGCACGCTCGCCGTGTTTACGGGGTGTTGCGAAGTCCTCACACGCTCCACGCGATCACCGCGCTCGGGAAAGCGCAGCCGGTGCGCGGCCGTCGCCCGCTCGGTGTGCAGGGCCGTGATGGCCCGGGCCCGCTCGCTGTCGCCGCGCGCGACGGCGTCCACGATGCCGCCGTGCTCCGACCAGGACTCGGCGGGATGGGCCGGCGCCTCGACCGAGTACATCCAGGCGATCTTGTGCCGCAGCTGGGTGAGCATCGAGGTCAGCGCGGGGCTGCCGGAGGCCTGCGCGAGCGTCTCGTGGAACCAGCCGCCCAGCGAGCGCAGATCCTCGCCCTGGCCCCTCCTGGCCCGCTCCTGCCCCAGCCTGACGAGGCCTCGCAGCACCTTGAGGTGCGCCTCCGTCCGCCGCTGCGCGGCGCGCGCGGCGCCCAGCGGCTCCAGGAGCATGCGCATCTCCAGGAGGTCGGCGGCCTCCTGCTCGGTGGGTTCCGCGACGCACGCGCCCGCGTGGCGGCGCGTGACGACGAAGCCCTCCGCCTCCAGCGTGCGCAGCGCCTCCCGCACGGGGACCCGCGAGACGCCGTAGCGACGCGCGAGCAGTTCCTCGGTGAGCCGGCTGCCGCGTTCGTAGACACCCGCGACGATGTCGTCACGGATCGCCGTGCATACCGAGTGCGCGGGAATACGCATGACCGGACCTCCGCCTTAATCCCCGCGAAACGCGGTTGATTGACGCTCGTTCGGTGACTCTATTGCAGAGAGCCGGAAATTCCGATGGCGGGCCGGAATCCATGGAGTTTTTTTGGACACATAGTCGCGCAGAACAGGCAGTCGTCCCGTCGGCATGCACGAAAGCCCCGGCTCGGTGAGCCGGGGCCTTAGGGAGGGTGCGGTGGAGCTCCCGAGCCGTCAGACGTTCACGCCGTGCGACCGGAGGTAGGCGAGGGGGTCCATGTCCGAGCCGTACTCCTGGGACGTACGCGCCTCGAAGTGGAGGTGTGCTCCGGTGACGTTGCCGGTCGCCCCGGAGAGGCCTATCTGCTGGCCCGGGGTGACGCTCTGGCCGACGGAGACGGAGAGGGACGACATGTGGGCGTACTGCGTGTACGTGCCGTCGTTCATCTTGATGACGACCTGGTTGCCGTACGAGCCCTCGAAGCCGGCCTCTACGACGGTACCGGCACCCACGGCGCGGACGGTGGTGCCGCTGGCGGCGTGGAAGTCGATGCCGGTGTGACTGCCGGAGGACCAGACGGAGCCGCCGGCCTTGTAGCCGGTGGAGACGTACGAGTCGCTGATCGGCGAGACGAAGGAGTTGAGCAGGCGCTTGCGCTCGGCCTCGCGGGCGGCGCGCTCCTTGGCCTCGCGCTCCGCCTTGGCCTTCGCCTCGGCCCGGGCCTTCTGCTCGGCGGCCCGCTTCCTGGCGGCCTCCTCGGCCGCCTCGCGGGCGGCGGCCTCCTCGGCGGCCTGCCGCTGGGCGTGGGCCTGGGCGTCGATCTGGTCGGCGACCGAGTCGCCCATGGTGACGGCCTGGGTCAGCCCTGTCTGCTTGACCGAGGCCGGGCCGGCGAACGCCGGGGCGGCCAGGGTGCCGATGACACCGGTGGTGGCGAGCGTCGCGACGCCCACGGTCCTCGAGGACGTGCGCTTCGTACGGCTCGGGCGACGGTGCTTCCCGGTGGCGCGGGTGAACGCCATGAAGTGGCTGGTCCTTTCCTTCCTTCTCGCCTACCGGGTTAGCTGACGGGTTCGGAGCAGGAAGGTCTCCTACGGACTCCCTCCAGGAGGGCGCCCGATTCACCCCAGGGACTGCGGTGGGTCCCCGGCTCCCCTGGCTCGCGCCGTACGGGGACTCGGCGATGACTGTCCGGTGCCGCGGATGCGGCGCACTGCCTGACGAACAGCCGGACCGACGCTAAGCGGGCCATCTCTCAAACAACAAACGGATGACGGCTTTTGTAGCGCACGCCACAGGGCAGACACACAACCTCCATACCAACTCCCAACCAATCCAATCAATTTGGACAAAGAAGGACCCTGGAGGCCCATAAGCCTCCAGGGTCCCCGGAGATGTGGGGGCGGCTCTACTCGGCCGGGACCACACTCACCTCACCGATTCCGAGGGCCTTGACGGGCTCCTCGATCTGGGCAGCGTCCCCGACGAGGACGGTCACCAGACGGTCCACCGGGAAGGCGCTCACGGCGGCCGCGGTGGCCTCCACGGTGCCCGTCGCGGCGAGTTGGCGGTACAGCGTCGCCTGGAAGTCGTCCGGCAGGTGCTGCTCGACCTGGTCGGCGAGCGTGCCGGCGACGGCGGCTGCGGTCTCGTACTTGAGCGGCGCCACGCCCACGAGGTTCTGTACGGCGATGTCGCGCTCGGTGTCCGTCAGGCCCTCGGCCGCGAGCGTACGCAGCACCTTCCAGAGGTCGTCGAGCGCCGGGCCGGTGTTCGGCGTGTCCACCGAGCCACTGATGGCGAGCATCGCGGCGCCCGTGCCGTCCGGGGCGGAGCGCAGCACCTGGCCGAACGCCCGCACACCGTAGGTGTAGCCCTTTTCCTCGCGTAGGACGCGGTCAAGACGCGAGGTGAGGGTGCCGCCGAGGCAGTACGTGCCGAGCACCTGGGCGGGCCACACACGGTCGTGCCGGTCGGCGCCGACGCGGCCGATGAGCAGCTGTGTCTGGACGGCTCCGGGACGGTCGACGATGACCACGCGGCCGGTGTCGTCGGCGGTCACCGGAGGCACGGGACGCGCCTCGGCCGGCGAGCCGGTCCAGGCGCCGAGCGTCTCGCCGAGCATCGCGTCGAGGTCGACACCGGTGAGGTCGCCGACGACGACCGCGGTGGTGGTGGCGGGGCGTACATGCTTCTCGTAGAAGGCGCGTACGGCCGCCGAGTCGATGCTCGCAACCGTCTCCTCGGTGCCCTGGCGCGGGCGCGACATGCGCGAGGTCGCCGGGAAGAGCTCCTTGGAGAGCTCCTTGGCGGCGCGGCGGGCCGGGTTGGCGGTCTCGTGCGGAATCTCGTCGAGCCGGTTGCGGACGAGGCGTTCGACCTCGCTGTCCGCGAAGGCGGGCGCCCTGAGGGCGTCGGCGAGCAGGCCGAGCGCCTTCTGGAGCCGCGACACGGGGACTTCGAGGCTCAGGCGTACGCCCGGGTGGTCGGCGTGCGCGTCCAGCGTGGCGCCGCAGCGCTCCAGCTCGGCGGCGAACTCCTCGGCGGAGTGCTTGTCGGTGCCTTCGGAGAAGGCACGCGCCATGATCGTGGCGATACCGTCCAGGCCCTTCGGCTCAGCCTCAAGCGGTGCGTTCAGGAGGACTTCCACGGCGACGACCTGCTGGCCGGGGCGGTGGCAGCGCAGCAGCGTCAGGCCGTTGCCGAGCGCACCGCGCTCGGGCGCCGGGAAGGCCCACGGTTTGGCCTCGCCGGCCTGGGGCTGGGGGTGGAAGTCCATGGTCACGGTGGCCTCGGTCACTGGGCGCTCTCCTCGTCGGTGGCGGTCTCCTCGTCGGTGGCGATCGGCTCGTACACGAGCACCGCGCGGTTGTCGGGGCGCAGGCGGGACTTGGCGGCCTCCTGGACCTCTTCGGCCGTGACGTCGAGCACGCGCTGTACGGCGGTCAGGGCAAGCTGCGGGTCGCCGAACAGGACGGCGTACCGGCACAGTTCGTCGGCGCGGCCGGCGACCGTACCGAGCCGGTCCAGCCACTCGCGCTCCAACTGGGCCTGGGCACGCTCCATTTCCTCGGCCGTGGGGCCCTCCTCGGCGAACCGGGCGAGCTCCTCGTCGACGGCCGCCTCGATGACGGGGACCTCGACATCCCCGGAGGTCTTCACATCGAGCCAGCCCAGGGAGGGCGCTCCGGCCAGGCGCAGCAGACCGAAACCGGCAGCCACAGCCGTACGGTCCCGGCGCACGAGGCGGTTGTAGAGGCGGGACGACTCACCGCCGCCGAGGACGGTCAGGGCGAGGTCGGCCGCGTCGCACGCGCGCGTGCCGTCCTCCGGGAGCCGGTAGGCGGCCATCAGCGCGCGCGCCGGGACCTCCTCCTCGACGACCTCACGCAGCTGCTCCCCGATGGTGTCCGGCAGGGAGCCGTCGCGCGGGGCGGGCTTGCCGTCGTGCCCCGGGATGGAGCCGAAGTACTTCTCGACCCAGGCGAGCGTCGCCTCCGGGTCGATGTCGCCGACGATCGACAGGACGGCGTTGTTGGGCGCGTAGTAGGTGCGGAAGAAGGCGCGCGCGTCCTCCAGCGTCGCCGCGTCCAGGTCGGCCATCGACCCGATCGGGGTGTGGTGGTAGGGGTGGCCCTCCGGGTACGCGAGGGCGGTCAGCTTCTCGAAAGCGGTGCCGTAGGGGACGTTGTCATAGCGCTGGCGGCGCTCGTTCTTGACGACGTCCCGCTGGTTCTCCATCGACTCGTCGTCGAGCGCGGTGAGCAGCGAGCCCATACGGTCGGCCTCCAGCCAGAGGGCGAGCTCCAGCTGGTGGGCGGGCATGGTCTCGAAGTAGTTGGTGCGCTCGAAACTGGTCGTGCCGTTGAGCGAACCGCCCGCGCCCTGCACCAGTTCGAAGTGGCCGTTGCCCTTCACCTGGCCCGAGCCCTGGAACATCAGATGCTCGAAGAGGTGGGCAAGTCCGGTGCGTCCCTTGACCTCGTGGCGTGAGCCGACGTCGTACCAGAGGCACACCGCCGCGACCGGGGTCAGATGATCTTCGGAGAGCACCACGCGCAGGCCGTTGGCCAGGCGGTGCTCGGTCGCTGTCAGCCCGCCGGAGCCGGCCTCGGCGGTGGCCGTGTGACCCATGGGCATGTACGTCCCTTCGATCGCGGAAAACTGCTGAATTCCTGCTAGTCATGCCACTGTATGCAAGCGCGCTGACAGCTGGCGAAGTTCCCGGAACGGCTACGCCGAGAGCGAGCGGGCCGGTGCCCGCCCGGACCCCTGTGCATGGGGCGTGGTCCGGGTTGTCAGTGCGGCGGTCCACAATGGAGCTCGTCAGAACCCGTTCATGCCCCGGCAGACACTGTGAAGGAGTCGCAGCAGCGATGGCCCGCCGCAGCACGAAGACCCCGCCGCCAGACGACTTCGAGGAGCGCATCCTCGACATCGACGTCGTCGACGAGATGCAGGGCTCCTTCCTCGAGTACGCGTACTCGGTGATCTATTCCAGGGCCCTGCCGGACGCCCGTGACGGTCTCAAGCCGGTGCACCGCCGCATCGTCTACCAGATGAACGAGATGGGGCTGCGCCCCGACCGCGGCTATGTGAAGTGCGCCCGCGTCGTCGGCGAGGTCATGGGTAAGTTGCACCCCCACGGCGACGCGTCGATCTACGACGCCCTGGTGCGCCTGGCTCAGCCCTTCTCGATGCGCCTGCCCCTGGTGGACGGCCACGGCAACTTCGGCTCGCTGGGCAACGACGACCCGCCGGCCGCCATGCGGTACACCGAGTGCCGGATGGCCGACGCGACCTCCCTGATGACGGAGTCGATCGACGAGAACACGGTCGACTTCGCCCCGAACTACGACGGCCAGGAGCAGGAACCTGGCGTCCTCCCGGCCGCATATCCGAACCTGCTGGTGAACGGCGCGTCGGGCATCGCGGTCGGTATGGCCACGAACATGCCGCCGCACAACCTCGGCGAGGTGATCGCCGCCGCCCGGCATCTGATCCGGTACCCGGGCGCCGATCTCGAGACGCTCATGAAGCACATCCCGGGGCCCGACCTGCCCACGGGCGGAAAGATCGTCGGCCTCTCCGGGATCAGGGACGCGTACGAGTCGGGCCGCGGCAGCTTCAAGATCCGCGCGACGGTGTCGGTGGAGAACGTGACGGCGCGCAGGAAGGGCATCGTCGTCACGGAGCTCCCCTTCACCGTGGGCCCGGAGAAGGTGATCGCCAAGATCAAGGACCTGGTCGGCGCCAAGAAGCTGCAGGGCATCGCCGACGTCAAGGACCTCACCGACCGCGCGCACGGCCTGCGCCTGGTCATCGAGATCAAGAACGGTTTCGTGCCGGAGGCCGTCCTGGAGCAGCTCTACAAGCTGACTCCCATGGAGGAGTCCTTCGGCATCAACAACGTCGCGCTGGTGGACGGCCAGCCCCTCACGCTCGGCCTCAAGGAGCTTCTGGAGGTCTACCTCGACCACCGCTTCGAGGTCGTGCGGCGGAGGTCGGAGTTCCGCCGCGGCAAGAAGCGGGACCGGCTGCATCTGGTCGAGGGGCTGCTGGTCGCTCTCCTGGACATCGACGAGGTCATCCGCATCATCCGCTCCAGCGACAACTCCGCACAGGCCAAGGAGCGCCTGATCGAGCACTTCTCGCTGAGCGAGGTCCAGACGCAGTACATCCTGGACACCCCGCTGCGCCGGCTCACCAGGTTCGACCGCATCGAGCTGGAGTCGGAGCGCGACCGGCTCAAGAGCGAGATCGAGGAACTGACCCGCATCCTGGAGTCGGACGCCGAGCTGCGCAAGCTGGTGTCGGGCGAACTGGCCGCGGTGGCCAAGAAGTTCGGCACCCCGCGGCGTACGGTGCTGCTCGAGTCCTCGGGGGCCACCGCCGCGGCCGTACCGCTGCAGGTGGCCGACGATCCGTGCCGGGTACTGCTGTCGTCGACGGGACTTCTCGCACGTACGGCGAACGGTGACCCCTTCGGAGAGAGCGACGGCAAGCGCGCCAAGCACGATCTGATCGTCTCGGCCGTCCCGGCGACGGCCCAGGGCGAGGTGGGCGCGGTCACGTCGGCCGGACGGCTGCTGCGCATCAACGTCATCGACCTTCCACAACTGCCCGAGACGACCGCGGCACCCAACCTCGCCGGGGGAGCCCCGATCGCGGAGTTCCTCACCCTGGAGGGCGACGAGGAGGTCGTCTGCCTGACCACGCTCGACGAGTCCTCGCCGGGTCTGGCGCTCGGCACACAGCAAGGTGTGGTCAAGCGTGTGGTGCCCGACTACCCGTCCAACAAGGAGGAGTTGGAGGTCATCACGCTCAAGGAGGGCGACCGGATCGTCGGCGCGGCCGAGCTACGCACGGGCGAGGAGGACCTCGTCTTCATCACCGACGACGCACAGCTACTGCGCTACCAGGCCTCCCAGGTCCGCCCGCAGGGCCGGCCCGCCGGCGGCGTGGCGGGCATCAAGCTCACCGAAGGGGCCAAGGTGATCTCCTTCACGGCCGTCGACCCGGCCGCGGACGCGGTGGTCTTCACGGTGGCGGGCTCGCGTGGCACCCTCGACGACTCGGTCCAGACGACCGCGAAACTGACGCCCTTCGACCAGTACCCGCGCAAGGGCCGCGCCACGGGCGGTGTGCGCTGCCAGCGGTTCCTGAAGGGCGAGGACTGCCTCAGCCTGGCCTGGGCCGGCCCTGCTCCGGCCCGGGCCGCGCAGAAGAACGGCACGCCGGCCGACCTGCCGGAGATGGACCCGCGCCGCGACGGCTCGGGCGTCTCACTGCCGAAGACGGTGTCGGTGGTGGCGGGACCGGTCTGATCAGGCCTCAGGCTTCGGGGCTCGGTTCCACGGGCTCCGGGCTCCTGGCCTGTACGTCGAGGTCCTGTACATCGGGGTCCTGTACATCGGGGTCCTGTACGTAGCGGAGAACGCCCCACATGCTGTGCTCGTCGGCGTGCGGGGCGTCTTCCTTGCACGCCTCCAACTCCTTGCCGAGAGCAGGGGCGTTGATGCCGGAGCCGATGAGGACGAGCTGGGTGAGGCGTTCCCCGCCGGGCGCCCAGGCCTCCGGGTAGAACCGCAGGAACCGGCCCACGGCATGCACGACATACCGGTTGCGGATGTCTGCCGCGCCGAAATCGACGTGTCCCTTGATGCGGTAGAGACCCTCCGGCCTGCCGTCGAGGAAGTCCATCAACCGGCGCGGGCTGAGGGGCACTTCGGAGGTGAAGGCGAGGGATTCGTAGGCGGAGTGCAGGTGTCCGGCATGCCGGCTACCGTCCTCGTGGCCCTCGCCATGGCTGTGCCCGGGGCCGTGCTCAGGGCCGTCCTCATACAGGTCGTCGAAGGACAACTGCCCGATCCGCTCCGTGGACGGCTTGCAGTCGAAGAGGAGCGCCGGGTCGATCCGCCCATACGTGGCGGGGACGACGGCGGCGCGATCATTCAGCGTCCGGACGAGTCGGTGTACACGCTCGGGGTCCTCTGCCCGGTCCGCCTTGTTGACGACGACGAGATCGGCGAGGCCGAGGTGCCGGTCGATCTCGGGATGCTTCTGCCTCGTGTCGTCGAACTCGGCGGCGTCGACGACCTCCACGAGCCCGCCGTAGACGACGCGAGGGTTCTCACTGGCGAGGAGCATCCGCACCAGCTCCTGCGGCTCGGCGAGGCCGCTCGCCTCGATGACGATGACGTCGATACCGGCCGAGGGCTGGGCGAGCCGATCCAGGTAGACGTCGAGTTCGCTTGCGTCGACCGCGCAGCACAGACACCCGTTCCCGAGGGAGACGGTCGAGTCCCCCAACGCCCCGGCAACCGCCATCGCGTCGATCTCGATCGCCCCGAAGTCATTGACGACGGCCCCGATACGGCTGCCTCCGCTGCTGTGCAGGAGGTGGTTGAGCAGCGTGGTCTTACCGGAGCCGAGGAAGCCCGCGAGGACGACGACCGGGATCTGCTGGGGGCTCGCAGGACTCAACACACGACCTCTCTCACACCGATGCGTGCACCGGCTCGTGTTCCGGCTCTCGTTACGAGGATTGAATGCCGACTCAGGATACGAGCCGGTGGAAACCCCGCGAAGTGAACGATTGTTAGCGGCGCTCGCGGGGCACACGTTGGGCATGGCGCCAGGAAACGCGACCCGCGCTTCCCTCTGTGCGCCCTCTTCGCCGCCTCCCAGCCGATCAGAGCCGCTCGGCACTCTGGAGGGCGGCAAGCGCGCCACCCACCCGCTCGCCGGTCCGTTCCCTGTCGACCCGCACCCGACGACCGGCGGACGGGCGCCTGATTCGGGGGTTGACATGGCCACACAGAGTATGTTGAAGGGGTGGCTTTCTGCCGCCCGGGGGAGGCTCGCGTCCGCGGCCGGGTTCGTCGCAGAGGCGGGGACCCGGCACCGCAGGCGTGCCGCACTGACCGAACAGCACCGGCTCCATTTCGACCTGCTCTGCAAGGCCATGGTCGACCCTGCCCTCGCCGCGGTCCTCAACACGTACGAGGTCGACCTCGCCCCTGAGAAGCAGCGGCAGTACCTCTTCGCGAACGCTCTCTATACCAACGCTCTGTACTTTCACCGGATCGGTGCCCTGACCCGACAAGAGCTCCACGGACACCTCCGCATCATGTGCCAGAACAGGATCTTCCAGGAGTACTGGGCGGCGACCCAGCATCACCGAGAGAGCCTGCCCGACTCGTCCGAAGAGGCCCAATTGGGCCAGATGATGGACGACTTGATGCAGGAGCAGGCCGATTCCGACACCGACGAATGGTGGGTCGTGGGGGCGCCGCCCGAAGAATCCCTTTGATTCCACTCCGTCGCGGATCCCCTCGCTGCTCTTGGCTTCCGCATGCCACCGCGCACCGTGGGCCACCAAACATCCCTGATGTCGCTTATCACCCAAACACCGCACACCGTCAAGCGGCTCAGTAAGATTCACTCCGCCGGAGCATCGGTTTTGAGTCCCACCAGCAACAGAAACCAAATAGTGTGTCACCTGCCCGCTCTGTGGGCATACTCCGGCGAACACCCATGCTCGGAGACTCACATCTCCGACGAACACCCCCCGCTCGGAGATCGCCACGCTCCGACAAAGACCCCTGCTTGGAGACCGCTCCGACCCACCTGTAACTCGGGCGACGTCCATCACTCCGAGTTATAAGGCTGGTACCTATCCGTGAAGATCGTGCGACGCGTCGGGGCTACACCACGCGAGCGAGGCAGCGTCACTGGTCAGTCATGCCCCGACATCTTCGAGCTCAGTGATGGCCGCTTCGCCGTCATCGGGACCGAGGCCACAGCTGAGCTCGACAGCGAGCTTCCGCCCGACGCCGCACGGGCCGACTACGAGCGGATCGTGGTGATCACACGCGAGACTCTCGTACGCGCGAAAGCAGACATCCCGGACGCCTGAGATCAGGAATCCCGCGCACACGGTTGAGACGCTTTCGGCCCGGCATCGACACAATGCCGGGCCTTTCGCATAGCCAGCGAGGGCTGCCCGGTTTTCCGCACCCCGTACCGGGAAGTATTTGGCGGACTCCGGGAGGGATCGTGGCGAGAAATGCTGCATGGCGTTCGGCGGCACGCATCTCCGCCTGGTTGGCCACAGCCGTAGCCGGGCTCGTCCTCGTGGGCGCCGCTTCCATCATCGTCAGCGGCTGGCTGATCGACGGCGTCGAGCGGGTGAACGGCAGTCAGCGGAACGCAGCTGAACGCAGCGATCTGGGCGACTACTTCGGCGCCGCGAGCGCGGTCTTCTCGGGCATGGCGCTGCTCCTGCTTGTCACAACGCTCCTCTTCCAGCAGCGAGAACTCCAGCTCCAGCGTAAGGAACTGTCCCTCCAACGCGATGAGTTGGCCGCATCTCGTGCCGAACTCCGCAGGAGCGCCGCGGCGGATATGCGCAGCCTGCACGTTCAGCTCACGCACATGTCGATGGACGACCCCTCTCTCTCTGAAATTTGGAACGATTATCCGGGCCAACCCCACTCCGTGTTACGGCAACACCTCTTCGCCAACCTCATCTTCAGCCACTACGTGCTCGTCTACGGGTGGGGAGACATCACAGAGGCCGAACTACTTGCTCATGCGCGGGCACTGGTCCAGAGTCCCGCGTTCCGCCGCTATTGGAGCGCGTCTCGGGCCGCGAAGGCGTCCCTGCCTCCAGACAGCGACGAGGGGCGGCTCTTCCGGATCTTCGAGCGAGCGATCAACGAAGCAGCGTTGGGCGGAGCACCTCAGCCATAGACCTTCATCACTCTGAGCCCACAAGCACCGGAGCCACTGCAGGTAACTCAGGTTAGGCTTACCTCCGTGAGTACGTGCACGAAGGTCTCCCGGGACCTGGACGAGCCCCTTGCGGGGACCGCCGCCCCCGCGAGGACGTGGCTGCTGCTGGAACAGCCCGGCCCCTGGGGTGCCAAAGCGCTGACCTCGAGCCATCTGGATCCCGACCTCGGCCGCACTCTGGAGAAGGCCACGGAGGGCACAGGCGTACGCATCGCGCTGATCCGCCGCCCTGGGCGGCACGCCGACTGCCACGCGGTTGCCGAGCGCCAGGTGTACGCGGCCCACACCGCTCCTGGAAACGTATGGCTGCGCAGCGCCACAACGTCAGACCCCGAGCAGCTGCTCAAACTTGACTTCGCCGCACTGGGCGGAGGCGCATCCGGCACCTTCGACACGGTTCTCGACGGCCGCCCCCACACCGGCGACCCCCTCGCCCTCGTCTGCACCAACGGCAAGCGCGACCGCTGCTGCGCCCTCCTCGGCCGCCCCCTCGCTGCCGAGCTCGCCGCCTCCGGAGTGGACGGCGCATGGGAAGTCACCCACCTGGGAGGCCACCGCTTCTCACCCACATTCCTCGTGCTCCCGTTCGGCTACGCGTACGGGCGTGCGGAGGCCCCTGCCGTCAAGGAGATACTCCAGGGCGTACGGGAAGGGCGTGTGGTCACCGAAGGGTGCCGCGGGAGCTCCGCCTGGGAGCGCCCCGGCCAGGCGGCCGAGCTCGCGGTGCGCACGGCGACCGGCGAGGAGGCCGCGGACACGCTCACCGTCGTCCGCACGGACGGCACGGCGCCGCGCTGGGACGTGACCGTCGCCCACACCGACGGCCGCATCTGGCGCGTCACCGTCGCCCAGGGCGCCTCGCTGCCGCCCCGCCAGGAAAGCTGCGGCTCTGCCCTCGGCTCCCCGGCCCGGATGGACGTACTCGCGGTGCGTGAACTGGCCCGTCCGGCTGCGGCAAGTCTCGTAGCCCGCTGATCACGCCGCACTCCAGAGATCCACGCCACACCCCTACGGCTCGGCGCGCCCACCCCCGTACCGTCATAGGCATGAGTCCCACTCCCCCTGCCCGTCGGCTCCGCCTCGGCATGCCGAAACGGATGTTTTCGCAGGTGCTGCTGATGCAGGTGGCGATCGCCGCCGGAGTCGCCGTGCTCGCGACCGGCCTGTTCCTCGCTCCGCTCAGCGACCAGCTGGACGACCAGGCGATGCGCCGCGCCCTGGCGATCGCGCAGACCACGGCCGCGCGGCCGCAGCTCGCCGAGGAGCTGACATCGACGCGACCCGCGGCCGATGGGCCCGTACAGACCGAGGCGGAGCGGATCCGGAAGGCCAGCGGGGCCGAGTACGTCGTGGTGATGAACACGGACGGCGTGCGCTGGTCGCATACCGACCCCGAACGGATCGGCAGCGTCGTCTCGACCGACCCCGGGCAGGCCCTGGCCGGCCACGAGGTCATGGAGATCGACAGCGGGACGCTGGGCCGCTCGGCGCGCGGCAAGGTGCCGTTGCGCGGCGCCGACGGCGACATCGTGGGAGCGGTCTCCGTCGGCATCGAGTACGACAGCGTGCGCGCCCGGCTCCTCAACGCGATCCCGGGCCTCTTCGCGTACGCGGGCGGGGCCCTGGCCGTCGGCGCCCTTGCCGCATATCTGATCTCCAGGCGAGTCCAGAGGCAGACCCGCGACCTGGCCTTCTCGGACATCGCCGCGCTACTCGCGGAACGCGAGGCGATGCTGCACGGCATCAGGGAGGGCGTCGTCGCCCTGGACCGCGGCGGCAGGATCCGGCTCCTCAACGACGAGGCACAGCGCCTGCTGGGCATCGGCGACGAGGTGGTCGGGCAGCCGCTCGACGAGGCCCTCGGTGAGGGACGTACGACCGATGTACTGGCAGGACGTTTCACCGGCACCGATCTGCTCACCGTCCGCGGTCAGCGCGTCCTGGTCGCCAACCGGATGCCCACCGACGACGGCGGCGCCGTCGCCACGCTGCGCGACCGCACCGAACTGGAGCAGCTCGGGCGCGAACTCGACTCCACCCGCGGCCTGATCGACGCCCTGCGTGCCCAGGACCACGAGCACGCCAACCGCATGCACACGCTTCTCGGCCTGCTGGAGCTGGAGATGTACGAGGACGCCGTGGAGTTCGTCGGAGAGGTGGTCGGCGATCACAGGGCCACCGCGGAACAGGTCACGGAGAAGATCCACGATCCGCTGCTCGCCGCCCTGTTGGTCGGCAAGGCCACTGTCGCGGCGGAGCGTGGCGTGGCGCTGTGGATCTCGGACAGAACGCTGTTCCCCGACGAGCTGATCGATCCGCGTGGACTGGTCACGATTGTGGGCAACCTGGTCGACAACGCGCTCGACGCCGTCGCCGGCAAGCAGCACGCGCGCGTGGAGGTCGAATTGCGCGCGGAGGGACGTACGGCGGTACTCAGGGTGCGGGACACCGGGCCCGGAGTCCCCGCCGAGCAGCGTGAGTTGATCTTCACCGACGGATGGTCCACCAAGAGGCCTCCGGCTCACGGCAAGCGCGGGATCGGCCTCTCCTTGGTGCGGCGGCTCGCCGAGCGGCAGGGCGGCAGTGCTCAGGTCGCGGAGGCGGACGGCGGGGGTGCGGAGTTCACCATCGTGCTGCCGGAGACGCTGGCGGAGCCGGGACTCGCCCCGGAGCCCGGGCGGGCCGGCGTCAGATACGAGGCGCGGGAAGCCGCCGTGGCAGGCACCACGACCACCAAGGAGGAGTCGCGATGATCGAGGTGCTGGTCGTGGACGACGACACCCGGGTCGCCCGGGTCAACGCCGCCTACGTGGAGAAGGTCGCGGGCTTTCATGTCGCGGGCGAGGCGCACTCCGCGGCCGAGGCGTTGCGGCAGGTGGAGGCGCTGCCGCAGTTGGATCTGGTGCTCCTCGACCACTATCTGCCCGACGAGACGGGCCTCGCGGTCGTCCAGGAGATGCGGCGGCGCGGCCACCAGACCGACGTGATCATGGTGACCGCGGCCCGTGACGTCTCCACGGTCCAGGCCGCGATGCGGCACGGCGCGCTCCAGTACTTGGTCAAGCCGTTCGCCTTCGCCGGACTGCGCGCCAAGCTGGAGGCGTACGCGGCGCTGCGCCGGACCCTCGACGGCGGAGGCGAGGCCGAACAGGCCGAGGTCGACCGGATCTTCGGCGCTCTCTCCGCGGGTTCGGAGCCGAATCTGCCCAAGGGGCACTCCCCCACCACCGCGCAGGCCGTACGCCAGGCGCTGCTCAGTGCCGAAGGCCCCCTGTCGGCCCAGGAGATCGCGGACCGGACGGGGCTCAGCCGACAGACCGCCCAGCGCTATCTGAAGCTCCTGGAACGCACCGGGAGGGCGACGCTGAGCCTCAGGTACGGCGACGCGGGCCGCCCGGAGCACCGTTACGTCTGGGCGACCCGCGCCTGAGGGCACGGTCGAAGTACGGGAATCGCAACCGCGCCCACCTCTGCACGGCTGTCAGGGGAGGCCAGCCGTGCGAGGAAACTCAGCCCGCAGCCTGTTTGTTCGCCAACTCTGGGTCTGCGTACATGCCTTGCGACCGTAGAGGTGCCGTGTGCAAGAGCAGCAGTCTTGTGAGCGCAAGGCCTTCTTCTGCTTACAAAAGCGTGTTGTGCTCGTTTTGCTCGCGCTACAACACTGGAGCCGGAGCACGGGCTCGACGCAGGCTCGGGCTCGGGAAGTGAGGCCCGATGATTGACGTCCTGGTCGTGGACGACGACTTCCGTGTCGCCGAGATCAACGCCCAGTACGTGGGCAAAGTGCCCGGCTTCCGGGTCACAGCCCGCGCGCACACCGCGGCTCAGGCCCTGGCCACCGTGGCCCGCGAACCCGTCGACTTGGTGCTGCTCGACCACTACCTGCCCGACCGGACGGGTCTCGAACTCGTCCAGCGGATGCGGGAACTCGGCCACGACTGCGACGTCATCATGATCACGGCGGCCGGTGATGTGGAGACCGTGCGGGCCGCGATGCGCCTCGGCGCCCTGCACTATCTGGTCAAGCCGTTCACCTTCGCCGCTCTGCGCACCCGCCTCGATTCGTACGCCGCCCTGCACCGCACCGTCGAGCGGGTGGAGGGCCAGGGCGTGTCGGGCCAGGAGCAGGTCGACCGGATCTTCGGCGCGCTGCGTACGACGCCCACGGCCTCCTCGCCCGGCCTGCCCAGCGGACACTCGGAACCCACCACGGATCTGATCTGCAAAATCCTGCACGAGGCCGACCATCCGCTGTCGGCCCACGAGGTCGCCGCCCGGACCGGGCTCAGCCGCTCCACCGCCCAGCGCTATCTCCGCCACCTGGAACAGGCCGGACGGCTGCGGCTCACCCTCAAGTACGGGGACACGGGACGCCCCGAGCACCGCTACGCGTGGGTGGCGCCCTGAGGCACTTGGTCGCTTCGGCCGCTTGGGATGCCCAGGCGGCTTCGTGAAGGCCGGTGCGATATCGCGCCCCGTAAGGGGCGCGGGGCTGTGACATTTGCGGCTCCGCCGCGGGGCGCGACCAGCCCCCACCGGCCCGCAGGTCCATCACCGTGCTTCTAGCGGAGCGCTCAGGCGTCGATGCGCGAACGGTCCAGGGTCGCCGCCGAGTTGGAGATGAACTCCTTGCGCGGTGCCACCTCGTTCCCCATCAGCAGGTCGAAGACCTGCTCGGAGGCCTCCAGGTCGGAGATGTTGATGCGGCGCAGGGTGCGGTGGCGGGGGTCCATCGTGGTCTCGGCCAGCTGGTCGGCGTCCATCTCACCGAGGCCCTTGTAGCGCTGGATGGAGTCCTTGTACCGGATGCCCTTGCTCTGGAACTCCAGCAGCTTGTCGCGCAGTTCGCGGTCCGAGTATGTGTAGACGTACTTGTCCTGGCCCTTCTTCGGCTGGGTCAGCTCAATGCGGTGCAGCGGCGGAACCGCGGCGAACACCCGGCCCGCCTCGACCATCGGTCGCATATAGCGCTGGAAGAGCGTGAGGAGCAGGATGCGGATGTGCGCGCCGTCGACGTCGGCGTCGACAAGAAGGATGATCTTGCCGTAGCGGGCCGCGTCGATGTCGAAGGTCCGGCCGGACCCGGCTCCTATGACCTGGATGATCGCGCCGCACTCGGCGTTCTTGAGCATGTCCGAGATGGACGCCTTCTGGACGTTGAGGATCTTGCCGCGGATCGGCAGCAGCGCCTGGAACTCGGAGTTCCGCGCGAGCTTCGCGGTGCCGAGCGCGGAGTCTCCCTCGACGATGAACAGCTCGCTGCGCTCCACGTCATCACTACGGCAGTCGGCGAGCTTGGCGGGCAGCGAGGAGGACTCCAGGGCGGTCTTCCTGCGCTGGGCGTCCTTGTGCTGGCGGGCCGCGATGCGCGTACGGGCGGCGGCGACAGCCTTCTCCAGGACGACGCGGGCCTGGGCGGCGGCGTCACGCTTCGTGGTGGTCAGGAACGCCTTGAGCTCCTGCGAGACGACGTTCGTCACGATGCGACGGGCCGCCGAGGTGCCGAGCACCTCCTTGGTCTGGCCCTCGAACTGCGGCTCGGCGAGGCGCACCGTCACCACCGCGGTGAGGCCCTCCAGGGCGTCGTCCTTGACGATGTCGTCCTCGGCGACGCGCAGCATCTTCTTCGTACGCAGCACTTCGTTGACCGTCTTGGTGACGGCCTGCTCGAAGCCCGCGACGTGGGTGCCGCCCTTGGGAGTGGCGATGATGTTGACGAACGACTTGAGCGTCGTGTCGTAACCGGTGCCCCAGCGCAGCGCGACGTCGACACCGAGTTCACGGGTGACCTCGGTGGGCGTCATCTGGCCGTGGTCGTCCAGAACCGGGACCGTCTCCTTGAAGCTGCCCTGGCCGGAGAAGCGGAGGACGTCGCAGACGGGCTTGTCACTCGCCAGGTACTCGCAGAACTCACTGATGCCTCCGTCGAAACGGAAGGATTCCTCGCCCTTGCTGCCGCCCTCGCCGAGTCCGTACTCGTCGCGGACGACGATGGTCAGTCCGGGCACCAGGAAGGCGGTCTGGCGGGCGCGCTGGTGCAGCGTGTCCAGGGAGAGCTTGGCGTCTTTGAGGAAGATCTGGCGGTCGGCCCAATAGCGCACGCGTGTGCCGGTGCGGGTCTTGGGGATCCTCTTGAGCTTGCGCAGACCGGCCGAGGCGTCGAAGGCCGCGTCCGGCCCGGCCCCCTTGAAGGCACCGGGCGTACCGCGCCGGAAGCTGACGGAGTGCGTGTGTCCTCCGCGGTCCACCTCGACATCCAGGCGGGCCGACAGCGCGTTCACTACGGAGGCACCCACGCCGTGCAGGCCGCCGGAAGCCGCGTACGAGCCGCCGCCGAACTTGCCGCCGGCGTGCAGCTTGGTCATCACGACCTCGACACCGGAGAGACCGGTCTTGGGCTCCACGTCGACCGGGATGCCGCGGCCGTTGTCCCGGACCTCCACCGATGCGTCGTCGTGCAGGATCACGTCGATGTGGTCGCAGTACCCGCCCAGGGCCTCGTCCACGGAGTTGTCGATGATCTCCCAGAGGCAGTGGAGCAGACCGCGGCTGTCGGTCGACCCGATGTACATGCCCGGGCGCTTCCGCACGGCCTCGAGCCCCTCAAGGACGAGCAGGTGCCGCGCGGTGTAGTTGGAACCGTCCCGGTCTGCTCCGGTCAGCAGCGCTGTGGACGGCACGGACGTCTCGGCGGTCACGCGGTTCGCTCCTCGCTGAATTTCAAGTGGGGCCCTTTAGGGTAAGGACCGGCTTCGGTCGCCGGTCCGAGGGTACAGAGGCCTGGTAGAGCCGTTGTAACACCACCCTCGTCTGGGACTCAGGGTAGTCCAGCGTCGCATGCCTGTTCGATCCCTCGATTGAGTGAAGTACATATCACGTTCCCTTCCAGGCATGAACCATTTAGGCTCCGGGCACGTCCTCATGAACAACCGGCAACCCAGCCGGGAGGACTTGACCCTGACAGACAGCGCGAACCCGTAAAGATACAAAGACACGCAATACGGCTCATTCGCCGCCAACCGGCAGCAGACAGCCGACTCGGATCGAGATTTTTCCGAGGCAGAGTCCCGAGCGGGAACGTTTTGGGCCTGGTTGGATGTTGACCCTGGTACGACAGCTCGTCGAGCTAGAGAAGAGGCGACGTGACTACTGTTCTGACCCCCGCGAGCCCACTGACGGCCGCTGACCGCTGCGACCGTTGCGGCGCCCAGGCATATCTGCGCGTCGTCCTCCTCAGCGGTGGTGAACTGCTCTTTTGCGCCCACCACGGACGCAAGTTCGAGCCGGAACTCAAGAAGATCGCCGCTGAGATACAGGACGAGACGGAGCGGCTGACGGCCGCCCCGGCAAGCGCCAACGAAGAAGAGCGCTGACACTTCGCATCCACGACGAGCCAGCACGGCACAGGCCGGTGACCGGGCGGCTGTCCCTGGCAGCAGGGGCGGCCGCCCGTCGTCATGCCTGGTGGCCCGCACAACCAGCGGGCCACCACGCCTGTGCACATCCCAGCCGGCGACCATGCCTGTACGTCCCTGTCATCAGCCGTGACCGGCACGTACTCCTCAGTTGCCCACGCCCGGCTCCCTGACGACGCCTGAGACCCGCGCATAAACGCCTGGGCTCTCAGCCTGTCCGCAGCCGCTCCCCCAGGACACAAGGCCGATCAGCCGCCCCTGGGCGACCAGCGGCCCCCCGCTGTCCCCCTGGCAGGCGTCCCGGCCACCAGCCAGCTCCCCCGCGCACAGCATGGAGTCGGCCAGATACTTCCCCTCCGCACTGCCCGGATACGCCTCCTCGCAGATGGCGTCGGACAGCACCCGCACCCGTGTGGCCCGCAGCGCGTGTGCGAAGTCACCCCCGCCCGTCGTATCGCCCCAGCCGTAGACCACAGCGTCCGTACCGGGCCGGTAGGCCGTGTCACCGGAGCCCGCCATGCGAATCACCGAGCTCGCGGGCAGCGGCTCTGTGAGAGTGAGCACAGCGACGTCACCGGCGTTCGTATAGCTGTCGTACGCCGGGTTGACCCGGACCGCGCGCACCGGGATCTCCCTGCCCTCGTCCCCCAGCAGGTCCCCGCGCCCGGCGATCACCTTCAGATCGCGGACCTGCCCCAGGGGTGCGCCCAGCGCCGCCTCGCCCAGACAGTGGGCCGCGGTCAGCACGGTCGACCGGCCGATCACCGCACCCCCGCAGAACTGCCCGGCCCGCGTACCCCCGAAGCGGTCACGACTCGCCAGTGCCACCGTCCAGGGGCTCTCGGAGATCTCGACGGGATAGCCGCCGATGACGACGCTGTCGGCCGCCGCGGGGGCGGGGGATGCCAGCGGTATCACGGCCGCTACAGCCGCGAGAGCCAGCGCTCGTACAAAGGGCCGACGCATACGCGCTCCTCACTCTGAGGTGGTCATGAGAAACCCAGAGTGATTCACGAGGCGGTGGTGCGCACTCCACACACGCCGAGGGCCCGGCTCCCTGTGAGGGGGACCGGGCCCTGGTGACGTACGGCCGGGATCTAGTCGAGGTAGTCGCGCAGGACCTGCGAGCGCGACGGGTGACGCAGCTTCGACATCGTCTTGGACTCGATCTGGCGGATGCGCTCACGCGTGACGCCGTACACCTTGCCGATCTCGTCGAGGGTCTTCGGCTGACCGTCGGTGAGACCGAAGCGCATGGACACGACGCCCGCCTCGCGCTCGGACAAGGTGTCGAGGACGGAGTGCAGCTGCTCCTGGAGGAGCGTGAAGCTGACCGCGTCGGCCGGGACGACGGCCTCGGAGTCCTCGATGAGGTCGCCGAACTCGCTGTCGCCGTCCTCACCCAGGGGAGTGTGGAGGGAGATCGGCTCGCGGCCGTACTTCTGGACCTCGATGACCTTCTCCGGGGTCATGTCGAGCTCCTTGGCCAGCTCCTCCGGGGTGGGCTCGCGACCCAGGTCCTGGAGCATCTGACGCTGCACGCGCGCGAGCTTGTTGATGACCTCGACCATGTGCACCGGGATACGGATGGTGCGCGCCTGGTCGGCCATCGCGCGGGTGATCGCCTGACGGATCCACCAGGTGGCGTACGTGGAGAACTTGTAGCCCTTGGTGTAGTCGAACTTCTCGACCGCGCGGATCAGACCGAGGTTGCCCTCCTGGATGAGGTCCAGGAAGAGCATGCCGCGGCCGGTGTAGCGCTTGGCCAGGGAGACCACCAGACGGAGGTTGGCCTCCAGGAGGTGGTTCTTGGCGCGGCGGCCGTCCTCGGCGATGATCTCCAGCTCGCGCTTGAGCTTGGGGGCGAGCTTGTCGGCGTTGGCCAGCTTGTCCTCGGCGAACAGACCGGCCTCGATGCGCTTGGCGAGTTCGACCTCCTGCTCGGCGTTGAGGAGCGGGACCTTGCCGATCTGCTTGAGGTAGTCCTTGACCGGGTCGGCCGTGGCACCGGCCGCGGCGACCTGCTGCGCGGGCGCGTCGTCCTCGTCCTCGTCCGAGAGGACGAAGCCCTGGGCGCCGTCCTCGGCGGGTTCTTCGGCACCGGCCTTGCCGGTACCCGGGGTCTCCTCGACCGCCTCTTCGTCGATCGCCTCGACGTCATCCTTCTTGGCGGCGGTCTTCTTGGCCGGCGCCTTCTTGGCAACGGCTTTCTTAGCGACGGCCTTCTTGGCGGTCGCCTTCTTGGCAGCGGCCTTCTTGGCGGGAGCGTCCTCGGCGGGAGCGTCCTCGGCGGGAGCGTCCTCGGCGGGAGCTTCGACGGCAGGCATCGCCGGAGCGGCGGTGGCGGTGGCCTGCTCGGCCGTCGCCGTCTTCGCCGCGACGGTCTTGGTGGCGGTGCGCTTGGCCGGACTCTTCGCTGCGACGCTCTTCCGGGTGCGCTTGGGCTCCGCGGCACTGACCATCAGCGTCACACCCTCTTCCTCGAGGATCTGGTTGAGGCTGCGCAGTACGTTCTTCCACTGAGTGGCCGGAATCTGGTCAGCTTCGAAGGCCCGACGCACGTCATCGCCGGCGATCTGCCCCTCAGCCTTTCCCCGCTCAATGAGCGCCATGACAGAGACGGACTCGGCGATCTCCGGCGGGAGCGTACGGGATGTGCTGGCCGACACGAACAACCTCTCGGAACGTTGGAAAACGGCTTCCGGCCCCGTCCAGTGTGGACCGGAGCCGACGACCGTCGACTGGGGGATGAGCCAACGGCGCGGGCGGGGGCCGCCAAGATACACAGCGCCATGAACGGCGTCCGTATTCCCTCGTCGGCTGTCACCTCTTAGGTCATCGCGCTGTTCCGAGGAGTGTTACGCCCAATCTGCGTGGCCCGAGTCACACCCCGTAAGCGTCCAAATGCGGCCAGATACGGTCAAAGATGGTCAACCCGTGGGCGCAAGGCTTCCTCACACCGCCGGACTCTGCCGGATCCCAGAGGGGATCCGGCAGAGTCCGGCGACGGATCGTTCGCCGACCACGCGATGCCGCGCGAGGGTACGTGTCCCCGACTGCGCCCCGGCGCGTGGTCAGTGCTCGCGCGGGGCGGGCACCACGCGCTCCACCTCGGGGTGGACGGTGAGCAGTTGACGCATGGCGGCCTCGGCCGCCGCTCCATCACCGGCGGCGAGGGCGTCGACGATCCTGGCGTGGTGGGCGAGCGAGATCTCGTTCGGCCGGTCGCAGCCGGCGACCGGGCCGCCGGAGACCTGGAGGGCGGCCGACACGATCCCGGAGAGGTGCTCCAGCATGCGGTTGCCCGCGACCTGGATGAGGAGCGAGTGGAACTCCGCATCGGCGCGCGAGAAGGTGAGCGCGTCGCCCTGCGCCATGGAGTGCCCCATGATCTCGACCATGTCGGCGAGCCGCTGCTGCACCTCCTCGCGTCCGTGTCCGGCGGCGAGGCGGGCGGCCAGGGGCTCGATCGTCCAGCGCAGCTCGCTCAGCTCGCGCCGCTGGTCGTCACGCTGCGGACCGTAGGCCCGCCACTCGATGATGTCCGGGTCGAGGAGGTTCCAGTCGCTCACGGGCCGTACCCGTGTGCCGACATTGGGGCGGGCACTGACCAGGCCCTTGGCCTCGAGGACGCGGAGTGACTCACGGACGACGGTACGGGAGACCTCGAACCGCTGGCCGATCTCCTCGGGGACGAGCGGGCGGTCCGCTCCGAGGTCTCCGGAAACGATCATCTGGCCGAGCTGTTGGACGAGTTGGCCGTGCAGGCCGCGGCCGCGGGAGCCCCCGGCCCGCCTGCCCACGCGGCCCAGCTCCTGGTCCGTGCCCTCCCACGCGGGGACGCCGACGCGATCGACGCCGGGGGCCTCCGCGTAGGGATAGCGGTCGATTTCGCCCGGGCCGGCGAGGCCGGAGTCTGCGGAGCGGGCGGCGGTCATCATGGTGTGCGCAAGGGTAGTCACGCATCCTTTGTCGGCGCCGCCCCCAACTGCCTTGAGGGCTTTGGTGAAAAGCACACGAAAGGGTGATCGCTCACCCCGTCGCAATTGACGCCTTATCGGAAAGAAATGGGCGTTCCCCGATGAGTTGTGCGCGTCGGGGAACGCGTGTGCCGCTCACAACCGCCACCGGACCCTGCTTCGCAGGGTCGTGAGCAGGTACGTGCAGATGAGGACGGTGAGCGACAACACCAGCGCACCGCCCACGGGTTGAGTGATCACATGTGCTCCGGCGGCCAGAAATCTCTCGCCGCCGAAGGGCCACTGCGCCAGCACGAACTCACGTAGTCGCATCGAAAACCCGGTCGCGGTCCGCACGGACGGCCCCGCCAAGACCTCGTGCACGAGGGGTACGACGACGATCGGCACGGCGAGAACGGCCGCGAGTCCGGCGGTCGTCGACCGGAAGACGCCCGCGGCCAGCACGCCGGCCCAGGCGCAGCCCACCACGAGGCCGATCCAACTGGCACCCAGCGAAGGCCAGTCGGCGGGGACACCGGCGACCTCCCGTCCGTAGACGATGTAGAGCAGTTCGGCGTCCACGCCGACCGTGAGGATGGCCAGGATCAGCGCGGTGGCGGCGGCAACGAGGAGTTTGGCGGCGAGCAGTCCCAGGCGGCGGGGGACGGTGCCGCGGTCCGCGGCCAGGGCGGGGTGGCGGAACTCGTCGCCGAAGGCGACGGCGCCGAGCAGCCCCGCGCCGAGCGCCGCGGGCGGCAGCGGGAATTGCTGCGGCCACGCGGCGAGCAGCCGCGGCTGTGGCGTGTGTCCCACCCGTGCCAGGAGTACGGAAGTGACGGCGGAGGTGGCGAGCACGGCTGCCGCGGTGAGGTAACCGGTGCCGACTCCTGCCGCGCGGCGCAGTTCGTAGCGCAGGGGACGCAGCGGATTGCGGCTCTGGCGGACGGTAATGGGGGGCGGGAGGTGGGACGGGACATCCGCGTTCTCCGGCTCGACAGGCCTCGGGGACGCCTCGGCCTCCTGAGAGTCATCCGCGGGCGGCCGGCCTGCCGTTGGCCCCATGTCGCCGATTTCGTCGGCCAGTTGATGTACGAGGATGCCGTGGCGGTACGCGGTGTCACCGACGTCGGCACACGTGCTTCCGTACACCGAGAGTCGGCTGCCGTCCTCTCGCACGACCTCGACGGAACGCCGTGTCGTGCGAGCCTCCTTGGTGAGGAGGGCGGCGAGCCGGGCGGCGTGAGGGCTGCGGACGGCGACGCGAGGCCGGAGCCGGGTGCGGGCGAAGTCCGCGACCTCCTGGTCCGCTACGAGCTTGCCCTCCTCGATCGTGACGACCCGGTCGGCGGTCCGCGCGGCCTCCTTCGGGTCGTCCGTGGTGAACAGCACGGTGCCGCCCCCGGCGGCATACGCGCGCAGAACTCCGTGCAGCCAGCGGCTTTCACGGACCGAGAGCCCGTCGGCAGGGTTATCGAGAACGAGCGTGTGCGGGTCGGCCAACAGCGCGCAAGCAAGGCCCAGCCGACGGTCCATGCCCCGCGAGAGCGTGCCGAGGCGCTCGTCGCGGAGGCTGACGAGACCCACCGCTTCGAGGACTTCGTCGGCGCGACGGACGGGCACGCCCACGGCGGCGCACAGCATGCGAAGTTGACCGCGGACCGTGCGCGCCGGATGCCCCGGAACCTCTCCGAGGAGCACACCCACTTCGTGTGCGGGATGGGGGATGCGGTGCAGCGGACGGCCTCTGAAGTGGGTGATTCCGCGGCCCTGTTGGAGCTCGAGCATGAGCCTCAGCGTTGTCGTCTTGCCTGCGCCCGGGGCTCCGAGGAGCGCCGTGACGCGTCCCGCGTGCGCCTCGAAGGACACGTCGTCGACGGCGGGCGGAAGCTCCTTGCGAGGGTTGCTGGTCAGTCCGATGGCCTGGATCACCCAAGGCAAGATAGCGCGATATGTACGGTTTTTCGGGCACCCTGACCCCACCCCGGAACGGCCCTCGTACCCGTCGAGCCGAGTCCTGTGTCAGACCTCGGGGCGCAGCATCGGCGGATTGAGCAGTGTGGCGCCGCCCGCGCGGAAGAGCTGGGCGGGGCGGCCGCCCTGCCGGGTGGTCGTACCTCCGGTGGGCACAAGGAAGCCGGGAGTGCCGGTCACCTTGCGGTGGAAATTGCGGGGGTCGAGCGCCACTCCCCACACCGCCTCGTACACGCGACGCAACTCGCCCACGGTGAACTCGGTCGGGCAGAAGGCAGTGGCCAGGGATGAGTACTCGATCTTGGAGCGGGCGCGCTCCACCCCGTCGGCCAGGATCTGCGCGTGGTCGAAGGCGAGCGGTGCCGCCTGTTCGCCGTCGCGGCCGTACCCGCCCCGCTGGAGCAGTTCCTCGACGGGGGCCCAGCGCGCGCTGTTCGCGTCACCGCCGGCCCTGGGCGCGGGCAGATCGGGGGCTAGCGCGAGGTGGGCGACGCTGACGACCCTCATCCTCGGGTCGCGCTTGGGGTCGCCGTAGGTGGCGAGCTGCTCCAAGTGCGCGCCGTTGTCCTGCGCGGGGGCGTCCGGGTCGTGGGCGCACAGCCCGGTCTCCTCGACCAGTTCCCGCGCGGCGGCCTGCGCCAGGTCCTCGTCGGGCCGCACGAACCCGCCGGGCAGCGCCCACCGCCCCTGGAACGGGGGCTCGCCCCTCCGTACCGCCAACGCGCACAGGGCATCGCGGCGCACGGTCAATACGACCAGGTCAACGGTGACGGCAAAGGGCGGGAAGGCTGACGGGTCGTAGGGCATGTCGCGATCATAGTCGTCTGCCTGACGATAAGCACTCCTTTCCCCGGTCACCGGGACGGCTGATCCACTCCGCCCCGGTATGGACGTCATAGGAGGCCGCCGACTCTTGATCCCTTCGGTCCCGGGGTTGCCATACGCGCCGACATCCGGCAGAGGAAACGAGCAGCACCCGCCCGAGCCCGGCCCAGCCCCGGAACGTCACCGACAGCAGCAGAATCCAACCCCACAGCCAGGCCACCCCCATCTCTCCGTATCGCTCCCCCACCCTCACGTGTCGCTCCGTGTTTCGCGACGTCCGACACCTCGCCGGGACCGAGAAGCACTGTCCGTGCTGTCGCCGGCACGGCCGCGCTCTTCCGCCGCGATGGAGCCCTCGACGGCAGGCCGGGGACGGCGCGTGCCTCCCTCCGGCCCGGCCGAGCGTCGGCTCGGATGGCTGCTGCCGGGGCTGCGCGTGGACCGCGTCCTGCGTCGGCGACGAGGAGTCGTCCGTGTCGACGGTTTCGTGGTGTGACCGGACGGCCCGTCGGCCCCGGCCCGCGACGCCGAGGAAACGCCCGCCTCGGACCCCGCCACCGCGCCGCCGCGATCCGCGCGTTCCTTCCGAAGGCACCGGCGAATCGACTCTGGATCCAGGCCCTCGTTGCACGCCTGATGCAGAAGGCGGGCGAAGAGATACCCGGGATCCGCGCCGAGCGCCATGGCGAGGGCTTCGCGAGCCTCCAGCTCGTCGCCGGAGGACCAGGCGACCCATCCCGCGAGGGTCAGCGGCGCCGCCGCATGCTCCCCGTACGCTCCCACACAGCGGCGGGCGAGGGCGCGCCACAGGCGCAACGCCGGACCCGCCTCGTCGCCCTCCATCCACTCCGCCGCCCTGTCACGCGTCGTGCGGTCCTGGAGGCCGAGGATCAGAGTGGCGGCCTCGTCGTGGGCCAGTAGCTCGTCATCGCGGAGATCGACCGGAAGCGTGCCGGACAGGGGTGGGACGTCGGCGAACCGGCGCATGAGCCGGTCGGCCAGTTCCAGAGTCTGGTCCGCGACGTCCGCACGGCTCTCGTCGTCCAGGATCCTGGGAATGAGAGCCATGCTCACGGCGTTCAGCGCGGACTCCTGCTCCAGCGCCGCCGCAGTCTCCCAGGGGCTGAGCCTTGCCCTCAACTCCCGTAGCGAACCCCGTACTTGGAGACCGGCGTACGTCGCCGCGGCGGCCAGGACCGAGGTGCCGGGCAGGCCCATGGGCGTACCGCCGGAAGGGCAGCACTCTTCACTGGGGCAGACATACGACCACCAGCGGTTGTCCGAGATGCACAGTGCCTCGACCACGGGAACGTCGAGAGCGCCGCATGCCGTGCGCAGCAACTGCGCCAGCGGGCGCAGGCGTCCCATGACCTCCTGCCCCGACTCGCCGCTCTCGGGGTCCTGGCAGAGGAAGGCGACCATGCTCTCGACCGGTGCGCCCCTGCGTTCGCTTCCCTTGACGAGGCCCTGCGCCAACTGCTCGGTCACGGCCGGCCAGTCGTCCGCGCTGCCAGGGATGCCGAGCCGTGCTCGTCCGCCGAACCGGCCCCGCCCGTCCCGGTCGTGCAGGGCGACGAGCACGATGCTGTCCTCGGGCCGGTATCCGAGCAAGTAAGGCAGAGCATCGGCCAGTTCAGCCGGAGTGCGGAGCGTGACCTGGTGCTCTGCGCACGGGACACCGCCCGCCCCGCGCCCCGCACCGTCGGCACCTCCACCCGCGCGACCTTCGCCATGGCCGCCACGCTCGCCCCCTTCCCCGTGCGCGTCGTGCCCGCTGATGTCACCGTTGCCGGAAGCCCCGGCCGCTTCGCTGTGATTCGTCATGTGGCGACCATCCCGCGGATCCTGAGATTCCGCTTTACCCTGTGGATAACCGCGATCATGACCGCGTCAGAAGTTGTCCACAGCCCGGCGAACGCGTTCGCGCGATGTCCGACCCATCGGGTTGCATGGGGCCATGACCAACGAAAACCTGCGCACTGCGGCCGATACCGTTCTCGCTGGCCTCGTCGGCGCCCGGGCGGACGACGCCCCGGCTGCGCGAGGATCAGTGGCGAGCCATCGAAGCACTCGTCGCCGACAAACGCAGAGCCCTGGTCGTGCAGCGTACGGGCTGGGGCAAGTCCGCGGCGCACTTCGTCGCGACCGCGCTGCTGCGCGAGCAGGGCGCGAGCCCCACGGCCCCCCAACACACAGCACGCCCGTCGGCTATGGATTCAGCGGCCGGACAGCACCCGAGGATGCGCACGGGGAACGGCAACGGGTGAAGCGGTCGTACGGGAGGAACACCGGGCTCCGCATGGCGTACGCCGCTCGGGGTGGCGTACCCCTTGACTTCACCCCGGTTCCCGCGCCACATTCCTGACTCTGCATCAGAAACGGGCGCCGGGGCCCTTTCGTGTCCCCGGCAGCACAGCACGGCCTCCCTTTCCCTGACCAGACTGGAGAGACCTGCCATGTCCACCCACGCTGATCCCGTCAGACGTACGTCGCTCTCCGCCCCTTCGCGCCGCCGTGTGATCGGTGCCGCCGGCGCCGGCCTCGCCCTCGCCGGCGGCATGCCGTATCCCGGCGGCCCTTACGCCGACGCCGCCGACCTGCCCCTCCTCGGCACGTACGACGTCGTGGTCATCGGCTCCGGAGCCGCCGGTATGACGGCCGCGCTCACCGCCGCCAAGCAGGGCCTGACGTGCGTCGTCGTGGAGAAGGCGGCCACCTTCGGCGGCTCGGCGGCCCGTTCCGGCGCGGGCATCTGGATCCCGAACAACTCCGTCATCCTGGCCGCCGGGGTGCCCGACACCCCGGCGAAGGCCGCCACCTACCTCGCGGCCGTGGTCGGCGACGACGTCCCGGTCGACCGGCAGAATGCCTTCCTCGACCATGGGCCCGCCATGCTCTCCTTCGTCATGGCCAACAGCCCGCTGCGCTTCCGGTGGATGGAGGGCTACAGCGACTACTACCCGGAGTTGCCCGGCGGGCTGGCGCAGGGCCGTTCCATCGAGCCCGACCAGCTCGACGGGAACATCCTGGGTGCGGAGCTGGCCCGCCTGAACCCGTCGTACATGACGGTCCCGGCCGGCATGGTCGTCTTCAGCGCCGACTACAAGTGGCTCGTCCTTTCCGCGGTCAGCGCGAAGGGGCTCGCCGTGGCCACCGAGTGCCTGGCCCGGGGGACGAAGGCGGCGCTGCTTGGCCAGAAGCCACTCACCATGGGGCAATCGCTGGCGGCGGGGCTGCGCGCCGGGCTGCTCAAGGCCGACGTGCCCGTGTGGCTGAACACGCCGCTGACCGATCTGCACAGGGAGAACGGCGCCGTCACCGGCGCGGTCGTCACCAGGAACGGCGCACCCGGACTGCTGCGCGCCCGCCGTGGCGTCATCGTCGGCTCGGGCGGCTTCGAGCACAACGCGGCCATGCGCGAGCGGTACCAGGAGCAGCCGATCGGCACCCAGTGGACGGTCGGCGCCAAGGAGAACACCGGCGACGGTATCCGAGCCGGTGAACGGGCAGGCGCGGCGCTGGGATTGATGGACGACGCGTGGTGGGGTCCTGCGATCCCGCTCCCTGACCAGCCGTACTTCTGCCTCGCCGAACGCACTCTGCCCGGCGGGCTCCTCGTCAACGCGGCCGGAGCGCGCTTCGTCAACGAGGCCGCCCCGTACGGCGATGTCGTCCACACCATGTACGACCGCGACACCCCGACAGCCCCGCACATCCCCGCCTGGCTGATCGTCGACCAGAACTACCGCAACCGCTACCTCTTCAAGGACGTAGCGCCGACCTTCGTGTTCCCCAACGCCTGGTACGAGTCGGGCGCCGTCCACAAGGCGTGGTCACTGGACTCGCTGGCCGCCTCGATCGGCGTACCCGCGGCCGCTCTGCGCGCCACCGTCGACCGCTTCAACTCCCTTGCGAGGAATGGCGAGGACAGCGACTTCGGGCGCGGCGACAGCGCGTACGACCACTACTACACGGACCCCTCCGTCCGCCCCAACTCCTGCCTGGCACCGCTGTGGTCGGCCCCCTACTACGCCTTCCGGATCGTTCCGGGCGACCTCGGCACCAAGGGCGGCCTGCTCACCGACGCCCGGGCGCGGGTGCTCAGCCCGGACGGCTCGGTGATCCCCGGGCTGTACGCGGCGGGAAACGCCAGCGCCGCCGTCATGGGCCGCAGTTACGCGGGCGCGGGCTCGACGATCGGACCCGCGATGGCGTTCGGGTACATCGCGGCACGGGACATCGCGGCGCGGAGGTGAGTCGTCAACCGCTTCAGGTACCTTCTCCAGCCTCTGATACTGGTCTGCGGACTCCCATGGTGTCCCTCGAGGATCGCTCTGTCCCTCGAAGCCCGGCCTGCTGGTGATGGCACCGGGACCCGTGCGGCCACTGGGTGAACGTCCCGTTCTCGCGCTCCACCAACAGCGGCCGGCCCTGTGCGAGCACTCCGCGTGGCCGTAGGCCGGTCAGGCTCGCGGCCGTCTGGGCGGCGCTCAGGCTCGCGAGGTCTGGACGATGCCGAAGCTGAACAGGGACCGGGTCTCGGCGATGGCCTCATGGTCGCCCGCCCGGATGGCGACCCGCAGATCGGGGGCGACGGCCCGTGCGGCCACGGCCACCGCGATGTTGTCCAGGGCGTCGGAGACGACGGCGGCCATGGCCTGGGCCGTGTCGAGGCCGAACCTGCCCGGCACGAACCTGTACGGGGCTTCGGCGACGACGACGGGGATGCCGACTGCCTCGCCGGCCGGAGGTTGGGGGCCGCCGGGTTGCGTTCCACCTCGATCGCACCGAGGCCGAGCCCCTGCAACCGGGTGCACAGCCGGAGCACGACCTGTCCGAATCCGACGACCAGCACGTGGCCCGCCCGGGGGAGTGCCCTGGGGCCCGCCATGCCGATCGAGCGCGGGGCCAGCAGACGGTCGACCATTCCGGCGGTGAAGGCGCCGGTGAACACGACGGTGATCAGCATGGCGATGCTGGTGAACAACCGTCTTGCCCGACCTCAACGCGATCTGGACTGCTTCCTCGCGAAACTCCGGCGAGTACTTACTGGGTGGCGCCACTTCTCCGCTCAGCGCATCGGCCCCGCCCCAGGACTCGAACCTGCGGCCGAGCGACATCGGCCTACCGATTCAACTGGACGACCGTCCGGATCACCTGGCGCCCATACCGCGACTTCTCTCGGTCCCATGCTCCGTACGGGCCGCCGGGGACTCGAACCTGCGCAACATCGTCCAGTCAGGATGGCGTCCTCCCACAATGGGCCCATGGGATGGGCCTCGCGGTACCGACGGGCTGACCGCCTGCACGCATTGCGAAAACATCGCGGCTCGTTGCTGTTTTTCCGTGATGCACGAAGCCTTGGAGAGGTGGCTTGTTCCCAGGTGTGTCGGACCCGTCCTGTTGTATGGAGGCATGGAGCACACGAGCAACGCAGATCTTCGTACGGCGGCTGACATCGTCCTCGCCCGACTCGTCGGGGACGCGACTGGCCGTGCACGACTGCGCGAGGACCAGTGGCGGGCGATAGAAGCCCTCGTCGCAGACAAACGCCGGGCCCTGGTCGTGCAGCGCACGGGCTGGGGCAAGTCCGCCGTGTACTTCGTCGCGACCGCGCTGCTGCGCGAGTGGGGCTCCGGGCCCACCGTCATCGTCTCCCCGCTCCTCGCACTCATGCGCAACCAGATCGAGGCCGCGGCCCGGGCCGGCATCAGCGCCCGGACCATCAACTCCTCCAACACCGAGGAATGGGACACCGTCCAGGCCGAGGTCGCCGCGGGCGAGGTCGACGTGCTCCTGGTCAGCCCGGAGCGGCTCAACAACCCCGACTTCCGCGACAACGTCCTGCCGAAGCTGGCCGCCGCCACCGGCCTCCTGGTCGTCGATGAGGCACACTGCATCTCCGACTGGGGCCACGACTTCCGCCCCGACTACCGGCGGCTGCGCACCATGCTCACCGAACTGCCGCCCAACGTGCCGGTCCTTGCCACCACGGCCACCGCCAACACCCGCGTCACCACCGACGTCGCCGAGCAACTGGGCACCGGGGGCAGCTCCGACGCCCTGGTGCTGCGCGGCCCACTGAACCGCGAAAGCCTCAGCCTGAACGTGCTGGACCTGCCGGACGCCGCCCACCGCCTGGCCTGGCTCGCCGAGCACCTGAACAACCTGCCAGGCTCCGGGATCATCTACACCCTCACCGTCGCAGCCGCCGAAGAGGTCACCGCCTTCCTGCGTACCCGCGGGCACACCGTCGCCTCCTACACCGGAAAGACCGAGAACGCCGACCGCCAGCAAGCCGAAGAGGACCTGCTCACCAACAAGGTCAAGGCCCTGGTCGCCACCTCAGCCCTTGGCATGGGCTTCGACAAGCCCGACCTCGGATTCGTCGTGCACCTGGGGTCGCCCTCCTCCCCCATCGCGTACTACCAGCAGGTCGGGCGCGCGGGCCGTGGCGTGGAGCACGCGGAAGTACTGCTGCTGCCGGGCCGGGAGGACGCAGCGATCTGGGAATACTTCGCCTCCCTGGCCTTCCCCTCCGAGGAGCTCGTCCGCCGCACCCTCGACGTGCTCGCCCACTCTCCAAAGCCGCTGTCGCTGCCCGCCCTGGAGCCACTGGTCGAGCTGCGCCGCTCCCGCCTGGAGTCGATGCTCAAGGTCCTCGACGTGGACGGCGCGGTCAAACGGGTCAAGAGCGGCTGGATCTCCACCGGCCGGCCCTGGACCTACGACACCGAGCGCTACGCCTGGGTCGCCAAACAGCGGGCTGCCGAACAACAGGCCATGCGCGACTACGCCACCACCGTCGGCTGCCGGATGGAATTCCTGCAGCGACAGCTGGACGACGAGACGGCGGCGCCTTGCGGCCGCTGCGACAACTGCACCGGGCACCCCCGCTTCGCGGCCGAGACATCCCCCACCGCCCTGGACGCCGCGCTCGGCGAGCTGGGCCGGGCAGGCGTGGACGTCCAGCCGCGCCGGATGTGGCCCACCGGGCTCCCCGCACTCGGCGTCGATCTCAAGGGTCGTATCCCCGCAGGGGAACAAGCCTCCCCGGGGCGGGCACTGGGTCGGCTGACCGACATCGGCTGGGGCAACCGGCTACGCCCCTTGCTCTCACCCCAGACCCCGGACCAGCCGGTACCCGACGACGTGCTGAACGCCGTCGTGGGAGTGCTGGCCGACTGGGCAAAGGGACATGGAGGCTGGGCCTCCGGCGATCCCGAAGCAGCGGCCCGTCCTGTCGGAGTGGTCACCATGGCCTCACGCACCAAGCCCCGCCTGATCGAGTCGCTCGGCACCCGGATCGCCGAGGTCGGCCGCATGCCACTGCTCGGCTCGATCACGTACACGGCAGAAGCGGACTCCGTCCGCGTACCACGCTCCAACAGCGCTCAGCGGCTCCGCGCCCTGAACGGGGCACTCGTCGTGCCCCCGCAGCTGACCGAAGCCCTGCGCACCGCCGATGGCCCCGTACTGCTCGTCGACGACGCGACGGAGACGGGATGGACACTCGCCGTCGCCGCCAGACTCCTACGCCGCGCGGGGGCCAAAGAAGCACTGCCGCTTGTACTCGCCGTGCAAGGCTGACCCCCACCCGCCAGAAGACGTATGCCTGGGTCGCCAAACAGCGGACCACCGAGCAGCGGGCGATGCGTGACTACGTGGCGAGGACCGGCTGCCGGACGGAGTTCCTGCGGCGGTAGTTGGCGATGAAGGGGCGGCCCCGTGCGGCCGCTGTGACAACTGTGCCGGTCCGCGGTTCGCCGACACGGTCTCCCCTGCCGCGCTGGACTCGGCGCGCGGTGAGCTCGGCCGCGCGGGTATCGAGGTGGAGCCCCGGAAATGTGGCCGACGGGCCTGCCCTCGATCGGTGTCGACCTGAAGGGACGTGTCCCGCAGGCGAACAGGCCGCGACCGGGCGGGCGTTGGGACGGCTCTCGGACATCGGCTGGGGCAACCGGCTGCGGCCGATGCCGGCACCTCAGGCACCGGACGGACCCGTTCCGGACAATGTGGCGAAGGCTGTGATCGCAGTGCTGGCGGACTGGGCGAAGGGGTCCGGCGGCTGGGCCTCGGGAACCCCGACGCACAGCCGGGCCCGGTCGGCGTCGTCACCATGGCCTCGCACAGCCGACCGCGTCTGATCCAGTCGCTCGGGGCGCGGATCGCCGAGATCGGACGCCTGCCACTGCTGAGTTCCGTGGAGTACGCCGCTGGAGCTGAGGCGGCGCAGGCCTCCAGGAGCAACAGCGTGCAGCGGCTCAGGGCGCTCGACGGGGCGCTGGCCGTGCCGCCCACACCCTGACCGCGGCCCTCGCGGGGGCCCAAGGCCCCATACTGCTCGTGGACGATGTGACCGAGACCGGCTGGACGCCCGCGGTGGCCGCACGCATGCTCCGGAGAACCGGTGCGCAGGGGGTGTTGCCGCTGGTCTCGCCGTGCGGCGTGATTTACACGTCGGCAAGGAGGGCACTGTTCGGGGATATATGAGACGCATCCCCAGATAGCAGTCAGTGGCTCTGATTGCTCGTTGCCGCAATCAAGTTCGACAGGAAGAATTGGGGGTGCGCCCCGCATGGCCTTTCCGAAGCCCGGTAGGGCCCTGCCGCGGTGCGCTCCCCCGTCCGACCCCGCCCTCAGCATGGGCGCGTAGCCGAAGGGAGGACCGTGACCTTCGGATTCGCTCCGTCCCCGGCGGCATCGATGCCGACGTCCGCCGCGTCCGCCAACTCGCTGGCCCGAATGCTCGAACCCGCCGAGTGGGCCGCCGCGGGGATTCCGCTGTTGCGCAGTCCCCGGGAGGTCGTCAACGGGCTGCATTCCCGGCATCGCCCCCGGCCCTCGACCGCCGTCGTGGCCGTCCTCGATCCGGAGGAACGGCTGCAGGCGAGCGCCTCGTTCACCCGGCGTCCGGCTCCGGCGGACGGCTGGATGTTCCGCAACGCGCTGCTCGCGCAGCTGCGCCGGGTCATCCCGCATGATCTGCGACGCCGCACCCCGGTGCGTACAGCCGTGCTGCTCTACTGCCGTGAGGGCGACGCGCGTTGGACGGAGGAGGACGGGGCGTGGATGTGGGGGCTACGGGACGCGTGCACGCTGCACGGGCTGCGCTGCGGGGCGTACATCACGCTGACGGGTGAGGGCTGGCAGGTCCTGGGCGAGGGGCGCGGCGGCCGTCATCCCAACGTGGACTCGGTGCCGGAGTCCTTCGAGTCCTTCGCCACGGCAGAGGCACCCCAGCCGCGCACCGGGGGCGCCGCCTCGGACGTACTGCGCCGCGCCGCGGCCCGCTGACCCGGCGAACGAAGCCCGGCTGATCGCCGCCGGCAGTCACGGGCGCCTGACACGCGTGCGTGGAGCCCGGCCGCGACGACGTGCCGACGCACGACAAACCTCCACGGCAACGCACATGAAGCCGTGGCACTGCGACCCTGGCCGCGCCGGTACGTCCCCCCGTACCGGCACACGTCAAACCGTCCACCGTGCACATGCCGCCGCGGCGGCACCCACCCCTTGGAGGGAAGCGGGTCTCAGACCCCTGCCCCCAGCACCGAGTTGATCTTCTGCGGGTCGCCGCAGACGATCAGCAGGGCGCCGGCTCGGCCGAGGGCCAGTGGCAGGGCCGTGGCGGCGGCAGCGTCGGGACCGCCGTTGACGGCAACGACCACCACGGGGCGGGACGCGACACGACCGGCGAGCGAGGCGTCGGCGTAGAAGACGTCGTCGCCCGCGTCGTGCTGGGCCCAGTACGCGGCCTCGCCGAAGGACAACTCGTGCGCGGCCCACGGATGTGGCTCGCCGGTGGTGATCACCAGCACCTCACCGGGGGCACGGCCCGTGTCGAGCAGCAGGTCGACCGCTTCCTCGGCGGCATCCAGCGCCCCCTCGGCCGAGGCCGGGATCAGCTGGATCTGCGGAGCGGAGGGAGCGGCGGGGGCGGCCGGAGCGGATGGCTCCGGCTTGGCCACAGGCGTGTCGCGCGGCGCACGTTGCGCCGGCGGCATCGGCCGGACGGCACCCGGACGACCGGGACGCGGCGGGGCCGCGGGACGGGGACCAGGTACGGGACGGGGGGTCGGCGCGGTTCGGCCGTTGGCCGGAGTGGCGCGGGGACCCTGGGCACTCTCGTGAATCTGAGGCTCCTCGGGAATGAGAGGCATGAGCTGATTTTTATCAAACGCCGGTGCGACTCGCCCCGGCGGGTGGCACATGAGTGCGAGCGGAACCGTCAGAAGTCGAGGCCGAGCTGACCTTCGATCTCCGGAACGCTTCCGTCCGCCCAGCTGCGGACCTTCTTGAGGTGCCGCCACTGGGGCAGCGCATCAAGATACGCCCACGAAAGCCGGTGGTACGGGGTGGGGCCCCGCAACTCCAGCGCGGCCTTGTGCACGGGTGACGGATACCCGGCGTTGGTCGCAAAACCGAAGTCTGCATGTTCGATACCCAGTTCGGCCATCAGTTTGTCACGCTCGACCTTGGCGATCACCGAGGCCGCCGCGACAGCCACGCACGACTGGTCGCCCTTGATGACCGGACGGACCCGCCAAGGAGTGCCGAGATAGTCGTGCTTCCCGTCGAGGATGATCGCGTCGGGGCGAACCGGCATGGCATCCAGGGCGCGTACGGCGGCAAGCCGCAGCGCGGCCGTCATCCCCAGGTTGTCGATCTCCTCCGGAGAGGCATGCCCCAGGGCGTACGACGTCACCCACTTCGCCAGCTCCTCGGCCATCTCGGTACGCCGCTTGATGGTGAGGAGCTTGGAATCGGTGAGGCCTTCGGGCGGGCGGCGCAACCCCGTGACCGCCGCGCAGACGGTGACCGGACCGGCCCACGCGCCGCGCCCCACCTCGTCGACACCGGCAATGACCTTCGCTCCGGTGGTGGCCCGCAAGGAGCGCTCGACGGTGTGAGTGGGTGCTTCGTACGCCATGGCGGCACCAGAGTACGCCGCCGGGAACCCCCTGCGACACCCAGGTTTCTCCGGGCAACCACAGAGGGACTTGAGCCGCCACTCGAACGCGGTGCCGACATCACGTCATGCCGCGCTCGGCCGCAGCAGCGGAAGCATCAACTGGTCGACCATGGCTTCCAGCTCCCGCTCGTTCCATTCACAGGCGCACACCTTCGAGCGGTACATCATCATCGCCGGCATGGTGTCGAAGACGTACCCGTTCGCAGCCTCGGGTCGCACATCTCCCCGCGCGATCCCGCGGCGAATGATGCCCTCAACGAGCCGAGCACCCGGCTCCACGACCCGCTCGAGGATCACGGTGTGGAAGCGTTCGGCGGTACCGAAGTCGCATTCGTAAAGCACCGAACGCAGAGCGAATCCGGAGCGTGAGAACATCACCTCGCGCACCCGGTGGCAGAGATCCAGGAGTTCTTCGCGCACGCTGCCGAGGTCGGGCGCGTGCTCCAACTCCGGCAGCCCGGACCGGAGCGCGTCGACGACGAGATCCTCCTTGGACGGCCAACGACGGTAGACCGCGGCCTTTCCGGTCTGAGCTCCCGCTGCGACGCCCTCCATCGTGAGGCCGTTCCAGCCGACCGTACTGAGCTGATCGAGCGCGGCCTCGAGGATCGCGCGTTCGAGTACGGCGCCGCGCCGACGCGGGGAGGCCGGCTGAGCGGGGGCGGCCGTCAAGCGCGAAGTAGCCATCTGAGTGTCTCCGTTGTGCAGGGGAGCGGGGCTCTCGGGGAAAAGCGAGCGGACCGGTGACACGACACGAAAGCGATTCAGTGAACGCTTGCGTTCACTGACGGGGACTCACTAACGTTGACGTGACAGTGAACGCGAGCGTTCACTAACGTACTTGTGGGGGACCCAATAGTGACAACCTCTCAACTGACAAAGGACCAGAAGCCAGGGGCGGCCCGCCGGGAGGGTCGTCCCGGCATCGCGCTCACCGTCATCGCGGCCTGCCAACTCATGGTGGTACTCGATGCCACGATTGTGAACATCGCACTCCCGCACATTCAAGACGCGCTCAAGTTCTCCACGACCGATCTCACGTGGGTCGTCAGCGCATACACGCTCACCTTCGGCGGTCTGCTGCTGCTCGGCGGCCGGGCCGGCGACATCCTCGGCCGACGCCGGGTCTTCATGACCGGCATCCTGCTCTTCACACTTGCCTCGTTGCTCGGCGGTTTCGCCCAGGAACCCTGGCAGTTGCTGGCCGCACGCGCTCTCCAGGGCGTCGGTGGCGCGATCGCGTCGCCCACCTCGCTGGCGCTCATCACCACGACCTTCCCGGAAGGTCCCGAACGCAACAGGGCGTTCGGTGTCTTCGCCGCGGTCTCGGCCGGCGGCGGCGCGATCGGTCTGCTGGCCGGCGGCATGCTCACCGAGTGGCTCGACTGGCGCTGGGTGCTCTTCGTCAACGTACCCATCGGCCTGCTGATCGCATTCCTCACGCCGCTCTACATCAGCGAGTCCGAACGGCATCCGGGGCGCTTCGACATCGCGGGCGCACTGACCTCGACGGTCGGCATGGCGTCCCTCGTCTACGGCTTCATCCGGGCCTCGGAGGAAGGTTGGCGCGACAGCCTCACCCTCGGGTCCTTCGGGGCGGCGGCGGTCCTGCTGCTGGCCTTCGGACTGATCGAGTCCAGGGCCAAGGAGCCGATCACGCCTTTGCGCATGTTCGCCGACCGCAACCGCTCGGGCACGTATGTGATCATGCTGAGCCTGGCCGCGGCGATGTTCGGCATGTTCTTCTTCATCGTGCTGTTCGTGCAGAACGTGCTGGACTACACGCCGATCGAGGCGGGCCTTGCCTTCCTCCCGGTCACGGTCGCGATCGCGTTCGGCGCGGGCCTCTCGCAGCGGCTCCTGCCCGTGCTCGGCCCCAAGCCCTTCATGGTCGTCGGCTCGGTGCTCTCCGTGATCGGACTCGGCTGGCAGACCTTCATCAACCCCGACAGCTCGTACGCCGGCGGAGTGCTCGGCCCGATGCTTGTGTTCGGCTTCGGCATGGGTTTGAACTTCGTGACGCTGACGCTCACGGCGGTCTCCGGTGTGGCACAGCACGAAGCGGGCGCGGCGTCCGGCCTGCTCAACGCCACGCAGCAGGTGGGCGGTTCGCTCGGTCTGTCCATCCTGACCACGGTCTTCGGCACGGCAAGCCGTGAGGAGGCGGAGAAGCAGTTGCCCGCGTTCATGGCGAACGCCTCGCCGGAGCAGAAGGCGGAGTTCGCGCAGACGCAGCAACTGCCGGCTCCCTGGGGCAATGAAGTGCTGGCCCAGGGCATATCCACCGCCTTCATCCCGGCCGCTGCAATGGCCGTACTCGCCCTGGCCATCGCCGCGCTGGTGATCCGGGTCCGCAAGAGCGACCTCGACGCCCTGTCGGGTACCGCAGGACCCGCCGGGGGCTGACGCAGACGAGTGGGCCGGACCCGCGTCCCGTGGACGCCGGTCCGGCCCACTCGGTACGTTCGAGTGCGCGCCTCAGCGGTACTGGAACTCGTCACGGAGCCGCAGGCACTCGCTCCAGTCCGCCTCGGCCGACAGCGGCCGGTCCTCGAGGATGCCGCGGGCCCTGACCTCGCCCCAACTGGTGGCGTACCAGGGCTTGTTATCCTTCTTCAGTTCCCTCGCGATGGGCTTGAGCACGCAGGAGCGAAGCGGCTCCTCAAGCTTGTCGAGGGCCGGTACGGCATCCGCGGACAGGCCGCGCGCGTAGTCGACGTCGAACTTGCCCTCACCGTCCTTGCTCGTGGCCTCGTACCGCTCGACGTTGCGCTCGGCGACCAGGCCGTCCGGCGAGACGAGCCCGAAGGCGAGCACACCCGCGGCGGCACTGGCGATCACCGCACGCGGTAGCCAGCGGGCTCCCCATACGCCGCCCGCCATGATGAGCAGGATGACCAGGGCGAGCCAGAGCTCCACCGTCACCACGGAGATCCTCAGTCGCGTCAGTCCATACGCCTCCACGTACATGTCCATACGCCGCACCGCCGATGCCACGACAACAAGCGTGAGAACACAGAGAGTTCCCAGGACGGCGCGCACCAGCGTCCAGTCGCGCGCCCCGCCACGCGGGGCCCAGCGCAGGGCGAAGACGATGACGAGCAGGGTGAGCAGCGTGACCAGGAGCAGCTGCCAGAAGCCTTGGCGCGCGTACTCTGCGTAACTCTGGCCGGTCTTCTCCAGCACGGTGTCGTATCCGCCGAACAGGACGGCGAGTTGGACGGCGTTGAAGGCCGCGAAGAGCACGACGAGCACGATCAGAGGCAGCGCCCACTCGACCCGGCCTCGCTCCCGGCCCGGGGGCACCTCGATGCGGTCCCACTGAACGGGCGAAGCGGCCGTGTGTGCCGCCGCCAGCGCGCCGACCAGGCCGAGCACCAGCAGGACGATGTGCCAGGGGCCGCCGGAGACGGAAGCGTCCGGGATGAGGCCACCGAGCAGATCCGCGAAGGCCGCGTCGGCCCCCGCGAACAGCGCCCCGAAGACCAGCAGCAGAACCGCGGCCACGGCGAGCGCGCGCAGCACCGGGCCCAGGTTGCCGCGGGCGCCGCCGAACCGTTCCCGCAGGCCTCGCCAGCCCCAGACGGGTCCGGTGAGAACCGCGGTGTACAGGCCGATCGGGCCGAACAGCACTCCGGTCCAGGTACGGCCGCCGTGCAGCGCGAGCGAGCCCGCGGCCACGGCGGTCACCACGGCCAGGAACGTCGGCCAGTCGGCGTCGCGCAGCGCCGGCACGGCCAGCAGGGCGAGGCCGCCGACTCCCCACACCAGCGTCCAGCGCCGCGGGCCACGGCCGGCCGCCTGAGCGGCGTAGTAAGCGGCGAGCGCGGCCGGAATGGCCACCAGCAGGAGGTTGAGGGCCAGTCCGTCAGCGAGCAGGAGCATGCTCAGTACGCCGGTGGCCAGGGCGGCCCAGAGGGTGGCGGGGCGGACGGGTGCCGGGGGCTTCGCCTGAAGGTCCGCGAACCACCAGGCGGACTCGGCGACCGGGTAGCCCGAGTCGACGTCCCCTCGGTCCGGGTCGTCCCCGTCGGCATCGCCCTCCGAGGCGGCGTCGCCGGAGTACGACGCGGGGACGGCATCCTCGGGCTCATCGGCAGCGACGGCCGGCTTCTTGGTCAGCGCGGCGGTGCGCCCACTGCCGGCGCCGCCCCCTCCTCCGGAGCCCTCGACAGCGCTCCCCTCGGCACCCCCTCCGTCGTCAGTTCCCGGCTTTCTCGGTTCGGCCTCGGACGGCGTGTCTGACACGGGACCCCCTCCCGACCGGTCCACGGGCGGCTCGCAGCACGTGGCTGGCCGGAAGCCAGGGGACCGGTGTCTCGTCGGCGCACGCCCGAGATGATCAACGGGCGGCGTGGCGGACAGGGTATCCGCGGGTCGGCCGGCGCAGCGGGGAGCGGGGGCTCTGTGTCAGGTCTGTGACAGTTACGGATGCTCCGTCGCCCAGCCCGGCAGGAGCTCCGTCCGTTCCACCCACTCCGCAGGAGGTGTGCCCGCCTTACCGGCGGCCAGTACACCACCCACGATGGCGCAGGTCGTGTCCACGTCCCCGCCCACCTGGGCGGTCGTCCAGAACGCCCGCTCGTAGTCGCCGAGCGAACGTGCGGCCGACCAGAGCGCGAACGGCACCGTGTCATGTGCGCTCGTACGCCGCCCGCAGCCGAGCACCGCGGCGACCGTCGTCGCGTCGTCGTAGTCGAGCATGTCCCGGGCACGCCGCAGCCCGGCCTCGACAGCGCTGCGCGGCATGAGGGCTATGACGCCGTCGAGGAGTGCCCCGGCGCTGGGCGGACCGCCCGGTGCGGCGGCCAGCGCGGCCGCAGCGGCCACGGCCATGGCGCCGGCCACGGCCTCGCGGTGCTGATGCGTGGGGTACGCCGAAATCTCAGCCTGGTGCGTCGCCTGCTCCGGATCGTCCGCGTACCAGGCGCCCAGGGGTGCGATGCGCATCGCGGCGCCGTTCCCCCACGAGCCCTGCCCGTTGAAGAGGGCAGATGCCAGCTCGCGCCAGTCGCCGCCTTCTCGGATCAGCCGCAACAGACGGTTGACCGCTGGCCCGTAGCCCCGGTCGAAATCGTGGTGCTCCGCGAAGGAGCGGGCCAGCTCGTCCTGGTCGATACGGCGGTGGGCGGCCAGAACGGCCACTACGGAGCAGGCCATTTCGGTGTCGTCGGTCCACTGCCAGGGGCCGACCGGCAGAGCACGGCGCTTGAGCAGCGGGTAGTTCTCGGGCACGAAGAACTGCGAGCCCAGAGCGTCACCCACCGCGAGTCCGCCCAGGGAGGCCAGGGTGCGGGCCAAGCGCCCGTCGGGAGAGGAGTCAGCGGTCATCGCCCTGCCAAATCTGTCCGGTGACTCCGTACGGTTTCGGATCACGCCAGCGGTCGAAGGGCCGGTCAAGCGTGTACTTGCCGTCCTCCCCGAGAACGAGCATCCGCATCTCCCCGTTCCCGGGGTTCACCAGGCACTCGAACTCCGCGACCGACCAGTGGAACCAGCGCATGCAGAACAGCCGCATGGCCAGCCCGTGAGTCACTATGAGCACGTTGGGCGGATGGTCGGGCGCCTCGAAGCTGCGGAACAGGCTTTCCAGGAAGCCGCCGACCCGGTCGTACACATCGGCGCCGGACTCCCCCTGCGCGAAGCGGTAGAAGAAGTGCCCGTACGCGTCGCGATACGTCTTCTGCTGGCGTACGTCCTCCCGGTCCTGCCAGTTGCCCCAGTCCTGCTCGCGCAGCCGCGGCTCCTCGCGTACACGCACCAGTTCCGGGTCGAGATGGAAGGCGCGGAACGTCTCGTGCGTACGGCGATATGGGGAGACGTAAACGCTTACGCGCTCATGACCGAACACCTCCCGCAGCCGCTTGCCCGTCTCTTCCGCCTGCTGCCATCCCGTTTCGGTGAGGGCCAGTGCGTGGTCGGGTTCGCGTTCGTACACGGTGTCATCGGCATTGCCCACCGACTCGCCGTGTCGGACAAGGACGATGCGCCGTGGTCGTGCCATGCCAAAACCCTAGATCGGATCGGAGCGGATCGAGCACTCGTACGGGCTCCATAAGGCGGAGATCACACAACTGTGACCGCTTCAGACCGTCCAGCTCGGCTCCAGCTCCACGATGTCGCCGGCGAGGGCCGCTACGTCCGCCTCGATCTGGGCCCGAAGGGCGAGCCGCTCGACGCGCTCGGTGCGGTACTTGCCGTGCTCGGCGGCCGACTGCCACATCGACAGCACCAGGAACTCATGACCGGGCGCCTCACCGAACAGCCCGCGCACCATGCCGGGAGAGCCTGCCATCGCCGGGTTCCACACCTTCTCCTGCATCAACGCGAAGTGTTCGGCCCTCTCCTCGTGGACGCGGCAGTGCGCCACCCGCACCAGGTCGGCGTCCGTGAAGCGCGGCTCGAAGCCGGTCTTCACATCGAAGCGGTGATCGAAGAGTTTGATATGTGGATCCTTGAAGGTGCCGGACTGCGCGGCGGCCAGCCGGTCATGGGAGCGGGCCATGAAGGAGTCGTAGAACGCACGGCTCTCCCAGAAGGCGAAGATATGGGCCACTCCGGGTCGCCCCCGACTCCAGCCCCCACCCTGCCCCCGGAATCCCGGCTCCCCCAGAAGCCCCGCCCATTTCCGCTGCCCCCGTTCAAAACCGCGGCGGTCCACCACGGTGCAGCGAATCCACTTGACCAGCACCGCGCCATCGTAAGGCCACAGAACGTGGCCTTGGTCACGCTCTGGCGGAGTACATCCGCGCGAGCGCCCCCCTGTGCGTGACACGATGGGCAACATGCCTCAGCTGCCCAGCAGTTGGGGCGACTGTCACAGGGGACCAGGAGGGAGATCTGGTGAACGGCCTCAACAAGGGCATCAGCAAGGTCGAGGTCGCGGTGAAGTGGGACCCGAGTCCCGCCGGTGAGCCGCCCACCGATCTCGACCTCGTCGCCGCGACCTACTTGGCGACGAACACACACGAAAACCCCGACTACGTAGTGCACTTCGACAGCCGATCCCCGGACGGCACCATCACCCTCAACCGGGACAGCAAGGACGGCAAGGGCTTCGGCTGGGACGAGGTGATGACCCTGGAGCTCACCCGTCTCGACAAGCGGTACGCGCGCGTTGTCGTCGGCGTCTGCATCCAGCAGCGCTCCGGACCAAGGACCTTCGTCGGGGTGCACCACCCCTCGCTGCGCATCAGCGAGGGCTACACCGTCCTGGCCGAGGACGACTTCGGCGGCGTACTGGGAGCGACGTCCGCGACAGTCGCCGAGTTCCTGCGCGACGACTCGGGAGAGTGGTCTTTCCGCTCCGGCGTCCGAGGCTTCGACGGAGACCCGGCATCCTTCGCCAGGACCATGGGCAGCGGCCACGAGTCCTGACCGGCTCAAGCCGAAGGGGCGGTACGGCCTGGCCGTACCGCCCCGCACGGTCTTGGATACTGATGGAGATCACTTATTGCTGGCTGCGGTATTCCGATGAATCTCTTTTTCGAGGAACTTCCGAGTCCCCTTCCCTCGTCCAGCCGTGCGGTGGCTCGTTCGAGGCACATGTGCGGCCGAACTCGGTGACCTCGACGCCTGCCGTCACCGCACTCCCGTTGCTGTCCCCTTCTCTGTACTCCTGCCTCCCAGTGCTCCCGCGACTGATCTACCATCTGACGGATCGACACATGGTGGGGGTACAGGGGGGCGCATGCGGCCGAAGCGGCTGAACGTCAAGATCACCATTCCGTTTTTGGGGGAGATCGGTGGTGAGTGGGAGCCCGACGACGCCGAGCAGAGGGCTGCCTGGGAGCTTTACGTGGAACTGGTGACGCGGGTTTCCGTCGCCCCGTTGCGTGAGGACGAAGGTTCGGCGCGTGAGGCGTTGACCTCCATGTACGTCCTCTTCGCGACGGTCCGCGACATCCTCAAACGGTACGGCCCCGACGTCGCGCCACCTGGGGCACGCAACGAGGTGTCGTTTGGGATCCTCGCCGTCACCGTGCTCAACAGGGCGGTGCGGCCGGTTCTCAGCAAGTGGCATCCGCGGCTCACAGCTTGGGAGAGCTCCACGCCAGCTGGCCGTTCCGCTGTCGAGCACGAGAACACCTGGCAGGAGATCGGCGCTCTCCGAACCGATCTCGACTCGCTGCGCCTGGTTCTCCTGGAACTAGCCCAGGTGCTGGGCAATGTGGCAGGTGCTGCGGATCTGATCGGGACCTCGGAGGTCGCCCCCACCCAGGCTCCGCAAGCGTCCGCCTCGTCCCAACCGCCCGCCCCGAGAGGACCGGCCGTTCCGTGATCAAGGCATTCTTCTCCTACTCGACCCAGGACGCCGCCTTCGTACGAGAAGTGGCGGCCGAGGTCGGCCGGGCCTTTGCCACGATCGACTACCGGTCGTTCCACGCCGGTGGCGACATCCTCGGCTCCATTGACGAGGCCCTCAAGGAATCAGCGGCTTTCGTCTTCTTCCTCAGCAAAGCCGCCCTGGCCTCCCCCTGGGTGAGACATGAGATCCGTGAGGCACGCTTCCAGGCAGCGATGGGGCGGATCAAGAACGTCCTGGTGGTCCGCCTGAACCCGGACATCGCGCCCGAGGACCTGCCGGATTGGCTGAACCGCACCAAGCACATTACGACGATCGCGGCGAAGCCTGCCGCACGCAAGATCAGAGCCCTCATCGACGATCTGGTGCGTCAGGGGCAGAGCCCCCGCTTCGTGGGCCGGGCTACCGAGATCGCAGCACTTCAGGACGTGTATTCCGCGCCGGAACCGGGAGCGGAGAGCCAGGTCGCCTGCGTAACAGGGCTTCCCCGCATAGGCCGACGCGCCACGTTGACCAGGATGGTCCGCGAGTCGCTCGACCTGGAGACCCTCCTGGTCATCGACGTGGAACCCGGCGACACCGTGCAGGCCCTCGCCGCGAAACTCTCCGCGCTGGTCGATCCTTCGGAGACTCCCGAAGAGTCCCTGCAGCGGACCAGAGAGATCGCCGCGCTTAGCGACGCGCAGGCCATTGCACATGCGCTGGCCAAGTTCCAGGAGATCTGTCAGTACCACCAGATGCCTGTGCTCCATGACGAGGGTGGGCTCCTGGACAACGACGGCGACATCGCGCCGTACATCCTCGACCTGATCGAGTCGCTGGGCCAGTATCCAGACATCGTCACCGCGTTGCTCACGAACAGGCGGCCCTCGCCGGATCACTTCATCGCGCGAGGAATGCGCCCGCTCGGCGTGGTGCATCTTCGGCCCTTGGAAGATGCGGACATCAGCCGTCTCGTCGGCCTCATGGCGAAGGCCCGTCAGATCACCTTGTCCCCCGCGACCGTCAAGGAGATCACCACAGCGGTCCGCGGCTATCCGCCCTCGGTCGCGTTTGCGCTCGAACTCATCACAGCCTACGGGCCCGACCTTGGGATCCGCGGTCGGATGCTCTCGGATTTCGGCGCGTCGCCGCTCACCAGCTATCTCAAGCAGAACAAGTTCAGCAACACGGAACAGAAGATCCTCCGCGTCATGGCAGCGAACAGCCCGCTGCCGCTGTCCGTCCTGGAAAAGGCGACCAGTACCTCGGACGACGGTATCGAGAAGGCCTTGATCCATCTCATCGACGTCTCGCTGATCGTCCCGACCGCCGGCGGCTGGTACGAGGTGTCCGGGCCAGCCGTTGACGCGATCCGCCGCGAGTTCGGCACCTGCAGCAAAGCCGAGTACGGGGCGGTCGCGAGCAGACTCGACGAGTTCCTGGCCCGGTCCGAGGACGGAACCGACTACTTGGCCCTGCAACGCACCTTGTTCCGTGCCATGGACAAGGCGGGGCAGCAGTCCACTCCCCGGGCGTACGCCCTGCTCACCGACCGAGTGAAGCTGGCCGACCAGTACTACTACGAGCAGGAGTTCCAACGCTCGGTCGACATGGCGACCGACGCGCTTGACACCAATCCCGGCATCCATCAGGCCCGGACGAGGCTCATTCGCGCCCATGTGAAGCTCGGCGAGTTCGCGCAGGCGGGCGACCACATCGCAGAGCTCAAGAAGCGTGGTCAAATGCGCGACGCGTTCTTCCTCACGGGCTTCCTGGAGAGGCACAGGGGCGAACACCAAGAGGCCCTGAACTACTATCAGAAGGCGCTCGACAACGGATACGGTGGCATGGCGATCCACCGCGAGATGGCCGAGTGCTGTCTTCGTCTGGGCGATCTGCCCCGCGCCGAAGAGCACATCTCGCGAGCAGAGAAGAAGCAGCCCGACAACCGTTTCGTCGTGGACCTGAAGATCCAGATCGCCTGCAAGTTGGGCGACCGGGACACGGCGCTCAAGCTGCTCGTGCGTCTGGCGGACATCGACCACGCCGAGATGGTCAGCCACCGCACGTCACGCGTGGAGTACCTCTGGGGCGACATGGAGACCGCCTATGAATTCGCCCAGAAGGCACTTGAGAAGTCCGACAACGTACGCTTCGAGGTGCTGGCCAACTACGTGCTCTGCGCGCTGCGCACCTCACGCGTCGACGAGGCAAGCACAGCCTTGGACCAACTCGACCGCAAGTTCAGCAGGCAGCGCCGTGACATTCGGACCGGCCTCAGAGCCCGGCTGAGCATCGCCCAGCAGGACTACCAGACCGCGTACGCATACACGGAGCGGTTCATCAGCCCCGAGCGTCCCGTCCACCTCCTGATCCGGCGGGACGCCCTGCGGGGAATGCTCGACCGGACCGCGCTCGCCCCGCAGCGGCGTGCCGATCTCAAGGCGGAGCTGAAGCGGTGCGAGGACCGGCTCGCCGGCCGTGAGGAGGACTTCGACCTAGACGCGCGGGGCGACCTGGGCTGACGGGTTCACGGACTCCGTTCCAGGGCCAGCATCATCACCAGCGCCGCACTGGCCGCACACCGCAGGCGCCCGTCCCATACCGCGAACACCGCCTCATCCAGGCGAATGTGACGGACAACCAGATCTGCCTCTGCTGGTTCCGGCGCGGCACGGGACGGCATGGGGTCGATCGTGCTCCACAAGTGGACGCGGGCGGGCGTGAGCCCGGGCAGGGCGTGGAGCGAACCCCTGTCGACCCACCGTCCGTCTCGGTAGCCGGTCTCCTCAGCCAGTTCCCGATGGGCCGCTGTGCGACTGCCGCCGTCCGCCGGATCCACGGACCCGCCCGGCAACTGCCACATCGTTCCGGCGAGGTAGTGGTACTGCTCGACGACGAGAAGCGCCCCGTCGACCAACGCAGCCACCCGCACCTGGTCCGGCACCTGCACCCAGTCGTAGGCGCCTCGCTCTCCGTGCGGAAGCGTCACCTCGTCCCGGTAGGCGGTGAGACATGGTGTCGCGCACAGCGGCACCCGGCCGTGGCGGGTCCACGGTCCTCGTCGTTCGGCCATGGCGGAAGTCCTGCCGGAGGTTCACCGGTTCGGCGTCAGCGTGCTGCGATGGTACTTGCTGCGGCGCCCATCAACGCAACATCGATGCGTTGGTTACGTCATCGGCGCCGACTACACACAACGGGTTCCCTGAACGCGCGGCCGAGACGCAGAAGGTCCCCGTCACCACCGCGTTAGCGGACCCGGGAAGGACCGCCCAGGGTGCAGGCCCTGGACGGCACTAGTGTCACTTCTTACGCTTCTTCGACGGCGTCTGCGACAAAGCGCTGGCTGCCGCAGACTTCTCCGCCTTCGTCGACTTCGGGTTGGCGAGCACCTTGGCCGCAGCCGACGCCGCGTTCTTGCCCGTCTGTCGTGGGTTCTTGGCCATCACTAACACCTCCTTCCGAGCCGTTTTGCGTCACAGCCCGGAACGAGTGCTTCTGGCCCTTCTTGTAGCGCTGGTAGTTGCTGGCGTCCAAGAGCCGCACGTTTGCAGCATTCCCGGACAGGTCGACCACCGCAACGGACCCCTTGGGCTGCCGACCGAGATCGTGGACTGCATGGTCCATGTGTTTCCCTCTGTATCACCTTCACGGGGGACCTTAGAAGCGGTTGCGCTGGACGCAACATTGTTACGGGCGCTTCAACGGCGGGTGTATCCCCAGGCCAGCCGTTACTCGAGAGGGGCGCCAGCACGAGGCTGACGCCCCTCTGATCAGGGATTACTCGTCACGGTGTTGGCTGCCGAGTGATGCACTCGATGCAATTCCGCTCGTTCTCAGCTGCAGCCGCTGGTGGAGCCGCAGCCCTCGCAGATGTAGCAGGACCCGGCCCGCTGCATCTTCGTACCGCAGGAGAAGCACAGGGGGGCGTCCGCCTGGATGCCCAGCTGCATCTCCACCAGCTCCGCGCTGGTGTGAGCCTGCTCCGGGGCGGGCTTGGCCGCCTCGACCACGGCCTTCGGGGATGCGACGGCCTTCAGTTCCTGCGCGCGGGGCGCGGACTGGGCGAGACCCTCGACGTCGACCTCGTCGTCGGACGGCTCGTACGAACCGGTCTCCAGGTGACGCTGGCGCTCCTCGGCGGAGTGGATACCGAGCGCGGAACGAGTCTCGAAGGGCAGGAAGTCGAGCGCCAGGCGGCGGAAGATGTAGTCGACGATCGACTGCGCCATCCGCACGTCCGGGTCGTCCGTCATACCGGCCGGCTCGAAACGCATGTTGGTGAACTTCGAAACGTACGTCTCCAGGGGCACGCCGTACTGCAGGCCTACGGAGACGGCGATCGAAAAGGCGTCCATCATGCCCGCGAGGGTGGAACCCTGCTTCGACATCTTCAGGAAGACCTCGCCGAGACCGTCGTCCGGGTAGGAGTTGGCGGTCATGTAGCCCTCGGCACCGCCCACCGTGAAGGAGGTGGTGATACCGGGACGCCCCTTGGGGAGGCGCTTGCGCACCGGGCGGTACTCGACGACCTTCTCGACCGTCTCGCGGATGGTCTCCTCCGCCCGCTCGGCGGCCGCGGTGGCCTCAGGGCTCTGGTTGCCCTTGTTCTTGGCGGAAAGTGGCTGGCCGACCTTGCAGTTGTCACGGTAGATCGCGAGCGCCTTGACGCCCATCTTCCACGCCTCGAAGTAGACCTCCTCGACGTCCTCGACGGTCGCCGACTCCGGCAGGTTGACCGTCTTGGAGAGCGCGCCGGAGATCCAGGGCTGAATCGCGGCCATCATGCGGACGTGGCCCATCGCGGAGATGGAACGCTCGCCCATGGCGCAGTCGAAGACCTCGTAGTGCTCGTGCCTGAGTCCGGGGGCGTCGACCACGTTGCCGTGCTCGGCGATGTGATCGACGATCGCCTCGATCTGCTCCTCCTGGTAGCCCAGGCGGCGCAGGGCCTGCGGCACGGTGCCGTTGACGATCTGCATCGAGCCGCCGCCGACCAGCTTCTTGAACTTGACCAGCGCGAGGTCGGGCTCGAGGCCGGTGGTGTCACAGGACATCGCCAGACCGATGGTGCCGGTCGGGGCGATGACGGACGCCTGGGAGTTGCGGAAGCCGTTCTTCGCACCGAGCCGGACCACGTCCTGCCAGGCCTCCGTGGCGGCGGCCCAGATCGGAGTGTCCAAGTCGTCCATGCGGACAGCCACGGCGTTGGCGTCGGCGTGCTGCTGCATGACGCGCTGGTGCGGCTGCGCGTTGCGGGCGTAGCCGTCGTACGGGCCGACGACCGCGGCGAGTTCCGCGGAGCGCTTGTACGACGTGCCCGTCATCAGGGAGGTGATGGCGCCGGCGAGGGCACGGCCACCGTCGGAGTCGTACGCGTGGCCCGTGGCCATCAGGAGGGCGCCGAGGTTGGCGTATCCGATGCCCAGCTGACGGTAGGCGCGAGTGTTCTCGGCGATCTTCTGAGTCGGGAAGTCCGCGAAGCAGATGGAGATGTCCATCGCCGTGATGACGAGCTCGACGATCTTCGAGAAGCGCTCGACGTCGAAGGCCTGGTTGCCCAAGCCGTCGTCCTTCAGGAACTTCATCAGGTTCAGCGAGGCGAGGTTGCAGGACGTGTTGTCCAGGTGCATGTACTCGCTGCAGGGGTTCGAGCCGTTGATACGGCCGGACTCCGGGCAGGTGTGCCAGTGGTTGATGGTGTCGTCGTACTGGATGCCCGGGTCGGCGCAGGCCCAGGCGGCCTCGGCCATCTTGCGGAAGAGCTCCTTGGCGTCGACCTCCTCGATGACCTCGCCGGTCATCCGCGCACGCAGGCCGAACTTCTCGCTGTTCTCGACCGCCTTCATGAACGCGTCGTTCACGCGGACCGAGTTGTTGGCGTTCTGGTACTGGACGGACGTGATGTCGTCGCCGCCCAGGTCCATGTCGAAGCCCGCGTCACGCAGGGCGCGGATCTTCTCTTCTTCCTTGACCTTGGTCTGGATGAAGTCCTCGATGTCGGGGTGGTCGACGTCGAGGATGACCATCTTGGCGGCGCGACGGGTGGCACCACCGGACTTGATCGTTCCAGCCGAGGCGTCGGCACCGCGCATGAAGGAGACCGGACCGGAGGCGTTGCCACCGGAGGACAGCAGTTCCTTGGACGAACGGATCCGGGAGAGGTTCAGGCCGGCACCGGAGCCGCCCTTGAAGATCATGCCCTCTTCCTTGTACCAGTCGAGGATCGAGTCCATGGAGTCGTCGACGGCCAGGATGAAGCAGGCGGAGACCTGCTGAGGCTGCGGTGTGCCGACGTTGAACCACACCGGCGAGTTGAAGCTGAAGACCTGGTGCAGGAGGGCGTACGCCAGCTCGTGCTCGAAGATCTCGGCATCGGCGGGCGAGGCGAAGTACTTGTAGTCCTCACCGGCCTTCCGGTAGGTCTTCACGATGCGGTCGATGAGCTGCTTGAGGCTCACCTCGCGCTGCGGGGTGCCCACGGCACCGCGGAAGTACTTGCTGGTGACGATATTGACCGCGTTCACCGACCAGAACTCGGGGAACTCGACGCCACGCTGCTCGAAGTTGACCGAGCCGTCGCGCCAGTTGGTCATGACGACGTCACGACGCGCCCACTCGACCTCGTCGTACGGATGTACGCCCGGGGTGGTGTGGATGCGCTCGATCCGCAGCCCCTTGTTCGCCTTGGTGCCCTTGGCTCGGGAACTCCGTGCCGGACCGCTCGCCGTCTCTGTCATGCCGCCTCCCTGTATCGGGCCAAAACGCCCTGAAGTGCCTCGTTCTTCCTGGGGCACATGTATGTCTGATGTTGCGCGCAGCGCATGCGCTACCGCTCGCAACAGATCTCTGAATCGCCGCCGACCGGCCGACGCGGGTCGACCCGCTCGTCAGTCGCCGGCGCCTGCGGGTACGGGGGCCTCGGCAGTCCCTCCGGACCCCCGGTCGCTTCCCTGGCGCCCCTCGCCCGCGTCATCGTCGTCCGCGGCGGGGTGCTGCGTCTGTTCCCTGAGTTCCGCGATGGCGGCCTCGAAGTCCTCCGGCGAGTCGAACGCCCGGTAGACGGACGCGAACCGCAGATAGGCGACGAGGTCCAGCTCCTGCAGCGGGCCGAGAATGGCCAGCCCCACGTCATGGGTGGTCAGTTCGGCGCTTCCGGTGGCCCGCACCGCCTCCTCGACCCGCTGGCCGAGCTGGGCGAGTGCGTCCTCGGTGACAGGCCGTCCCTGGCACGCCTTGCGCACGCCATTGATGACCTTGGTACGGCTGAAGGGTTCGGTGACTCCGGACCGCTTGACCACCATGAGCGAGCACGTCTCCACCGTCGTGAACCGACGGGAGCAGTGAGGACACTGGCGGCGCCTGCGGATCGACGTACCGTCGTCGGTCGTACGGCTGTCGACGACGCGGCTGTCGGGGTGCCTGCAGAAGGGGCAGTGCATCGAACTCCATCCCTCCTTCACAGCACGACTCAATAGCCTCGACAGGCCACTTGGGCCCCTCGAAGCAGTCCCCAGCATAGGCGATGATCAGACCCCGAAGGAGCCGGGGGACCACAACTTCTGGGCTGCTGCTGCCATCCAACCACTAGATCTGGGGTTTGGCCGTAAATTTTCCCAGGCTCGCGCGTGTCGCTCCCCGCGACCACGCACGCGGCACCGATCTCGACATGTGCCGCACACCCATACCCGTGCCCGGGCCTGCGGGGATAACGTGGGCGCCGCAGGCAGGGGCCGGTATCCGGTTGACGGGATACCGGATGGCAGACTGGGCGCCGACCCACGAGGTCGTCGTCCCGGCGGCGAAGAGTACAGCAATCAGCCGTTTTGTCCGCCAGGTGCAGCGTTGGCCATACACCCAAGCACATGATCACGCCAGGTGATTCGCAATCTTTCACTCGAACGTGTGTTTGGCGCAACCTTTCGAAAGCAACTACCGTTGTCCAGCAGGGAGACGAACGAGAGGGGCCGACCGTGACCACCACCGCAGACAGTGCCACCATCACCGCCCAGGACCGCTCCCAGGGCCGACTCGAGCCGGTGCATGCCATGAATGAAGCGTTGAATCAGGAGGGACCCAAGCCCACACGCTCCCTGCCGGGCCGACCTCCGGGAATCCGGGCGGACAGCTCCGGACTCACCGACCGGCAGCGCCGGGTGATCGAGGTCATCAGGGACTCCGTGCAGCGGCGCGGGTACCCGCCGTCGATGCGGGAGATCGGGCAGGCCGTAGGCCTCTCCAGCACCTCCTCGGTCGCACACCAGCTGATGGCACTCGAACGCAAGGGCTTCCTGCGGCGCGACCCGCACCGGCCCCGCGCCTACGAGGTCCGGGGATCCGACCAGTCCACGGTCCAGCCCACCGACACGGCGGGCAAGCCGGCAGCGTCGTATGTCCCGCTGGTCGGCCGGATCGCCGCCGGTGGCCCGATCCTCGCTGAGGAGTCGGTCGAGGACGTGTTCCCGCTGCCCCGGCAGCTGGTCGGGGACGGCGAGCTGTTCGTCCTGAAGGTCGTCGGTGACTCGATGATCGAGGCCGCGATCTGCGACGGGGACTGGGTTACGGTCCGCCGCCAGCCGGTCGCCGAGAATGGCGACATCGTCGCCGCGATGCTGGAAGGCGAGGCCACCGTCAAGCGCTTCAAGCGCGAGAACGGCCATGTGTGGCTACTGCCTCACAACTCCGCGTACCAGCCGATTCCCGGCGACGAGGCGACCATCCTCGGCAAGGTCGTGGCGGTGCTGCGGCGGGTGTGAGCACAGCCGCGGGCGGCACACCTCCGCCCCCCTGATCCGAGCCCCGGAACCACCTGCGCCGGTTCCGGGGCTCGCGTTTGCGCCCGAACGGTGTGCGCGGGGAGCTGTACTACTCCCCCGTCTCCTCCGCCGCCTCGGCCTTCCTCGCCGCGGTGTCGATCGCGGCCAGCGACCGTCGTACCTGGTTACGGTCCGTCGTGTACCAGAAGTCGGGCAGTGACGCCTTCAGATAGCTGCCGTAACGGGCCGTGGCCAGACGCTGGTCCAGTACGGCTACGACGCCGCGATCCCCCATCGCTCGTACGAGGCGGCCGGCGCCCTGGGCCATGAGCAGTGCCGCATGCGTGGCGGCGACGGCCATGAAGCCGTTGCCCCCGGCGTCCTCGACGGCCTTCTGGCGGGCGCTCATCAGAGGGTCGTCCGGGCGTGGGAAGGGGATCTTGTCCATGACGACCAACTGGCAACTGGCGCCGGGGACATCGACGCCCTGCCAGAGCGAGAGGGTGCCGAAAAGGCAGGTCTTCGGGTCGGCCGCGAAGTTCTTGATCAGCTCGCCCAGGGTCTCCTCGCCCTGGAGGAGGATCGGGAACTCGGGGATGCGGGAGCGCAGTTCCTCGGCTGCCAGTTGCGCGGCCCGCATCGACGAGAAGAGCCCGAGCGTCCGGCCGCCCGCCGCCTGGATCAGCTCCGTCAGCTCGTCCAGCATGTCCGTGCGGTCGCCATCACGCGCGGGACGCGACAGATGCTTGGCGACGTACAGAATGCCCTGCTTCGGATAGTCGAAGGGTGAGCCGACGTCGACGCCGGTCCATGGCGGGAGGTCCTCGCCCTCCGTGCCCTCGGGAGCCAGCCCCAACGACGCCCCGACTCCGTTGAAGTCGCCGCCGAGCTTCAGTGTCGCCGAAGTGAGAACCACGGAACGGTCCGCGAAGAGCTTCTCCCTGAGCAGACCCGACACGGACATCGGCGCGACGCGCAGGGAGGCGCCGAAGCGGTCATGGCGTTCGTACCAGACGACGTCCCACTCGGAGCCGTTCGTGATCCGCTCGGCCACATCGTGGATCGACTCCACGGAGGCCAGTGCCTGTTTGCGTACCGCGTCCTCGTCGCCGACGGACTTGTCGCGTGTCGTCCCCATCGCCGAGATCACCGTACGAGCGGCGTCGCGCAGTGCCATCAGCGCGTACCCGAGGTCCTCCGGGATCTCCTCCAGGCGCCCCGGCAGGGCCAGCTCCATCAGGCGCTCAAAGCCCTCGGCGGCCGTCTGGAGTTGGTCGGCGGCCTTTTCGTTGACGAGCTTCGCGGCACGGCGCACGGCGCGGTTGACCTGGCCGGGGGTGAGCTCGCCGGTCGCGACTCCGGTGACGCGCGAGACCAGCTCATGGGCCTCGTCGACGATCAGCACCTCATGCTGCGGCAGGACCGGGGCACCCTCGATGGCGTCGATCGCGAGGAGCGCGTGGTTGGTGACCACGACCTCGGCGAGCTTGGCGCGCTCTCGGGCCATCTCGGCGAAGCACTCGGCGCCGTACGCGCACTTCGAGGCGCCCAGGCATTCCCGGGACGACACAGAGATCTGCGACCAGGCCCGGTCGGAGACTCCGGGGGCGAGGTCGTCGCGGTCGCCGGTCTCGGTGTCGTCCGCCCAGTCCCGCAGCCGCAACAGGTCCTGGCCCAGCTTGCTGGTGGGCGCGGCCGCCTCGAACTGGTCGAAGAGTCCCTCGTCCTCGTCCTGCGGCATGCCCTCACGGAGACGGTGCAGGCACAGGTAGTTCGACCGGCCCTTGAGCATCGCGAACTCAGGGCGGCGGCGCAGCAGCGGATGCAGCGCGTCGACCGTGCGCGGAAGGTCCCGCTCCACGAGCTGCCGCTGGAGCGCCAGGGTGGCCGTCGCCACGACGACACGCTCGCCGTGCGCGAGCGCGGGTACGAGATAGCCCAGCGACTTTCCCGTACCGGTGCCGGCCTGGACCAGCAGATGGGAGCCGGCGTCGATGGCCTCCGCGACGGCTTCGGCCATGGTCACCTGGCCAGGGCGCTCCGTACCGCCGACGGCTGTGACGGCGGCATGCAGGAGTTCGGGGAGTGAGTGCTCTGTCATAGCGCGTCCACCCTACGGCGCCGCACTGACACCTGGGCGATCAACGCCTGGGTCATGGGCGCGATCAAGCGGTCGAGAGCCGGATCGGGTTCGACTGGGAACCGGATCGGGTCGAGCGGTGTACCAAAAGTGATGGCGCTACAGCGCATCGCGCAGGGCCCGGTCTCGGACCATGAGGGCGGCCCGTTTGTCGGGCAGGTCGATCTCGGCTGAGAACCGGAAACCGGCGCTCAGAAAGGCAGCCACGGAGGGGGTGTTGCGAAGATCGGGTTCCGCGACGACGCGTGTGCACGAGGGGCGCCGGTCGAGTACGAGGTCGGAGACGGCTCTGAGCAGTGCTGAGCCGAGTCCCCGCCCTCGGTTGGCGACGGGACCGATGAGGAGGTGGATTCCGGTGTCATGAAGGCGAGCGGGATAGTGGCGGGCCAGTGGGTCGAGGTCCGCGCGGTAGATCTCCCAGTAGCTCATCGGCGTGCCGTCCAGTACGCCGAGACAGGGAACGCTGCGGCCGTCCCCGTCGAGCTGCGCACGCAGGTGATCCTCGGCGACCGTCTCGGGTCCGGCCAGCTTCCAGAATGCCGCGACGGCGGGGTCGTTCATCCAGCGGCTGATGAGCGTCAGGTCACGGTCGATGCGTACGGGGACGAGGTGGAAGGGGCCGACAGGGCTGGCGATGGGACCCCAGCCGGCGACGCCGTCGAGCAGGTCGTCACCGGTCGGGGTGACGGTCGGCGTGACGGGGCCGGGCTTCGCCGTGCCTTCCCCTCCGCCGTGTTCCGCTGCGCGCTCGGCTCCCCTGGCTGCTTCGGCCTCCTCGGCGAAGAGCGCGACGAGTTCGTCGGGCAGACGCAGGTCGAGTGTGTCCTGGCTGTCCGCGTCGGGGCCCGGGGCGCTGCTGAGGGAGGTGATGGGGGCGGTACCTGCGTCGGTGCTCGCATCGGTGGGAGGCACGGCGACGCTCCTCTCAGGAGATGGGGTGGGTCATGTTCCTCAGGAATGAAGGGGGTTGGCGATGGTGACGTAGACGGACTGGGTGTCGACCGGGCCGATGAGCTCGTCGAGCCCGTGCAGCCGGGTCAGCAGGTTGGCCTTGCAGCGCAGCACGGGTGTGTCGAGCAGACAGGCGGGAAGGGGTGTACGCAGTCGGGCAGGGCCGGAGGCGACATCGGCGAGGAAGCGGCGGAATGCGGCGAGCAACAGCCTCTCGTCGGCGAGGCCTTGGGAGCCGAAGGCGCCGATGAGGCCGAGCACGTTGTTGATGGCGAGGTAGTAAGCGAAGCGCTCGTCGGTGACCTCGTCGGAGACGAAGGTGTCGCTGTGCTCGCCGATGCCGGGGAGCCGCTTGTCCAGCTCCGCGCGCCGGGACTCGCGAAAGTAGTAGCCCTGGTTGTCACGGTAGCGGCCGCCCGCGGGCCAGCCCTGCGGGTCGAGCAGCACCAGGGTGTTCTGCTGGTGGGCTTCCAGTGCGATGCCTGCCTCGCTGTCCAGCCAGAGGAGGGGGCGGATCACCTGTTCCAGGTAACGGAGGAACCACTCGGTGGCGACAGCGCCGCGAGAGCGTCCGGTGCTCCCGGCGAGGCGGGCGACGATCTCGCTGAGCCGTGACCGCATCGTGGGCCTGCCCTGCCCGAAGCCGGACGGTTCGCCGGATGGGTCCTGAGGTCTGACCGAGACGAGTCCGGCGATGCAGGAGACGGAGTCCGTCGGCGTGAACGGGCTGTGGCGAATCATCACGTCGAGCCCGGGCACGGGACTGCCGTCCGGGGCGTCGACGGCGAGCCAGGCCGGGTCGCGGACGATGTCGAAGCCCGGGTGTGCCGCCTGCCACTGTTCGGCGAGGCCGGTACGCATCAGACGGTGGACCTCGACACCGCGGTGGAGTTCCTTGCGGAGGTTCTCCCGCCGGGAGTTCGTGATGCACAGGCCCAGCGAGAGCTTCAGCATCGCGGGGGCGCCGGAGCGGTAGAGGGTGCGTACGGAGGAGGTGGGATGCCAGGGGGCGCCATGGGGACCGAGGTCCTGGAGCAGACCGGCGTCCAGCAGTTTCGCTGTCGCGGAGCGGTGGCGGACCTCGCGGATCTGCCAGGGGTGCATCGGGAGCGCGGCGTACCCGTCGGGCAGCGGCAGTCCTGGGCCGGCGAGCCGGGCGGTGAGCTGCTGAGCGGGTACGGGACGGCCACGCTCGGTCCAGGCCGAGTCGGTGGCGAGTACGGAGGGAGCGACAGCCATCCAGTGGAGGGGGAAGGAACCGCGTGATTCGGGTGAGTAGAGCAGGGTCTCGGCCTCGGAGAGTCCCTGGCGACTCTTCGGGGTGGGGTGCAGCGGGTGACCGAGCAGGAGGGACTGTTCGGCGGAGAGGAAGAAGTCCGAGCCGTCGGCGGGGTGCTCCCTGCGGGCGCTGATGAACACGGTGGTTCGCTGGGCGGAGTCGGCCACGCGGCGCACCAAGTCGCCGCTGTCGCCGGCCCTGGCCTCCGCCCTGCCGTCCGTACCGCCCGCCAGGGTCTCTCGTCCGAGGAGCGCCGCCAGCGTGGCCGCGTCTGTGGGGGGTGCCTGATGGGGGGCGTCGGAAAGGTGGGGAAGGCCGAGGCGGTGCCAGCCTGTGGGGGACCAGTAGTGCACCGGGACGACCAGGGCAGTGCCGCTGGCAGGGAGTTGGATACGGAGGATGCCGTCTTCGGGAGCAGGGAGGTTGTTCTCCCGTACCCAGCAGCGCAGCAGGTTCTCCACGGATGCGGCCTGGCCCGCGGTGTGCGGATCCGGGTGGTCCAGCAGGTCCAGGTCAGCGGCACCGCTCAGCCGTACCGACTCCCTGGGCCCGGGCCCTCCCTGCTGCCGGGGGACGGATTCTGCTCCGGTGCCCGGCTCGAGGGTGCGGGTGTGACTGTGGGGTGCAGGGATGGCGTTCAAGTGAGTTCCTTGGGAGGTGGTTCAGGGTCGTGCCGCGACGAACTGGGGCCGATCCGGCGTTCGTTGGACCTGGGCGTTTCGTGGGTGCTTCGGGTGGTGTGCTTCCGACCTACGAGTGGCGCTGCCGTGGAGGTGGGGTCGCTCGGTGATGCCCTGCGATATCACCGTGCTCCGGCCTTCCGACCCGTTCGGTCCGTTCCGCCCGTCGGACCGACTCGCCAGGCCTGGCACGCCTGCCACGCTCAACCTCCCGCACCCGCAGGCCAGTTGGTGTCGCCACGACCGACGCGACCGCGTCCGAGAGCCGGTCGAGCACCGCGTTCGCCTGTTCGTCGGTGATGGTCAGAGGCGGGAGCAGACGCACCACGCTGGAGTGGCGTCCGCCGAGTTCCACGATCAGCCCGCGGCGCAGGCACTCCTGCTGAACGGCGACCGCGAGATCGAGGGCGGCAGGGCGCGGCCCACCGCCGGTGCCCCCGGCGGCTTCGGCTGCGGATTCGGGCGATTCCACCGGGTCGACGAGTTCGACGCCGATCATCAGGCCTCGTCCGCGCACGTCACCGACACAGGGGAAGTCGGCTGCAAGACCGCGCAATTGGGCCAGCATGCGGGCACCCAGGCGGGCGGCGCGCTCGGCGAGACGGTTCTCCCGGACGTACGCGAGGGTCGCCGCGCCGGCAGCCATGGCGAGCTGATTGCCGCGGAACGTGCCGGCATGGGCGCCGAGTTCCCGCACGTCGAGGTCGTCGCGATAGACCACGACAGCCAGCGGCAGGCTGCCGCCGATGGCCTTGGAGAGGACCATCACGTCGGGTGTGATTCCGCTGTGTTCCACCGCCCAGAAGGCGCCGGTCCGGCCGACGCCCGTCTGGACCTCGTCGACGATCAGGGGGATGGAGCGGGCGGACGTGATGTCCCGCATCCGCCGCATCCAGTCGTCGCGCGCCGGAATCACTCCGCCCTCGCCCTGCACCGGTTCCACGATCACCCCGGCGGGTGTCGGCGCCCCGGACTTGGGGTCGTCGAGGAGGGATTCCGTCCAGCGTGCGGCGAGTTCGGCGCCCCGCCCTCCGCCGACACCGAACGGGCAGCGGTAGTCCTGCGGATAGGGCAGGCGCACGACGCGTACGTCCGACGCTCCCCCGGATGCTTCGAGCGCCCCTGCGGTCATCCCGTGATAGGCGCCGGAGAAGGCGACGACCCCGGTGCGCCCGGTCGCGGCGCGCGCCAGCTTCAGGGCCGCCTCGACCGCGTCTGTGCCCGCGGGCCCGCAGAACTGCACGCGCGCGTGGTCAGCGAAACCGGGCGGCAGCGTTCGGAACAGCTCGACGGTGAACGCGTCCTTGACGGGTGTGGCCAGATCGAGGACGTGCAGCGGCGCCCCCGAGTCGAGGACCTTTCTGATCGCTTCCAGCACAACCGGGTGGTTGTGCCCGAGGGCCAACGTCCCCGCGCCCGAAAGGCAGTCGAGGTAGCGCGACCCGTCGGCTCCCTCGATCGTCAGCCCACGCGCCCGGACGGGCACGATCGGCAAGGCGCGCGCATAGGTGCGCGCCGCGGACTCATGCGCCGACTGGCGTCGCAGAATCCCTTCGTGCGCCAAGGGCGCGACCTCGGCCTCGCGCATCGCGGGCGCCACGTCGGGCGCAGACTCGGTCACGGCCACGCTGTCGGTCCTCCCGCTGTCCAGAGGTGAGTTGCTCGGCCGCCCATGCGGGCGGCAGGGGATGCACGCAGGCGGAACGCCCCCCGTACGTACCAACGACGGGGACCCCGAGGGGCAACGGCGCGACGAAGATCCCTGTGTGACGGAACTGTTGCCGTTCCATCGGAAGTCCCCCACAGCGACGGCATAGTCTGTGGAGCCGTTCAGCGATCCCCGTTGAACGGCCAAAAACGGTCCCGCCCGGGCCAGTCCGGGACGGCTGATCCGTACGAAGCTGCATATGGCAGCACAGCATTCTCTTTACGCCCAGGGGGAGTTACACCATGCGATCCATACGCCCGCTCTTCGCCGCCCGTCGAGGGAGGAGCACGCGCCGCGGGCCCTCCCCCGTGCTGGCGGCGGTCGGTCTGGCCACCGCACTGGCCCTGACGGCCACCGCCTGTGGCTCGGGCGGTGACACGAACGCGGGCGGCGACGCATCAGCCCCCGCGGCCACTGGCGGCGACGACAAGATCCAGATCCCGGATGACATCCAGGACAGGCTCAAGGAGCACGGGATCGACCTGGACCAGTGGAAGGGCGGCGCCTGGAAGAACTGGGACAAGGACGACTGGCTTCGCGAGGCCGGCGACTTCGTCAACCCGATCATCGAGGACCTGTGGAACCCGGACCGCATGCGCGAGGCCGAGGACCCGGACCAGGGCAAGGGCGTCGACGACAACGATCTGTCGGGTGACCAGGGCGTCACCGACCCGGAGCCGGCGCCCGTGGAGGCGCAGCCCGTGCAGGCGGCGTACCACGACAACGCGCCCGAGGCGGGCAAGGTGTTCTTCGACTCCCCGGAGGGCACGATGGTCTGCTCGGCGACCGTAGTCGAGGACCCGGCCAACCCGGGCAAGTCCAACCTCGTATGGACCGCGGGCCACTGCGTGCACGCAGGCAAGTCCGGCGGCTGGTACCGCAACATCGCCTTCGTACCCTCGTACAACAACGACGCCAAGTCGGCGGCGGAACTCACGAACGCCACCCAGGAGGAGGTCGCTCCGTACGGCGTCTGGTGGGGTGACTGGGCGCAGACCTCGGACCAGTGGATCGAGCAGGGCGGCGCGACGGGCGGCCAGGGTGCCTCGTACGACTTCGCCGTCATTCATGTGACGCCGGAGGAGGGCAGTGGCGGCAAGTCCCTGGAGGAGACGGTCGGTTCGGCCCTTCCCGTGGACTTCGACGCTCCTGCCGTGTCCGAGGTCGGCAGCATCACGGCGACGGGTTACCCGGCCGCGAAGCCGTTCGACGGCGAGACGATGCACCAGTGCAAGGATGAGCCGGGGCGGCTCTCACTCGCCAAGTCCGAGCCGACGATGTACCGCATCGGCTGCACGATGACCGGCGGTTCGTCCGGCGGCGGCTGGGTGTCGGCGGGCTCCGACGGCAAGCCCGCGCTGGTGTCCAACACCTCGATCGGCCCGGTGACCGCTGGCTGGCTGGCTGGCCCGCACCTGGGCGAGGAGGCCAAGGGGATCTACGACGCTGTGAGCGAGAAGTTCGCGGGGCAGTGACCGCACGCTGACGTGTGAAGGCCCGCCCCCTGAAGGGATGCTGTTGGCGAATTGCGGGGCTGGTGCGTGACGTCGGTCTCCAAGACCTGGTTGTGGTCTTGGAGACCGACGTTTGTGTTTGGGGTGGGGTACGGGTGTCGATGAAGCCGCTGGTACCGGGAGAAGTCCCGGCGGAGACGGCGCGGGTGGTGCGGGCGGCTTTCCCGAAGGGCAGTCGGCGATCAGGGTTCGGGACGAGCTGGGCGTGATTTTCACGGACGAGCAGTTCTCGGGTCCGTTCCCGGCGCGGGGCAAACGTGCCTAACCGATGAGTGGCCCCGCGCCACCGGTCGATACCAGACGCTGGCAGCCTCCCGCACCCGCTTCCGCCTGGTCGAGCCTGCGGTCGGCTACCGCGTACGGCTCGCGCTGCCCGCAGTCGCCCACCAGCACCGGCCCGGGCATGAGCGAGGACTGCCTGTATCTCAACGTCTACACCCCCGAACGGCGAACGAACCGCCCGCTGCCGGTGCTGTTCTGGATCCACGGCGGGGGCTTCTCCAGCGGCGCCGGTGACCTCTACGACGGCTCGCAGATCGCGAAGGCCAACAACGTAGTTGTCGTCACGATCAACTACCGGCTGGGCGTCTTCGGTTTCCTCGACGTGCCCGGGCTGAGCAGGCAGGGTGCGGGCAACTACGGCCTGCTCGACCAGGAGGCGGCTCTTCGCTGGACGCAGCGCAACATAGGTGCCTTCGGAGGGGACGCGGGCCGCGTGACCATCGCCGGCGAGTCGGCCGGCGGCCATTCCGTCTGCGCTCTACTGTCCTCGCCTCCGGCGCGCGACCTGTTCGCCGGTGCAATCATCCAGAGCGGCGGGTGCCCGAGCCTCACGGTCGCACAGGCCACCGCCAAGGGCGAGGCCTACGCCGCGGCCGTCGGCTGTTCCGTTCCGGCGACCAGCGTGTCCTGTCTACGGGCCAAGTCGGCGAACGAACTGCGGGCCGCCGACAGCGGCTTCGTCGGCGGCATCCTGAACGGTCCCCTTCCCGTGTCCGGGGTTCCCGAACTGCCCCTCGCGCCGAGCGTTGCCGTACGATCCGGCCGGATCCACAATGTCCCCCTCCTCATCGGCAGCACCCGCGACGAGGTGCGCCAATGGGCACTGCCGTTCGCGAACGCGACGAAGGGTCAGTACGAGCGGGCGGTCAGGCCCGAGTTCGGCGCACAGGCCGACGCCGTACTCGCGCACTACCCCTACAGCGCCTACGACAGCCCGTACACAGCGACGTACGCCATCGGCACGTTGTGGGGCGACAGCAGCGTCTTCTACGGACTGGGCGGCTGCCAGTATCAGAACCTCACGGCTCAGTTCGCCACTCGGCAACCGAAGACGTACTTCTACGAGTTCGACGACCCGCACCCACCCGCCCTCGCGACGACTCCGGCCGGCTTCGACTCCGGCGCCCCACATGCCAGCGAGCTCGGCTACCTGTGGCCCATGGATACCTCGAAGTCGCTGACTCCGGAGCAACAGCAGCTGTCCATGGCGATGGTGCGCTACTGGGGCACGTTCGTGAAGCACGCGAACCCCACGACCGGAGGACTGGCAGCCTGGCCTTCATACCGCAGCGACAAGTACATGTCTCTGCTGCCCGGTGATGACAGCCAGGCCCTGAAGTCCGAGGTGTACGCGGATCGACACCAGTGTTCGTTCTGGAACTGGTCTGGTCCTGCCAGCCACGACGTCGACACGGCGAAGTTCTCCGCGGTCATCGGCGACTGGGAGAGCCGATTCGGCGCCCGTGTCGTCGCGGTCGGCTTCTCCACCCTGCACCTCAGCATCGCAACCCCACCGACGGCCGAGGAGGACGCCCTCCTGGTCGCTGCCGAGCACTTCGCCTTCTGCCCCGACAACATCTGGCAAAGCAGAAGGCCGTACACACTGGCCGGATACGCAGAGCGGATCACCGGTGTCCACAACTGGGACTTCTGATGGGACTGAGGCATCCCCTACCGGGAAACGATCAACCGTGCGGCGGGAAGCGCTCTTCAGGGGCTTCACGCCTACCTGATCAGAGGCATTCGTGAACGCCCCTTCCCACTCCGCATCCGTAACCACAAACGCTTCCTCGCAGCCCCGCTGCACTGAATCAGCCCGATCTCGGAGCGAGCATGGGCTCACTGCGAGATCGGGCTGAATTCGCCAACAGCATCCCTAAAGGGGGCGGGCCTTCATCATGTGAAGCTCTCCGTTCAGAGGCGCTTCGTGGTCACACGGTGGCCGCCGGGACGTACGGTGCCAGCTCAGCCGCCAGTTCCTCGTGCACCCGTACCTTGAGCAGCGTGCCCTCCGGGGTGTGCTCCTCGGAGATCACCTCGCCGTCGGTGTAGGCCCGGGCGACGAGTCGGCCGTGTGTGTACGGCACGAGTGCCTCGATCTCGACCGAGGGGTGCGGGAGTTCGACGTCGATCAGCGCGAGCAGTTCGTCGATGCCCTGGCCCGTACGGGCCGAGACCGCGATGGAGCGCTTCTCGATCCGCAGTAGCCGCTGGAGCACCAGCGGATCGGCCGCGTCCGCCTTGTTGATCACCACGATCTCGGGTACGTCGGTCGCGCCCACGTCGCGGATGACCTCGCGCACGGCGGCCAGCTGCTCCTCCGGTGCCGGGTGGGCGCCGTCGACCACGTGCAGGATCAGATCGGAGTCGCCGACCTCCTCCATCGTGGAGCGGAACGCCTCGACGAGGTGGTGCGGCAGGTGCCGTACAAATCCGACGGTGTCCGCGAGCGTGTAGAGACGCCCGGTGGGCGTCTCGGCCCGTCGCACGGTCGGGTCGAGGGTCGCGAACAGTGCGTTCTCGACCAGGACGCCCGCGCCCGTCAGCCGGTTCAGCAGCGAGGACTTGCCCGCATTGGTGTAGCCGGCGATGGCGACCGAGGGCACCTTCTTGCGACGGCGCTCCCGGCGCTGGATCTCACGGCCCGTCTTCAAGGCCGCGATCTCCCGGCGCATCTTCGCCATCTTCTCCCGAATACGGCGTCGGTCCGTCTCGATCTTGGTCTCACCGGGACCACGGGTGGCGAGGCCGCCGCCCTTGCCGCCGCCCATCTGACGGGACAGCGACTGACCCCAGCCTCGCAGCCTCGGCAGCATGTACTGCATCTGGGCGAGCGCGACCTGTGCCTTGCCCTCTCGGGACTTGGCGTGCTGGGCAAAGATGTCGAGGATCAGGGCGGTCCGGTCGATCACCTTGACCTTGACGACATCTTCGAGATGGATCAGCTGGCCCGGCGAAAGCTCGCCGTCGCAGATGACGGTGTCCGCGCCGGTCTCGAGCACGATGTCACGCAGCTCGTTGGCCTTGCCGGAGCCAATGTATGTGGCCGGGTCTGCCTTGTCGCGGCGCTGGATCACGCCGTCGAGCACCAGGGCGCCGGCCGTCTCCGCGAGGGCGGCCAGCTCCGCGAGGGAGTTGTCCGCGTCGGCCGCCGTCCCCGAGGTCCACACCCCGACGAGTACCACTCGCTCAAGACGCAGCTGTCGGTACTCGACCTCGGTGACGTCTTCGAGCTCGGTGGACAGGCCCGCGACACGGCGCAGTGCCGCGCGGTCGGAGCGGTCGAACTGGTCGCCGTCCCACTCGCCGTCGATCGCATGGCTCCAGGCGACGTCCTCTTCCATCAGGGCATCGGCCCGAAGACGATCGGGGTTGTTCTGCACGAGGCTCTGCTTGTCCTGGGAAGGGGAAGAAGAGGAGGTCATTGGGTCCTTACGTCGATGGAGATACCTGAGGGACGACGAGCTGCCGTCCGTTATTGGAGACAACGTCCGGGGTCGCCGGGAGATTCCCGGCCGTGGAGTCCGACCGGCGGATCATGCCGCAGACCCGGGATGCCGCGTCGTCGACCTGATGATGGTTGCACGGCACGCCCCGTCTCGTCATCTGAGTTACCGAGGGCTCTTGATCTGCGTGGTCGACGGCTGTCGCGCGTGCTTCGCGCCCTTCTCGACGGGTGCGGCACTGCGCCACTCCGGGTGCCCCGGCATGGGCGGTGTCTTCTTGCCGTACAGCCAGGCCGTGAAGAACGCGCTCAGATCGCGCCCCGCGACGGCCGAGGCGAGGCCCTCGAAGTCCGCGGTCGTCGCGATGCCGTCACGGTGGATCCTCACCCAGCGCCGCTCCAGCCGCTCGAAGGCCGGGCGGCCGATCTCCTGGCGCAGCGCGTACAGGACCAGGGCGCTGCCGCCGTAGACGTTCGGCCTGAAGATGCTGATCCTCCGGCCGGACTCGGGGGCCTTGGGAGCCGCCGGCGGGCCTCCGGCGGCCCGCCAGGTGTCGGACGCCCGGTAGGCCTCGTGCATCCGTGTCTCAAGGGGCCTGCCCGCCGTCTCCTCCGCGTACAGGGCCTCGTACCAGGTGGCGTGTCCTTCGCTCAGCCACAGGTCGGACCAGGTGCGCGGGGTGACGCTGTTGCCGAACCACTGGTGTGCCAGCTCATGCACCATGGTCGACTCGACGTACCACTTCGGGAACTCAGGACGGGTGAAGAGCTCTCTCTCGAAGAGAGAGAGCGTTTGTGTCTCGAGTGCGAAGCCGGTCCGCGCCTCGGCGATCAGCAGCCCGTACGTCTCGAAGGGGTACCGCCCGACCTTCCTTTCCATCCAGGCGATCTGCTCGGGCGTCCTCTTGAGCCAGGGCTCCAGCTTCTCGCGGTCCTTGGAGGGCACCACATCGCGTACGGGGAGACCGCCCGGCCCGCTCCCGTGCCGCACGGAGGAGCGTCCGATGGACACCTGGGCGAGCTCGGTGGCCATGGGGTGCTCGGTTCGGTACGCCCAGGTGGTGGTCCCCGCGTGGCGGACCGCTTCCAGCGCCAGTCCGTTCGCCACGGCCGTGTATGCGTCGGGCGCGGTGACACGGATGGTGAAGATCGCTTTGTCGGAGGGATGGTCGTTGCCCGGGAAGATCCGGTGCGCGGCGTCGATCTGGTTGGCCATGGCGAGCCCGTCCTCGGTCCGCACCCAGCCGCTCTCCACATCCTCCCCGGGCGTCGGATCGCTGTCGTGGCCCACCGTGATCCGCATCCGGCTGCCGGGCGCCAGCCGCTCCGCGGGTGTGACCACCAAGTCCTCTCCCGCGCTGCGGAACTCCGCGGGCACGCCGTTGACCTCGACGGATCGCACTGTTCCGTGCGAGTAGTCAAGATTGACCTTCTCCAACCAGTCCGTCGCCCGGGCGTCGATCGTCGTGACGGCCGGCAGCGGCTCGCTGTTGTTCCCGGAGTACGTGAAGGCGAGGTCGTACGCCATGACGTCGTACCCGGGGTTGCCGAGGTGCGGGAAAAGGCGGTCGCCGATGCCGAGCGGTTCCGCCGGCGTGGGGCCGCTCGCGGCGACGAGGCAGAGGGAGGAGGCGGCGAGCAGCGCCCTGCGGAGTGACCTGGCGGCCCTTGGGAGCAGAGCCCGGGTCCTGAAGGTGAGCGGCATGAACCACGGCTATCAGCACCCGTCCGGCGTGTGGTGACGACTCGCGCCGCACACACTCGAAGGGATGCCGATAGCCCGCTGATGGCCTCCTACGGAGTCGTCGCCTGGTGCTGGGCCCGGCCCACGTCGTACACACCCGGCACGTTGCGCATCGCCCGCATCAGCGCGGGCAGGTGTGCGGCGTCCGGGAGTTGGAGCGTGTAGGTGTGGCGTACGCGCTGCTGGCTGGGGGGTTCGACGGTCGCCGAGACGATGGCGACACCCTCCAGGGCGATGGCTTCGGTCAGGTCGGCGAGCAGATGCGGCCGTCCGAAGGACTCGGCGACCAGCGTGACACGGCACTCCGTGGTGTCACCCCAGCGTACGTCGACCTCCCTGCGCCCCGCGTCTTTCATACGCGCCACCACAGCGCACTCGACACGATGAACTGTCACCACTCCCCCGCGTACAGCGAAGCCGGTGACCTCGTCGGGCGGTACAGGCGTACAGCAGCCCGCGATGCGTACGGTCGCACCGGGCTCGTCGACCACGGCGTTCGCGTCAGATGGCGGCGCGGCAGACCCGTCGACAGTCGGCCTGAGGGGCGCTGCGGAGATCTCCGCCTCCGGGGTGTCGCCGGGCGAGGGGTGCGTGGCGAGCCAGCGCTGGATGGCGATGCGCGCGGCGGGCGTACGCGCGTGCTCCAGCCACTCCCTGGAGGGCTCTGAGGACGCGTCCTGCCCCATGAGCAGTTGCACGGTGTCGCCGTCCCGCAGGACCGTACTCAGCGTCGCCAGGCGGCCGTTGACACGCGCGCCCATGCAAGCGTGCGCGTCCTCGCCGTACTGCGCGTACGCGGCGTCCACGCAGCTCGCGCCCGCGGGCAGCCCGATCGTGCCGCCGTCGGGGCGTAACACGGTGATCTCCCGGTCCTGGGCGAGGTCTTCGCGAAGCGTGGACCAGAACGTGTCGGGATCCGGCGCGGCCTCCTGCCAGTCGAGAAGGCGGGAGAGCCAGCCGGGTCGCGTGGGGTCCACGCGCTCGCCGTCACTGTCCAGTTGCTCCTCCGAAGGAGGAGCATAGGGATTACCGAGCGCGATGACTCCGGCCTCGGCGACCTTGTGCATCTGGTGCGTGCGGATGAGAACTTCGGCGACCTGGCCGGCCATGGGGGTGCCGCCGGGCGAGTCTGTTCGACCCTGGGGGACGGCGACGGCCGTGTGCAGCGACTGGTACAGGTTGAACTTGGGGACGGCGATGAAGTCCTTGAATTCCGATACCACCGGCGTGAGACAGGTGTGCAGTTCACCGAGGACTCCGTAGCAGTCGGCGTCCTCATTCACGAGCACCAGGAGGCGTCCGAAGTCGACGCCGCGCAGTCGGCCGCGCTTGCGGGAGGTTCGGTGCAGCGAAACCAAGTGCCGTGGCCGGATGAGCACTTCGGCCTGCAGTCCGGCCTCGCGCAGGACCGTACGCACCTCTTCCGCGATCTCCGCGAGGGGATCGTCGGCGCGCGCCGCGTTCTCGACGATGAGCTCCCTGGTGCGCTTGTACTCCTCGGGATGCAGGATCGCGAAGACGAGGTCCTCGAGCTCGGTCTTGAGCGCCTGGACCCCGAGCCGTTCGGCGAGCGGGATCAGCACGTCCCTGGTGACCTTGGCGATGCGCGCCTGCTTCTCGGGGCGCATGACGCCCAGGGTGCGCATGTTGTGCAGCCGGTCGGCGAGCTTGATCGACATCACGCGTACGTCGTTACCGGTGGCGACGAGCATCTTGCGGAACGTCTCCGGCTCGGCGGCCGCTCCGTAGTCGACCTTCTCCAACTTCGTGACGCCGTCGACGAGAAAGCGGACCTCCTCGCCGAACTCCTCCCGCACCTGATCGAGCGTCACATCCGTGTCTTCGACGGTGTCGTGGAGCAGAGAGGCCGTCAATGTCGTGGTCTCCGCGCCGAGTTCGGCGAGGATCAAGGTCACGGCGAGCGGGTGTGTGATGTAGGGCTCGCCACTCTTGCGCATCTGGCCGCGGTGCGAGGACTCGGCGAGGACGTACGCCCGGTGCAGTGGCTCCAGAACGGCTTCGGGGTGGTGGGCGCGATGTGCCTCGACCACATGGCTGATCGCGTCGGGGAGCCGACCGCGGCCCGCGGACCCCAGGAGCGCGGCTCGGCCGAGGCGGCGCAGATCGATGCGTGGGCGGCTCCTCCTGCGATGCGCTTCGGGCGCGATCGGGCCGGGCGTCGCGGGGTTCGTGGCCTCCGCACTCATGGGCACCTCCGGCTGCGTTGACCGACGGACGGGGCACCCCATGGCGTACACGGCTTTGGGGATGGTGTCGTTCCCCCGTCCGGGCCGGTGCTTGATGCTATCGAGCCCAGCACGCTCGGCTGACCGCCTCACGCCGAGCGTGAAACGGATCACCCATTCGAGCGATGGTTCAGGGGTTTACGGTTTCGAGCCACTCGGCGTCGATCTCGCCCTCGGCGACGATCACCGCGGGTCCGGTCATCTCGATCTCGCCGTCGGGGCGCTCGCTGATCACCAGGCGTCCGCCGGGCACATCGACGGTGTACGTGGCCGGGGTGCCGGTGACCCCGGGATCGGCGCCGTCCCGTCTCGCCGCCGCCACCGCGACGGCACACGCGCCCGTGCCACACGAGCGGGTCTCGCCGGCGCCGCGCTCATGCACGCGCAGGGCGACGTGCTGGGGGCCGCGGTCGACGACGAACTCGACGTTCACCCCGTCCGGGTACGCGGATGCCGGGCTGAACGGCGGGGGAGTGAACAGGTTGCCTGCATGGTCGAGGTCGTCGACAAAGGCGACCGCGTGCGGATTACCCATGTTCACGTTGCGCGCGGGCCAGCTGCGCTCACCCACGCTCACGGTGACGTCCCCTTCGGGGAGGAGCGCCTTGCCCATGCCGACGGTGATGTCGCCCTCCTTGGCGATGTGCGCCCTCTTCACCCCTCCGCGCGTGGCGATCGCGACATCTCCTTCGGTCACATGTCCGGCGCGCTGGAGGTAGCGCGCGAACACTCGCACTCCGTTGCCGCACATCTCCGCGATCGAACCGTCGCCGTTGCGGTAGTCCATGAACCACTCCGCCTCGGCGGCCATCTCCTTGGCCTCGGGGTGCGCGGCGGACCGTACAACATGCAGCAGACCGTCCCCGCCGATGCCCGCGCGGCGGTCGCAGAGGGCGGCGACGGCGGCCGGGGGCAGGTCGATGGCGTTCTCGGGGTCGGGAACGATCACGAAGTCGTTCTCGGTCCCGTGCCCCTTGAGGAAGGCGATCCGCGTGCTCATTCCTCGATCGTACGGGGTGGGTACGACACCGTGGCCCGGGCCAGGAGGCTTCTGATGGGTCTCCGCGACGCCGCGGAGGTCCATCAGGAGCCCGCCAGGCCTCAGCGCAGGCGGGCCACTCGCCACACGGCGAGGACGACGACCAGGGCGACGATCACGGCGTACGCGATCACGACCCGCCAGTCCGGGCGGCGGCCGGAACCGCGCTGTGGCAGGCCGGGCCAGGTGTAGCCGACGCGGCGGGCGGCCATCATGCCCCAGCCCGCGGCGCAGGAGGAGATCAGCAGGCCGAGCATGGCGATCATGGCACCGCTGTCGCCGAAGTCGAACGCCAGCGGGAAGGCGAACATCAAGGAGCCGAGCGCGGCCAGGCCCACGATGGGCGCGAGCTGCCAGATCCGCAGCCGGCGCTGTGGACGCAGCTCAACCTCGACCTCGGGCTCCGCGAACATCTCGTCGGGCCCGGGTCCGTCGGCGGTCACGCCGCCCGGGGTTTCGTCGGGTCCGTCGGGGCTCAGTCGGTCCCCGTCCGGATCCTGCTGATCCCTTACGGTGTCGTGCTCCGTGCCTTGTGCGGTGTCGCGAGGGCCGGCCTCCATCGCCACGCGCCCTCCCAACTCGGACTCCACTTGGTCGATCGAAGCTCGATGATGGCACGGTGTCAGAGGCCGGGATGACGGGCGGAGCGTCCCGATGCCATGACGTGATCAGGCTGTAACCGGTCGTTCGACCAATGCCAGGGCATGCCGCGGAAGTTCCGTGAGATCCGCCGCGGCCCCACTGAGCCAATGCACCCGTGGGTCGCGCCTGAACCAGGAATCCTGACGGCGCGCGAAGCGCTTGGTGGCGCGTACGGTCTCGGCCCGCGCCTCGCCGTCGGTGCACTCCCCGGAGAGCGCCGCCAGAACCTGCTGGTAGCCGAGCGCCCGCGATGCCGTACGCCCCTCACGCAAGCCTCGCGCCTCCAGCGCGCGCACCTCGTCGACGAGCCCTTCGTCCCACATCCGGTCCACCCGGCGGGCGATGCGCTCGTCGAGTTCGGGACGCGCCACATCGACGCCGATCTGCACGGTGTCGTAGATGGAGTCGTGGCCGGGCAGGTTGGCGGTGAAGGGCTTGCCGGTGATCTCGATGACTTCGAGGGCGCGGACGATCCGGCGTCCGTTGCTGGGCAGAATCGCATGGGCCGCTTCGGGATCGGCGACCGCCAGCCGGGCGTGCAGGGCGCCCGAGCCGCGCAGAGTGAGCTCCTCCTCCAGGCGGGCCCGCACTTCGGGGTCGGTACCGGGAAACTCCAGGTTGTCGACGGCTCCCCGGACGTACAGGCCGGAGCCGCCCACGAGGATCGGCCAGCGCCCCTCGGCGAGGAGGGCGTCGATACGGGCGCGGGCGAGCCGCTGGTACTCGGCCACGCTCGCGGTCACCGTCACGTCCCAGATGTCCAGGAGGTGGTGCGGGATGCCTCGACGCTCCTCGGGCGTCAGCTTGGCGGTGCCGATATCCATCCCCCGGTAGAGCTGCATGGAGTCGGCGTTGACGATCTCGCCGCCGAGTTGCTGGGCAAGCTGGACTCCCAGATCGGACTTTCCCGCCGCGGTAGGACCGACGACGGCGATGACCCGCGGGGCGGGGGCTGCACTACTCACCGCAACAGTCTCGCAAACCTCCGGGCCTCTCCTCGAACGAGTTACGTGACGCCACGGGTCCGGGGTCGTTGCCTGTTGCGAGGTTCCAGCCGCCGGTTTTGAGGACCGGCGGACCGGGCGACGCAATGGGACGCACCGGGCGGCACGGAATTTCGCCCACACGAGTAGGGTATGGAGTTGATATGGGCGTTTTTGCACGGCTTCTTCGGAAAGACAAGCCTAAGTCCAATAGGCCGGAGGAGGCGTCAACCGCTGAGCCGCAGGACGACACCCTGACGGCCCAACCCGAGGCGAAGGCTGACACGGAAGAAGCGGCGGAGGAAGCTGCGCAGTCGGCCGATACCGAGGACGGGGCCGCGGAGAAGGCGGCGGAGTCCCCGGAGTCCGAGGCATCGGACGGCGTCGAGATCCCCAAGCAGCAGTCCGCCGAGGAGGCGGCCGACAACGAGGCCGACGAGGGCGCCCGCCAGTAACCGTCCCGCGAGGGAGGAGAACCGTGGGTCTCCTGGAGAGTCTGAAGACCAAGCTCACGCCCGCCAAGGGAAAGGTCTCGCACCTCGCGCAGCAACACGGGGGCAAGATCGAGCAGGGTCTCGACAAGGCCGCGAAGCTGGCAGACAAGAAGACCAAGGGCAAGTACAGCGGCAAGATCCGGACGGGCACGAGCAAGGCCAAGGGTGCCCTGGACCGGCTTGCGCACAAGGAGAGTGACGGGACGGACGGCGGCATGACGCCTCCTCCACCCGCACCGCCACCGCCCTCGGCATCCTGAAGGACAGCACATCGGCGGACGGCCAGGGAGCCCTTGGGGGTTCCGGGCCGTCCGTCCTGTTGTCGGCTTGTTGGCAGACGCCCAGCAAGCGACACAGACTCAGCGCCGCCGCCCCAGGGCTCAGTGCCCGCTTGTGACTCGGTGCCGGCTCAGCTCCACCCCAGTGGCCCTCCGCCTACGCCAGACCGAGCCGGCCCGCTACGGCCGCGCCCGTCGCCTCGCGCCTACGACCACGCCGCCACCAAGTACCCCACGCCGTAAGGCGCGTCCTCGTACAGTAGGGCGCCGCTGAGCCCCGCGCCCTCGGCCGCACCCGCGAGCACCTGCCAGGGCGCCCGGCCGGAGGCCATCAACTCCCGTGCCAGCGCGGCGTCCAGCGTCTCGAGCGCTGCCACGTCCGCCGCCGCCAGCGCACGCGCGACCTCCGCGTCGAAATCCGTCGCCCGCTCGTCCAGATACCCTGGTGCCTTGAGCGACCGGCAGGCGCTGGCGTCACCCATCACCAGCAGTGCCACTCTCTCGGCCCGCGCGACGGTTTCCTTCCCGATCTGAATACACCGCTCGGCCGCGAGAGGTTCCCCCACACCGAGACCTTCCACAGGTGCGTGGGACCACTCCGTTCGCTGCAGCAGCCAGGCAGCCACGGCGAGCGAGACCGGAAGCTCACGCTCCGGCGCGGCCGAATCCGGCCTGCCTTCGCCCGGACCAACACCCGGACCAGCGCCCAAACGCACCTCGAGGTCCACGCCGAACCCGCGGAACGAACCCCGCGAGCCCTCCTGATACGACCCTTGCCGACTCGGCTCGGCGGGGCCGACGACCACGAGCCGGTCGGGGCGGGCGGCGGCCAATACGCCGAGGGCGTCCGCACATGCCGCGCGCGCTGTGTCCAACTCGGGCGCCGCACCCGCGGCGGCCTCGGGTACGAGCAGCGGCGGACAGGGGCAGACAGCGGCGGCGACCAGCATGATCGTCAGCCTACTGCCGCGGTCCCGAGTCGGAGCAACCTGCGCCCATGGCCCCCTTCGCGCGTGCGGATCAGTGTGCGGAGCAGCCCCCCGTCGGGGCCGGCAGCGGCGCCGGAACGCCCACGGCGGGCAGCCCGAGCATCACGCCCGCGGGCTTCGCAGTCCCGGTCGTGTTGCGCTTCTCCCAGGCATCCCCCGCGCGCGTGCGGCGCACATCGAGGACGGCGCCCTCGGCGAGCAGGTGGTGCGGGGCGGCGTAGGAGATCTCCACGGTGACCACGTCACCGGGGCGGACCTCGGCGTCGGGCTTGGTGAAGTGCACCAGGCGGTTGTCGGGGGCGCGGCCGGAGAGGCGGTGCGTGGCGCCGTCCTTGCGACCCTCTCCCTCGGCGACCATCAGCTCCAGGGTGCGACCGACCTGCTTCTTGTTCTCCTCCCAGGAGATCTCCTCCTGGAGGGCGACAAGACGCTCGTACCGCGCCTGTACAACCTTCTTGGGGATCTGGTTCTCCATGGTGGCCGCCGGGGTTCCGGGGCGCTTGGAGTACTGGAACGTAAACGCTTGCGCGAAGCGGGCCTCACGGACCACGTGCAGGGTCTGCTCGAAGTCCTCCTCGGTCTCTCCGGGGAAGCCCACGATGATGTCGGTGGTGATCGCGGCGTGCGGGATCGCGGCCCGGACCTTCTCGATGATCCCGAGGTACCGCTCCTGCCGGTACGAGCGGCGCATCGCCTTCAGGACGGGGTCGGAGCCGGACTGGAGCGGCATGTGGAGCTGCGGCATCACATTCGGTGTCTCGGCCATCGCGGCGATCACGTCGTCCGTGAAGTCGCGCGGATGGGGCGAGGTGAAGCGGACGCGCTCCAGGCCCTCGATCTTCCCGCAGGCCCGCAGCAGCTTGCTGAAGGCCTCACGGTCGCCGATGTCGGAGCCGTAAGCGTTTACGTTCTGACCGAGCAGCGTGATCTCACTGACTCCTTCGCCGACCAAGGCCTCGATCTCGGCGAGGATGTCGCCGGTCCTGCGGTCCTTCTCCTTGCCGCGCAGCGCCGGGACGATGCAGAACGTGCAGGTGTTGTTGCATCCGACGGAGATGGAGACCCACGCGGCATACGCGCTCTCGCGGCGGGTCGGCAGCGTCGACGGGAACGCCTCGAGCGACTCGGCGATCTCGACCTGCGCCTCTTCCTGTACGCGGGCGCGCTCCAGGAGGACGGGCAGCTTGCCGATGTTGTGCGTACCGAAGACGACGTCCACCCAGGGCGCCTTCTTCACGATGGTGTCGCGGTCCTTCTGCGCGAGACAGCCGCCGACGGCGATCTGCATCCCTGGCCGCTTCGACTTCATCGGCGCGAGGCGGCCGAGATTGCCGTACAGGCGGTTGTCGGCGTTCTCCCGCACCGCGCACGTGTTGAAGACGACGACATCCGCGTCACCGTCCGCCCCCTCGGGCGCACGTACGTAGCCGGCGTCCTCCAGCAGCCCGGAGAGCCGCTCGGAGTCGTGGACGTTCATCTGGCACCCGTAGGTTCGGATTTCGTAGCTCTTAGATCCTTGAACGTCCACTGCGAGGCTCCGGTCGCTGCTGCTGGTCATTCCTCAAGGGTAGGCGGTTGCTGGAGAACCCTGTCCCGGTGTTTTCCAAGGCGAGCGCCTCCCGAAGCACAAGAGCCGGGCGCCCGGGTGCCCGGCTGCTCCGTCGAGGGGGTGGGACGCGAGGGACCCGTGATGCAATGGGCACCACAGAGCAGTTCACGGGGTGGAGTGGGGCGTGTTGAGCAACGGTGGGGCCGATGCCGGTGGTTTCCAGCCACTGGAGGACGGCGATCCGCGGGTCGTCGGCGGCTACCGGCTGGTGGCCCGGCTCGGGTCCGGTGGCATGGGGCGGGTCTATCTCTCGCACACGCCGGGCGGGCGAACCGTCGCGGTCAAAGTGATCCGGCCGGAGCTGGCCGAGAACGCCGAGTTCCGAAAGCGGTTCCGGGCGGAGGTGGCCGCGGCGAGCCGGGTGCACGGGCTCTATACGGCTCCGGTCGTGGACAGCGACACCGAAGACCCCATGCCGTGGTGTGCGACCGCCTATGTGCCGGGGCCGTCCCTCGCCGACGCGGTGCGCGACCACGGTGCGCTGCCCGTCGACACCGTGCTGCGGCTGATCGCCGGTGTCGCGGAGGCCCTGCAGGCGGTGCACCGCGAGGGCATCGTGCATCGGGATCTCAAACCGTCGAATGTGCTGCTCGCCACGGACGGGCCGCGGGTCATCGACTTCGGTGTCGCACGGGCGGTGGATGCCACGTCGGTGACGCAGAGCGGGGTGGCCCTCGGGACGGTCGCCTATATGGCGCCGGAGCAGGCGCTCGGCGGGGAGGCCGGCTCCTCGGCCGATGTGTTCGCGCTGGGGCAGATGGCCGTGTTCGCGGCGACGGGCGGCTCCGCCTTCGGGGCAGGGGATCCGCACGCGGTGCTCTATCGGGTGGTGCACGAGGAGCCCGATCTCAATCGCGTGCCGATGGAGATACGGGAGTTGGTGGCACGGTGTCTGCGCAAGCCCGCCGCCGAGCGACCTTCCGTCGAGGACGTCATACGCTCCGTTCAGACGATCCAGACGCATCGCGGTGACGAGGCGCGGTTCACGTCCGGCGCATGGCTGCCGGGCGAGCTGGCGGCGGGCATCGCGGCTCGGGCCGAAGGGGCCGATCAGGCCCGGGCGGGGGTGACTCAGGGCACTCACGCTTCCGGCGGATTCGGGCCCGCCGGTTCCGGCGGCTTCGGGCCCCCGGCAGCCTACGCCGCCGACTCGCCGTCCCATGCCGCGCTGCCCGGGCCCTTCGTGATGGGGCCAGGCGCCGCGCCGGGTCCGTACGCTCCGCCTTCCTGGCCGCAGCCGCAGGAGCCGGCGGCCGCACAGACCTCCTCGGTGGCCTCGGGTGAGGCCGGCCGCAAGGCCCGGGGCTTGTTGTTGTCGGCGGTTGCCGTCGTGCTCGTCGCCTGTGGGGCGGCCGCAGCGCTGCTGCTCGTTCCGGGCGACGGCGACAAGAGCGACGGCCGGGCGCAGGAGGTGGCTGCATCACCGTCGGCCACGGCCGCCAAGGCGTCGCCGCCGGCGTCCGGCTCCCCCTCCTCGGCCTCGGCCTCGAAGAAGCCCAAAGCCACCAAGTCCGCTCTGCCGCCCGGCCCTTCGGGGGCCGCGACGCCCACCCGGACCACGACTTCGGCTCCCCCGGCAGCCGCATCCAGCAGACCCCCGTCGCCGACGGCCCCTGTCCCGATGACGTACGCAGGGATCCAGATGACCAAGAGCCACGACCTGTATCTGGCGGACACTCCGGTGCGGTCCAGAGCGGACACCGGGACCTCCGACGAGGATCTGACGTACGCCGTCTACTCCTCGGGCGCGGTCCTCGCCCCCGGCACCGACGCCGGCAGCTCCCTCGCCCTGCTGCCCGTCGGTCGGCAAGGGGGCCTGGACGTGTGCAAGGCGGCGACCGGCTACAAAAGCTACATCTGGGTCAAGGACCTCACCGTCGGCCAGCAGATGTGCGTCATCAGCGGGACGGGGCACGTGGGGCTGGCGACGTACCAGGGCTCGTCCGGGACGACGTACGCCACCTTGGACGTGAAGGTGTGGCGCAACGCGGCCTAGGAGTGGCCTAGGAGGGCTCGTCCGCGACGCGTACGACCGCCAGAGAGATGTTGTCGGGGCCGGCGCGATGGCAACCTTCCACAGTTCGAAGGCCGTCCTGCCGTCGTCGTGCGTCCGTATCACTTCGTCGAGCACGTCCGTCGTCAGCGGGTCCGTCAGCCCGTCGGCGCAGATGCGGTAGCGGTCGCCGGACGACAGGGGCGCGACTGCCACGTGGGGGCGGATGGCGCGGTGTGTGAGGCATCCGCCCAGGCACTGGGTGACGAGGGACGTGGTGCGCCGCCCGGGTTCGAGCGGTGGGCTGTCGTCGACGCTCACCTGGCGCAGCCCGTCGCAGGAGGCCGCGATGACCCAGCCGTCACTCACGATGATGACCAGCAGCGAGCCGGGGCGTATGTCTTCGTGCCCATCTCGTACACCAGGGCACGGGGTCCCCACGCGCGCGTGACCGGTGTATTTCCAGGCCGTACGGTCTCCGCGCGCGAAGCGGGTGCCGTGGACGTCCGGCCCTGGTCATTCCCGTCGGTGAGCTGGCAGGATCGCGCGCATGTTCCAGGAACTCTCCCGTATCGGCAGACGTCGGGCCCTGCAGGGTTCGGCCGCCGCCTTCGTGGCCTTCGGGCTGCTGTTGTGGTGGCTGCTGCCCCTGGGCAAGAGCTCACCGGGCGGATCGGTCTCCTTCAGCACTGGGTCGGCGACCGGCGTGTACCAGCTCTACGGGACGCTGCTGCAGAAGGCGCTCGCAAAGGACATGCCGCGCCTGAAGGTGAAGCTACGGGAGAGCGTGGGCTCCCTGCAGAACGTGGAGCGGGTGGCCACCGGGGAGGACGACTTCACCATCGCGGCGGCAGACGCGGTGAAGAAGTACCAGCGGGAGGGCGGTCGGGGCGCGGATCTGCTGCGCGGCTGCGCGCGGCTGTACGACGACTACGTGCACGTGATCGTCCCCCAGACCTCCTCCGTGGAGAACATCGCGGATTTGAAGGGCATGAAGGTGGCGGTGGGGCAGCCCGACTCCGGAGTGCGGCTGATCGCGGAGCATGTGCTGAGGGCGGCCGAGCTCGACCTGGAGACGGACGTCGAGCCGGTGTCCGTCGGCATAACGGAAATGCCGGAGCTGCTCGAGACGGGGAAGATCGACGCCTTCTTCTGGTCCGGCGGGCTTCCCACGGGTGCAGTGGCCAAGCTCTCGAACAGGTTCGACATCAAGCTGGTCCCGATCAAAGAGGCCCTCGTGAAGGAGCTGCACAAGCAAGGCGGGGAGGCCGAGTACTACCGGTCCGCCGTCATGCCGGCGGAGGCCTACCCCAGCGCCCAGTCCGGAGAAGCCGTGCCGACGGTGGCGGTGGCGAACCTGCTCGTGACACGGGCCGACACGGACGCGAAGCTGACCGAGGGGATGACCCGCACAGTGATCAACAGCCGCGACAGCATCGGCGACAAGGTGCACGCGGCGCAGCGCGTGGACCTGCGGACCGCCATCTACACCGACCCGTTGGACCTGCATGAGGGCGCGGGGCGCTACTACCGCTCGGTCAAGCCGTAGCGCTCGTACGACGGCCGCCGGCCGCGCCAGGCCAGTCCCCCCTCGGCAATCGCCTCACAGGCGCCTCAGCGGCCCGTTCAGGCCCCGGGCACCGTCCGCGGCACGCTCACCGTCACCTTCAGACCGTGCGGCTCGCGGTGTTCGTACGCGATGGAGCCGCCGCCCGCGGCCAGCAGGGCTCGGGAGATGGACAGCCCGAGGCCCGAACCCTTGACATTCTGGTGGCTGGGACTGCGCCAGAAGCGGTCGCCGACGCGGGCGAGTTCCTCGTCGCTGAGGCCGGGACCACGGTCGGCGACCACGACGGTCGAGACCGTGCCATTGGAGGCGACCTCGACCTCGACGCACTCTCCCTCAGGGGTGAACTTCAGAGCGTTGTCGATCACGGCGTCCAGGGCGCTGGAGAGGGCGACCGGGTCGGCCCAGGCGGTCGTGGCGGGGCAGATCCCGACGAGTCGTACGCCCTTGTCGTCGGCGACCGGCGACCAGGACGCCACGCGCTCGGCGGCCAGCTCGCCGATGTCGGTGAGCCGCAGGTCCGCCTCGGCGTGCTCGGCGAGAGCGAGGTCCAGGAGGTCGTCCAGGACCTGGGCGAGGCGCTTGCCCTCGGTGCGGACGGACGCGATCTCCTCGTTGCCCTCGGGGAGTTCCAGTGCGAGCAGTTCAATGCGCAGCAGCAGGGCCGACAGGGGATTGCGCAGTTGGTGTGAGGCGTCGGCCACGAAGGCGCGCTGCTGCTCCAGGACGTCCTCGACGTTGTCGGCCATCTCGTTGAACGACCGGGCCAGACGCCTGAGTTCCGGCGGCCCGCCGGTAGCCGCGACGCGGGACTTCAGCCGTCCGGTCGCGATGTCGTGGGTGGTGGCGTCGAGGACACGTACGGGCCGCAGCACCCACCCGGTCAGGCGCAGCGCGGCGCTGAGCGCGAGGAGCATCGCGGCGATCTCGCCCGCACCGATGATCAGCCATCCACGGAGGATCTTCGAGCGCATCTGCCCGGTGGGCGAGTCGGTGACCACGACGGCGAGGACGTCGCCGTCCCGGATGACGGGCGACGCTACGACGAGACGGTCCCGCTCCCACGGCCAGACCTGCTTCGGGTCGTGGCTGCGACGGCTCTGGAATGCCTCGTCGAACGCGTCGCGGACCTCGCCCTGCTCGGGGATGTACCAGTCCACGGGCGCATTGGCCATGACCTCTTCGCGGTAGAAGACGCCGGCCTTGATGTCGTACAGCCCGTTGTACTTGATGAGTTCCCTGGTGAGGGTCTTGAGCCGCTCGTTCGGGGAATTGACCCGTGAGCCCTTCGGGGGGCTCGTGACGAACTGCGCCAGGGACGCGAAACGTGCCGTGTCGTCGATCCGGTCGACGACCACCTTCTGCTGCTGGGCGGCCGCCAGGCTGATGGCGAGAGGGACGCCGAGCGCGAGCAGCACCGCCGCCATCAGGACGATGAGCAGCGGGAGGAGTCGTGAGCGCACCTGAGCCCGCTATGCGACGGGCGCGACGAGCCGGTAGCCGACGCCGCGCACGGTCTCGATCAGGGCGGGCATGCGCAGTTTGGAGCGCAGGGAGGCGACATGCACCTCCAGGGTGCGCCCGGTCCCCTCCCAGCTGGTGCGCCACACTTCGCTGATGATCTGCTCCCGCCGGAACACCACTCCGGGGCGCTGGGCGAGCAGCGCGAGAAGGTCGAACTCCTTGCGGGTCAATTGGACAACTGAACCGTCCACGCTGACCTGGCGGGTGGGCAGTTCGATACGTACGGGACCCAGGTGCAGTGAGGTCTCTATAGGGACGGTCGTTTCGTCGGGAACGGTGCGCCGGCTGACGGCGTGGATACGAGCGAGCAGTTCACCGGTGTCATAGGGCTTCACTACGTAGTCGTCGGCGCCTAGGTTGAGTCCGTGGATCCGAGAACGTACGTCGGAGCGCGCGGTCACCATGATGACCGGGGTACTGGTGCGCTTACGGATCTTGCCGCACACCTCGTAGCCGTCCTGGTCGGGCAACCCCAGGTCGAGCAGGACCACTCCGAAACCCGCACCCTCCGGGACGAGCGCCTGGAGCGCCTCCTCCCCGCTGCGGGCGTGCGTGACGTCGAAGCCATGGCGCGCGAGGACCGCGGACAGAGCGGCGGCGACATGGTTGTCGTCCTCGACGAGGAGCAGTCGCATTCCGGCCCCCTTCGGTTCATCGGCCATACAGTCTCGGCGCGTAGAGATGGGCACGCGTGCGTGCACCAAGGCAGTCACGCCGATGCGCAAGTACGGCGTCAAGAGGGTTCGGGTCACGGCGGGTTTCCGTTACCCAGCCGGTACGGACCGGAGGCGACCGTTCACGAAGAGTGTCCGGTTGCTACCAGATCGTTATGCTCAATTTCCCCTCAGATGTAATGACGCTGGTCGTACGGCGTTACTACTGTCCTCCGCAACCGAGGAGGACGGAGCAAGAGGCCGATGACCGAAGTATCGGTGACCAAGGACGCCGTACCCACGGCCGACGATCTGGTCGTGCTGAAGAACGTCAACAAGCACTTCGGCGCGTTGCACGTGCTCCAGGACATCGACCTGATCATCGCTCGTGGTGAAGTCGTCGTGGTCATCGGACCCTCCGGGTCCGGAAAGTCCACCCTGTGTCGCGCCATCAACCGCCTGGAAACCATCGAGTCGGGAACCATCTCGATCGACGGAAAGCCGCTGCCCGCGGAGGGCAAGGAACTCGCCCGGCTGCGTGCCGATGTCGGCATGGTCTTCCAGTCGTTCAACCTGTTCGCGCACAAGACGGTGCTCGAGAACGTGACGCTGGGCCAGCTCAAGGTCCGCAAGGCGGACAAGAAGGCCGCCGAGGAGAAGGCACGGGCGCTGCTCGACCGAGTGGGCGTTACCGCCCAGGCGGACAAGTACCCCGCACAGCTCTCGGGCGGTCAGCAGCAGCGCGTAGCGATCGCTCGGGCTCTGGCGATGGATCCCAAGGTCATGCTCTTCGACGAGCCGACCTCGGCCCTCGACCCGGAGATGATCAACGAGGTCCTGGAGGTCATGCAGCAGCTCGCACGCGAGGGCATGACCATGATCGTCGTCACGCACGAGATGGGCTTCGCTCGTTCGGCTGCCAACCGTGTCGTCTTCATGGCGGACGGCCGAATCGTCGAGGAGGCTGTGCCGGACCAGTTCTTCAGCAACCCGCGCAGTGACCGAGCCAAGGACTTCCTGTCGAAGATCCTTCACCACTGACGACCTGCGCCACCCTCAACGACGGCATTCTCCTCACCAGTCAAAGGATGTTCACCATGAAGCTTCGCAAGGTCACCGCCGCGGCGGCCACCGCGCTCGTCCTCTCCCTTACCGCGACGGCCTGTGGTGGAGACGGCGACAGTGACAGCGCCGACTCGGGGTCGGGCTCGGGCGGCGGCGACAAGATCAAGATCGGCATCAAGTACGACCAGCCCGGTCTGGGCCTGAAGGAGCCGGACGGTTCCTTCTCCGGCTTCGACGTGGACGTGGCGACGTACGTGGCCAAGGAACTCGGCTACGACGCCGACCAGATCGAGTTCGTCGAGACGAAGACCCCCGACCGGGAGAACGCACTGAAGCGCGGTGACGTGAAGTTCATCGCGGCCACCTACTCGATCAACGACGAGCGCAAGAAGTCGGTCGACTTCGCCGGCCCCTACCTGCTGGCCCACCAGGACCTGCTGGTCAAGGCCGACTCGGACATCACCGAGGCCACCGACCTCAACGACAAGAACCTGTGCTCGGTGACCGGCTCCACCTCGGCGCAGAACGTCAAGAACGACTTCGCCCCGGAGGCCAACCTCACCGAGAGGAGCGGCTACTCGGAGTGCATCGCCGCTCTGCAGAGCGGCGCCGTGGACGCGTTGACCACGGACGACTCGATCCTTGCCGGCTTCGCCGCGCAGGAGCAGTACAAGGGTCAGTTCAAGCTCGCCGGCCTGAAGCTGAGCAACGAGAACTACGGCATCGGCGTGAAGAAGGGTGACACCGAGACCCTCGACAAGATCAACGCCGCGCTGGAGAAGATGGTCAGCGAGAAGGCCTGGGACAAGGCGGTCACGGACAACTTCGGTCCGGCCAACTACAAGAACGAGCCCGCGCCGAAGATCGGCCAGATCGTCAAGTAGCGCGAGGGTTCACTGGCGTGCCGTCGCCGATTGCGATCAAGGCGGCGGCACGCCGCGCTGTCCACGTACGACACACACCCGGAAGCGCGGGAAATCGTGTTCGACTTTCTTTCAGAGTATGACGACCCGAGCCTGTTGGGCGCCTTCTGGACGACGGTACAGCTCACCGTCTTCTCCGGCGTCGGCTCCCTGGTCTGGGGCACCGTCCTGGCCGCGATGCGGGTCAGCCCGGTGCCACTCATGCGCGGGTTCGGCACGGCCTACGTCAACATCGTCCGGAACATCCCCCTGACCGTCATCATCGTCTTCACCTCGCTCGGCCTCTCCGACATTTTCCGAGTGACGATGGGGGCGTCCGACTTCGAGGTCCGAGCCTTCCGCCTGGCGATCCTCGGTCTCGTCGCCTACACCGCGGCCTTCGTCTGCGAGGCGATCCGTTCCGGCATCAACACGGTGCCGCTCGGACAGGCCGAGGCTGCCCGCGCCATCGGACTGAACTTCACTCAGACCCTCCGGCTCATCGTCCTGCCACAGGCCTTCCGTTCGGTGATCGGCCCGCTGGCCAACGTGCTGATCGCCCTGACCAAGAACACGACCGTGGCGGCCGCGATCGGCGTGGCCGAGGCCGCCCTCCTGATGAAGGAAATGATCGAGAACGAGGCCCAGACACTGCTCATCGGCGCCGTCTTCGCATTCGGGTTCGTGGTACTGACCCTCCCGACCGGCCTCTTCTTCGGCTGGCTCAGCAAGCGACTGGCGGTGAAGCGATGAGCTCCGTTCTCTATGACACTCCGGGGCCCCGCGCCAAGCGGCGCAACGTGCTCCTCTCGGTGGTCTTCTTCGTCCTGCTCGCTCTGCTCCTGTGGTGGATCTGGCAGACCCTGGACGACAAGGGCCAGCTGACGTGGGCCCTGTGGAAGCCGTTCACCGAGTCCCAGGCCTGGACGACGTATCTGCTGCCCGGCCTTGGCGACACGCTGAAGGCCGCGTCACTGGCCATGCTGATCGCCCTTCCGCTGGGCGCGGTCTTCGGTATCTCGCGCCTCTCCGACCACCTGTCGGTGCGGGGTTCCGCCAGCGCGGTGGTCGAGTTCTTCCGGGCGATCCCGGTACTGCTTCTGATGCTGTTCGCCAACGAGTTCTACGACCGCTACACGAACGTCACCAGCGAACAGCGGCCCCTCTACGCGGTCGTCACCGGCCTGGTGCTCTACAACGCGTCCGTCCTCGCCGAGATCGTACGGGCCGGCATCCTGTCCCTGCCCAAGGGCCAGTCGGAGGCCGCGATGGCCATCGGCCTGCGCAAGGGCCAGACGATGACCAGCGTCCTGCTGCCGCAGGCTGTCACGGCCATGCTGCCGGCCATCGTCAGCCAGCTCGTGGTCATCGTGAAGGACACCGCACTGGGCGGCGTGATGATCGGGTTCACCGAGTTGCTCAACACGCGCGGCACTCTTGCTGCCAACTACGGCAACGTCGTTCAAAGCTTCGTCGTGGTGGCGGTCATCTACATCGTGCTCAACTTCATCCTCACCAGCTTCGCGAGCTGGCTGGAGCGCAGGCTGCGCCGCAGCAAGAGGAGCACGGGCGCGGTCCTCGGGGCCGACAATGTGGACGACATCAACGCCGGCGAGGTGGGGGGCACGGCGGCGACCGGTGCCGGCGGCTCCATCTGATGGACAGTCAAACAGCGTGACCCGTACGGAGGCAGTGGCGTGATCGCCACTGCCTCCGTCACTTGACGCAAGCACCACCAATAGGTTGCATACGTTCTGTGATCGTGCACCCTGCTCCAGCTGCAAGTCCCGACAGGACACTCAGGACACCACTCCGGGCAGGGGGAGCCACGCCGTGGACCCGGTGATCATCGTCGGAGCGGGGCCCGTCGGGCTCACGCTGGCGCTGGCGCTGGCGCGTCAGGAGGTGCCTTCCGTCGTTCTGGACGAGGGCCCCGGCAAGGACGAGCAGCGGCCCGCACGAACCGTCGTACTGCGTGAGGACACCGCCGCGCTGATGGGGCGGCTCGCGGGATTCCCGATCGCCGAGGCCGGTTTCCGTTGGGCCGGATGGCGGTCGATGCGGCGCAAGCAGGTGATGCAGCAGATCACGTTCGGCGACGACGAACCCGCACCGCTGCACATCGCCCAGCACGTGCTGACGGCCGCCCTGCGGGACGCGATCGCGGGCGAGCGCCTGATCAAGATCGCCGTGGAGAACCGCCTCGACTCGATAGAGCAGGAGAAGGCGGGCGTGACGGCGCACACCCGCGGCCCCAAGGGCACATGGTGGCGCGGCAGTTACCTGATCGGTTGCGACGGTCCGCGATCGACCGTCCGCAAGCTCCAGGACATCCGCTTCGCGGGACGTACGGCCGTGGAGCGGCACGCCGTCGCGGCGCTGCGTACGGAACTTCCGTGGCCCGGCGAGGCGTTGTTGCACCGGATGCCGCCATGGCGGACGTCCGGGCCTTCGGCCGGAGAAGTGACCGGGCGTCCCCTCGCCAACGGCGTGTGGCGGCTGGACTGGCTGCTGCCGCCGGGGAAGGACCTGGTCACCCCCGACCTGCTGGTGGCGCGCGTCCGGGAGACCCTCGCGGGCTGGAGCGGGGGCTCCACACCTCCGTACGAACTGCTCGACACCGGAGTCCACATCGTCCACCACCGCCTGGCCCGCCGGTGGCGGGTCGGCCGGGTCTTCCTCGCCGGAGACGCCGCACATCTGCTGGGCGCACTCGGCGCCCAGGGGCTCGACGAGGGCCTGCGGGACGCCGACAACCTCGCATGGAAGCTGGCCCTCGCCTGGCACCACGGTCCGCATGAGGCGCTGCTCGACAGCTACCAGGTGGAACGGCGCGCCATCGTTGCCGCCCGGCTGCGCGCGGCCGACCAGTCGCTTCCGCTGCTGCGCGCCGGCGGAGGCCTGCGCTCCGTCGTGCCCGGCTCGGCCCGCGGCCACGATGCGCTGCTCACAGACGGTCACCTCGGACGCGGCCCGCTGGGCGCGCCGGGGGCGTACGCCGATTCGCCGCTCACGCCTCCACGCGCCGAGTCGGCGGCCGAGGTCGCCACGGAGGTGGGTGCTCCGGTCGTCGATGTGCGGGTGACGGCGGAGGACGGTTCGTTCGTGCAACTGCGGGATCGGCTGGGTCGTGACGCGCTCCTCGTGCTGTTGATCGCGCCGGGTACGGGTGTGTGGGAGCGCAAGCACTGGATGACTGCCGGGATCATGCCTCGGCTCGCGGCCGCCGTGACCGCGCTGCCGCACCCCGCCGAACTGCTCGTCGCGGAGGCCTATCCGGGCGCCGCCGCACACACCGTGCTGCTGATCCGCCCCGACGGACACCTGGTCACGGCGCTGAGCGGGGTGCGCCCGGCCGATCTGTACGAGGCCGCCGAGGCGACGCTGGGCAGACCACGGGCCACGGCCCAGACCACGGCGGGAACGAGCTGAGCCGCCCCCTGTCCACACGGCGCCACCGAGCCCTTGTCCATACAGCGACTCCGGGTTGACCGGCCCGCACCGCCATGGTGTACTCCGGATCGTGACAGACACCTGTGTGCACCTGTGGCGGAGGGTCCATATGGACCTCGTCCGCTATGCAGGCTGCGTGTGTCACTCGTCCTGCTGAATTCGCATCCCAGTCACCCGCGCGCGCCACCCCCTGTTCGGCCCGCGCCCCCGCGCGAACACTCATCAGGACGGTACCCGTGTCTGTGTCACCCTCTGCCTCCGCTCCCATGGACAGCACGCCCACTCGCGCCACCCCCACCCAGGCCGACCTGCTGGACTTCGTCCGGCGAACGGCCGCCGACACCGGGCTGATCGCCTCACTCCCGCTCGACCCTGAGGGCCGTACCTGGGTACGTCTGGAAGGACCCGGCGGCAGCGAGGCCTGGCTCATCGGATGGCCGCCCGGCACCGGCACGGGCTGGCACGACCACGCCGAGTCGATCGGGGCCTTCCTCACGGCGTCGGGCGAGCTCAAGGAGAACTCGCTCACGGCCCGGCTGCCCACCGACGGCTGGAAGACCCTGGAACTCACCGAGGGAATCGACCAGGAACGACGACTGCCGGCCGGCAAGGGACGCGCTTTCGGTCGCAACCATGTGCACGAGGTACTCAACGAGTCCACCGAGCAGCACGCGATCTCCGTCCACGCCTACTACCCGCCGCTGCCCCGGATCCGCCGCTACAGCCGTACCGGCCAGGTCATGCGCCTCGAGCAGGTCGAACGGCCGGAGGACTGGCAGTGAGCACCGAACGACCCGTGGGAATCGACGAGTTGCTCGAGCACGTCCGCTCGGACCTCGACCGCGTAGAGGCTGCGGATGCCTACCATGCCGCGCAGGCCGGCGAGGCTCTACTGGTCGACATCCGCTATGCCTCTCTGCGCGACCGTGACGGCCTGATCCCCGGCGCCCTCGTCGTCGAGCGCAACGAACTGGAGTGGCGACTCGACCCACAGGGCAGCCATCGCGCCCCCGAGGCCACGAGTCATGATCTACGGATCGTGGTGGTCTGCAACGAGGGCTACGCGTCGAGCCTCGCTGCCGCGTCACTGCGGCAGTTGGGGCTGCGCCGGGCTACGGATCTGGTGGGGGGCTTCCAAGCGTGGCGGGCGTCTGGGCTTCCGGTGACGTCTTAGCCGTCGGGACTCCAAGCGCCGCTGTCGGAGTTCCATGCGCATCGGCGCGCGTACGTGGCGTGAGCAGCGTGAATGGAGTGCGTACCCGGCTACTTGGGCATAATAGCGGTGGGGGCGGGCCAGCTGCTACCCGGCGACCAGGGTGCGCCTCGCAGCCACAATCGGGCCTCTGGATCAGGCCCCCTCGTCCCCCAACCCCTCCGTGTCCTCCCCCTCTTCCTCCAGCGCCTGCCGGACCACTCTGAGCGCCATGCCCTCGGAGTAACCCTTGCGGGCGAGCATGCCCGCAAGGCGCCGTAGCCGCTTGTCGCGGTCGAGGCCCCGGGTGGAGCGGAGCTTGCGTGCCACGAGCTCCCGCGCCGTCGCCTCCTCCTGCTCGGAGTCGAGCTGTCCGACCGCCTCGTCGATCAGCGTCGAGTCCACACCCTTGGTCCGCAGCTCCTGTGCCAGCGCCCGCCGGGCCAGGCCCCGGCCGTGGTGCCGGGACTCCACCCAGGCGTCCGCGAAGGCGCTGTCGTTGATCAGGCCGACCTCTTCGAAGCGGGACAGCACCTCATCCGCCACATCGTCCGGGATCTCGCGCTTGCGCAGCGCGTCCGCGAGTTGCTTTCGCGTGCGCGGAGTCCCGGTGAGCAGACGCAGGCAGATGGCCCGCGCCCGCTCAGCCGGGTCCCCTGAAGGCTCCCCCGCCTCGGCCCTCGACGAGGTAGGGGGGCCTCCATCCTTCGAGCCGCCGGACGACTCCCCGAAGCCGCGCCTCCGGCGGCCACGAGACCGTCCATCACGGCCACCGCCCCAACTCACGCCGCTGCTTGGTGCACCGTCACCATGCCCCAAACCGTCAGGAGGGGGCGGACCGTCACCACGGCGCGGGCCGCCGTGCGGCCCGTCATCACCGTCCGGATCACTTCCGTACGCCCCCTCGGCGCCCAATGCGCCGGTGCCGTCCAGCCCGTGACCGCTGTTCGCCCCGTCGTCGTCTCCGATGGAGCCGACGCCACCTCGATGCCCCCGCGCCTCCGGGGCACCGGGATGGACGTACTCGGCCCAGTCGGTTCGTCGCGTCATGGATCAGCTCTTGGCCGCCGCGGCCTTCGACTTGGTGGCCTTGGCCGCCGGAGCGGGCACCGCCTTCGCTGCCTCGCCCGGGACTGCCGCGACCGCCGCGTCCGCGCCCGGCTCGACCGTCGGCTCCACCGGCTTCACGCCGACGCCCAGCTTCTCCTTGATCTTCTTCTCGATCTCGTTGGCGAGGTCGGGGTTGTCCTTCAGGAAGTTACGAGCGTTCTCCTTGCCCTGGCCGAGCTGGTCGCCCTCGTACGTGTACCAGGCGCCGGCCTTGCGGACGAAGCCGTGCTCCACGCCCATGTCGATCAGGCCGCCCTCGCGGCTGATGCCCTGTCCGTAGAGGATGTCGAACTCGGCCTGCTTGAAGGGTGGCGCAACCTTGTTCTTGACGACCTTGACACGGGTGCGGTTACCGACCGCGTCCGTGCCGTCCTTCAGGGTCTCGATGCGGCGGATGTCCATGCGCACCGAGGCGTAGAACTTCAGCGCCCGGCCACCGGTCGTGGTCTCCGGGGAGCCGAACATCACGCCGATCTTCTCGCGCAACTGGTTGATGAAGATCGCGGTGGTCTTGGACTGGTTGAGCGCGCTGGTGATCTTCCGCAGGGCCTGGCTCATCAGGCGGGCCTGCAGACCCACGTGCGAGTCACCCATCTCGCCCTCGATCTCCGCGCGCGGCACGAGGGCGGCGACGGAGTCGATGACGATGAGGTCGAGGGCGCCGGAGCGGACCAGCATGTCCACGATCTCCAGGGCCTGCTCGCCGTTGTCCGGCTGGGACAGGATCAGGTTGTCGATGTCGACGCCGAGCTTCTTCGCGTACTCGGGGTCGAGGGCGTGCTCCGCATCCACGAACGCCACCTGACCGCCGGCCTTCTGCGCGTTCGCCACCGCGTGCAGCGTCAGGGTCGTCTTACCGGAGGACTCCGGTCCGTACACCTCCACCACTCGGCCGCGCGGGATGCCGCCGACGCCGAGCGCTACGTCGAGTGCGGTCGACCCGGTGGGGATGACCTCGATGGGCTCGTTCGGCCGCTCGCCCATGCGCATCACTGCGCCCTTGCCGAACTGCCGTTCAATCTGTGCGAGTGCGGCTTCGAGGGCCTTCTCGCGGTCGGTTCCTGCCATGGGTTCCACCCGATTTGCTTGAGTCGATCGCTTCACGTCAAAGACGCTAACGCCTGCCACTGACAATGCGCCCCGACGCCCGTCCTGCCTGTGGATAACTCGGGCACTTCCCCGCGAAATCGCCGTCCAGAGCCCCGCCGGAGATTCCATAAGAATGGATGTTCGATTTTGGTGTCAAGCGCACCACCCGCCTCAACCGCGACCCGTGGGCGTGTGCGTGGATGCCCTACGAGGAGTCCCGCACGGCTTTCCCGGCCGCTCCCTCCGCCGCTTCCCCTCCCTCCACCGGATCCGTCTGCCCAGACCCGCGTACCCAGCCTCGTATGCGCGTGAGGAGAGCGCCTGAGCCCCGCCTGCGGTGTCCGTGCACCCGCGGGTCGTCCGTGACGTCGTACCGCTTGACATACGCCCCCAGGAAGGCCTGCAGCGTGGCGACGGCGGGGATGGCGATCAGCGCGCCGACGGCACCGAGCAGCGCGGTGCCCGCGATGACGGACCCGAAGGCGACTGCCGGGTGGACGTCCACGGTCCTGGCGGTCAGCTTGGGCTGCAGCACGTAGTTCTCGAACTGCTGGTAGATCACGACGAAGACCATCACCCACAGCGCGTACCAGGGATCGACTGTGAAAGCGATCAGCATGGGCAGGGCGCCGGCGAGATACGTGCCGATCGTGGGGATGAACTGCGAGACCAGACCCACCCAGACGGCGAGCACGGGCGCGTAGTCCACGCCGAGGGACTCCAGCAGGATGTAGTGCGCTATGCCCGAGATCAGTGCCATCAGGCCGCGTGAGTAGATGTATCCGCCGGTCTTGTTGACGGCGATCTCCCAGGCGCGCAGCACCTCGGCCTGGCGGGCGGGCGGCAGTACGGAGCACAGCGCGCGCCGCAGTCGCGGTCCGTCGGCGGCGAAGTAGAACGAGAACAGTGTGATCGTCAGGAGCTGGAAGAGACCACCCACGACCTGGGCGGACACGTCAAGGACGCCGCCCGCGCTGTTCTGCACGTACCTGCGGAGCCAGTCGGAGCGGAGCAGGCTGTCCTGGATGTCGACGCGGCTGAGCTCCGTGTGGAAGGTCGTGTTGATCCAGCTGATCACCGAGTCGACGTACTTCGGGAAGTCCTCGACGATGTCGACGATCTGCCCGGCGAGCATCGAGCCGAGCAGTGTGACGAAGCCCGCGCTCACGATCATCACGGCGAAGAACACGAGCGCGGTGGCCAGTCCTCTGCGCATACCGTACGCAGCCATCCAGCTCACCGCGGGTTCGATGGCAAGCGCCAGGAAGAACGCGATCAGGATGTTGATCAGCAGCCCGGTCAGCTGGTGGAAGGCCCAACTGCCCAGTTGGAAGCAGGCGATGAGGGCGAGGGCGAGCACCATGGCGCGCGGCAGCCAGCTTGGCATGCGGGCGCGCCCCGTCGGACCGTGGGTCGAGGGCCGCGTGGGCGGCGTTGTGCCAAGCGGGGATGCCTGCTGTCCGACCTGGGCGGTCTCATCTGTCGATGCCACCGTCCAAGTCTCGCCCACGCCACCGGCAATCGGCCTAGGTCCTCGGATCTTTGTGGTCGGTCAGCGCTTTTCGTACGGAACGTTCATGGCCGTGCACACCGCGCGCCACACGTCCTTCGCCTCCCAGCCCGCGTCCAGCGCCTGGTGCACGGTGCGTCCTCCGAGCTCCGACATCACGTGATCGCGCGCGAAGGTGTCGGCGTACCCCTTGCCGAAGTGTTCCGCCATCCGCTGCCAGAAGACCGTCAACCGCATGACTTCAGTATCCCGCCCCTGAGAGTGGGGCCGAGCCGGGACCGCTTGTCGAGAACGCTTTCCGTCCTACGGTCGGACCATGGCCGAAACTGGAGCATCCCCACTCCCCCCGAAGCACCCGGCACACTCCCCGCTCGCCCGCGCCGAGCACTTCGTCTGGCTCACCGCGCGCGTGCTGGAGCAGCGGCGTTTCGCGTACCACTTCCTCGGTGGCGATGCCGACGCGGTGGAGACCGCGCTGGCCGCCTACCGCAATCAGGACGAGGGGTACGGCCACGCGCTTGAGCCCGATTTTCGTGGCCCGGTCAGCCAGCCCCTGCACACCGGGCACGCGCTGCGTGTCCTGGACTCGATCGAGCGGTGCGGCGGGCAGCGGGTGGAGCGTGTGTGCCGCTATCTGACCGCCGTGTCGACGCAGGACGGCGCGCTGCCGGCGATCCATCCCAGCCAGCGCGGCTATCCCGTGGCCCCCTTCGTGCCGGTCGTGGACGATCCGCCCAGTGAACTCCTCGCCACAGGGCCCGTGGTGGGCCTGTTGCACCGCAATGAGGTGTGGCACGCCTGGCTGTTCAGGGCCACCGATTTCTGCTGGCAGGCGGTGGAGTCTCTGGAGAAGTCGCATCCGTACGAGATCGAGGCGGCCGTGGCCTTTCTGGACTCGGCTCCCGATCGTTCGCGCGCGGAGGCGGCCGCCGACCGGCTCGGCCGTCTGGTGCGCGAGCACCGGCTTGCAGCGCTGGACCCGGAGCGGTCTGAGGAGTTTCCGGTGGCGCCCGGTTACGCGCCGGGCGAGCACCACTTCGCGCACGACTACGCGAAGACACCGGACTCGCTCGCGCGCGCGTGGTTCACCGACGAGGAGATGGCGCGCTCGCTGGACTTTCTGGCCGACGCGCAGGAGGAGGACGGCGGTTGGCCGATCCGTTGGCGTCAGTGGGCGCCGGGCGCGGCCCTGGAGGCGCGTCCGATCGTCACGATCGAGGCGTTGTGCACTCTGCGGGCGTACGGGCGCCCTGTCGGCTGACGTGTCCGGGGGCTTCCAGGGCGGCGCGTACGTAAACCGACCTCTACGCGCGCGTGCCGCCCATCGGCCTCCACGCGCGTGCCCGCCCTGTACGTCAGCCGGTCATCGCCCGCACCCCTGCCGTAACCACCACAGCCGCCGCGACGACGAGCAAGAAGGGAGCCCGCAGAAGCAACGCCACGGCGGCTGCCGCGAGCCCGGCGGCCTTCGCGTCCAGGACCAGGACCCGGCCGTCGGCGAAGGTCTGCTGGGCCGTGAGGGCGGCCAGCAGGGCGACGGGCAGCAGGGCGGCCAGCCGTTGGACGAGCGGCCGTTCCAGGACGCCCGCGGGGACGAGGAGACCGATGAGCTTGACGGCATAGCAACCGACGGCTGTCACGGCGATCGCGATCCAGATGTTCAACGGTCCTCCCCTGGTGCGTCGTTGGCGGGCTTCACAGCGGTCGTACGCCCCTTGCGGCGGCCCTCCGCCCACAGGACAGCCGGGGCGGCGAGCGCGGCCACCAGGACGGGCACACCGGCGGGCAGTACGGGCAGAAGTCCGAGGCCGAGGACGACCGCGAGGCCCGCGACGGCCCGCTCCGTGGTCGTCTTGAGCATCGGCGCGAGCAGGGCCAGGAAGACGGCGGGCCCGGCGGCGTCCAGGCCCCATGCGTTGGTGTCGCCGATTGCTTCGGCCCCCAATGCGCCGAGCAGCGTGGTGAGGTTCCACAGCACGTAGAGGGTCAGTCCAGTGACAGTGAAGCCGATCCGCACACTGCGTCGTGTGGGTTGAGCGAGCGCTACGGCCGCGGTCTCGTCGATGACCCACTGGGCAGCGAACGGCCGCACCGCGCGCGGGAGGGCCAGCAACTGCGAAAGACGCAGCCCGTAGAAGGCGTTGCGCATACCAAGGAAGAACGCGCCCGCGGCGGCGGTGAACGGGTTGCCTCCGGCCGCGAGCGCTCCCACGAGGGCGAACTGCGAGGCGCCGGTGAACACCAGGAGGCTGAGCGCGCAGGTCTGCAGCAGGGTGAGGCCGCTTCCTGCCGAGGTCACCCCGAAGGCGAAACCGGACAGTCCGACGGCGATCCCGACTCCGAGTGCGTCTCGTACGACGGCGGCGTCGGGTTTTCCGCCGTCTTCACCACGTGTGTCTGCGAGAGCTGTCTGTTCTGCCACGCCTTGGACGGTAGAAGGAGCCCCTCCTGTGGGTCTTGTACGTTCTTGCGCTCGCGCTGGTATGCCCCTGGCGGCACGCCCACGATCCGGGTGAAGTGGCGGTTGAGGTGCGGCTGGTCGGTGAAGCCCACCGCGTGGGCGGCTTCGGCGGGCGCGGTGCCGGCGTCGAGGAGGTGGCGTACGCGGCGTACGCGGGCGTCGGTCAGCCAGGCGTGCGGAGGCATGCCGTAGGTGTCGCGGAAGGCGCGCAGCAGCGCGAAGGGGCTGGTGCCGAGGTCGGCGGCGAGCCGTTCCAGGGTGGGCGGGTCGGTCATCCGTTGCTCGAGGACGGCACGCGCGCGTGCAGCGATTCGGGCGCCCGCCGTGCGCGGGGCGCGCTGCGGGAGCGGCCCGCCGTTCAGTCGCAGCAGCCGGGTGACGGCGACTCTCAGCAGGGTGTCGGCGGCGAGTGCGTTGCCCTCGTCGGTTGCACGCAGCACTTGGTGGACCAGGCGTGCGGCGTAGGGGTCGTCGAGCACCGGCGTGATGAATCCGGGGGTGCCGCGGATCACGGTGGTTTCGGCGGCGATCTCGGCCACCAGGTCGGGGGACGGGTAGACCGCTCCGTACCGCCAGCCCTCGGGACCGCCCGCGCGACCCGTGTGCGGGGTATCGGGGTTGACCAGGGCCAGGGAGCCGGGTCCCGCGTACTGGTCAGCGCCGCCGTGATGGAAGACCTCGACGCCGTCGGCGATGGCGGCGATGACGAAGTTCTCGTGGGTGTGCCGGACGAAGGTCTTCCGGATGTACCGGGCGCGCAGCAGGTCGACACCTGGCAGTTCCGGGTACTGCCAGTGCCGCGCTCGCTCGCCCGAACCTGCCATGTCCCCATTCTGCGCCAGGTCGCCGGCCGGGTTCGGCGGGTTTCGGGCAGCGGGTATGGCTGCCGTCAGGCCCGGCCCCGCCCTCTGCTGGGAGCCGAGACGGTTCGGGGTCACGACGGGTCCCGGACGGTGCGTACGCCCTCATCGCAGCGCGAAGCGCCCCGCACCGCCGCCTGCGCCGGCCTCGGCCACAGCCCGTACCTCTGCCCCAGACGCCTCGCGCACCCCCCAGGATGTCGTTTTCGCAGGTCAGACCCATTGTCAGTGGCGGGGTGCAGGATGGGGGCATGGTCAGGTCTGCGCATGGTGCCCTCGACGGCTTCTCGCCCGCGACCCGCGGCTGGTTCGCGGGGGCCTTCTCCGCGCCCACCGACGCCCAGGCCGGGGCTTGGCGGGCTATCGGGGCGGGCTCGGATGTGCTTGTGGTCGCGCCGACCGGCTCCGGCAAGACGCTGGCCGCGTTCCTCGCCGCGCTCGACCAGCTGGCCTCGACGCCACCGCCGGCCGACCCCAAGAAGCGCTGCCGAGTGTTGTACGTGTCGCCGCTCAAGGCGCTCGCGGTCGACGTCGAGCGGAATCTGCGCAGCCCGCTGACCGGCATCAAGCAGGAAGCAGTGCGCCTCGGGCTGCCCGAGCCCGAGGTGAAGGTCGGCATCCGTTCCGGCGACACCCCGCCCGCCGAGCGCCGCGCGCTGTCCACGCGCCCGCCGGACATCCTGATCACGACGCCGGAGTCGCTGTTCCTGATGCTCACCTCGGCCACGCGCGAGGCACTGACCGGTATCGAGACGGTGATCCTGGACGAGGTGCACGCGGTCGCGGGCACCAAGCGTGGCGCCCATCTCGCCCTGACCCTGGAGCGGCTCGACGAGCTGCTGCCGAGGCCTGCGCGCCGCATCGGCCTGTCCGCGACGGTGCGTCCGGTGGATGAAGTGGCGCGCTATCTCTCGCCGCGCCGCAAGGCGGAGATCGTCCAGCCGCCGTCCGGCAAGGAGTTCGACCTGTCGGTGGTCGTTCCGGTGGAGGATCTCGCCGAGTTGGGAGGCTCCCCGGTCGCCGACTCCGACGAGGGTGCCGAGCGCCCGTCGATCTGGCCGCATGTCGAGGAGCGGATCGCCGATCTCGTCCAGGCACACCGCTCGACGATCGTGTTCGCGAACTCCCGGCGGCTCGCGGAGCGGCTCTGCAACCGGCTCAACGAGATCGCGTACGAGAGGGCGACGGGCGAGCCTTTGGAGAAGCACCATGCCCCCGCCGAGCTGATGGGCGGTTCGGGCGCGGCCCAGGGCGCCCCGCCGGTCATCGCGCGCGCCCACCACGGCTCGGTCTCCAAGGAGCAGCGCGCGCTGGTCGAGGAGGACCTGAAGGCAGGCCGGCTGCCCGCGGTGGTCGCCACCTCCAGTCTCGAACTGGGCATCGACATGGGCGCGGTGGACCTCGTCGTGCAGGTCGAGTCCCCGCCGTCGGTGGCTTCCGGTCTCCAGCGCGTCGGCCGCGCGGGGCACCAGGTCGGGGCGGTCTCCACCGGTGTCGTCTTCCCCAAGTACCGAGGGGACCTCGTCCAGGCCGCCGTCGTCACCGAGCGGATGCGCACCGGCTCCATCGAGTCCCTCCGTGTCCCGGCCAACCCCCTGGACGTGCTGGCCCAGCAGCTGGTCGCCATGACCGCCCTGGACACCTGGCAGGTCGACGACCTGCTCGCGACGGTCCGCCGGGCCGCACCCTTCGCATCGCTTCCGGAGTCCGCGTTCACGGCGGTGCTCGACATGCTCGCGGGCCGCTATCCGTCCGACGCCTTCGCGGAGTTGCGGCCACGCGTCGTCTGGGACCGCGTTGCCGGGACGGTCACCGGCCGCCCGGGCGCGCAGCGCCTCGCCGTCACCTCGGGAGGCACGATTCCGGACCGCGGCCTCTTCGGGGTGTTCCTCGCGGGCGCCGACCCCAAGAAGGGCGGAGGCCGGGTCGGCGAGCTCGACGAGGAGATGGTCTACGAATCCCGCGTCGGCGATGTCTTCACGCTCGGCACCAGCTCCTGGCGCATCGAGGACATCACGCGCGACCGCGTCCTCGTCTCGCCCGCGCCCGGAGTACCGGGCAGGCTGCCGTTCTGGAAGGGCGACCAGCTGGGCCGCCCGCTCGAACTGGGCCGCGCGGTGGGCGCGTTCCTCCGCGAGGTCGGCTCCCTGCCGAAGGACGACGCCCGGCTCCGGCTCCTCGCCGCCGGCCTCGACGCCTGGGCCGCCGACAATGTCCTGTCCTACCTGGCCGAACAGCGCGAGGCCTGCGGCCACATCCCGGACGACCGCACCATCGTCGTCGAGCGGTTCCGCGACGAGTTGGGCGACTGGCGAGTCGTCGTGCACTCCCCCTTCGGCGCCCAGGTCCACGCTCCCTGGGCCCTCGCGCTGGGCGCCCGCCTCTCCGAGCGGTACGGCATGGAGGCGCAGGTCATGCACGCCGACGACGGCATCGTGCTGCGCCTACCGGACGCCGACCTGCTGGGCTTGGACCTGCTCGACCAGGAACCAAGGGCGATGGGCACCGAGTATGACTCGGAGCAGGCCCCTGTGGGTGCGGCAGACGTCGCCTTCGACAAGGGCGAGGTCGACCAGATCGTCACCGACCAGGTCGGCGGATCCGCCCTGTTCGCGTCCCGCTTCCGCGAGTGCGCCGCCCGCGCCCTGCTGCTGCCGCGCCGCAACCCCGGAAAGCGCACCCCGCTGTGGCAGCAGCGCCAGCGTGCCTCCCAACTGCTCCAGGTGGCCAGCGAGTTCGGCTCCTTCCCGATCGTCCTGGAAGCGGTACGCGAGTGCCTCCAAGACGTCTTCGACGTCCCCGGCCTCACGGAACTGATGGGCGACCTCGAGTCCCGAAAGGTGCGGCTCGTCGAGGTCACGACACCGGAGCCGTCACCGTTCGCGCGGTCACTGCTGTTCGGATACGTCGCGCAGTTTCTGTACGAGGGCGATTCCCCGCTCGCCGAGCGACGCGCCGCCGCCCTGTCGCTGGACTCTCGGCTCCTCGCCGAACTCCTCGGCCAGGCCGAGCTGCGCGAGCTCCTGGACGCCGAAGTCCTGACCGAGCTGGAGCGCGAACTCCAGTGGCTCACCGAGGACCGCCGCGTCAAGGACGCCGAAAGCGTCGCGGACCTGCTGCGCCTGCTCGGCCCCCTCACGGACGCGGAACTGACCGAGCGCGGCGCCGAACCGGAGTGGGCCCCGGAGCTGGCCGCGTCCCGCCGCGCCATCCGGGTCCGGATCGCCGGGGCTGACCACTGGGCGGCGATCGAGGACGCGGGCCGACTGCGTGACGCGCTCGGCACGGCGCTGCCCGTCGGCGTCCCCGAGGCCTTCACCGAGCCGGTCAAGGACCCGCTCGGCGACCTCCTCGCGCGGTACGCACGCACCCACGGTCCGTTCACCTCGACCGCGGCGGCGGCACGCTTCGGCCTCGGTACTGCGGTCACCGAGGGCGCCCTGCAGCGGCTCGCCGCGGGCGGCCGTGTCGTACAAGGAGAGTTCCACCCGGCCGGCATCGGCCAGGAATGGTGCGACGCGGCGGTGCTGCGGCGGCTGCGGCGCCGTTCGCTCGCGGCGCTGCGGCAGGAGTTGGAGCCGGTGCCGCCCGCCGCACTCGCCCAGTTCCTGCCGCAGTGGCAGCATCTGGGCAGCGGGCACGGGCTGCGCGGCATCGACGGGCTCGTACGCGCCGTCGAGCAGTTGCAGGGCGCCTCGGTGCCCGCCTCCGCGCTCGAGAAGCTGGTCCTGCCGTCCCGTGTCGCAAACTACGCTCCGGCGATGCTCGACGAGCTGACCGCCGCCGGCGAGGTGGTGTGGGCCGGAGCGGGCGCACTGCCCGGCAAGGACGGCTGGGTGTCGCTGTATCTGGCGGACGCGGCCCCCCTGCTGCTGCCGGCCCCGCATCCTCTGGAGCTGACCGCGCTCCATCAGTCGGTCCTGGACGCCCTCTCGGGAGGCTATGGACTCTTCTTCCGCCAGATCGCCGACCAGATCCGCGCCACCACGCACCCCGACGCCACCGACCCCCAACTCGCCGACGCCCTTTGGGACCTGGCCTGGTCGGGTCGGCTGACGAATGACACCCTCAGCCCGATGCGCTCCCTCCTGGGCTCTGGTCGCACCGCGGGTTCCACCGCACATCGCGCGAAGCGCACGGTGCCGCGCGGCCGGTACGGCAGCCTGACAGCCGCAGCACGCCCCGCCTCCCGTACCGGCCCTCCCACCGTCGCGGGCCGCTGGTCACTGCTCCCTGACCGCGAGGCCGACCTCACCGTGCGCGCCCACGCCCTGGCCCGCACCCTGCTCGACCGGCACGGCGTGGTCACCCGGGGTGCGGTCGCCGCGGAAGGGGTCGAGGGCGGCTTCTCGGCGACGTACCGCATCTTGTCCGCCTTCGAAGACAGCGGACAGGCACGCCGGGGCTACGTGGTGGAGGGGCTCGGTGCCGCACAATTCGCGATGGACGGCGCGGTGGACCGGCTTCGCGCGGCGGCCAACGCACGCGAGCGAGGCGAGACTCTGCCAGAGGCGGCGTTCCCGGGCGCCAACACCGGCTTTCAGGACCCCTACGCCGCCGTCCCCTCCGACACCGGCTTCCCCGGCGGCCTCGCCTCGCGCCCCCGCCCGAGCAATGCCACCCGTGCCATCGTCCTGGCCGCCGCCGACCCGGCAAACGCGTATGGGGCGGCCCTCCCCTGGCCCGACCCCCCGGCCGACGCGGGTCACAAGCCCGGCCGCAAGGCGGGTTCCCTGGTCGTGCTGGTCGACGGCGAGCTGGCCCTCTACATGGAGCGCGGCGGCAAGACCCTCCTGGCCTGGCCCTCCGCCTCGGACGACACCCCTCTGAACGACCCACGCCTGCGCATAGCCTCCGAGGCCCTCTCCGCAGCCGCCCGTGCGGGCTCCCTCGGCACGGTCACTGTGGAGCGTGTGAACGGCGCCTCGGCCCTGACGTCGCCCTTCGGCACACTCCTGGAAGGAGCCGGTTTCCACGCGACGCCGCGGGGCCTGCGCATGCGCGCATAAGCCCACCCGGCGCAGCACACACGCACCGACGGACCTGACGAAGCTCGGAGCACCGGGCCGCACCAGGCCGCGCCGGCCTGGCCCCCGCCGCCCGCTCCCCTCGCCGACGCCCGCTCGCCTCCCCAGCCGACCGCCAGCCGTCCCAGGCGACCAGTCGTCCCGCCCGTCCTCAGCCACACAACCCGACCAACATCCCGCCCGCCACCAGCCTCCCCGCGTTCCCGACCAAGACGCCCCCGCCCACCCCATGCGACCCTGGACCCCATGCCCGAAGGAGACACCGTCTGGCAGACCGCCCGGCGCCTGCACTCAGCGCTCGCGGGCCACGTGCTCACCCGCTCCGACCTCCGGGTGCCCAAGTACGCCACGGCCGACCTCACCGGGCGTACCGTCCTGGACGTCACCCCACGCGGAAAGCACCTGCTCACCCGTATCGAGGGCGGGCTGACGCTGCACACGCACCTGCGGATGGACGGTTCCTGGAAGGTGTACGCGCCCGGCGAGCGCTGGAGCGGCGGTCCCGGCCACCAGATCCGCGTGATCCTCGGCACCGCGGAGCACACAGCCGTCGGCTACCGGCTCCCTGTACTCGAACTGATCCGCAGCACCGACGAGCATCGGGCCGTAGGTCACCTCGGCCCCGACCTCCTGGGCCCGGACTGGAACCCCGACAAGGCCCTGGAGAACCTCCTGCGCGACCCGGCCCGCCCGCTCGGCGAAGCCCTCCTCGACCAGCGCAATCTCGCCGGAATCGGCAACGTCTACAAGAGCGAGCTCTGCTTCCTGCTCCGGGCGACTCCATGGCTGCCCATCGGCGACCTCCCCGCCGAACGTGCCGCCCAACTGCCCGCCCTCGCCAAGAAACTCCTGGAAGCCAATCGCGACCGCCCCGCCCGCAGCACCACGGGCCGCCGCGACCAGAATCTCTACGTGTACGGCCGCACACCCCGCCCTTGCCTGCGCTGCCGCACCTCGATCCGTACGGCGAACCAGGGCGACGGCTCCCGGGAGCGTCCCACGTACTGGTGCCCGACATGCCAGTCGGGCCCAGCCCCCGAGACGAGGCCTTCTGGATGACGTGCACCAGGGCACGTACAACCCGTCCACGCACCACTCCACCCCCATCCCGTACGACTAATTGACGACCCGTCAGAAAATCTCGTACGGTCCCTTCATGCCCGTCACGGCGTACGACCTCACCGGACGCACCGCTTTTGTCACCGGCGCCGCGAGCGGCATCGGCCGCGCTTGTGCCGTGCTGCTTGCGGAGGCAGGGGCTGTCGTCCACTGCGCGGACCGCGATGACCGGGGCCTCGACGAGACGGCGGCCCTGATCAAGGACAAGGGCGGCGTGGCCCACACATACGCCCTCGACGTCACCGACCGCGCCCGGCTCGGCCAGGCGGTCGCGGCCTGCGAGCGTCTCGACGTGATGGCCGCCGTCGCGGGGATCATGCACAGCAGTCCGGTCCTGGAGACGCGCGACGAAGACCTGGACCGTGTACTGCGCGTCAACTTCAAAGGCGTGCTGTATGCGTGCCAGGAAGCGGCCCGCGCCATGATCGCGTCCGGGACACGCGGCAGCATCGTGACCATGGCCTCGGGCGCTGTCGACACCGGAGGGCCCGGGCTGCTCTGCTACGGGGCGGCGAAGGCGGCCGTCGTCCAGTTGACGAAGACCCTGGCGACCGAGATGGGGGCGCACGGCATCCGCGTCAACGCGGTCGCTCCGGGCTGGATCCGCACGCCCATGACAGACCGCCATGACGACGAGTCCCAGGCGCGGACCGAGGCATTCATGGCCCGGATGTCGCCGCTGGGCCGGGTCGGCGAGCCGGAGGACATCGCGCACGCGGTCCTGTATCTCGCCTGCGATGCCTCGGCCTTCACGACGGGCCAGATTCTCCGCCCGAACGGCGGCGTGGCCATGCCCTGGTAGCACCAGTGCCGATCCACTCCGGCCCAGGCCTCGCGTCAGCCTTGGCCCGGGCTTTCGGCACGCAGTGCACCGGAAGCAGACTCAACCCCCACCCCCCGGCCACGACCATCCCCTCCCACGCCCCGACATCCGACGCAAACGCCCATCGCACCACTCCGCAGCACCACAGCGTCCCGCCCCCGAGCGCCAGCCCCCACCGCCCTATTCGCATCGCTCGCCACGCCATGGCGCCACCTCCAACCCGCCAACCGACGCTAGACCACGACCGTGAACCACCGGCAGGGCGCATCAATCCCCACGAGGCGCCCAGCGCACCCACACACGAAAGGTGCTGTCGCTCCGCTTCGAGCGCCCCCCGGCCCCTCAACCATCGCCGTCCCGGGACACACCGGCAAACGGTGCAAATGTAATGAAATCGAAATACAAATGCCCCGACGGCCACCCTCCGGATCGAACGAATCCCCAGCAGCCACCCTCCAGCAACGCAAAAACCCCGACCGCACCCCTCCAGGTCTCCCCGGAGAGGCCCCGATCGGGGCCCTCACACAGTTCTCAGCCGGTTCTCAGCTCATGAGAGCTTGCTCACGACCGACCACAAGCCGGCAGCCGTTCAGGCGGCGACTACGTCGACCGCCTCGGTCGGCGCCTTGATCGTCACTCGTTCCGGTGGCACACCCGTCACTGACACAGAATTGAGCATCGGGCGTACTGGCGTTGGCACAGGCTCGGTGACCGCTGCCGACTGGGCCAGCTCGGCGAGCGCGAGTTCGTCGCTCACTTCTCGCATGAGCTCGGACATCCGTACGTCCAGCGCGTCGCAGATCGCGGAGAGCAGCTCGGAGGAAGCCTCCTTCTGCCCCCGCTCCACCTCGGAAAGATAGCCGAGTGAAACTCGGGCGGACGAGGAGACTTCGCGCAGAGTACGGCCCTGGCGCTGGCGCTGCCGACGCAGCACGTCACCAAGCAGGCGACGGAGCAGAATCATCGGTGGCTCCCTCCTCGGGCCGTGTAGCCGCATCCTTCTCGCCCCACCGTACCGCCTTGCGCCGCGGCCGTGCGGGGAGCGATGTCGTGTTCACTCAGGGCTGCAAACATCAATTCCCCCCGTTCTGTTCCGTATCCTGTGCCCGCTCATTTCCCAGCTGTTCGTGCTCCAGCTCCTCCAGGAGAAGCCCGAGCACGCTCCGTACACTCTCCATACGGATTTCCGTCCGGCCGCCGTTCAACCGCAGCGCCGCCACTTTCCCGCCACCAAAACCGCCGCCGACCTCCACGGAAGGCCCGTCGACGGCAATGAAAACCGTGCCGACCGGCTGCCCGTCCTGGGTTTCGGGACCTGCGACACCGGTGGTCGCGAGGCCCCAATCCGCGCCGAGCACCTTGCGTACGCCGGCCGCCATCTGGGCTGCGACCTGCGGATCCACCGCCCCCCGCTGTTCCAGAAGGGTGGCGTCGACGCCCAGTACATCCTGCTTCACATCGGTGGCGTACGAGGTCACGGAGCCGCGGAAGGCTTTGGAAGCCCCCGGCGCGGCCGTGATCTCCGCTGCCACCAGGCCACCCGTCAGGGACTCTGCGACAGCCAGTGTCTCGCCTCTCACTGTCAGTAGTCTCAGCACTTCAGCAGCTTGGGAAGCAGTCATTCCGCCTCCTTCGCCGCTGCTTTCCGCTCGGCGAGACCCTGGCGTCGCAGCACAATGGCTTGTCTCACATAGTCGATGCCGGTCACCACGGTCAGGGCGACCGCCACAGCCATCACCCAGAACCTCAGGGTCGCCAATGGCCCCGTCAGCGCCAGGACGTACATCCCGACCGCCGTGCCCTGGGCGAGCGTCTTCATCTTGCCGCCGCGGCTCGCCGGAATGACGCCGTAGCGGATAACCAGGAAACGCAGCAGGGTAATTCCGAGTTCCCGCCCGAGGATGACACCCGTCACCCACCACGGCAGATCGCCGAGCGAGGACAGACAGATCAGCGCTGCCCCCATGATCGCCTTGTCGGCGATGGGGTCGGCGATCTTCCCGAAGTCGGTGACGAGGTTGTACGTACGCGCAAGGTGGCCGTCGAAGATGTCGGTGATCATGGCAACCGCGAAAGCGGCCCAGGCCCAGGCCCGCCAGACGGGGTCGTACCCGCCCTCGGCCAGCATCAGCGCGACGAAGCCCGGCACGAGGACGAGGCGGAGCATGGTCAGGAGGTTCGCGACGTTCCAGAGGCTGGCCTGGTTCACGGCCACGGCGCCCAGCTTCCCGCCGCGCGACGACTTCGAGCCCTGAGCACCGGAAGCGCCCGTACCGGGGGCGCCGGCGGCAGCACCACGCGTGCCGGGCGTGCCGGGGCCGCCCGCCGCGGATGCCGGGACTCCCGTCATCTGGCAGCCTCCTCAGGACCTGCGAGCGAGCCCGGGAGCGGCTCGGCCACCAGGTCGACACCTTCCGTACCGACCACCTTCGCCTCGACCATACGACCGACCGTCAGACCCTCGCCGCTCGTGAACAGCACCTGGCCGTCGGTCTCCGGCGCCTGGTGCGCCGCACGGCCGATCGCGCCCTCGGCGGCGTCGAGCGACTCGACGAGCACCTCCACGGTCTCGCCGACGCGCTCCTCGGCCCGCTGCGAGACAAGCTCCTCCGCGAGCCGCGAGACCCGGGCCAGCCGCTCGGCGACGATGTCCTCGTGCAGCTTGTTCTCGTACGTCGCCGCTTCCGTGCCCTCCTCGTCGGAGTACCCGAAGACGCCGATCGCGTCCAGCCGCGCACCGTTCAGGAAGCGCTCCAGCTCGGCCAGGTCGTCCGCGCTCTCGCCGGGGAAGCCCACGATGAAGTTGGACCGCACACCGGCCTGCGGGGCCCTGGCGCGGATCGTGTCGAGCAGCTCCAGGAACCGGTCGGTGTCTCCGAAGCGCCGCATCGCGCGCAGCACACCGGGAGCCGAGTGCTGGAAGGACAGGTCGAAGTAAGGCGCGATCTTCGGCGTCGAGGTCAGTACGTCGATGAGCCCGGGCCGCATCTCGGCGGGCTGCAGATAGCTGACCCGCACCCGCTCGATCCCGTCGACCTCGGCGAGCTCCGGCAGCAGCGTCTCCAGGAGCCTGATGTCGCCCAGGTCCTTGCCGTACGAGGTGTTGTTCTCGGAGACCAGCATGATCTCCTTGACGCCCTGCTCTGCCAGCCAGCGCGTCTCCCCCAGGACGTCGGACGGCCGCCTCGAGATGAACGAGCCGCGGAAGGACGGGATGGCGCAGAAGGAGCAGCGGCGGTCGCAGCCCGAGGCCAGCTTCACCGAGGCGACCGGAGAGCCGTCGAGACGGCGGCGAAGGGGCGCACGGGGGCCCGAAGACGGAGCAAGCCCCTCCGGAAGATCGGCCGGTCCGTGCCCGGGAAGCGCGACCTCGACGGCGGACTCCTGCCGTTCGGCAGGGCTGATCGGCAGCAGCTTGCGGCGGTCCCGCGGGGTGTGCGCGGCGTGGATCCCGCCGTTCAGGATTGTCTGGAGCCGGTCGGAGATGTCCGCGTAGTCGTCGAAGCCCAGCACGCCGTCGGCCTCGGGGAGGGCCTCGGCGAGCTCCTTGCCGTACCGCTCGGCCATGCAGCCGACGGCGACGACGGCCTGGGTTCTGCCGTGTCCCTTGAGGTCGTTGGCCTCAAGGAGGGCGTCGACGGAGTCCTTCTTGGCGGCTTCGACGAAGCCGCACGTGTTCACGACGGCGACGTCCGCTTCCTCGGCGTCCTTCACGAGATGCCAGCCGTCCGCCTCCAAGCGGCCTGCGAGCTCCTCCGAGTCCACCTCGTTACGAGCGCAGCCAAGAGTGACGAGTGCGACGGTACGGCGTTCAGGCATGGGCTCAAGACTACTTCGTCCCACTGACAGCCCACGTCGACGGGGTTGGCCGTCCTTGGCCAACCCCGTACCCGCCTGCCCGAAAAACCCGGTGCCCGTCTGCACCTGATGCCGTGCGACTCAGCCGACCTCGGGGTCGCCCTTCGTGTACGTCAAGCGCTCGACCCCTCCGGGCCGGAACTCGTCGTCGATCTTCTTGCCGTTGACGTACAGCTGGAGCGCACCCGCGTCACCGAGGACGAGGTCGATCTTCTCCTTGTCCTGGAAGGTCTTGGAGTCGCCCTGCTCCAGGAAGCCGTCGAACAGCCGTCGGCCGTTGTGATCGTGGGCCGAGATCCAGCTGCGCCCGTCGGGGGCGGTCACCCGGACGGTGACCTTGTCCCGCGGCGCCGCCGCGATGGCGCTGTCCGACGCGTCGGGCGTGGGTTCGGCGGTCTTTTCCGGCTTGCGGTCGGGGGACTTGGTGGCGGCGGGCTTTGAACCCTCGGCGACCTGTGTCTTCGCATCGGCACCGTCGTCACCGCCGCTGAACAGCGTGAAGCCGACGAATCCGATCACGGCGACGATCGCGGCGACCATGGCTGCCGTCCAGTTGGGCCGCTGGCGCTCCGGACGGATCCGTTCCGCCTCGAACAGCGGTGCCGCCGGCGTCGGGGCCGGACGCCCGCCGTGCTCGGCGGCGTACTGCGTGAGCAGCGGATCCGGATCTATGTGCACGGCGCGTGCCAGGGTCCGGATGTGACCGCGCGCGTAGACATCTCCGCCGCAGGCGTCGAAGTTGTCCTGCTCGATCGCCTGCACGATGGCGATGCGGACCCGGGTGGCGTTACTGACATCGTCGACGGTCAGCCCTGCGTCGATACGTGCCTGCCGCAGCGCACTGCCGATCGAGGGACGGTCGTCTTCTTCGAAGGGACGCTTGTCCTCAGGGAAGTTGTCCTCAGGGGAGTTGCCGATGGACACGGGGGCGCCTTTCGAGCGAATAGCCACCTGTGCTGGAGGTTCAGTCTATGGGGGGTGCCAAAGGGTGGGGCAACCGGGCGGTATGACTTTGTACGCCATCGGAATGGCCGGACATCCTGATGGTGGGACACGTACCTGTCCCACCCCTCAACTTGACGTGCGCCGGAGGGAAACGGTTGCTCGCCGCTTCTTTACGGATGAGTCACGTTCGCGCATCGTCGACCCACTCGCACAGGGACCCGGCCCGCACCGATTCCTGACGGTGATTCCTTACGGTTGAGCCTCCCCACGGATCACCGCGAGCACTCCGTCCAGCTCGTCAGGTTTCACAAGAACATCACGAGCCTTGGAACCCTCGCTCGGCCCGACGATGTTGCGGGACTCCATGAGGTCCATGAGCCGCCCGGCCTTGGCGAACCCGACGCGCAGCTTGCGCTGGAGCATCGAGGTGGATCCGAACTGCGTGGAGACGACCAGTTCGGCCGCCTGGCACAGCAGGTCGAGGTCGTCGCCGATGTCCTCGTCGATCTCCTTCTTCTGCTTGGTGCCGACCACGACGTCGTCCCTGAAGACCGGCGCCATCTGGTCCTTGCAGTGCTGTACGACCGCCGCGACCTCGTCCTCGGTCACGAAGGCGCCCTGCATACGGACCGGTTTGTTGGCCCCCATCGGCAGGAAGAGCCCGTCGCCCTTGCCGATCAGCTTCTCGGCGCCGGGCTGGTCGAGGATGACGCGGCTGTCGGCGAGCGAGGAGGTGGCGAAGGCCAGCCGGGACGGCACGTTCGCCTTGATCAGACCGGTGACGACATCGACGGAGGGCCGCTGAGTGGCGAGGACGAGATGGATACCGGCCGCGCGCGCGAGCTGCGTGATGCGCACGATGGCGTCTTCGACATCCCTGGGGGCGACCATCATCAGGTCCGCGAGCTCGTCGACGATCACCAGCAGATACGGGTACGGGCTGAGCTCACGCTCGCTGCCCTCGGGCAGCTTGACCTTGCCGTTCCTGATGGCCTCGTTGAAGTCGTCGATGTGCCGGAATCCGAACGCCGCGAGATCGTCGTAACGCAGATCCATCTCCCGTACGACCCACTGCAGCGCCTCGGCGGCCCGCTTCGGGTTGGTGATGATCGGCGTGATCAGGTGCGGAACGCCTTCGTACGCGGTGAGTTCGACGCGCTTGGGGTCGACGAGCACCATGCGGACGTCCTCGGGGGTCGCCCTGACCATGATCGACGTGATCAGACAGTTGATGCACGACGACTTACCGGACCCGGTCGCTCCGGCCACCAGCACGTGCGGCATCTTCGCGAGGTTGGCCATCACGTAGCCGCCCTCGACGTCCTTGCCGAGCGCGACCAGCATCGGATGGTCGTCCTCGGCCGCGTCGGCCAGCCGCAGTACGTCGCCCAGGTTGACCATCTCGCGGTCGGTGTTGGGGATCTCGATGCCGACCGCCGACTTGCCGGGGATCGGGCTGATGATCCGCACATCCGGGCTGGCGACGGCGTACGCGATGTTCTTGGTGAGCGCCGTGATGCGCTCGACCTTCACGGCGGGGCCGAGCTCCACCTCGTACCGCGTGACCGTCGGGCCGCGCGTGAATCCGGTGACGGAGGCGTCGACCTTGAACTCGGTGAAGACGGTGGTGAGCGACTCGACGATGGCGTCGTTGGCGGCGCTGCGCGCCTTGCCCGGGCCGCCGCGCTCCAGGAGGTCGAGCGACGGCAGGGAGTACGTGATGTCGCCGGAGAGCTGGAGCTGTTCGGCGCGCGGCGGGAGTTCGCGTGGCTCCTCCGGGGGCGCCTTGGTCAGGTCGGCGACCTCGGCCTTCAGCATCTCCTGCTTGGGCTTGCCGCCCTTGCTGCGCGCGGCCGGTACCGGCGTCGTCTCCTGGTGCCCACCACCCGTGTCCTCGCGGTCCCCGCGATCCGCCCCGACGCCCTGCGTCAGATCAGCCACGAGCGCCGAGGGCGGCATCCCGTGCATCACGGCACCGTCGAGCGCCGCTGCGGCCGCCGCGGCCACGTCCACCGCGTCCCTCTGCCGGTCCGCGGCGGGTTGCTGCGCAGGGGGCCGCCTCGAGCGGCTGCGACGCTTGGAGAGCGCCTCCTGCTCGGCGCTGTCCGGGTCGTACTCCTCGGACGCCGGGGGCGCGGAGCGGCGCTTTCGGGAGCGCGCGGGCAGCGCCTCGCGCCACTGATCGTCGTAGCGCTCGTCGTCCTCGCTGAAGTCGCCCTCGGCCGTCTTCGGCTGCACGAGGCCGAGCTTGGCGCCGAGGAGCCGAAGCCGCTGCGGAATGGCGTTCACGGGGGTCGCCGTGACGACCAGGAGCCCGAAAATGGTGAGCAGCACGAGGAGCGGTACGGCCAGGATCTGGCCCATCATGTACGTCAACGGCGTCGCCGCGCCCCAGCCGATGAGCCCGCCGGCGTCCCGTATCGCCTGCATGCCGTCGCTGCGCGCGGGCGCGCCACAGGCGATGTGGACCTGGCCGAGTACGCCGATGACGAGCGCGGACAGGCCGATGACGATACGTCCGTTGGCCTCTGGCTTCTCGGGGTGCCGGATGAGTCGTACGGCGATCACCGCGAGCAGGAGCGGCACAAGCAGGTCGAGGCGGCCGAAGGCGCCGGTCACCAGCAGCTCGACGAGGTCGCCGACAGGGCCCCGGAGGTTGGACCAGGTGCCCGCGGCGACGATCAGGGCGAGGCCGAGCAGCAGCAGGGCGAGTCCGTCCTTTCGATGCGCCGGGTCGAGCCCCTTCGCGCCCCGCCCTATGCCTCGGAACACGGCGCCGACGGCGTGTGCGAGACCGAGCCAGAGGGCGCGTACGAGCTTGAACACGCCCCCAGTGGGACTGGGCGCCGGCTTGGGTGGCGCTTTCTTGGCCGCGGCCTTCTTCGCAGGAGCCTTCTTGGCCGGGGCCTTCTTCGCGGGGGCCTTCTTCGCCGCAGCCTTCTTCGGAGCGGCCGCCTTCTTCGCGGTCGACTTCTTGGCTGCGGGCTGACGAGGGGCCATGGGTGTGAGGTTACCGGGGGAGACCACTGCGGACACGTGTGCCTTCTGCTTCACCCGTTCGTGTCGCCTCCACAGAGGCGTCAAGTTGACGGGCCCTCAACCGCGGTAGCGGACTCGCAGGGCAAAGCACGCCGGAGAGCAGCGCCTTTCAGCTCAGCTCGCAGGCAGGTAACCAACACACACGCGGGCCATCAGCTCATACGCGGACCAGGCGACACCGAACTCCCGCATTTCCGCCGTTGTGCAAACTCAGTTCTGCGAAGGCAGAGAAGCCGCGCCGTTCCCCGAACCCGGTTCCAGCGCATCCAGCGCCCTGCGCAGTCCTGTGAGCTTGCGCTCGAGATGGGCTGCGGTCGCCACCGCCGCCGCATCCGCCGAGTCGTCGTCCAGCTGCTTGGAGAGCGCCTCGGCCTGCTCCTCTACGGCCGCGAGCCGCGCGGAGAGTTCGGCGAGCAGTCCAGCCGGTTCCTTGGCCTCCGCGCTCTTGCCGCCACCGCCCTCCAATTGGAGCCGCAACAGCGACGCCTGCTCCCGGAGTTGGCAGTTCTTCATGTAGAGCTCGACGAACACGGAGACCTTCGCCCGCAGCACCCACGGGTCGAACGGCTTGGAAATGTAGTCCACCGCGCCCGCCGCGTATCCCCGGAAGGTGTGGTGCGGGCCGTGGTTGATGGCGGTGAGGAAGATGATCGGGATGTCCCGGGTCCTCTCCCGCCGCTTGATGTGCGCGGCGGTCTCGAAACCGTCCATGCCCGGCATCTGGACATCCAGCAGAATGACCGCGAAATCGTCCGTGAGCAGTGCTTTGAGCGCTTCCTCCCCGGACGATGCCCGAACCAGTGTCTGATCGAGCGCAGAGAGGATGGCCTCCAGCGCCAGCAGATTCTCCGGCCGGTCATCGACCAGGAGGATCTTGGCCTTCTGCACCATGGCCCGTCCTCCTCGCCCCGGCAGTGCACCGGGCGCCGCCCCAGGGGACGACTCCCTTACGCCGCCCGTCCTTGTGCCGGTCATGGTAGCCGCACCCCGCCTGTCGCCACACCCTGTCACCGCGATGTCACTGTGCACGTAGCAGAAACGCGGCAGGAGACCAGAAGGTTCCCCGAATCCCGGGTTTCTACACGGGGCCGGGCACAGTCAGTCAGCAGCACCGCGCACTCTAGTCCCCCATGCTCACTGTGCACTTGAACAGGGGGACTCGATCCGGTCATCGCTCGCGCATCCACCGGTCCATCACCTCGAGCAGATGATCGGGATCGACCGGCTTCGTCACATAGTCGGATGCCCCCGACTCGATCGCCTTCTCGCGGTCGCCCTTCATCGCCTTCGCGGTGAGGGCGATGATCGGCAGGCCGGCGAACTGGGGCATCCGGCGGATCGCCGTCGTGGTCGCGTACCCGTCCATCTCGGGCATCATGATGTCCATCAGGACGACCGTGAGGTCGTCGTGCTGCTCCAGGACCTCGATGCCCTCGCGACCGTTCTCGGCGTACAGCACCGACAGGCCGTGCTGCTCCAGGACGCTGGTGAGCGCGAACACATTGCGGATGTCGTCGTCGACGATCAGCACCTTCTCGCCCTCGAAGTGGAAGACGCCCCTCGGCCGGCCGGACGCCTCCTCACCGCGCGCGGCCCAGGGCTCCTGGACCTGGCCCTGCTGCCCCGACAGCACGGGCCGCTGCCCGGCAGAGGGCAGTGACCTGCGGCGCCGCCTGAAGAGTGCGGCGGCCCCGTTCTGGGTCTCCTGGTACGACTTGACCTCGGCGGGCGTCTCCGCAGGGGCCCCGTCGTCGACCTCCGCGGGCAGCGCGAGCGCTCCGTTGTCCATCGCCGGCGCCGCGAGCTGCGGGTAGCCCTGCGGCGGCAGTTCGCTCGCGTGCAGTGGCAAATACAGGGTGAATGTGGAGCCCCGTCCCGGCTCGCTCTGCGCATGGATCTCGCCGCCCAGCAGCCGCGCGATCTCCCGTGAGATGGACAGCCCCAGTCCCGTACCGCCGTACTTCCTGCTCGTCGTGCCGTCCGCCTGCTTGAACGCCTCGAAGATCACCCGCATCTTGCTCGCCGCGATACCGATTCCGGTGTCGGTCACGGAGAACGCGATCAGATCGGCATCCGCATCCCGTAGCGAGCCCGCCTCCAGGAGCTGCTCCCGGATGGCGACGGGCACGTCCGCGGCGGCGGGCCGGATGACCAGTTCGACCGCTCCGGAGTCGGTGAACTTCACCGCGTTGGACAGCAGGTTGCGCAGCACCTGGAGGAGCCGTTGCTCGTCCGTGTGCAGCGTGGCGGGCAGTTCGGGAGAGACGCGTACGGAGAAATCGAGGCCCTTCTCAGCCGTCAGCGGACGGAAAGTGGCCTCTACGTAGTCGACGAGTTGGACCAGAGCGATGCGCGTCGGCGATACGTCCATCTTCCCCGCCTCGACCTTGGAGAGGTCGAGGATGTCGTTGATCAGCTGGAGCAGGTCGGAGCCGGCTCCATGGATCGTCTCGGCGAACTCGACCTGCTTCGGGGTGAGGTTGGAGTCCGCGTTGTCGGCGAGCAGCTTGGCGAGGATGAGCAGCGAGTTGAGTGGCGTACGCAGCTCGTGCGACATGTTGGCGAGGAACTCGCTCTTGTAGCGCATGGAGACCGCGAGTTGCTCGGCGCGCTCCTCCAGGACCTGCCGCGCCTCCTCGATCTCGGTGTTCTTGACCTCGATGTCGCGGTTCTGCCGGGCCAGCAGCTCGGCCTTCTCCTCCAGTTCGGCGTTGGAAGCCTGGAGGGCCTTCTGCCGGTTCTCCAACTCGGCCGACCGCTCCCTCAGTTGCTCGGTCAGCTCCTGCGACTGCTTGAGCAGCACCTCGGTCTTGGTGTTGACGGCGATCGTGTTGACGCTCGTCGCGATCATCTCGGCGATCTGGTTGAGGAAGTCCTTCTGGATCTGCGTGAACGGCTGGAACGACGCCAGCTCGATCACCCCCAGAACGGTCGCCTCGAAGAGCACCGGCAGCACGATGACATGCGCCGGAGGCGCCTCACCGAGCCCGGAGGCGATCTTCAGGTACCCCGGCGGCACATTGTCGACGAGAATCGTCCGCTTCTCCTTGGCGGCCGTCCCGATCAGCGTCTCTCCGGGCCGGAACGACGTCGGCATGGACCCCATGGAGTAGCCGTAGTGCCCGAGCATGCGCAGTTCGTACGAGTCGTCGCCCGCGGCGCCCACATCCTTGCCGTCGTCCAGCGGCATCGCCAGGAAGAACGCGCCGTGCTGCGCCGAGACCACCGGAGTCAGCTCGCTCATGATGAGCGAGGCCACGTCGGCGAGGTCGCGCCGGCCCTGCATCAGACCGGAGATACGGGCCAGGTTGCCCTTCAGCCAGTCCTGTTCCTCGTTGGCGATGGTGGTGTCGCGCAGGTTGGCGATCATCTTGTTGATGTAGTCCTGAAGTTCCTGGATCTCGCCGGAGGCGTCCACGTCGATCTTCAGGTTGAGGTCACCGCGGGTCACCGCGGTCGCCACGCGCGCGATGGCACGTACCTGCCGGGTCAGGTTCCCGGCCATCTCGTTCACCGACTCGGTGAGGTCCCGCCAGGTGCCGTCGACGTCGCGTACGCGCGCCTGGCCGCCCAACTGCCCCTCGGTGCCCACCTCGCGGGCGACGCGGGTGACCTCTTCGGCGAAGGACGAGAGCTGGTCGACCATCGTGTTGATGGTGGTCTTGAGCTCCAGGATCTCGCCACGCGCATCGATGTCGATCTTCTTGGTCAGGTCGCCCTTGGCGATGGCCGTGGTGACCATCGCGATGTTGCGCACCTGGCCGGTCAGGTTGGACGCCATGCCGTTCACGGACTCCGTGAGGTCCTTCCACGTACCGGCGACCCCCGGCACGTGCGCCTGACCGCCGAGGATGCCGTCCGTGCCCACCTCGCGGGCCACCCGCGTCACCTGGTCGGCGAACGAACTCAGCGTCTTCACCATCGTGTTGACGGTGTCCGCGAGCTGGGCGATCTCGCCGCTCGCCTCGACCGTGACCTTCTTGGTGAGGTCGCCGTTGGCCACCGCTGTCGCGACCTGGGAGATGTTGCGCACCTGACCGGTCAGGTTGTTGGCCATCACGTTCACGTTGTCGCTCAGGTCCTTCCAGATGCCCGTGACACCGGGCACCCGCGCCTGTCCGCCGAGGTTGCCGTCCGTGCCCACCTCACGGGCCACCCGGGTCACCTGCTCGGCGAAGTTCGACAGCTGGTCCACCATCGTGTTGACGGTGGTGACGAGTGCGAGGATCTCGCCCTTCGCGTCGACGGTGATCTTCTTGGACAGGTCGCCCTTGGCGACCGCCGTGGTGACCTCGGCGATCTGCCGCACCTGGATGGTGAGGTTGTTCGCCATGAAGTTCACGGACTGCGTGAGGTCCTTCCAGGTGCCGGAGACACCCTGCACCTCGGCCTGGCCGCCGAGAATGCCCTCCGTGCCCACCTCACGGGCCACCCGCGTGACCTGCTCGGCGAAGTTCGACAGCTGGTCCACCATCGTGTTGAGGGTGTTCTTCAGCTCCAGGATCTCGCCGCGCGCGTCCACGTCGATCTTCTGCGACAGGTCACCCCGGGCCACCGCGGTCGCGACCTGCGCGATGTTGCGCACCTGAGAGGTGAGGTTGCCCGCCATGCCGTTTACGGAGTCGGTCAGGTCGCGCCACACACCGGCAACGCCGGGCACCTGCGCCTGTCCGCCGAGTCGGCCATCCGTACCCACCTCACGGGCCACCCGGGTCACCTGCTCGGCGAAGGCGCTGAGCTGGTCGACCATGGTGTTGATGGTGTTCTTCAGCTCCAGGATCTCGCCGCGCGCGTCGACCTCGATCTTCTGCGACAGGTCACCGCGCGCCACCGCCGTCGTCACCTGGGCGATGTTGCGCACCTGGGACGTCAGGTTGCCCGCCATGAAGTTGACGGAGTCGGTGAGGTCCTTCCAGGTGCCGCTGACGCCGTCCACGCGCGCCTGACCGCCGAGCCGGCCCTCCGTACCCACGTCACGCGCCATGCGCGTCACCTGGTCGGCGAAGGTCGACAGCTGGTCCACCATCGTGTTCACGGTGTTCTTCAGCTCCAGCATCTCGCCGGAGACGTCCACGGTGACCTTCTGCGACAGATCGCCGGTGGCCACCGCCGTCGTCACCTGCGCGATGTTGCGCACCTGACCGGTGAGGTTCCGGAACGCGGTGTTGACGGAGTCCGTCAGGTCCTTCCAGGTACCGGCCGCGCCCGGCACCTGCGCCTGGCCTCCCAGCTCACCCTCGACACCGATCTCCCGCGCCACCCGCGTGACTTCGTCACCGAAGGACGACAGCTGGTCCACCATCGTGTTGACGGTGTTCTTCATCTCCAGCATCTCGCCGGCCACATCGACGGTGACCTTCTGCGACAGGTCACCGCGGGCCACCGCCGTGGTCACCGAGGCGATGTCCCGCACCTGGGTGGTGATGTTACGGAAGACCGTGTTCACCGAATCGGTGAGGTCTTTCCACGTTCCCGCCGCGCCCGGCACATTCGCCTGACCGCCGAGCCGCCCCTCGCCGCCGACCTCGTTGGCGACCCGGGTCACCTCGTCCGCGAACGTACGCAGCGTCTCGGTCATCTGGTTGATCGTCTCGGCGAGCTGCGCCATCTCCCCGCGCGCCGAAACCGTCACCTTCTGCGACAGGTCACCGTTGGCGACCGCCGTCGTCACCTGCGCGATCCCGCGGACCTGGGCCGTCAGATTGCCGGCCATAAGATTCACCGAATCGGTGAGGTCCTTCCACACACCGGCCACACCGGGCACCTGCGCCTGACCGCCGAGCTCGCCCTCGGTGCCTACCTCACGCGCGACTCGCGTCACCTCGGAGGAAAACGAGGAGAGCTGGTCCACCATCGTGTTGACGGTGTTCTTGAGCTCCAGCATCTCGCCCGCCACGTGAACCGTGACCTTCCGGGACAAGTCACCCTTCGCAACCGCCGTTGTCACGAGCGCGATGTCACGCACCTGAGCCGTCAGCCGGTACGCCATCGTGTTGACCGAATCCGTGAGGTCCTTCCACGAACCGGACATCCCGCGCACACGGGCCTGGCCGCCCAGCTTGCCCTCCGTGCCCACCTCACTGGCCACGCGCGTGACCTCGTCGGTGAACGTGGACAGCTGGTCGACCAGGTTGTTGACCGTACGACCGACCTTCAGGAACTCCCCGCGCAGCGGATGCCCACTGCCGTCCGGGGCCTGCGCCCGCAGTTCCATACGCGGCGACAGATCACCGTCGGCCACCGCGGACAGCACCCGTCCGACCTCGGACACCGGGCGCACGAGATCGTCGACCAGCGCGTTGGACGCGTCGATCGCCGAGGCCCAGGATCCCTCACAGACGCCCGTCTCCAGGCGCTCCGTGAGCTTTCCCTCGCGGCCGACCATGCGCCGTACGCGCGACAGTTCGCCCGTCAGATGCAGATTGCGGTCGGCCACCTCATTGAAAACCGCCGCGATTTCGGACATAACGCCGTCGCCGGACACGGTCAGCCGCTTGCGGAAGTTCCCGTCCCGCATCGACTCCAGAGCCACGAGCAGTCTGTTCAGCGCAGCGGTGTCCACCTCGGTGGTTCCGTTGCGCGGTTTACGCTGGTTACTCAGGGACTGTCCGCCTTTCGCGCGCGCTTTGTCGCCCCGCGTCGCTGCGCCAGACTCCACTGTGTCCCTCCCGCAAGGGTCGACCATTACTGCTCGGGGTGTTCGAGTAGTGCACTGCGTGTTTGGACCATCTCTTGCAGCTTGCCCAGTGTTTCACCGTGCCTGAACCAGGCCATAACAGTTCGGCAGCTTCGCACATCGTCCGCACACACCCTCCTGGACGGAAACACTGTGGTGACCGGCATCCGCATGGACGGCGAAGGTAAGTAACCTTGCATGCGGCTGTCCAGCCACACCGGTCCGTCCGGCCTGGGCGGTGGCACGAGCACGAGCGGGCAGGCATCGGAGGGGCGGCCTCACCATGACCACCGGAGTGCATCCTGGGGGACAGCCCCAGGATCCCGGACCGACAGGCAACCGCTATCTGCCGCGGCAGGGGCGAGTCGGCCACAAAGCCCTGCCCGAAGAGACCCGGACAAGGAGTGCTGTGATCACCGCTCGCGCGGCCGCCAGCTTCGACCCCGTCGGACGGTCCGTCGCAACCGCTCGGTCCTTCGTCCGTGACACCCTCCAGGGCTGGGGTTTCGGTGACATCGTCGACGACGCCGTGGTCCTCACCAGCGAACTCGTCACCAACGCCGTGGTGCATGCGGGCACGTCCGCCGATGTCCTGTGTCTGCGCACCGAGGACGGCGTACGCATCGAAGTAGCGGACCGCTACCCGGAACGAGAGATTCCACTCCAGGCGGCGGCCGTCAACATGGGCAGCCCGGACCGCGAGGGTGGCCGAGGCCTCCAGCTGTGCGCGGCCCTGGCCGCCTGCTGGGGTGTCGAGTACACGCCCACCCACAAGCAGGTCTGGTTCCAACTCGACCTCCCGGACCGCCCGGTGGGCACGCGTGCGGCCGGCCCGTCGCTGCCCGCCGACCTCCTACCCCTCGCCGACGGCCGCGTACGCGTCGCCGTCGTCCAGATCGACCGCTCCGGCGCGATCTCCGCATGGAGCGAGGACGCGGAGGAGCTCTTCGGGTACGCCGCCGAGCAGGTCATCGGCAAGCCGCTGACCGACCTCGCGGCCTGGCCGCACACCCCCGGCACCAGCACCGGCATCGCCGAAGCCCTCCAGCTCTCGCGTTGGGAGGGCAGTTACGGCATCCGCGGTGCCAACGGCCGCGTGACGCCCGTGTACGCCTCGCATCTGCGCGTCCGCGACACGGGCGGCGAGCCCTCCACCGTCTGTCTCCTCGTACGGGATCACGAGCGCGCCGTCCTGCAGACTCCCCTGCGCGTACCCGCCGCTGACTCGGCGACCCTCTCCGAAGGCGGCCAGGGCACCGACCCCTTCGAGGTGTTCATCGGCTCCCCGGCACCGGACGACCTCGACGGCCTCCTCCAGCGCACCGTGGAGCGCGCCCGCGACATGCTCGACGGCGACTCCGCCTTCCTCCTGCTGGCCACCGACGACGAGACCGAGCTGGAGGTACGGGCCTCCACCGGGCTCCCCTCCGCCCGCCAGCGCTTCGCTCGCGTCCCCGTGGAGGCAGGCCCCGGCCGGTACGGCTCGGCCCGGATGCCGGCCGTCCACGACGACCTCACGGCCGTCCCGGGCGCCGTACCGCTGCTGAGCGGCACGGGCATGCGGTCGGTCGTCACGGTCCCACTGAAGGTCGAGGGGCGCCTCACGGGCTCGCTCGGCGTCGCGGCCGAGTCCCCAGCGCGGTATTCGAACGAAGAGGCCCTGCGCCTCCAGTTCGCCGCCGACCGCATCGCGCTCGCCGTCGAATCGGCCCGCCTGGGCGAGCTGGAGCGTCTGCGCCGGGGCTCGCTGTCCTTCCTCGTAGAGGCCTCCGACCTCCTCGCGGGCACCCTGGACCGCGATCAGACACTGGCCCTCATGGCACAGATGACGGTCCCGACCCTGGCCACCTGGTGTGCCGTCTACACGATTGCCGACCAGGCCTCGGACCCGTATCTCTCGTACGTCCTGCATGAAGACGAGGAGCGCATCGACGGCCTCAAGGCGCTCCTCTCCAAGATTGCCCCTCCTGACCCGGTCCCGACCCCTGGCGCCCGCGTCTGGTCGGCCCCCGCAGAGGCGGCCCACGAGGCGGCCCTGCGCACCTCCATGCGCAGCCTGGGCCGCGGAGAGCCCGCGACGGTCAGCTCCGGCATCGGCACCACCCTCGCCACGGCCTCGGCGGTCGGCGGCGAGACGGTCGTACTCCCCCTGGTGGCCCGCAATCGCGTCATCGGCATGCTGACGCTCGGCAAGCCGACGGACGAACACTTCCGTCAGGAGATCCTGGAACTCGCCGAGGACCTCTCCCGCCGGGCCGCCCTGGCCCTGGACAACGCCCGCCTGTACTCCGAGCGCATGGCCATCAGCCAGTCCCTCCAGCGCAGCCTCCTGCCGCCAGAACTCCCGGTCATCGAGGGCGTGGAGGTCGAGGTCATCTACCGCGCGGCAGGCGAGGGCAACGAAGTCGGCGGCGACTTCTACGACGTCTTCCCGATCCGCGACGGCGCGTACGGCTTCGCCATCGGCGATGTCTGCGGTACGGGCCCGGAGGCCGCCGCCGTCACAGGCCTGGCACGTCACGCCCTCCGTCTCCTCGCCCGCGAGGGTTTCGGCGGCCCGGCCGTCCTGGAGCGGCTCAACTCCGCGATCCTCGACGAGGGCGCCCGCAGCCGCTTTCTGACGCTCCTGTACGGCGAGTTGTGGCCCCAGGAAGACGGCAGCGCCGTCCTGAAGATCGTCTGCGCCGGCCATCCCCTCCCGCTGCGCCTGCGCCAGGACGGCACGGTCGAACCGGCCGCCGAACCGCAGCCCCTCCTCGGCGTGATGGACGACCTCGAGCTGTACGAGCAGACAGTGACGCTCGATCCGGGCGATGTCCTCCTGTGTGTGACGGACGGCGTCACCGAACGCCGCGAAGGCACCCGCATGTTGGGCGACGACGGCCTCACGGACGTCCTCACCACCTGCACGGGCTTGACTGCCGGCGCGGTCGCCGCCCGCATCATGCGCGCGGTCGAACGCTTCGCCTCCGATGCCCCGTCAGACGACATGGCGATCCTGGCCATGCGCGTTCCGGGCCTCCACAAGGACTGACTCAACAGCTGACGCGCTGAAGTGCCAGAACAAGTCCCGGCATACGAAAAAGGCCTCCGCCCGATCGGGCGGAGGCCTTTGCTGTCAGAGCCCCCAAACGGAATCGAACCGTTGACCTTCTCCTTACCATGGAGACGCTCTACCGACTGAGCTATAGGGGCCTGTCGCGCTCTCAGGATTTCCCCGCAGGCGACGGCATAGATCATACCCCGAACAGCAGAGTGCTCCCACCATCTTCGACGCCGGGCTCGGCTAGAAGGCAGGCTGCAACAACCCACCGAGCGCATTGCACGCGGACACCATTCGATGCATCTCACGTTTCGTCAAAGCAGCATCCACGGGCAGCGCCAGCGTCTCATCGGCGGCGCGCTCTGTGTCCGGCAGATACACGTCCCGCCGGAACCCGGGCATACGGTGCACAGGCGTCTTCACCGGCACCCAGCACTCAACTCCCCTGGCCCGCACGGCCCGTGCGAAAGCGTCCCGGTCCGGCCGCCCATTGCCCGGCACCCGCACAACGTACTGCTGGTACGTGTGCCCCACGCCACCCTCCGGCGTCCGCACCCCGCTCAACCGCCTGTCCAGATACGCGGCATGAGCCCTGCGCTGCTCGACCTCGTCGTACGGCGCCTTCGACTCGCTCCACTCCAGCACCAGGAGACCATGCCTCTGCCCAGCGCGCCGCAGCCCCGCGAGGTCAGCAGACCGACCGAAGCGGTGTACGGCGACGACAGCCACCGTCCGCGGCCCGACGACAGCATCGACGGCGGCGGCATCAAGGCAGTACGTGGCCGGGTCGATGTCAGCGAACACCGGCATCGCACCGGTCAGGCTCACGGCCTCGGCGACCTCGACGTTCCCGAACGCCGGCACGATGACCTCGTCACCAAGTCCGACGCCCGCGGCCCTGAGCATTCCTACAGTCCCCATGCCCGGGATGCTTCTCGCGCAACGTGAACGCCAAGTGACGCACAACAAAAAAGAGCTGGTCCCCAAACCGAAGTTCGGGGACCAGCTCTTTCAATTTTTGTTCGGCGGTGTCCTACTCTCCCACAGGGTCCCCCCTGCAGTACCATCGGCGCTGTAAGGCTTAGCTTCCGGGTTCGGAATGTAAC
>NZ_JBIAHS010000024.1:0-130102 GCF_042870755.1 Streptomyces sp. NPDC006365
GCCTGCCCGTCTCGACGACCGCGCCCTCCGAACGCGGGAAGAACTCGTACCACGAGCCGTACAACGCCCGCTCCCGCTCCACCAACAACGGCAACGGACCCGACCTGGTGACCCGGTCACGCAGGGGATGCTCGGAGAGAACGGCGTCCACCTCCGGAGCCGAGGCGGCCGCCAGACGGGCTGCCGGGGGCCGGGACTTGTCGCGCAGCGCCTGCGCGGCGGCGCGTACCGCCGCGCCGTCGGGGGCTCCGGCGGCGGCCCGCTCGTACAGCAGCGCGCCCTCCTCCAGAACCAGCTCCGTGTCCATCCCCGCCGGGATCTTGATCTGCGCGTGATGACGCCAGGTGGTGACCGGGTCGCCCCAGGCCTCCACCACGTACGTCCAATGGCCCATCGCGTCCGGCGTGACATCGGCGCCCCAGCGGTCGCTGCCCGGGGCGAGTTCGCGCATCGGAGTCCAGGGACCCGGGCGACCGCTCGGGTCGTACAACACGACATTGGCGGCGATCGCGTCATGGCCTTCGCCGAAAACCGTGGCAGTGACCTGGAAGGTTTCTCCCACGACCGCCTTCGCCGGGCGTCTGCCGCACTCGACCACCGGGCGGACATCGAGGATGGGGACGCGGCCTACCGTGGCACGGCCGTCGGCCTGGTACCGGTTCATGGGTTTCACCTCCCACCTGAGCGCTCCGCTGGACATGCGGTTCGAAGCTGCGGGTCCGTTGTGGCTGGTCGTTCCCCATCGCTGCGGAGCCGCAAATTGATTCAGCCCCGCGCCCCTGAAGGGGCGCGACACCGCATCGGACTTGGGGAAGTCCGCCTACCGCGCCGGTGTCGCCGCGAGTCCCGTCGGTCGGGTGGCCGCCGTCCTGCGGGCACCGTTTCGGCGGCGGCTCCTGCCGTTCCGGCTTGCGAAGTACACCGCTAAATCAGCGCCCAGGTAGCGCTCAGCGGCGTCGGCGGCCTCACGGGCGCAGCGCTTCCCCATGAGCACGCACAGGGTGTAGCCCGTGCTCTCGAAGTTGTCCCGCGCCGTGCGGTCGGCGGGGGCGGCGAGCATCAGGCGTTCCCAGGCCCGGTACTGCTCCAGATGCCTGGCGACCTCGGCTTTGGCAGGGAGCAGCATCTTCTGGTCACCTTCCTCCTCGCTGGTGCGCACAGTTCACCCGGACGGTGCGCGAAGGGCGTGCACGGAGAGGCGCCGACCGGTTACAGAAGTCGAGCCTTCACTCATGGTGCACGCCGTGCCACAGAACGTCCTGTTGTCTCTTCAACGACATGCGGCGCTCCTGCCTCGTCTTGTCTCTCGTGTTGCACGAACGGAGTAGCACTCTCACCCTGGAGTGACTCAGGAGTGACTCAGGAGCGATCAGCGCTCACGCTTCGTATTCGGGGCTCGGCCCGCAAGGGCGAGGGGGAGCGAGAGCTTCGCCGGTGAGGAGCCAAGGACGATGAAGACCGTAGTGCCCTGCTACTACCACCTCGACGTGGACGTCAGCCCGGAACGGGTCGCGCAGGTCAGGCGCATCCTGGCCGCCCACCTCCGGTACTGGAACCTCGACGACCTGGTCGAGCCCGTCTGCCACTGCGCCGAGGTGCTGCTGCACACGATCGACGAGCACGCCGAGGACAAGAACACCACCATCGAGATGTGGTGGACCGGCCGGCACCTCATCACCGCCATCGCGGACAACGACGCGGACCTGCACCCGAAGCACGCCCAACCGGGCTGTCTGGCCCACATCGCCGCCGTCAGCGACGGATGGGGCTGCTGTGCGACGGGAACCGGCGGCAAGATGATCTGGTTCTCGCGCCGGGCCCGCGCCGTCGAGCGCGCTCCGCTGGTCCCGATCCGCCCCGCCCCCAGCCTGCGCACGGCACGCCCCATGCCCCGCGAGGCGCCGGTGCCCGCCCTGGCCGGTTCCGCGCCGACGAGCCTGCTCACGGCAGCGACGGCCGACGCCCGCGCCAGGGGTCCGGAGGGCTCGCCGACCGGATTCGCGCTGCCTGCCTGCCTCTGAGCCCCGCCGGTGCGAAAGCGCGGCCGTTCTTCGGTCAGCGGGCGCGCGGCGCTCCGTACGCCCGCTCGATCCGCAGGCGCAGGACGAGGCGGCGGTCGCGGACCATGGCGGCGCGGTAGTCGTCCCAGTCGGGATGCTCGCCCTGGACGTCGCGGTAGAGCCGGATGAGTTCCTCGACCGTCTCGTCGTGCGGATCACGCGCGACGGGGGAGAGGTCGGCGACACCCTCGACGACGGTGTAGGCCCATCGGTTCTCGCTGGTCACGTGGTACGACACCCGCGGATCCCGGCGCATGTTGTGCGTCTTGGCACGGTCGTCCGTGATCGAGACGCGCACGGTCCTTTCGTCGGGGTAGTACGCGTGGTTGACGTTCGACAGCTGAGGTCGTCCGTCGCGTTTGAGGGTGACCAGCACCCCACCGTCGTACTCGCCGAGCAGCTTGAGCAGGGCGTCCTGGCTTGTGTCGTTGGACATGGGCTGTTCAACGCCTGGGAGTCGCCGAGACATTCCGTTGTCGAGGCAGGCGGTCTCGTACGTGGCGACGTGGCGCGGCAACCGGGATCGCCACGCCACGCCTCCCGGCCGTTGAGAACCCGTCTTTCAACCTGCCGTACGCAGGAGCGTTGGCCATGTCCCTACAGGTCATCGCGTTGGAGACGTGTCAGGCAAGTTAGGTACGTGTGAGCCGGACGGCAGCGTAAGGTGATCGGCTGCTTCGATTCCGTAGCCGCCACGTCTGCGTCCGACGCGGCTCGTGCCTCCGTACCGGACCGAGCACATCCGCCGCTTCGGCGAGTACGCCACCCATGAACTCGGCCTCCAGCCCGAGGCGTACGACCCGCACCTGGACGTCGACTTCAGCCCTGTCAACGTAGTTCGGCCGCGAAGTCGTCGCAAAAGCAATCGCCGCCGTTTACGAATGTTTCGTAAACGGCGGCGGGATGCCGGGAGCGTCGGTCGGGGCCTACCGGGATCCGCGGTCCTGTTCACCCGGTGCCGACAGCAGCGTGAGAAGGGCTGTCAGGGAGGCCAGCGCGGCGAGTGCGGCCGCGAGATTGGCCGCCCACGGTGGCGCGATGGTGATGTCCAGGGCACTGGTCAGGCCCGGCGAGTTGATCTGGCCCTCCAGCAGTTGGGCGACGGCCAGTGCGGTCGGCAGGACGACACCCGCGGCGAGGACCGGCAGTCGGCCCTTGCGGAACAGAGCCGGGGCCAGGGCCAGAGCCAAGGCCAGCAGGACGCACAGGACCGATGCGCCCATGGTGAAGCCGTAGGCGCCCGCCGACGCGCTGCCGCGATCCGGCGGGAAGTAGGCGAGGCCGCACAGGAACAGCGCGGCGGCTGCGACCCATAGCGGCCAGCCGGGGGGAACGCCGTCCTTCGCGGTCCCTGCGCGCCTTGTACGGACCGCGTGGCCGACGGCACCCAGCACTGCGGCCGGTCGCTCCTCAGGCCCAGCCGCGGGAGCTTCGGCGGCGGACCGCCCCGACGCCTCCCGCACCGGCTGACGCTCGGGACGTACTTCCCGCTCATGGGCCAGGCGGCCGATCAGCTGCACGAGTTCCTCCACCGGCCGGCTCGTGGCGGCGGCCCGCGCCGCCTCTTCCGCGCAGTGGGGTTCCAGTGGGGACAAGTGCAGGAATGCCATCAGCCGCGTGACGTCCTCCACAGGGCGGCTCCGGGCGGCGGCGCGGATCGCCTCGTCGGCACTGTCGGCCTTCCTCGGCGGCCGGGTCAGCTCGGTCACCAGCCGGCTCACGTCCTCCACGGAACGGTCTCTGCCGACCGCCCGCAGTGCGTCGACCGTGGCGCTCGCGTACTCCGGTGACTCCTCGAGCAGCTTGATGAGCTCGATGACCTCGTCCAGCGGCCGGTCGACGGCGGCGGCATGCACCAGCCCCCCGACCGGATCCACGTGCAACTCCTCGAAGCCGAGGTCGCCTTCTCCGGCGGACGGCATGTCCAGGAACGGCATGACCACAGGGCCGAGCGGGCGTGGCGGGGGAGTGACAGCCGGATCGTCCTCCGTCGGCGGGGCAGCGGATCCCAGATGGTAGACGGGTGGTGCTGTCGGCGGCGGGGGCGCGTCGGTCTCACCCTCGACAGGTATGCCGGAGTGGTCGGGCGGGAACGGCGAACGGGTTGTCATACTCGGCTCCTACAAAGGTCAGCGGACGCTGTCACGCCCCTGACGTGCGGCACGAGACTCCGATATCCGCCTTTCTAGGCGCCGCCCCAGGCCCCCGCACGCGGGGCCGAGCCACCCGTGTGACGCCCTGCCGTCCCGGGACACCTCACCGGAACACGTTGTCGTCCTCCCAGGTGTACGACTCGACGGCCGGGCTGCGTCGCGCGGCTCTCGAGGTCGCGTACATCGCGTCGATCTCGGCCGCGAAGTGGTGTGCGATGGCGTCCCTGCGCAGCTTCATCGACGGTGTCATCAGCCCGGTGGCCGGGTCGATGGGCTCCGGGAGGATGCGGAAGACGCGGATGGACTCGGAACGGGACACCGTGCTGTTGGCCGCCGCGATCGCGCGCTTGACCTCTTCCCGCAGGGCGTTCTGCTCTCGTACGTCCCGGTTCGACGCCTCGCCGCCCAGGGGCAGGCTGGAGCGCCAGTGAGCGAGAAAGTCCGGATCCAGGGCGATCAGGGCCCCCACACAAGGGCGGTTGTCACCCACGACGACCGCTTGATGGATGAGCGGGTGGACCCGGAGACGTTCTTCAAGGGCCGCAGGAGCCACGCTCTTGCCGCCGCTCGTGATGATGATGTCCTTCTTGCGCCCCGTGATGGCCAGATACCCGTCGTTGTCGAGCCGGCCGATGTCCCCCGTGGCCAGCCAGCCGTCGCGGAGCGCTTCCCGAGTGCCGGGCACGTCATTGACGTAACCCTGGAAGACCGAGGGGCCGTGCACCAGGATCTCCCCGTCCTCGGCCACGCGGACCTCGATGCCCGGCAGGGGGCGTCCGACGGTGCCGAACTTGTGCCGCCCGACGGGCTGCGCGGTCATCCCGCCACTCGTCTCCGTGAGCCCGTATCCGTCGTGGATGAAGATCCCGATCCCCGAGTAGAAGAGGGCGAGTTGCCGGTTCAGCGGCGAGCCGCCGGAACAGGCGCCGCATACTCTTCCGCCCAGTGCGGCGCGCAGTTTCCGGTAGACCGTCCGTTCGTAGAAGGCGTGCTGGGCGCGCAGTTCGAAGCTGGGCCCGGAACCCGTTCCCAGCTGCTGCCGTTCCACCGCTCCGGCGAATCGTCGTGCGATGCGCGCCGCGCGGTCGAACAGTGGGCCGTGGCCCGTCTGTTGGGCCTTGCGCAGGAAGTTCTTGTAGATCTTCTCGAAGACGAAGGGGACGCCGAACAGGAACGTGGGGCGAAACGACAGAAAGGCCTCGGACAGTGCCTCCTGGCTCATCTCGGACTCGTGCCCCAGCAGTAGTCCGCCGCGTACGCAGATCCCTTGGATCATGAGGCCGTACACGTGGGAGAAGGGCAGGAAGGCGAGGATGGCCGGCTGCCGGCCGGGCGGCGCCGTCGTGTGGGCCCAGCCGGCCAGCAGGGAGTCGCAGGGGCTCGCCAGATTGCGATGGCTCAGGGCGCACCCTCGGGGATGTCCTGTCGTGCCGGACGTGTACGCGATGACCGCGGTCGAGTCGGGGAGCACGATCCGGCGCATCGAGTCGACGGCCGAGAGCGGTACGGACCGGCCCAGTTCTACGAGCTGAGCGAGGGATCCGGCGTCCAACTGCCAGACGTGGCGCAGTTGCGGCAGTGCGGCGCACGCCGAGCCGACCGTCATGAGGCCCTGCTCGTCCTCGACGATCACACCGGCGCAGTTCGCGTCGCGCAGGATCCACGCGACCTGATCGTGCGACGAGGTCGGGTAGATCGGAACGATCTCGGCTCCCACCGCCCACAGTGCGTAGGTGAGCACGGTCCACTCGTAGCGCGTACGGGCCATGATGGCCACGCGGTGTCCGGGATACAGCCCGGACGCGATGAAGCCCCTGGCCAGGTCGGTGACTTCGTCCCGCAACTCGACTGCCGTCACCGGCGACCAGGTCGGAGGGGAGGATGCGGAACGGCGTGCGATCTGCGGAAGCAAAGGTATGCGCTCGGCCGTGTCGAAGAGACTGTCGGCAAGTCCTCCTCGCATCAAGGGCAGAGCCGAGGAGGGAACTTCGGACACATGCATGCGCCGCTCCAGCATTCTTCTCACAGCGCCCTCGGGGTTCAGGCTGGGGACCGGGAGCCTTTGAAATCTAGTCCACGCCGACGGCAGCCGTGTCCGGAACCGCCAAGTGACTTGATCTGATGGCTGATCAGGCCTGAAGAGGTGTTTCATGCGGGTGCCGGGCGGACGATACGCGCGAGGATGAGCAGTCTCGTACGGGACGGACGTAGTCATGCGTATGCCGATGTTCATGGCGATCAGGCACGCCGAACCGACCGCCACCGCGCCCACTCCACGGAGCCGCTTCGACGTACTGCGGCGGCACCGGCGATGGCTGCTCCCGCTCCTCGTGGCCGTGTTGCTGGCGCAGATGGCCGCCGCGATGATCACCACGGCTGTGGAGCAGACGCCGACCATCGACGAGCCCGTGTACGTGGGGACGGGCCAGGTCTACCTGGAGCAGCGCGACCTCCGCTACAACCCCGAGCATCCGCCCCTGGGCAAGCTGATCATCGCGTCCGGGCTGGCGTTCACCAATGTGCATCTCGACCCCGACTTCACGGGCGACCAGACCGCTCTCGGACGGCATGTGCTGTACGAATCGGGCAACGATCCGTGGCGAGTGATGTTGTTCGCCCGACTGCCGATGATCGCGCTGACCCTGCTGTTCGGCCTGGTCGTCTTCGCGTTCGCGCGCGATCTCGTCGGTGCGGTGGGCGGGGTGGCGGCGCTCGCGCTCTACGCGTTCTCGCCGGATGTCATCGCGCACGGATCGCTGGCCACACTCGACGTACCCGCCGCCGGTTTCCTGCTGGCATCGGCGTGGCTGCTCTGGCGGGCCCGAGACCGTCCGTTCCGCAACCTCCCGCCGGCCGGTCTGGCACTCGGCGCGGCTCTGGCGACACGCATGAACACCTTGGCGGCGGCGCCGGTGCTGCTGCTTCTGGCCGCTTGGTCGTTCTGGTCGGCGCGTCGCACACCCGGCCTCGACCGACGCGGGACGCGGCGACTCTTCGCGTACGCCGTCCTTGCCGCGGCCGGTGTGGCGCTCGTCGCCATCGCCGTGGTGTGGTCCGCCTACCTGGCCGTCGACCCGCGCCCGCCCTGGACGACACCCAGGAATGTGCCGGACATCGGCGGGAAGCGCGGCCTCCTCACCGCCTGGCTGCCCGTGCCGGAGCCGTACCGGGACGGTATGCGCATCCAGTTCGGCATCGAGTACTCGACGAAGGGCGGTGGCTTCCTGTTCGGCCGGCGCTACTTCGGCTCGCTGTGGTACTACCTGCCGGCCGCGGTGCTGGTGAAGACACCGCTGGGCATGCTCGCGCTGTGGGCAGCCGGTGCCGTGACCTTGCTGACGGCTCGCCGCCTCCGGCCCGCGGCACCGTACCTGCTGCTGCTCCCGGCGGTGCTGATGGCCGTGCTCCTGGACGGGTCGCGCGGCTTCGGAGTCCGGTACGCCATCTTCCTGCCGATGTTCCTGGCCGTCGCCGCGGCCGGCGTACTCGTCCACCGCACACGGTGGGCGTACGGGATGACGGCGGCGCTGGTCGTGTTCGTCGCGGTGAGTTCGCTGCGGACCTTCCCGTACTACCTGCCGTACTCCAACGAGGCGTTCGGCGGGACTTCGAAGACCCACCAGCACCTGCACGACTCGAACGTCGACTGGGGCCAGGATCTGGGACGGCTGGCCGAACATCTCCGGCAGCGCTACCCCGATGAGCGGGTCTGGCTCGGTTACAAGGGCAGCGGGGTCCCGTCGTACTACGGCATCGACGCCCGCGATCCGTTCAAGGTGAAGCCCGAGGAGGTGCGCGGGCTGCTCGTCATCTCGAATTCGGCGGTCGCCAAGGCCGAGCCCGGAGGGCCGCTCGAGGCGCTGGTCGAGTCCAGCAGGCCGATCGACGAGGTCGGCCACTCGATCACGATCTTCCGCCGGGACTGACGGCGTTGCGGGGGAGAGGAGGCGGGTGGGACGATCGCGGCTTCGGAGCGGGGCAGCCCGGCGGTGGCGTGCTCCCGCTTCGCGCGCCTTCGCCGGGCCGACGCCGTTGTCAGGCCGCGGAGGGCGTGGCCTGGGAGAGCTGCTGGATGACCTCGGTCAGGCCGGTGACGACCTCGTTGTCGTCGGAGGGGTGGGTGTCCGCGAAGCGGGTGACCGAGCCGGGGATGGACAGCTTGACGTCCTCCAGGACCGAGGCGCCGGCGACGCCCAGGGACTTGCGGGCGTCATCCTGCGCCCATACGCCGCCGTACTGGCCGAAGGCGGTACCGACCACGGCGACGGGCTTGCCGGAGATCGCGCCGGCGCCGTACGGGCGGGACAGCCAGTCGATCGCGTTCTTCAGCACGGCGGGCATGGTGCCGTTGTACTCCGGCGAGAACAGCAGGAAGCCGTCGACCTGGCCGGCCGTGGCACGCAGCCGGGCGGCGGCCTCGGGCACGCTGCCCTCGACGTCGATGTCCTCGTTGTAGAACGGCACCTCGGCCAGGCCCTCGAAGAGCGTGATCTCGACACCGGCGGGGGCGTGCTTGACGGCCGTCTCGGCGAGCTGACGGTTGTGCGAACCGGTGCGGAGGCTGCCGACGAGCGCGAGGATGCGAACAGACATGAGTGGTACTCCAGAAAAGAGTGGGCCGGAACAAGCGGACCGTGGTCCGTTGAATGTTGTATCACTTAACCGGACCGTGGTCCAGTTCTGTCCGCGATTAACCGGACCGCGGTCCACTTCTATTCCTCACGGCGCTACGCTGAAGCCATGACCGAGCCGCTCCCGCTCTTCCCGACTGCGCAGGCACCGCCCTCCGGACAGGTGGATCTCACCCTGACCCCGACCGAGGAGCCGCCCCGGCTGCGCGCCGACGCCGCACGCAACCGCATGCGCCTGCTGGAAGTGGCCGCCGAACTCGCGGCCGAGCGCGGGATCGGGAACGTCACCATGGAGGCTGTCGCCACCGCCGCCAAGGTCGGCAAAGGCACCGTCTTCCGGCGGTTCGGCGACCGCGCCGGGCTCATGCTCGCCCTCCTGGACCACCACGAGCAGCAGCTCCAGACCGCTTTACTCATGGGGCCGCCGCCGCTGGGGCCGGACGCGCCCGCCGCCGAGCGCCTGCGCGCCTTCGGCCCGGCCGTCATCCGCCACGAACGCGCCCACCGCGACCTCTATCTGGCTGCCCACGCGGACGTGTCCCGCCACTACAGCAGCCCGGCGAATCACCTCAGGCTCGGCCATGTCGCCCTGCTGCTACGGCAGTTGAAGGCGCCCGGCGACATCGAACTCGTGGCGCACACGCTGCTCGGCTATCTCGGCACCCTTCTCGCCGACCACCTGCTCACCCAGCGAGGGATGTCCGTGGAGCGACTGGAGGCCGGCTGGTACGACCTCGTCGAGCGCCTGGGCGCAGCCACGTAGCGGACACCGTACGAATTCGGCCACCGGAGGCAACCTTTGTCCGACCGGTGGCGACAGAGGGGTGCGGGACCAACCTCAACTGCGCACCCCTGAAGGACAGTAACGACGTGGGTAAGAGAGCAGCCCATCGCGGGCCGCGGCGAAATCAGTCGAGCCGGCGAAGAAACGTACTGATCAGCGCACTGGCCGCCGTTCTGACCTGCGGCGCGATCGTCGGCGGGGTGCTCATGTCGGCCTCCGCGTCCGGACCCGACGCGGGGATGTACCAGGTGGTGAACGCGGGTGACGGTACGTGCCTGACCGAGCCGTCGGGCGGCGCGCGGCTGGGCGGGGCGGCATGTGACGGCGCAGCGGGGCAGAGGTGGCAACTCACGGAGTCCGGCGAGGGGTTCCGGGTGAAGTCCGCGTCGGGCGGTCTGTGCGTCGACGTGAAGGGTGCTGCGACGTCGGACGGCATGGCCGTGCAGCAGCAGGCCTGCGGCGACGGCAGCTCACAGGTCTGGAAGACGACCGAGGTCGGCGAGGCGTACCACCTTGTCAATGCCAAGAGCGGGAAGTGCCTGAACCTCGAGGGAGCCCTGGCGCAACAGGACTCCTGTGACGGCGGGAGCAGCAAGAACTGGCGACTGAGGGCGGTGTCCGACGTGGCTCCGACGCCCACGACATCCCCGTCCCCGTCGTCGTCCCCCTCGTCATCGAAATCACCCTCGGCATCCCCGTCCACGTCCGCCTCGCCCTCGGCGTCACCGAGCAAACGCGCCACCCCCACCGCTTCGGCGACCCGCCCTCGTACGCCTTCCAGAGGCACCGCCCTCGGCGCATGGCCGAACGCCCCGGCGGGCGAGCCGGTGTCCGCCACCATCGAGGTCTCCGGCAGTTACGACGGCGGTATGAAGCGCTACTCCGGTTCCGGTGAACTGGGCGGCGGCGGCCAGGGCGAGGACCAGGACGCCCTGTTCGAGCTGGCCGACGGCGCCGTGCTCAAGAACGTCATCCTGGGTGCCCCGGCCGCCGACGGCATTCACTGCCTGGGCAGTTGCACCCTGCAGAACGTGTGGTGGGAGGACGTCGGAGAGGACGCCGCCACCTTCAAGGGCACGTCGGCCTCGGCCAGGTACACCATCGACGGCGGCGGCGCGAGGAACGCCGACGACAAGGTCTTCCAGCACAACGGCGCAGGCACCGTGACGATCAAGAACTTCCAGGTCGAGAACTTCGGCAAGCTCTACCGGTCCTGCGGCAACTGCGACACCCAGTACGAACGCCATGTCGTGGTCAGCAACGTGAAGGCGACCGGCCCCGGCCAGTCGCTGGTCGGCGTCAACGCCAACTACGGCGACACCGCCGACCTCTCCGGCATCACCATCGTCGGCGGCGAGATGAACGTCTGCGAGCGCTTCCAGGGCAACGACTCCGGTGACGAACCGACGAAACTCGGCAGCGGCGCGGACGGCACCCACTGCCGCTACAGTTCCTCCAGCATCAGCTACCAGTGAGAACTGCGTGGATGACGCGTCGCGCGATGCTCGCCATGACCGGATTCGTGTCCTGGTAGTAGCGCAGTTCGTCGAGCGCGATCGACAGCGCCCAGCCGCGGCCCCGCTCCCAGGCGGCGTCATCGCGCTCCAGAGCGGAGCGGAAGACGTCGCGTGCCTCGGGCGGCAGCAGATACCAGGCCGCGATCAGATCGACGGCCGGATCGCCCAGGCCCAGGCAGCCGAAGTCGATCACGGCGCTGAGCCGGCCGTCTGCGATCAGCACGTTCCCCGGCTGCAGGTCCGCGTGAATCCAGACTGCAGGACCGGGCCACTCGGGGGCGTTCAGAGCCGCCTCCCACGCGGCGGTCGCCGCGTCGGCGTCGACGACCGCGCGCAGTTCCTCGATCGCGGCACGCGTCGTCGCGTCTCGCGCGGTCAGGGTCTCGCTTCGGTACGAGGCAGGCCCGTTCTCGGGATCGATCCGGCGTAACGCGGCCACGAACTCGGCGAGATCCTTGGCCAGCAGGCCGGGATCGGTGATATGCCCGACGACCGGAGTCTCACCGTCGAGCCAGCGATAGACGGCCCACGGCCATGGATAGCCCTCGTCGGGCACTCCCCTGACCAGCGGTACGGGAACGGCGACCGGAAGTGAGGGAGCGAGCCGGGGGAGCCACCGGTGCTCCTTCTCCACATCGCCCGCCGCCCCCTCGACACGGGGCAGCCGCACGGTCATGGCCCCGCCGAGCCGGAACATGGCGTTGGCCGTGCCGGCGGACTCGATCCGCTCGAGGGGAAGATCCGCCCACTGCGGAAACTGCGCCGCGATCAGCCGACGTACGCCAGACACATCGATGTCGAACTCGTCCGCATGCAATTTTCCGCCGCCCATGAGCACCTTCCTGAAGTGAGGTCCCGGCCGAGCGCCATACGAACGGTCCAGGCCATCACCCGTCAACCGATTTCCGTACGCTTGAGACATGGGCGGCGGCGTCGTGACGCTGTTCCTCTGCGGCGATGTGATGCTCGGGCGCGGCGTCGACCAGATCCTTCCGCATCCCGGTGACCCGACACTGCGCGAAGGCTACGTTCGCGACGCCCGCTTCTACGTCGAGTCTGCCGAGGCCGTGAACGGCCCGATCCTCGCGCCGGTCGAGCCCTCCTGGCCCTGGGGCGACGCGCTCCGGGTGCTGGAGGAGGCCGCCCCGGACGCCAGGATCGTGAACCTGGAGACGGCCGTCACCCGCAGCGACACCTTCGAGCCGGGCAAGGAGATCCACTACCGGATGCACCCGGCCAACATGCCCGCCCTGGCCGCGGCCCGGCCCGACGTGTGCGTCCTGGCCAACAACCATGTGCTGGACTTCGGCCCCCCGGGTCTCGAGGAAACGCTTCACTCGCTGTACCGGGCGGGTCTGCGGGCGGTCGGCGCGGGGCGCAACGCCGACGAGGCGCACGCGCCCGCGACGGTGACCGTCAGCCGCACCGCACGCGTGCTGGTGTTCGCCCTCGGGATGGAGTCCAGCGGCATCCCGCCGGGCTGGGCGGCCACCGAGTACGTGCCCGGTGTCGCCCATGCCGTCGAGCCGTCGGCCGCTGCCGCCGAGACGGTCCGGCGAGTGCGGCAGGAGAAGCTGCCCGGTGACATCACGGTCGTCTCCGTGCACTGGGGCTCCAACTGGGGTTATCGCATCTCCCAGGAGCAGATCCGCTTCGCGCGCGCTCTGGTGGACGGCGGTGTCGACGTCGTACACGGGCACTCCTCGCACCATCCCCGCACCATCGAGGTGTACCGCGACCGGCTGATCCTCTACGGCTGCGGCGACTTCATCGACGACTACGAGGGCATCTCCGGCTACGAGCAGTACCGCGACGACCTCCGGGTCGCCTACTTCGTCTCGGTGGAGGCGGACACCGGGCGGCTGGCCGGTCTGCGCATGGTGCCGCTGCGGGCCCGGCGGATGCGGCTGGAGCCCGCGACGGACGAGGACCGGGACTGGCTGCGCACGACCCTCGACCGGATCAGCGAATCGGTCCACATCACCCTGGATCCCGACGGAGCTCTCACACTCGTACACCCGCCTGCCCTGCACGGACCCCCTGCGACGGAGCCCGGCCGATGAACCACTTGCTGCGGCTGACCCTCCTCGGCGTGGGCGCGATGAACTCGCCGCGGTTCGCCCCGGCCGGTCTGCTGCTGGGATGCCCCGGGCACCGCGTGGCCTTCGACGGCGGCCCCGGGGCCGAGCCGCCGCCCGGACGGCTCGACGCCTGGCTGGTCACCGACGAGCAGGCGGAACTGCGGTCCGAACTGCGGCGACGAGGGGCCACCCGAGGCGTATCGCCGCGGGCCGGTGACCTGGAGCTCGGTGCGGTACGGGTGCGTTGCTGCCCGGTGGCGCACACCTCGCATCCCGCGTACGGCTATCGCATCGAGGCGGGCGCCCTGGTCGTGGCCTGGGCGCCGGAGTTCTGGGAGTTCCCGCGCTGGGCGGCCCAGGCGGACCTGATGTTCGCGGAGGCCGCCGCCTGGGACCGGCCGATACGGTTCCGGGGCGGCGTCGGCGGCCATATGTGCGTACGGACCGTCAGCGAGCAGGCTGTGCGCTACGGGGTGCGGCGACTGGTGTACGCCCACATCGGACGGCCCACGCTGCGGGCTGTCGACGCCGGGCTGAAGCCGCCGGCCGGTGAATGGGGCGTCGAAGGGCACACCTACACCTTGCGGTGGGACGACTCCCTGCCGTGGGACGAGCACGGCGCCGACGCCCGCAGCACGGCGAGTCCCCGGCGTCGCGGCCGATGACGCGACGCTCAGCCGCCCCCGCCCTCGTCGTACGGATCGCGCGGGGCCGGGACCGGTGTGGCCTCGGTGACGTCGATGAAGGGGATGACACCGTCGTTGACCGGATCCTTGGTCCGTTTGCCGGTGTAGGTGCCGGTGACTTCGAGCCAGGTGTCGGGCTGCAGGACGGGAGGAGTCTTTCCGGCCAGTCCGACCTTGACGGGCTGGCCGTCGGCGGCGCAGCAGTTGAGCGCCATGCGGACGAGGTACGGCGTACCGCGCCGGTCCAGGGCGACAAAGCCGGTGATCTCGACCTGCCGGTCGTGGAGGGAGCGCCCCTGGTCGTAGACCGCGCGGCCGGCGTAGTCGACGAGGCTCATCCGTACGGGGTCGCCCGCGGGAAGGTCGGCGAAGCCCCAGGGTTTCTGCAGGGCCGTGCCGGTGCGCATGGCGCTGTAGGAGCCGAGCGCGGGCGGGGCGACCAGGATGAGCGCGAGGATGGGCAGGGCGAGGAGCCAGGCAACGCGCGGTTCGCGGTGGGCGTGTCCGTGCCCGTGCCCGTCGTGGTGCTCGATCCCGGACTGGTTCTCCGGCCGGTACTCCGCGGCCTTCCCCTTGGCCGTGCGCGGCCGTCGCAGTTCGTACCAGACGGTGGCGACGGCCGCCGCGATCAGGACGACACCGGCCACCAGCAGCAGCGGACGCAGCCCGGCCTTGACGTACCGCAGGTAGAGATCGGTGTAGCTCGCGTGCAGCAGCGCCCCGCCGATGAGGAACAGCACGGCTGCCTGTGCCTGCCGGCTCACAGCAGCACCGCCCCGACCAGGACCGACATCAGCACGCCCAGGGCGAAGGTCGCCGGGGCGAACCGCAGCGCGAAGCCACGGCCGAACGTGCCGGCCTGCATGGCGAAAAGCTTCAGGTCGATCATCGGCCCGACCACGAGAAACGCCAGCCGCGCGGTGAGCGAGAACTGCGACAGGGACGCGGCCACGAACGCGTCGGCCTCCGAGCAGATCGACAACAGCACCGCGAGGACCGCCAGGGCGAGCACCGCGAGGACGGGGTTGTCGGCCGTGGCCTGCAGCCAGCTCGCCGGCACCACGGCCTTCAGGGTGGCCGCGGCCATCGCGCCGACGACGAGGAATCCGCCCGCGTGCATCACGTCATGCCGTACGGACCCCCAGAACGCCGCCCCCCTGCCCAGGCCCTCGGACTCGGGGCGGGACGGCGGACGCAGCCAGTCGCTGCGGCCAAGCCGCTGCCACAGCCAGCCCATCGCGCACGCCACCAGCAGACTCGCCACGAACCGCGCGAGGACCATCTCCGGCTTGCCGGGAAACGCGACGGCGGTGGCGGTCAGCACGATCGGGTTGATCGCCGGAGCGGACAGCAGGAACGCGAACGCCGCCGCGGGCGCGACGCCCCGGCGCACCAACGCGCCGGCCACCGGCACGGAAGCGCACTCACAGCCGGGCAGCACCGCCCCGCCCATCCCGGCGACCGGAACGGCCAGAGCCGGCCGTTTCGGCAGTGCGCGGGCGAAGAACGACGCCGGGACGAACACCGCGATGACCGCCGACAGCAGGACGCCGAGGACGAGGAACGGCAGGGCCTGCACCACCACCGCGACGAACACCGTCATCCAGCTCTGCATCACCGGCGTGGACACGGCCTCGCGGATCGGCCCCTGCAACGCCACCACCACGAGCAGCAGCATGATCAGGACGAGCGACGAGTCGACCCGCGACCCCCGCGGCCCGTCCACATCGCGCCGGTCGCCCCGGGACGGGGCCGCCTTGGTGAGGGTCACGGGTGAGATACCTCCAGCGTGGAGGGGCTTCGCGGGCGGATTCCCCTCCACCTTCCATACGCCGATTCAGGCACGGTTGCTCAACTTGTGCGCCCAACCTACGTGTGCGGTACGTCTCCACAAGAGGCGGCCGGTGTTATTGACATCCAACCGAACACCTGTGGCTACACTCGCCCACCATGTGCGAGGCCATCCCCACCAGTCAGCGGAAGAAACAGTCCGACCGCCCACCACGCGCGGAGAGAGGAAGAGAGGTCCGGGACGTCGCGAAGGGGGCTGACGTCTCTTGAAGGCCCGCCACAAGCAGTCCCGCGACCCGCGCGGCCACTGGCTGTTACTCCTCCTCGTCCTCCCCGTGATGGCTGCGGTCCTGTTCTTCGAGGGCTGGACCAGCCACGAGGTCGACGCCGCGAAGACCCGCTCCCCCTGCACCTCGCCCGCACCGGAGGCCGTCGCCCGCGGCGGACCCGTGGTGGGCATCAACGGCAACGGCGTCCAGACCGCCTCGATGCCCGCCCGCACCGTCGCCCTCACCTTCGACGGCGGCCCCAACCCCGTCTGGACCCCGCGCTTCCTCGACCTGCTGCGGCAGCACCGGGCACGCGCCACCTTCTTCCTCTTCGGCTCCGAGGCCGCCCGTCATCCCGAGCTGGTGAGGCGGATCCGCGCCGAGGGCCATGAGATCGGCTCGAACACATACACCGGCGCTGTCCTGGGCGGGTCGTCGCCCACCCGCTTCTCGGCGGAACTCGACCTGACCGAGAGCGCGTTGGCGAGCTCCGCGGGCCGGCATCCCAAACTGCTGCGGATGCCGCGGACCACCACACCGGACACACTGTGCGGCCGCGAGTGGCGGGCGGCACAGCAGGCCGCCACACGGGGCTACGTACTGGTCGCCGCCGACGCGGAGTCCCGCAAGGCGAGGCAGGGCCTGGTCCGGCAGTTCAGCCAGACGTCGCTCGCCTACGGGGAGACCAAGAAGCTCCTGAAGAACCGGAACGTGGACCGCTTCACGACCGTGTCGGAGGGGATGAGGCTGGACCCGTACGAGCCCGCGTCCACCGCCGAGCGCTGGCAGGGCACCGCGCTGGTCTGGGTGACCAAGCTCGGGGACGCCTTCTCGAACGCCATGACCTGGGTACTCGGGATCGCGGGCACCCTCGGACTGCTGCGTCTCGCACTGCTCGCCTACTTCGCCCGCACCCATGTCCGCCGGCTCGAGAACTCCCGCCCCGGCGCGGCCTGGATGCCGGAGGTGACCGAACCGGTGACGGTGCTCGTGCCCGCGTACAACGAGGAGGCCGGCATCGAGTCCACCGTCCTCTCCCTGCTGGTCTCCACGCACCGGCAGCTGCAGATCATCGTGATCGACGACGGCTCGACGGACCGCACGGCGGACATCGCCGAGGGGATCGGCGACCCGCGCGTACAGGTGATCCGCAAGCTGAACGAGGGCAAGGCGGTCGCCCTCAACACCGGGCTCGCGCACGCACGGCACGACATCGTGGTCATGGTCGACGCCGACACCGTCTTCGAAGCGGACGCCATCCGCCGACTCATCCAGCCGCTGGCGCACCCCGCTGTCGGCGCCGTCAGCGGCAACGCCAAGGTCGGCAACCGGCGCCGCCTGCTGGCCAAGTGGCAGCACCTGGAGTACTGCTTCGGCTTCAACCTCGACCGCCGGATGTTCGAGGTCCTGGAGTGCATGACCACGGTCCCCGGTGCCATCGGCGCCTACCGCCGGGACGCGCTGGTGAGCGTCGGCGGGGTCAGCGAGGACACCCTGGCCGAGGACACCGACCTCACGATGGCGCTGTGGCGGGCGGGCTGGCGGGTGCTCTACGAGGAGTCCGCCGTCGCCTGGACCGAAGTGCCCACCTCTCTCGGACAGTTGTGGCGGCAGCGCTACCGCTGGTGCTACGGCACCATCCAGGCCATGTGGAAGCATCGCGGTGCCGTCCTGGACCGGGGAGTGTCCGGGCGCTTCGGCCGGCGCGGACTCACCTACATCGCGCTGTTCCAGGTCGCCCTTCCGCTGCTCGCCCCGGTCATCGACGTGTTCGCCCTGTACGCGGTGCTCTTCCTCGACTCCTGGCTGGCAGGCGCCGTGTGGTTCAGCTTCCTGGGGGCCCAACTGATCTGCGCCCACTACGCGTTGAAGCTCGACGGCGAGAAGGTGCTGGCCCTGTGGTCGATGCCGTTCCAGCTCTTCGTGTACCGGCAGTTGACGTACCTGGTCGTCATCCAGTCCATGGTCGCCCTGCTGTTCGGCAGCCGGCTCAAATGGCATCGCATGCGGCGTTCCGGTTCGGCCGCTGAACAGATCGGCGGCGCTGACTCGTATAAGAGCCTGACCACGAGGTGAGCGAGATGGCGTGAGGACTGGACAGGCCGATGAGCGAGTGGACTGACCGTCTGCCGGACAACGACAGGGGTGGCTGGAGCGAGGGTGGCTGGGACGGGAGCGGCCGACCGGATCCGGCGCGGGGCGACACGGGGCCGGTGACGGACCGGAACCCGGCCCCGCCCCCATGGCGCACCGCGCCCCTGCCCGGTATGCCGTCGTCCACCGCAGCGGGCCGCACGGCCGCCGCGCACCAACCCCACCGGCACCGCGCCAGATCCCGCAAAGGCAGGGTTCCCGACAGCGGCGCCAGACCCCCCAGGCGCCGCCCCACCCGGCGTAAACGGACCGTGCGGCTGGCGATCCTCGCGCTCGCCGTCCTGCTCGTCTCTCCGGTCGGCGCGTACGTGTGGGCCGACACGGAGCTCACCAAGGAGGTCGACCTGGGCGCGCTCCCGGACCGCCCCGCGCAGGGCAAGGGGACCAACTATCTGATCGTGGGCTCGGACAGCCGCGAGGGCCTGTCCGAGCAGGCCAGGCAGGATCTGCGGGCCGGCTCGACCGAGGGCCGCCGCACCGACTCGATGATCCTGCTGCACACCGGCGCGAACGGCACGACGATGATGAGCCTGCCACGCGACTCGTGGGTGACTCTCCCGTCGTTCGTCCGCCCCGAGAACGGCCAGAACTACCGAGGGCCGAACAAGCTGAACGCGTCGTTCTCCCTGGGCGGCCCCGAGCTGCTCGTGCAGACCATCGAGCGCAACACGGGCCTGCACATCGACCACTACGCCGAGATCGGCTTCGCGGGCTTCGTCGGGATCGTGGACGCGGTCGGCGGCGTCGACATGTGCCTGGACCGCGCCATCAAGGACAAGGACTCGGGCGCGAACCTGCAGAAGGGCTGCCAGACCCTGAACGGCGCCGAGGCACTGGCGTTCGTACGGCAGCGCAAGCAGGAGGCCCAGGGCGACCTGGGCCGTACCCAGAACCAGCAGAAGTTCCTGGCCGCGCTCGCCAAGAAGGCGGTCAACCGTCAGACGCTCCTCAACCCGAGCAGGGTCTTACCGACCGCCGACGCAGGCCTCGACACACTCATCGTGGACGAGGACACGAGCCTGCCGGATCTCGTGAGCCTGTTCCAGGCGATGCGCAAGGTCACGGCAGGCAATGGGCGCCAGATCAACGTCCCCATCTCCGACCCGGCATTCAGGACGCCCCAGGGCGCCGCCGTGAAGTGGGACATGCGCCAGGCACGGCAGCTCTTCGCACAGCTGAGGGAGGACCAGCCGGTGACCGTCCAGCAGAAGCAGTGAGCCGCGCGGCCCGCTACAGGAACGGCGTACCGGCATCCAGTCCGGAAAGGACCCTGCCGTACAACTCCAGATTGGTCGCCGGGTTCACGAACGAGTGCAGGCTCAGGGCATGCAGGTCGCGGACGGCCCGCTGGATGGGCACCTCCCGGTGCAGAGAGGACGCGCCGGACGCTGAGCCGATCAGGTCGACGGCCTCCTTGCACAGCCGCGTCACATAGCCGCTCTGAGCCCGGGTCCTCGCCCGTTCCTGAAGTGTGTACGGATCGCCACTGGCCGCCCTGGACTCGATCCGTGCGACGATCTCGCCGGTCAGCAGGTCGGCGCAGGAGATCTTCATCGCCGCCTCGGCCGCCTGCAGGTGTGTGACCGCCGCCTCGCTCTGCCGTTCGTAGAAGGTGTACGTGATGCCCCGGCGGTGGATCCGCTCGGTGAACTCCTCCAGCGCGCCCCGCGCCACGCCGAGCGCGTTCGGCGTCGTCCAGGCGCAGAACAGCATGAGCACCGGCATGCGGTAGAAGGGGTCGTCGGCGTTTGTCTTCGAAGGGAAGCCGCCGCCGAGCAGTGGCCCGACCGGCAGGACGCGATGCGCGGGGACGAAGACGTCGCGGGCGACGACGCTGTTGCTGCCGCTGCCGGCCAGACCCGAGACATGCCAGTCGTCGAGGACCTCCAACTCGGCCATGGGAACGGCGGTCCACAGCACCTCGGGCGGCCCGCCCCGCCCGTCGCCCGACTCGACCCTGACCGTCAGCAGATGCCAGTCGGCGTCCTGGCAGCCGGTGGCGAAGCCGGAGGTCCCGTTGACGACGTAACCGCCGTCCCGCGCGACCGCGGTCGCGTCCGGAATGAGGGTGCCGCCGACCCGGACGTCGGGGCTGGTGAAGATCTCGTCCTGCGCCTCGTCGGGGAAGAGCGCCGCGATGTACGAGCACCCGGCCTGGATCAGCGCCATGAAGCCGGCCGAACCGCACGCCGCGGCGATCTCGGCCAGCGCGTCAACCTGGGTGCGCAGGCTCGACTGGTAACCGCCGTACCGCCGGGGGACGTTCATCCGGTGGATCCCGGCCTCCGTCAGCGCCCCGACGACTCCACTCGTCACCCGCCTCTCCTCCTCGGTACGCAGGGCCTGCCCGCGGATGAGGGGGCGTAACGCCCGTACACGTTCGACGAGTTCGGTATCGCTGCGGGGTGCGGTGGGACGAGGTGCTGAGGACACAGCCATGGACGACGACCTCCCGGCACGGCGAGTCATCACCGTGACCCGGTTTGCGCGACGCTGTCAACTGCCTTTCCCGCCACGGGTGTTGGGGAGCAGACGAACCGTTACGTCTGCTCCTGGGCGCGGGCGATGAGCAGGGCCACGTCGTCGTGGTTGTCGGGGTGGTGCAGCGTGCGCAGGAGGAGGTCGCAGACGTCTTCCAGGGGGCGGGCGGGGTCGTCGAGGAGGCTCAGGAGCGTGTCGAGGCGTTCGTCGAGGGTGTGCTGGCGGGTCTCGACGAGACCGTCGGTGTAGAACACGAGCTGGTCGCCGGGGTGGAGGTCGACGGTGGTCGTCGAGAAGGGGACGCCGCCCACGCCCAGCGGTGCCCCGGTGGGCAGTTCGAGCAGTTTCGGGCTGTGGCCGGGACGGACGAGGGCGGGCGGCAGGTGCCCGGCGTTGGCGAAGCTGCACTGCCGCGCATGGGGATCGTGGATGGCGTACACACAGGTGGCGATGTAGTGGTCCAGGCCCGCGGTGATCTTGTCGAGGTGTTCGAGGAGCCGGTGGGGTTCGAGATCGAGCGAGGCCAGGGTGCTCGTCGCGGTCCGCAGTCGGCCCATCGTCGCGGCGGCGTCGATGCCGCTGCCCATGACGTCACCCACGACAAGAGCGGTCTTGCCGTCGTCCAGGGGGATCACGTCGAACCAGTCGCCGCCGACCTCGCCGACGGCGCCCGCGGGCTGGTAGCGGGAGGCGACCTCGAGTCCGGTCGTCTCGGGCGGATGACTCGGCAGCAGGCTGCGCTGGAGAGTGACGGCGGTGTTGCGGGCGTTCTGGTACCAGCGGGCGTTGTCTATCTGCACCGCCGCACGGGCGGCCAGCTCCCGGGCGAGCAGCAGGTCGTCCTCGCTGAACGGCAGCGGGTTGCGGGTCCGCTTGAGATCCAGGGCGCCGAGCACTTCGCCGCGCGCGATCAGGGGCACCGCCAGATACGAATGGACGCCCGCCCGCGCCAGGAGCGCGGCCGATTCCGGATCGCGGGCGATGCGGACCAGGTCGGCGTCCTCCACCCGCTGCACCATGACCGGTCGGCCCGTCCGTACGCACTGGGTGACGAGCCGGTCGGGCTCATAGCGGGCGACCTGCCCGGCGGGGTCCGCCGCCCCGAGCGCTTCGGTGACATGGTCCGCCTGGACGGCCAGCGCGCGGATCACCGCCGGCTGAGCGGGCCGGAGAACGCTGGGACGGCCCTCCATCACCGCCTCGAGCAGATCCACGGCCGCGATGTCGGCGAGTTCCGGCACGGCGACGTCGGCCAGCTCACGGGCGGTGCGGTCCAGTTCCAGCGTGGTGCCGATACGCGTGGTGGCGTCGGCGATGACGGCCAGGCGGCGCCGCGCGGCCTCGGCCTCGATACCCGCCCGGTGCCGTTCGGTGACGTCCACGACCGATGTGGCCACGCCCAGCACCGTGCCGATGGCGTCCTCCAGCCGATAGAACGAGACCGACCAGGCATGATCCTCGTCCGGATCGGCCGGGGTGCGGCCGATGGTGTGCTGCTCGACGAGCGGGACGCCGGTGTCCAGCACTTGGCGCGCCGCTGACTCCAGAGCGCCGGCGTCGACGGACGGCAGGACCTCGCGGACCGTCCGGCCGATGTGCTCCTTCGCGGGGACGCCGTTTATGCGCTCCAGTGCCGGATTGACCGACACGTACCGCAGATTCGTGTCCAGGACGGCCAAACCGATCGGCGACTGCGAGACGATCCGCGCGGACAGCGCCACGTCCCGCTCCAGCCGGCGCACGGTCGACTGATCGGCGGCGAGACCGAGGGCGTAGACGGAACCGCGGTCGTCCAGGAGCCGCATGTTCCGGAACTCCACGAGGCGCGTGGTGCCGTTCTTGTGCCGTACGGGGAAGGCTCCGGCCCAGCCCTCGCCGGTGAGCATGACGTCGGCGAACAGTTTGACGACCAGATCGGCGTGCTCCTCGTGGACCATCAGCCGGGCCGCGTACTCGCCGAGCGCCTCCTGCGCCGTGTAGCCGAACAGCTCCTCGGCCTGCGGGCTCCACAGCACGACGCGCCCCTTGGTGTCCAGCACCACCGAGGCCACGCCCAGCACATCGAGCAGCCCGCTCGGCTGCACCGGCCCGCGAACGGGTTCGTCACCCTCGGTCACGGGAGATCCGGCTGCGCTCATCCCTCGCACCGCCCTCGATCCATGCGGCACACCGTTCCACGCGCCGACTCTCCCAGTCTTATCGCGGTCACCCTGCCCTCCGGCGTTGCCCTCGTCTTTCTCCACCATCCCTCAACACACCACCGGCTGTCCGGCGAAGACGCCGGGAGGGCAGGGGAGATCACGGCAGGGCCGGTGACGCCTCGTAGCAGATCACCGCATACGTCACGATCCGGCGCCGCGGGATATGCGTCAGTCCCGTACCGAACCCGGGGCCGCCGCCCAGCTGCAGCGGCCACACACTGGGCATATCGCCCACCAGGACCTCGATCAGCGCCGGGCCCGGCTCGCCCCGACCACTTGGTGACCGACCCCAACATGCCGCCCTGGCCGGGCAGCTCGTGCAGCATGGCCAGTCACCGGCCGGCCGGCGTCGAGGCGATGTCGGCGGCCACCACCAGCATCGGGGACGAGTAGGCGTAACCCGTGGCGAGCGGGCAGCGCGTTGAGGACGCCAGGATCCCTGGCACCACCGGACAGACACGGGGGCGTCCGGTCGTCCGTGCGTACGCCTCCGCCATGTGGGCCGCGCCCTGTTCATGCCGGGCGGTGATGTAACTGATCGACGCCTCGATGGAGCGGGCGAACGCGTCCAGCACATGGTCGAGTTGAACGCCCGGCACGCCGAAGACATGTCGTACGCCCTCTCGCTCCGGCTGCGCCACGAGTGCTTCGGCGCCAGTCAGCTCCGTCATGTCGGCACCGCTGCCTTGGCGTTGTCGGGTTCCTTGGCCGACGGGGCGAACGGCACCGGCCGACGCTTCGAGCCGACGATGTGGGCGAAGCAACGTCGCTTCCGTGACCTGGGCCATTTCGCTCAGGCGAGCGGCGGGCTACCGTGCTGCTCCCCACCCCCAGTTGTTGCGGACGGCCAGTGCACGCAGATCTCTCCCCGGTCATAGCGGCGACCGCTCAGTGGCTGACGTGTGCGTATCCGCCGGGCGGCGGTGCGCTGGACGCCGCGCTCTGTGAGGCGCAGGCCCGGCAGGCCGTGACCGTCGCGGCGTGGCTGCGCTATCCGACACCGATGGACGCCGCGCTCGTCGGCATGGCGGGCCCCGGAGGCTCCGACCGGCTCGACTGGATCACGGGGGCGGAAGGGGCCGCGGCCAACGACGCGGACGGGTACGCGTGGCGGACCTGGGTGGACGAGGTCGTGGCGAGCTGGGCCGCCTGCCTGCTCACCGACCCGGTGCTGGCCGGGCAGGCGGTGTCCGCGCTCGCCGACTCCAGCCACCTGTCCTCGGCGCGGGCCGAGTTCCGCCGCCTGGTCGCTCCCGACGACCGCGACCGGCGGGCGGCCGCACTGCTGCGCCACCCCGACCTCCTCGCGCCGATAGCCGAACTGCACCACGCGGACCTCCTCGACCGCCTGCGGCCGGGGCAGGCGCTGAGCGCCTGAAACAGGGGCACAGACGCCGACCGTCCGAGGGCAGGAATGTCCCGTGGTCGTTTGGGGACCCGGTGACGCGTGTCCAAGCAGCAATCGACACGAGGCCGTGGCCCCCGGGCCGTCGGCGGGCAGGACGGGTGGCCCTCCGGCTGACGGGTGGCGCCAAGGCGGGCGTTCAGCGTCCATGCCCAGTCCGCCTGCCCTCCGCGCGACTGCGGGCCGGCTGCGCACGCCCTTGTCGGCGGCGCGTCCCTTCCGGCCCCGGCGACGGCGGCCGACAGTGCGTCCAGCCCGCCGCGACAGCGCCGCGGCGCCCCGTCCGACCGGGCACCGGGAGTCGGCCTTCGCGCTCCGTGAGTCACCCGAATGCCGTAGACCACCGAGCCCTCGGCGCCCCCGCGGCGGACGCTGATCGAGAGCTCGACGGCCTTCGGCCACATCAGCAGCCCAGAGGCGAAGGAAGGCGAAGGAAGGCGAAGGAATGGGGGCCGATTCAAGGAATGGGGGCCGATTCGCAGTCGCCGTGTACAGAGGAGATCGACATGAGCACCGTTCCCGCACGGAACCGGGACCATGCCGTCGTCACCGGCGGCGCGGGCTTCGTCGGTTCGCACCTGTGCACCGCTCTGCTGGACTCCGGCACGGCGGTCACTTGTGTGGACGACTTCAGCACCGGCCGGACCGAGAACGTGGCCGCCCTGCTCGACCGTCCCGGATTCACCCTCGTGCAGGCCAACGTCTCCGAGGGACTCACCGTCGAGCGGCCGCCCGATCTCGTACTGCACTTCGCCCGCTGCGTCCCCCGCCGACTACCTCCGGCTGCCCCTGCATACGATGGAGACCGGCAGCCTCGGCACCCGCAACGCCCTGGGGCTCGCCCACGACTCCGGCGCCCGTTTCCTTCTCGCCTCCACATCCGAGATCTACGGCGACCCGCAGCAGAACCCCCAGAACGAGCGCTACTGGGGCAATGTGAACCCGGTCGGACCCCGCAGCGTGTACGACGAGGCCAAACGGTTCGGTGAGGCGCTGACCACCGCGCACGCCGAAACCCACGGCACCGACACCGCCATCGTGCGGCTGTTCAACACGTACGGCCCGAGGATGCGCGGTCACGACGGCCTCTTGCGTGGACGACTCCCCGCAGTACCCGCGCCCCGCCGGCCCAATCCTGCCGTTGCCGTCACTCCTTCTTCCCGCGCCCCGTCAGCACATCGCGCACGCGGTCGACAAGTCCGGCTCCGGGAGCCAGGAGCTTGTTGGCCGGGGGCTTGTCCGGTGCGGAGGGATGCGGACGCGTCGGTGCCAGCTTCTTCGCCTGCCGGACCTTGTCGCCCAGCTCGTCCAGGGCCTCGGCTGGAGCAGTGTCGCGCAGCATGGGGAAGAGGTTCTCCTCCTCGTCGGCCACGTGAGAACGGATCTCGTTCATCAGCATGCCTATGAGCCGGTCGAACTCGGCATCGCTCGCCTCACAGCTCTCCAGGTCCTTCATGATCTGCTCAGCCCTGGAATGGTCGTCGATCTCCTTGTCGGCCACCGTGTCCCCGTCGGGCAGGTACTGCCGCACGGCCGGGTAGAGATGCTCCTCCTCGGCCACCGAGTGCCGGACGAGCTCCATGGTGGCCTGGTCGGCGTAGACCTTGCGGTCCTTGTCGCCGGGCGGCAGCGCCTCGATCCGGCCGAAGATCTCCTCGACCTCCCGGTGGTCTGTCACCAGCTCGGTGATGACGTTTCCTTCGTGTGCCATGTCCAGTACCTCCAGTACCTCGGTCAAGGTGCGGCGGCCCCTGGTCAGGACCCCACTCGGCCTCCGGGTGCCCCCGCCTGGCTGGGAGCTAACGCCCGGCCGGTGCCTGCTCAGCCGAAGGCGCCGGCGGAGGCGGAAGCCGTCGTCGGCTCCTCACGGCCGTGCAGGTGATACACGCTGAACGCCCTGCGGATGACCGGCTGCGCCACGTTGCGGACCGGGACGCCGCCGCTGGTCATCCCGTGTTCCGTACCGGCGTGGGCGTGTCCGTGGACGGCCAGGTCCGCGCCCGCCGTGTCGATCGCCTCGGCCAGGAGGTAACTGCCGAGGAACGGATAGATCTCCGGGGGCTCGCCGGCCAGCGTGTCCGGCACGGGCGAGAAGTGCGTGAGCGCGACCCGCGTCCCGCAGCCCTGCCCGGCCAGTTCGTCCAGAGCCGTACGCAGGCCATCGGCGCAGCGGCGCGTGTACCGGATGAACTCCTTCATCAGCGGTTCACCGAACTCACTGCCACTGCGGCCTACGAACCCGCCACCGAAGCCCTTCGTGCCCGCGACGCCGACACGCACGCCGTCGACTTCGACGACCGTTCCCTGCCCCTCGACAACGCGCACACCTGCCGCGCGCAGCACGGCGGTGACCTCCTCCGGCTTCTCGTCGTGGTGATCGTGGTTGCCGAGCACGGCGACGACCGGCACGGGCAGACCGCCCACCTCCTCGGCGACCACCCGCGCCTCCTCCGGCGTTCCGTGCCGGGTGAGGTCGCCGGCCAGGAGCAGCAGGTCGGCACAGTCGGCCAGCGTGTCGAAGGCCGGCCTGAGCAGGCCCTGACTGTCCACCCCCATGTGAATGTCCCCGACGGCCGCGACGCGGATCATGCCACCTCCTCCGGGTGATCGGGAGCCGCGGCCTCGGCCACGACTATGTCGTAATGAACGGCAAGGCCGGCCAGTTCCTCGTTCACGGTGCGCAGTAGCTCCTCCCGGCAGTGCGCGGTGGGCACGGTGCCCATGACCGTCACGGCCGAACCCCGCGGCTCGACGCGCATACCGAGCTCGCCCAGTTCGCCGGCGGCGAGCCGCTCCTGCAGATGGGCGATGCGGTACTCGATGTTGTTCTCGGCGTGGGTCTCGGCGGCACCGACGTCCGCCGTGGTCCCCGTACCACCCGGGTCGTGTCCGGCATGGGCGTTCATTGATCTCCTCCCTGCGGTGCGATGACGTCCAGGCGCTCCAGCAAGTACAGAAAGGCGGCCGGCATCGGTACGTCCACGAACTCGCGGCGGATCTGCTTCCAGTCGACCTTCTCGCGCAGCAGCCGGGCGATCGGCAGGACGGCGCCGAAGTCGCAGTGGTGCTCGGAGAAGGCGGCGAGCAGGCTCCGCAGCAGGTCGGTGGGTGCCAGGACGGGCATCTGTACGGAGTCCACCGACAGGTCCTGCGCCCTGCCGAGCAGCTCGGTGCTGACCGGCTCATGGGCCAGCCCGAAGATCAGGTCCACGTCCTGGCCGAGACACTTGGCCTTCAGCAGCCAGTCCTCGGGAGGCGCGTACACCGTCAGACCGGCGTCCTCCAGCGTGGCGGCGACCGCTTCGGCGTCCTCGGGCCTGATACAGAAGTCGGCATCGTGCTGGAGATTGCCCACCCCGCCATGGGCATAGACGGCGACACTCCCGGCCAGAGCGAAGTCGTGCCCGTTCCTCTTCAGGAGGGAGGCGACTTGCTTGGTCGCCTCCAGGATCGCCTGGTGGCGGTCGGGCGGAAGCTCCTGGGCACGCGCGTCGGGCCGACGGCTCCCCTCACCCGCACCGCCCGCCAGATGCAGGTCAGGAGCCGGGCGCCGCCCGTCGAGAGCGGCGTCATCCGCGTTCTGCGCCACTGCTGCTCCCTTTCCGGACGCCGCCGCACACGCGATGCAGGCCGGCCGTCTCCGACGAACCCTGCGCTGATGGCTGTACGGGTCTCCATCGCACGACGGATCAATCAGGGTTCCGGAGCGGTACGGAATGACGGTCGGCGTTTCGTGGCCACGCCCCGTACCTACGGCCTGCCACCGTGGCGCACCACGTCCCCCAAGGGCCGGGCGCGCAGCCGAGGTCAGTCGACCCCCGCCCCCGCCTTCCAGCGCTGGTCGTCGTCTCCGTCGGCAGGTTCGAGATCCAGGCCCTCGCCGTCGGCCGGGGTCAGGGCGTGGTCCGGGGCGATGGCCGGGCGGATGACACCCGTACTCTCCACCGCGAACCGAAGGTTGTCGCCGTTGCTGCTGTCGAGCGATTCGCAGGTCCAGATACCGAGGCCGTCGTCGACGGAGCCCCGGCTGTCCAGGCAGAAGTCCGGGTCGGCGAACGACTGCAGGGCTCCACGGCCGGCGTCGACCCGCCAGCGCTGGGTGCGTGACGCCGAGCAGTCGGCGGCGATGACGTTCGTACCGTTGTCGAAGTCGCCGTCCTCGACGTCCAGGCACAGGCCCGAGTCGACGTTCACCACCTGGGCGTAGGAGCCGTCCGGCGGCCCGGACGCCGGGGGCTTCGTACGCGTCGGCGTCGGTGTCGGCGTGGGCGTCGGTTTCGGGCTCGGTGAGGCAGGGGGCGACGGCTTCGTCGGCTCGGGGGTCGGGGACTGGGCCGTGGCGGACAGGGTCGGCGGCGGCGAGAACGTCGACGTCGCGGTGACCGAGGGCGGCCGCGTCGGGGTGTCCACAGCGCCGGCCGTCTCCTGCGATCCTGAGTCACCCTGCGTCAGCAGGTAGACCAGCAGCGGTGCGAGCGCGACACCGAGGGCTGCCGAGACGATCGCCAAGCGGCGGGACGGCCACCACGCCGACCAGCTCCACCAGCCGGCCGGACCCTCGTCCTTCCCCGCTGTCGTACGCGCTTCCTGCCGCCCCTCGCCCGCCGCCCCGCCGACCATGGCGTAGGCCGTGCCGCCCCAGGGCAGCAACCCCTCGGCCAGAGCGGCGTGCGGAGTGTCGCGCAGGGCCGCCAACTCCTCGTACCCGGTGGCACAGTGCGGGCAGCTGCCCATATGGGCGACGAGGTCCGCGCTGCGGCGTGGCCTCTCGGGCCGTACGGCCTCCTCGATCAGGCGGCGAAAGTCCTGGCAGTCCGGATCGTCCGAACCGGCGAGGCGCGTGGTGAGCACGGAGTGGCACACGGCCTGGAACGCCCCTTCCATGCCGTACGCCACATCCTCGGGCCTGACGCCCAGAAGGCGAGCGGTGTCGGTCTCGGACTCCCCGTCCACGACGCCGTACCAGACCAGACCCTGCACCCGCGTGGGCAGCGTCAGGAACGCGGCGAGCATCGGCGGGACGGGACCGTCGGGACCCGCATCCGCCTCGCCCAGGCGGGTGAGCAGACCCGGGGCGAGACGGGCGGCACGTTCGTCGGCGGACCATTCGACGGCCACGCGGCAGGCGAGCAGCAGGAGTTGATGCCGCCAGGGCGTGCGCGGCTCGAGGCCGCGCGCCGTCTCGCGGGCCGCGAGGGTGAAGGCCGTCGCAGTGATCCGATGGGCCGCCGACTCGTCGACGGCGCACAGACGAGCGTACGAGAGAACCGCGGGCCGGTGGCGGCTGCGCAGCTCGCGCCAAGCCGGGCGCGCGGTCCGGGCGTCGGCGCGCAGTAGATCGGTCAGCCGCGCATCGGACACCGAAGGGAGTTCGTCCCGCTCGGGCGGCATCGGCTGCTGGGGGGCCTGCTCGCCGCCGTCGGCCTCGGTGTCGCAGTACTCGTCGGACTCGTCGCCCCGAGCCATGCCCGTGCCTCCTCGCACCACACGCTGTTACTGCCCGTCCGAATCCCGTCGCGTCTGTGGGTCTGGAGCGACCCTAGTGACGACAGGGGACGGCGGGTGCGTACATGAAGACATGAATTGCTCTTCATGTGATCCTGTATGGTGCCGGTGCGGCCCGGGAACCACCGTCTGCCCGCACGCCCCCATGCGCCCCTCATGAAGGAAAGTGATGACCTCCACGCTCACCCAGCCGTCGGTCGACCGGGCCGGGCCCGAGCGCGCCGGAACCGCGCCCCGGCGGCGCACCCGCATCCTGGCGCTCCCCGAGGCGCGCTGGGCTGCCGCGGCCACCACCCTCTTCCTGCTCGCGCTACCCCTCCAGCTGACCGGAGCCCCCGCCTGGACCTGGGGCCCGCTCTACGCACTGGCGTATGTCACCGGCGGCTGGGAACCGGGCTGGGAGGGACTGAAGGCGCTCAAGGAGAAGACCCTCGACGTCGACCTGCTCATGATCGTCGCCGCCCTGGGCGCGGCCGCGATCGGGCAGGTGATGGACGGCGCCCTGCTGATCGTCATCTTCGCGACGTCCGGCGCGCTGGAGGCACTGGCCACCGCCCGCACCGCCGACTCGGTCCGCGGGCTGCTCGACCTGGCTCCCTCCACCGCCACCCTGCTGACTCCGGACGGCGGCGAACAGACCGTCTCCGTCGAGGAGCTGGCGGTCGGCGACATCATCCTCGTACGCCCCGGAGAGAGCGTCGGCGCCGACGGCCGCGTACTGGACGGAGCGAGCGAGGTCGAGCAGGCGACCATCACCGGCGAACCGCTCCCCGCGCCGAAGGAACCCGGGGACGAGGTCTTCGCGGGCACCCTCAACGGCACCGGAGCCCTGCGGGTCCGCGTCGAGCGCGACGCCTCCGACTCGGTGATCGCCCGGATCGTACGGATGGTGGAGGAGGCGTCCGAGACCAAGGCGCCCACTCAACTGTTCATCGAGAAGGTCGAACAGCGTTACTCGCTGGGCATGGTGGCCGCGACCCTCGCCGTCTTCCTCGTGCCGCTCGTCTTCGGCGCCGAACTCGACGGCTCGCTCCTGCGGGCCATGACCTTCATGATCGTGGCCTCCCCTTGCGCGGTCGTACTGGCCACCATGCCGCCCCTGCTCTCCGCGATCGCCAACGCCGGACGGCATGGCGTGCTCGTCAAGTCGGCCGTGGTGATGGAGCGGCTCGGCCAGGTGGACACGGTCGCCCTCGACAAGACCGGCACGCTGACCGAAGGCTGCCCCCACGTGACCGACGTCCGGCCACTGCCCCGAACCGGCCTGGAGGAGGACGAGTTGCTGGCGCTGGCGGCGGCGGCCGAGCACCCCAGCGAGCATCCGCTGGCCCGAGCGGTCGTGGACGCGGCGCGCGAGCGTGGCCTCGGCCTGCCCGCCGCGGAGGACTTCACGTCCGCACCCGGCGTCGGGGTGAAGGCCGTCGTCGCCGGGCGCACGGTCGCGGTGGGCGCCCCGGCCCGCCTTTTGGACGATGCCGAGCACCCGTCCGCTGCGATGGCCGAGAACCTCGAGGAGTCCGGCCGTACCGCGGTCCTGGTCATGGTCGACGGCCTCCCCGCCGGAGTACTGGGCATCGCGGACCGGTTGCGCCCGGACGCCGCCGCCACCGTCGCCTCCCTCGCCAAGCTGACCGGCACCGTTCCGACCCTGCTCACCGGCGACAACGCCCGGGCCGCCGCCCACCTGGCCGCCGAGGCCGGCATCGACGACGTACGCGCCGGGCTGCTGCCGCAGGACAAGCTGAGCGCGGTCAAGGAGATGGAGGGCGCGGGCCGCAAGGTGATGGTCGTCGGCGACGGCGTCAACGACGCGCCCGCCCTGGCCGCGGCCCACACCGGTATCGCCATGGGCCGGGCGGGTTCCGACCTCGCTCTGGAGACCGCCGATGCCGTGATCGTCCGCGATGAACTCGCCGCGGTCCCCACCACCGTCGCCCTCTCCCGCCGCGCCCGGGAACTGGTCGTCCAGAACCTCGTCATCGCCGGGGTGTTCATCGCCGGACTCGTCATCTGGGACCTGGCCGGCACCCTTCCGCTGCCCCTCGGCGTCGCGGGCCACGAGGGCTCGACCGTCATCGTCGGCCTGAACGGACTGCGCCTGCTGCGGGAGACGGCCTGGCAGCGGGCAGCCGGCGTGGGAAGCGGCTGACGCCACCACTCGATGCCCGAACCCGGGCACGACGACGGCCGCCCGACGGGAAGCCGGGCGGCCATCGGGGAGCGACGGGGACGTAAAGGCCAGCGCTACTCCTGTGCGTGACGGATGGCATCCAGCACGATGTGCGCCACGTGGTCGTCGGTCAGGCTGTACTGGGTCTCGCGGGCCTGGCGCCGGGCGGTGACGATCCTGGAAGTGCGCAGCACTCGCAGGTGCTGGGAGACCAGAGGCTGGCTCACGCCGAGGGTGGCGACCAGTTCGTGGACGTACTTCCCGCCGGTGGAGAGCTCGCGCACGATGCCGAGGCGCACGGGCGAGGCAAGGGCTCGCAGCAGCTCACTGGCGGCCTGCAGGGTGTCCGCGGGCTCGCTCGCCGGGGGAGGGGAAGTCGTTGCCATATGCAGACATTAGCATGTGGCAATGGTTCCCGATTCGGTGCGTGACCTGCGCGTATCGGCGCCAGTCGCCACCGGCCGTCAGTGGTCGTCCCAGTGCCCCTCGTGGGCGGCGTGACGGTGGCCGTCGTGCACGTAGTCGGTGTGGCCGTCGTGCGGCACGGCGATGTGGCCGCAGCCCTCGCCGTGCTGATGGCCGTGTCCTTCGTGGACGCTGTGGCCCGCGCCGTTGTACTCGTCGATGTGGTCGCCGTGCGCCCGGTGGATGTGTCCGTCGTGGGCGTAGTCGGTGTGGTCGCCGTGCGGGATGGCGACGTGGCCGCAGTCCGTGCCGTGGGTGTGCGTGTGGTTCTCGTGGGTGAGGTGGTCGGTGGCGCTGGTCATGACGACTCCTTGCCTTGTGCCTGGCACGCGGGACGGTCACGACATCGAAGAGGGTCACGACATGGGGATGATCGCGGAACTTGGCCATGGCGCGCGGCTCGCCCAGCAGCCGCCGTACCGCGGTCTCGCGGTCGCCCTCGATCCGCTCCGGTTTCAGTGCGACGTCCTGCCCGACCACCTCGTCGTGGGCCAGCCACACATCACCGCTCCCCCGGGCGCCTCTGCCCTGTTTGTGGAATTGGGGGCGGGCTAATTCGTCCCCCCGGCGCCGGGTTCCCCCCTCATCTCGACCCAGACCGCGCGCGCCCCGGGGGCCGCGCGCGTTCTGATCTCGAACCTACTGCGCACCGGGGAGGTTACGCAGGGTTGCCCCGGAGCCTCCATCAGGCGCCCTTATGTGTAGAGGTGATGAGGTCGATGGTGTCTGAGTGACTATGCCCCGGGTAGAGGGGTCAGACTGATGTGGCTGCATTTCGCGGCCGGGAAGCAGGGCTCACCGCACAGGCGCCGCAACAACGGGCCGCTGTCGCAGCGAGGGCGCCGCCGTCACTCGTACGGAGTAATCCGGCAGGTGTGGCATGGCGTGGGAAGTCCGCGCCGGGCGGGGCCCCGAGCCGTGCGGTGTCCGTCCTCCGAGCACCGCTCGCCGGGCGTTCACGGTGGGGGTCTCGCAGGATGGTGGGGGTTGCCCGGCCGTGGAAAGGGCCGACGAGCAGCCGTTTCCCGCGCGCGGCGGACAGCCGCCCGATCCCCCACCCAGGGAGTAGCAGATGGCAGTGATAACGCAGGCGCTGGTACCGGCGCTGGAAGATGCCCGGCAGACGCATGCCGCAGTCGCCGACCGGTTCCGGGCGGATGTGACGGTCACGCCTCCGGGTCCGTACCGCCAGATGCTGGAGCGCCAGGTCGCCGAGGTCCTGGACAGCCTTCAGCGGATCGAGCATCACGTACGCGAAACGCATCCGCGCGGCCTGCTCGGCACCACGGTCGACATGGCGGGGGTCGTCTCCCGCAGCGCCATGCGTACGGCCATGCTCCCGCTGGCGATCGGGTCGTCGCTCGTGACCGGGCTGCTGGGCGGTCGGCAGGCCAAAGAGCTGCGGCTGTTGAAGAACGCCGAGAGCGAGTTCACGGCCGCGGCCCGGGCGCTGGCCGCCTCCCGCGCCGGGGAGAGCATCGCCGAAGAGGTCCAGGACCAGGCCGCCGCCGATCTGCTCGGGTCGCTGCGCCGCCAGGACCAGGAGCTGCTGGAAAAGCTGGAGGACACCGTAGCCGCGCACGCGCGGGCCGTGGCGGCCGCGGGCAATGGCTTCGGCCCGCAGCACGACGGCAGCATGCGAGACGAGCTCATGCAGGTGGTGCGGACGACTGCCGACCGGCTACGGGACATCGTCCGGACCAGCGGTCGGCAGACCAAGTCCGCGGCCGAGGGCGTGGTTCGCGAGATGCCGGGAGTGACCCGGATGGCCGAGGAAGTCCAGGGCGCGGTGACCCGGGAGGAGGACCTGCCGATCTCTGGGTACGGCCGGCTCGGCCTCGACGAGATCAACAAGCGGCTGCGCCCGCTGTCGCAGTCCGACCTGACGGTGATCGAGGGCTACGAGCGGGCCCACGCGAACCGGGACGCGGTCCTGGACGCCATCGAGCAACTGCGCGGCAGCGAACCGTGGTCCGGCTACGACACCATGGACCCCAGCCAGATCATGGCCAAGCTGCAGAACGTCTCCCTGGGCGTGGCCCGCCAGGTGGCGGAGTACGAGCAGCGCCACCGCCGGCGCGAGCCGGTCATCTCCGCCGCCCAGGCACGCATCCCCCTGTAACTCCCGAGGGGCGCCGACAACGGGCCGCCTCCTGCCTCGCGGGCAGGAGGCGGCATGCGTGCGATGCGGGGCAGTCGAGAGGACCTCAATCCCGCGAACTCCCGGCGGAACGAAGGCAGTTGACCCTACGTTGTATGCCTAAGGCCAACGATGGTTCCCCACAAGGAGGCTGTCCGGTGACGCAGGATTCGTCCACCCCCGCCACCGCGGCATCAGCGAAGATCGACTCGGCGGTGCCGCACTCGGCCCGGATCTGGAACTACTGGCTCGGCGGCAAGGACAACTACCCCGTCGACGAGGAAGCAGGCGACGCGTTCCGCGAGGTCTTTCCCGGCATCACCGACCTCGCCCGCGACTCACGGGCCTTCCTCGGCCGCGCCGTGCGCCATCTGGCCGGTGAGGCCGGGATCCGCCAGTTCCTCGACATCGGCACGGGTCTGCCCACGGCGGACAACACCCACGAGATAGCCCAGCGGATGGCCCCCGACGCCCGCATCGTCTACGTGGACAATGACCCCCTGGTCCTGGCCCATGCCCAAGCACTGCTGACCAGCACCCGTGAGGGAGTGACCGACTACCTCGACGCGGACCTGCACGACCCCGGTACCGTGCTGCGCGAAGCGGCCCGCACCCTCGACCTCACTCAGCCGGTGGCACTCACACTGATGCAGGTCAGCGGGCACATAGCCGACTACGACGAAGCGCGGTCCATCGTCAGCACGCTCATGGGGGCGCTGCCGTCCGGCAGCTACCTCGCGTTCAACGACAGCGTGGACACCAACCGGGCCAACGCCGTGGCCACCCGCCTCTACAACGAGAGCGGCGCGGCCCCGTACCACCTGCGCAGCCCGCAGCAGCTCGCGGGCTTTTTCGACGGCCTGGAACTGCTGGAGCCCGGCGTCGTACCCATCACCGACTGGCGCCCCGACCCCACGACGACCGGCACTGACGGCGAAGTGATCGCTGTGGGTGGCGTCGCTCGAAAGCCGTGAAGTCCTGAAGTCGCACCCCCAAGAGGCGGTGTGATGACGCTGCGTTCAGCGGTCGCGGGGGCCGGAGTGGTTCAGGACGTGCCACCGCACCGCGGCCGGCGACCGCAGCGGACGGTACGGGATTCAGCTGCCGCCATCGACGCGAAGTCCTCCTCGTCAATCCTTGAGCTTTGTCGACATCAATCCCTGAGCCGGTCGATCTGCCGGATCTTGTTCGTCGCGTCCAGGGCTGCGACTTTGTAGGACTCCGCGAGAGTGGGGTAGTTGAAAACCGCGTCGACGAGGTAGTCGACCGTGCCGCCGCAGCCCATCACGGACTGCCCGATGTGGATCAGCTCGGTGGCCCCGGTGCCGAAGCAGTGCACGCCGAGGAGTCTGCGGTCGTCCGGCGAGACCAGCAGCTTCAGCATGCCGTGCGAGTCGCCGATGATCTGCCCCCGGGCCAGCTCGCGATAGCGGGAGATGCCGACCTCGTACGGCACGGACTCCTCGGTGAGCTGGTCCTCGGTCCGCCCGATGAAACTGATCTCCGGGATGGTGTAGATGCCGATCGGCTGAAGGCCGTCCATCTGGTTCACCGGCTCGCCACAGGCGTGGTACGCCGCCGTACGCCCTTGCTCCATCGAGGTCGCGGCCAGCGCCGGGAAGCCGATGACGTCGCCGACGGCGTAGATGTGCGGCACCTCGGTGCGGTAGTGCTCGTCGACCTTGATCCGGCCGCGCCGGTCGGCGGACAGACCGGCCTTGTCGAGTTCGAGGTCGTCGGTGAGGCCCTGGCGGCCCGCGGAGTACATCACGGCGTCCGCAGGTATCTTCTTGCCGCTCTCCAGAATGGTGAGAGTGCCCCGCGGGTGACGTTCGACCGCGGCGACGGTCTCCCCGAACCGGAAGGTGACGGCCAGGTCCCGCAGATGGTACTTCAGCGACTCGATCACCTCGATGTCGCAGAAGTCGAGGATCCCCGGCCTCTGTTCGACCACGGTGACCTTGCTGCCGAGAGCGGCGAACATCGACGCGTACTCCATGCCGATCACGCCGGCGCCGACGATGACCATGGACCGCGGCACCCGCTCCAGATTGAGGACCTTGTCCGAATCGATGATCGTCAGGTCGTCGAACTCGACGCTGGCGGGCCGGGCAGGGCGGGTGCCGGTGGCGATGATGATGTGCCCGGCGCTCAACATCCGCTCGTGGCCGGTCACTTCGCGCAGCGCGACGGTGTGGTCGTCGACGAAGCGGCCGGTGCCGGCGAACAGGGAGACGTGGTTGCGCGACAGCTGGCTGCGGATGACGTCGACCTCGCGGCCCACCACGTGCTGGGTCCGTGCGGTCAGGTCGGCGACGGTGATGTCCTCCTTGAGACGGTAGCTCTGGCCGTACAGATCACGTTGGGTGAGGCCGGTCAGATACAGGACCGCCTCGCGCAGTGTCTTGGAGGGGATGGTCCCGGTGTGGATGGACACCCCGCCGACCATGTCGGGGCGGTCGATGACGGCGACCCGGCGGCCGAGCTTGGCCGCGGCGATGGCGGCCTTCTGGCCGCCCGGGCCGGATCCGATGACGAGCATGTCGAAGTCGGGCACGTCCGGAGTCTGACAGCTCGAAGGTCCCACCCGAAAGGGTGGGCAGCCATGTCCGGGACCAACTGCACGTTACTGGAGTGAGGTTGATCCCGTTCACGGGGCGAACAACCGGCCCCGGTCGCTCTGCGCCCGGATCTCGGCTCTCAGGGCAGCGGCTGTTCCGCCCAGATGATCTTGCCGGTGGGCGTGTAGCGGGTGCCCCAGCGTTCGGCGAGCTGCGCGACGAGGAACAGGCCGCGCCCGCCCTCGTCGGTGGTGGCCGCATAACGCAGATGGGGTGAGGTGCTCGAGCTGTCGAAGACCTCGCAGATCAGGCTCCGGTCGCGCAGCATACGGACACGGATGGGGCCGCTGCTGTAACGGATCGCGTTGGTGACCAGCTCGCTGAGTATCAGCTCCGTCGCGAACGCCAAGTCGTCCAGCCCCCACTGAGCCAGCTGCCGGGTGACCGATTCGCGTACGTCGGCGACGGCCGCCGGGTCGGAGGGCACCTGCCAGTCGGCGATCCGGTCCGCCGACAGCGCACTGGTACGGGCCACGAGCAAGGCGATGTCGTCGCTCTGCCGAGCGGGGAGCATCGCGTCGAGTACGACCCGGCAGGTGTCCTCCGGCGACCTGTCGGCCCCGGCCAGCGCGGTGCGCAGCAGCTCGAGCCCGACGTCGATGTCTCGTTCCCGGTCCTCGACAAGACCGTCCGTGTAGAGAACGAGACGGCTGCCCTCGGCGAGCTCTAGATCGGCCGTCTCGAACGGCAGGCCGCCAAGCCCGAGCGGGAGACCCGCCGGAACCTCGGGGAACTCGACGCTGCCGTCGGGCCGGATCAGCGCGGGCTGCGGGTGGCCTGCGCGGGCCACACTGCACTGCCGGGAGATGGGATCGTAGATCGCGTACAGACAGGTGGCGCCGGTGATCGCGGCACCGCTGTCCTCCGCTTCGTCCTGATCGATGCGGCCCACCAACTCGTCGAGAAGCCCGAGGAGTTCATGGGGCGGCAGATCCAGGGCGGAGAAGTTGTGCACCGCGGTACGCAGCCGCCCCATCGTGGCCGCGGCGTGCAGACCGTGGCCGACGACATCGCCCACGACAAGGGCGACCCGGGCGCCGGGCAGCGGCAGCACATCGAACCAGTCCCCGCCTACCCCCGCCTGCGCGGGCAGATAGCGGTAGGCGACATCCAGGGCATTCTGCTCGGGCAGGTTGCGCGGCAGCAGGCTGCGCTGCAGAGTCTCGGCCATCGTGTGCTCGCGGGTGTAGCGGCGCGCGTTGTCGATGGAGACCGCGGCCCGGGCGACCAGTTCCTCGGCCAGGGCCACCTCCTCCGTGTCGAAGGGCTCCGGCTTCTGAGAACGCCAGAAGTTGGCCACGCCCAGCACCAGGCCCCCCACCCGCAGCGGGACGGTGATCAGCGAGTGGATTCCGTACGCGACCACCTGCTCGGTGCGTTCCAGATCCTGGGCCTGCCACCCGGGGGCGTCCTTGAGGTTCGGCTCGACGACAGCCTGGCCGGTGTCGAGGCTACGGGCCTGGGGGGAGGAAGCGACGAATCTGATGCGCTCGCCCACCGGGTACAGCGGGGCGTCCTTACGGATTCCGCTGAACGCCGTGCGGCGCAGATCGGTGACCTTGTTCGGATCCTCCCCGTTCAGTACGGCGTCGGCCAGATCCACGGTGACGAAGTCCGCGAACCGCGGGACGGCCACCTCCGCCAGCTCTCCGGCGGTGCGAGCGACGTCCAGGCCCGTGCCTATGCCCACCCCGGCGTCGTACAGCAGTTTGAGGCGTTCACGTGCCATCTCGGCCCGTCCGGACAAGGCGCGCAGATCAGTCGTATCGCGGAGCGTCGCGACGCTTCCGGGCGGGCCCCCTTGACGGTCCGTGGAGCGCTGGTTGATCGCCAGCAGCCGGTCTCCGACCGGGTGCACCTCGTCCGTGGCGACGCGTCCCGAGGCCAGGAGCCCGGCGGTGTCCGCGTCAAGACCGAGTTCGAGAACCTGCCGGCCCTCGGCGTCGGCGGGCAGGCCGAGCAGCTGCCGGGCCTCGTCATTGGCGAGCAGCAACCGCCCCGAACCGCTGACGATGATCACTCCCTCCCGGACGGCGTGCAGCACGGCGTCATGGTGCTCGTACATCCGGGTCATCTCGTACGGACCCAGACCACGGGTCTGGCGCAGCAGTCGTCTGCTCACCAACGCTGTCCCCGCCGTGGACAGGCCGAGTGCCGCGGCCGCGGCCGTGAGGAGGATCGGCAGCTGCCGATCCGCGACGCCACCCACATTGGCGGTCGTGATGCCGGCCGACACCAGGCCCACGACTGATCCGTCGGGAGCCTTGACCGGAACCACGGCCTGCACCAGCTGCCCGATGGTGCCCTCGATCTCCTCGGTGATGGAACGGCCGGCCAGCGCGGGTTCCATGGTCCCGACGAACTTCTTGCCGATCCTGTCCGGTTTCGGGTGCGTGTAGCGGGTCCCGTCGACGTTCATCACGACGACGAAGTCCACCTTTGACCGCACGCGTGCGGCTTCGGCACGCGGCTGCAGCACAGCCGTGGGGTCAGAACCACTCAATGCCTCGCGCATACCCGGGGCATTGGCGAACGTCTCTGCGACGGCGAGCGAACGGCTGCGGGCCTCCTCTGTGCTGTCGTGTCGCACTTGCAGCACCAGCGCCACCACCGCGGCCACGACCAGCATCAGCACGATCACGACCTGCAGTACGAAGACCTGCCCGGCGACGCTGCGCCCGCTCAACGCCGACCGGAACCTGTCGGCCGGCTTCCGCCGGGGCCCGTCCGCGGGTGGCCCTTGCTCTGCGACAGGCCCGTGCGACGCCTGCCGTGCTCGCTGCTCGTGCGTCCGGCGAGCACCGGGACGCCGGAGCCGTGCGCGCCGGCCGTTGGCAAAGGAGGTCGAGTGAGCCCGGGATCGACCCAAGTGGCGGAGCATGTGCCCATGTCTACACTCCACGATGCCAGGAGGCGAGGGCGTCACCGCTGCGACAGCCGTGGCCTCGGCCGCGCGGCCGCGACCTCATCGGCTGGAAGCTCAGGCATGAGGGCCCGGATGCCGCAGGGGATCCGGGCGCCGTGTGCTCAGCCAATACACACCACGAGCAGGCAGATCTCCGACGGGGACGTCGCGGTCGGGGAGGGGCTGGGCTGGGTGGCCCCGGAGGACGTTCCCGATTCCGTGCCGTCGGCGGCCGGGGGCGGCTGCTCCGCTGTCCTGCCGGTGCCGCCCTGGTCCGTCTCGGGGGAGGTCGGTGAGTCGGTCTGCGGCTGCGGGGCCGGCGCCGCCGGATCCGGCTGAGCAGGGGCTGCGGCGTCGGGCCGGGTGATCGTCCGCGTCGTGCGGCGCGAGGGGGCGGGGGATTTCTCATGCGGCAGGTCGGCCGCGGGCGGTCGTACGGGGGGAGTCGTGCGCGAAGACCGGCGGGTATCGGGCTGGGTCGGTGCCGGAAGCGTGGGCAGTGCTCGCGGTTCCTCCAGGACGCCCTCGTGCGTGTCGTCCTTGTTCGTGTCGTCCGACGCCGTTGCTGCCTGGGTTCGGTCGGTGGAGGGCCGGTCCAGCGCGGCGACGGTCAGGCCGCCCCCGACGAGTGCGACGGCGGTCGCGACCACGGCCCGGCGCTTGTTCATCTTCCAGCGTGCCAGCTGGCGACGCCGCGCTGCCCGCCCCTGCGGCGCGGCCTCCAGGTCACCGGAAGGGCCGTTGCCCGGGACCTCGTCCACGCCGTCTCCGTCTCCGTCCGCTGCCTCATCACGGAGATCGCGACCGCGCCAGGTGCCGGAGGCCGTGAACCACTCCGACGTCACGCTCACCGCCGTTTCGGCCGTCGTCGACAGGGCGCGACCTTCGACCGCTCGGGGAGCGATGTCCGGGGCGTACGCGCCGCACCCGGGACACACGAGGGCGCCGTTGAGATGCCGGTGACACGAGGTGCAGTAGTCCATGTGCGGTCTTCCTGAGTTGACGTGCCGTCGACCCGCCGGGCTGCGGCCCGGGAACGGTCGCACGCGAGATCGAACGGCCAGCAACGCTAACGGGGCTGCAGAAGGGCTGTGTGCAGCCGATGTGGCACTCCTGCACAGATTCTCCGGAGGGACGTGCCTGGTGTGTGGTCGGGTCTGAAGTCTCAGTGCGATGTCACTGAGACTTCTCATTCCGGTGTCACGCGCTTCTGCTGTCAGGACGCCGGAGGCCGATCAGGTCCTGCGGCGCTTCACTCGCGGCGGGCCCGAGCACGTCACCCACGCCGTGCTCGAAGAACTCGGCCGCGCCGTCCGTACGGTCTTCGCCTGCGACTACCTCGCCGCCCTCGGCCTCCGCCGGGAGATCACGGCGGGCTCCAGGCCGTGGAGAACCGGAACTCGGCGAACACCGTGCTCCACCACGGCAAGGACGGCGCGCTCACAGGCTCGGAGAAGGTGCACGCCGAGACCTCGACGTCGCCCTGCACCTACGCCGATGGACGAGTGGGACTGGCCCCACGGGCTCGTCCCGTGGGACCTGGTCGACGCGACGAACAGGGGGCAGGTCCCCATCGGGCCGGCCCCGTTCGACGAGCAGTGGACGAGCGGCGAAGACTGACGGCCCTCGTTCCGGTTCGTCGCGCTGTGCGGGCGGAGGCGGCCGGGCTTCATGCCGGGCGGCGGATGGCCTGCACGGCCGCGTCGTAGAGGTCGAAGACGTCGACCCTCCCGCCTAGGCGCATCCACTCCTCATGTGCTGCCTGGAGGCATGTGATCGCCGCGGCTGCGATCGCGCGCGCCTGCAGGGCGCGGCGGTCGGAGTCGGGCAGTCGCGGCTCGATCAACGGCGCGAGCAGACATCGCCCTGCGCGTCGGCTTCAAGGACCCGTCACACTTCTCCCGGGCGTTCAAGGCACGGTACGGCACCAGCCCCGCCAACTGCCGTACTTCGCCCGGCAGCCGATGTCGGCCCTGAGAACGGGGGCCAGGAGGTCGTTATCAGCAGCTCGCTGCGTGCCGTCCTCGAACGGCCTTCGGGGAGCACTTACGCCACCCGCACCTCCTTGGCCGGCATCATTCGGGAGTGGGCCGATCACGGTCCGGTCGGGGCGCCAAGGGCGTCAACGCGGTTCTCGTACTCGCGCCCGGCCTCTCGCTGTGCCGGGATCGCCGAAGTGCCCGGGCGCTGTTGAGAGGCTGGCAGCGCGTTGCGAAGCCGACCGCTCTCACCTGACCGGAACCGCGCCTCTCAATAGTCATGCGACACATTGACCCCACAGCGCCATCGCGGTTGCATGCTTGTGGCCTTCCGGTGGGGAACCGGAGAGAAGGACCATGTCCTGCCTTAGGGGGAAAAAATGAGGGGAAGCGCGAATCGGAGCGCCACCAGACGCGTACGGGCCGCCTTATGCGCCACGGTCGTGGTCTGCGCGGTCACGACGGTGCTGCCCGGAGCCGCTTCGGCCGAGCCCATGACCGTGGCGGGCGCCGCGAGCGACAGCGGAGCCGGAGTCGAGCGGATCAGTGTCGCGACCGACGGCACCCAGGGCGACGGCGACTCCGCCGGCGCCACGATCACGACCGACGGCCGGCGTATCGCCTTCTCGTCGTTGGCGAAGAACCTCACACCCACCAACCCGGTGACACGGGAGGTGTTCGTCCGCGACCGGCGGACGAGTCAGACCACGCTGATGAGCACCCTCACCTCCCCGATCCAGCGCCCGGTGATCAGCGGTGACGGGCGATACGTTGCCCTGTGGGGGCAGTTGTTCAGAGACACGAAGACCTTCCTGTCCCAGGTGAGCTCGGGAAGCACGATCGGCATCAACTGCTCGGGCCTCAGCTGCAGCCAGCCGTCGCTGAGCGCGGACGGCCGCTATATGGCCCAGGTCGCCACCTTCAGTCGACCGCCGTCCCGGCAGCGCATCGAGGTAGCGGACTGGAACGCCAACACCACGGAGACAGTCGCCGAGTTCGGCCATAACGTCTCGGCCCGGCCGTCCATCAGCGGCGACGGCCGCTTTGTCGCCTACCAGGACGGCCAGGCGGAGGACGTCTTCGTGTGGGACCGGACCGACAACACCTCCTCCGGCCCGATCGAGGGCCCGTCCAAGGCGGCGACACTCGTCCAGCTCAGCAAGGACGGCAGCAAGGTCGTCTACCTCTCGGGCTCCGACACCTACGTCCACGACGAGAGCTCGGGCACCGACCAACTGGTGCCGAACGTGCAGGGCGTGGCCATCGATCCCACCGGACGCTATCTGCTGTACGCCCCGCACGACACGAGCGGACCGTCGCTCACGCTGCGCGACCTGGAGACGGGCACCGAGGAGATCGTCTCGAACCAGCTCGCCTCGGCCGGGACCGACGCGGTCAGCGCCGGTGGGCGCGACGTGGTTTTCCATTCCACGGCCGCCGACATCGTGCCCGGCGACACCAACGGCAAGTCGGACGTTTTCATCCGCCGCTTCTACTGACCGCCCCGACCGCCACGCTCTCCTGCTGCCCCACCGCTCGCGCGGCCCGCATCGCCTGCAAGGGCCGCCGTGAACTCGGCGTCGTCGAAGGCCTGCAAGTAGGGCCGGTCAGGTGGGCATCCGGGTACGGAAGTTCCCCGTGGTGGACATGTCCACCACGGGGAACTTGGCCGCGTTATCACGGCATCCTTCCCCCCCCCGACGCCTCCGTGGCCGCGGACGAACGTCGCTAGGCCAAGGCCAGGATGACGGATCTGTGCCGCATCCGCGGCGGCGAGCCACTGCCCCCGGAACAGGAACTGCCGCCGGGCGCCTACAAGGGCCCTCTGTGTCCCTGATCACCCCCACCCTCAGGCCCGGCTGCGTGTCGATCCCCGGCACACCCGGCACGCACGGCTCGCGCAGGTCACCTGTCAGCCGCCCCCGATGCCCCGTCCGAAGGGCCCCGGAGCCGATCAGCAGTCTGGCGAGTGTCCAGCCTCGGAGGCGTCCGGCGCCGGACCCGGGCGTCTTCGCGCGCAGGACTGGGCCGGAGAGCGATTCCGGCGCGCGAGCTGGAGGCCTCGCGGGGCAGGCACCAACTAGGTACCATCATGGGTATGCCATCCCTGAACGTGTCCTTCACCGACGAGGAACTCAAGGGCGTGCGCGCGGCCGCCGCGGCCGAGGGCAAGAGCCTCAAGCAGTACCTGCACGACCTCGGCGTACGCGAGATGCAGCGCCAGCAGTTCGTCACCGGCGCCGCCGGGTGGGCCGACAGGCTGCGCGGTGAGTTCGACGCTGCCTTCCCCGACGAGGTGCCGCCCTCCGAACGCGACGGGGCCGCAGCCGCCTGATGCCGCCCATCCTCTACATCGACGTCCCCTGGCTCCTGGATGTCCAGGAAACCGCCCTCGGACACGAGGACATGACGGTCTCGGACTACTCCGCGCTCGTAGCGGCCGTCGCACGGCACAAGACCAGGCTGCCGACCCTCGAAACCTCCGACCCGGACGCCGCATGGCGCGCGGCCGCGCTGATGCACACCCTCGTCCGCCTCGAGCCACTCCCGCACCGCAACAGCCTGTTCGCGGCGTTCGTCATCGCGCAGTACATGGACCAGTCCGGTGAGGGCATCGACGCGCCCTACGGCGCCCTGTCCGATCTCGTACGCAAGATCCGCGACACCCGTCTCAGCGTCCACGCAGTAGCCGACCAGTTGCGCTCCTGGAGACTCTGACCAGCCCAGAACAGGCGCCACCGCTCGGCGCGTACGTGGCGCCCGGGTCAGTGGGCGATATTGTCGATCAGCTCGCGGGCGCCTTGGCGCAGCAGGGCGACGGCGACCGAGGTGCCGAGGGTGGCGGGGTCGAGGCGGCCGGCCCACTCGTGGGCGTTGAGCTGGGTCTTGCCGTCCGGGGTGAACACGCAGGCGCGCAGGGACAGTTCGCCACCTCGTCCGGCCTTCGCGTAGCCGGCGATCGGCGAGTTGCAGTGGCCCTGGAGGACGTGTAGGAACATGCGTTCCGCGGTGGCCTCGCGATGTGTGTCCGGGTCGCCGAGCGCGCTGACGGTGTCGATGACCGTCGTGTCGTCCTGCCGGCACTGTAGAGCGAGGATGCCCGCGCCGATCGGGGGCATCATCGTCTCGGGGGAGAGAATCTCTGTGATCACGTCCGTGCGGGCGATGCGTTCCAGGCCGGACACCGCGAGGAGCAGTGCGTCCGCCTCGCCGGCCGCGAGTTTCTGCAGGCGCCGGTTGGCGTTGCCGCGGAACGGCACGCAATCAAGGTGGGGGTGGGTGGCGGCCAGCTGCGCGATGCGCCGTACCGAGGAGGTGCCGATCCGGGTGCCGGCCGGCAGCTCGTCGAGGGGGAGCCCGCCGGGGTGGATGAGGGCGTCGCGGATGTCGTCCCGCTTGAGGAACGCGGCGAACAGGGTGCCCGCCGGGAGCGGCCGGTCGGCGGGCACATCCTTGACACAGTGCACCGCCAGGTCGGCCTCGCCGGCCAGGAGCGCGGCGTCGACCTCCTTGGTGAACGCCCCCTTGCCCTCGACCTGGGCGAGGTCGCCCATCCACTTGTCGCCGGTCGTCTTCACGGGCACGACCTCGGTGCGCACGCGGGGGTGGAGCGCGGCCAGTTCGGCACGGACGCGCTCCACCTGGGCCAGGGCCATGGGCGAGTCGCGGGAGACGATACGGATCAGATCAGGGGCGGACATAAGCCCACGATAGACCGTCAGATGCGCGCGCCGCCCACCAGCCCGCACACTCATCTCATCGGTGCGGCAAGGAGGTTGGGCTGGTCGGGCAGGTGTGCGAGGAAGTCGTCGACGCGCTCCTGGTGGTCATCAGGCCACGTCGGCTGCGGCAGCAGGTCATCGACGACGTACAGGCCGCCCGGTCTGAGTAGCGCCCGCAGCTCGGGCTGGGTTCATACGTGGGAGCCGACACCACTTGTCGCTCAGTGTCCTTCCCCGCGCTCGGGTGCGCTGTCCCGCCGTCGTACTCCTCCGGGAGCGGGCGGGCGTCCCCCCGAGGGCGTCGGTCATCGCAGCCGGCGTTGGGCCTTTGACCGCTGCTTGGCGAGACACCAGGAACGAAGCCCATGTGGCAGCCGGACTCATGAGCTCCTGGGAAACCGGCGTGCATCAAGCACTGGCTGGCGGCGGCGCGAGTTCGGCCGCGACCTCGACGGCGATTTCGACGGCCCGGCCGGCAAGTGGTGAGTGGATACGTCCGGCCCGCCAGTGCAGGTAGATCTCCCGTAGCGGCAGGGACGGCCGTAGCTCGTGGATTCGGAGCCTGTCGTCGGATGGGACGTCGGCACCGCGGATGGCGAGCCAAGGCAATACCGCTGAACCCAGGCCTGCGCGCACCATCGACAACAGGGTGTCGTTGACCGCGGTGCGGAACACGATCTGCGGACGGGCGCCGCCGAGGGCGACAGCCTGCTCCATCACGGGCTGGTCGCAGATCAGCGGCCAGGCCACCATCGGTGCGCCGTCGAGCAACTCCAGCGGGACCGGACCTTCGGGGAAGGTGCCGGCGCCGGCCACCAGCAGGTACGGGTCGTCGAGCAGCTTGCGGTGCTCGACGTCGCCGTCGAGGCGGCCGTCGTAGAACAGCAGGTCCAGGTCGCCGATCTGCGGCTGCTCCGGCTCCTCCTCGGACAACCTGATGTCGCAGCCGGGATGCTCGTCCCGCAGCCGGCGTACGACCGAGGGCAGGATCACGTTGGACACGCTCTGGAACGTGCCGATGTCGATCCGGCCGTCTCCCGCCTTGAACCGGTCCACAGCGTCGGCCAATGCCTCTGCCCTCGCCAGTAGTGCGCGACCGTGGTCCAGCACCACGGAGCCGAGCGGGGTGAGCCGTACTGGCTTGGGGCCGCCCGGCCGGTCGAACACCGGACCGCCCAGGGCCCTCTCCAACGCGGCGATCTGTTGGCTCACCGTCGACTGGGTGTACCCGAGTCGGGTGGCCGCCCGACCGAACGAGCCCTCCTCGGCGATGGCGGTCATCGCCGCCAGATGGCGCAGCTCGACATTGCTCACGCGTTCGAACGTAGCGACTTCCATTGCTGAAAGCGATCGAATCAATCGGAAATCATCGCTTTTCACAATGAAGTCGCGGGCTCTAGCGTGCCAGGCATGAGCCCACATCAGTCTCACGGCGAGCAACTACTCGGGATCAACGGCGTCGAGTTGTGTGTCGAGACCTTCGGAGACCGCGGGGCCCCGGCGATCATCCTGGTCGCCGGGGCAGCTGCCTCGATGCTGTGGTGGGACGCCGACCTGTGCGAACAGATCGCCGTCCGTGGTCGCTTCGTGGTCCGGTACGACCATCGGGACACTGGCCGGTCGACCTGCTACCCGCCCGGGCAGCCGGCCTACTCGTTCACGGACCTGACCCTGGACGTGCTCGGCATCCAGGATGCCTTCGGCATCGGGCGCGCCCATGTGGTCTGTCAGTCGATGTTCGGCGGGATCGGGCTCATCCTCGGTGTGGATCACCCCGACAGGGTCGCGTCGCTGACGTTCGTCTCGAGCTCGACCGGTGCCGACGGCCTGCCGCCACCGTCGAGCGACCTGGCCATGGCGGCCGTGCCAGACGTCTCCGACCTGCTCGCGGTCGTCGAGTACGTGGTCGCCGGCGCGAGGGCGTACGCCGGTGGCTCGCCGTACTTCGACGAGGCCGCGATCGGAGCGTTGGCCGAACGTGACGTGGCGCGCGCCAGGAGCTACTCGTCGACTCTGGTCAACCACTACCGCATCGAGCTCGATGGGCCGACGCGAGGCGGCTTCGGTGACATCGCGGCGCCGACGCTCGTGGTCCACGGCGACCACGACCCACTGCTGCCGCTGCCGCACGGTGAGGCGTTGCGCGACGCGATCCCCGGTGCGGAGCTGCTGGTCCTCAAGGGGGCCGGACATGACCTGCCGAAGGCGGTGTGGGACGACTTCGTGTCGGCTCTGGTGCTGCACACGGAAGGAAGTCGCCCATGAACCGGCTGCGGTCGGCACTCTGGCTGCCGCTCTTCGACGACCTCGCCGACCCGCGGGCGGTCGCGCGCCTCGCCGCCGACGCCGAGGAAGCCGGGTGGGACGGCTGCTTCGTGTGGGATCAGCTGTGCTGGCGGGCGCCGGTCCGACAGGTCGCGGACCCGTGGATCGCACTGGCGGCGATCGCGACCGCGACCGAGCGGCTCCGGCTCGGCCCGATGATGTCGGTGCTTCCCCGCCGACGGCCGGCCAAGGTCGCGCGGGAGAGCGCGACACTGGATCGGCTCAGCGACGGCCGCCTCACCCTCGGCGTCGGCCTCGGCAGCGACCGGTTCGCCGGCGAGCTGTCCAAGACCGGCGAGCAACTCGACGACCGGCGGCGCGGGCGGATGCTCGACGAGTCCTTGGAGATCCTGGCCGCCGCCTGGACGGGCGAGCCGGTGCGCCATCGCGGCGAGCACTACACCGTCGACGACATCGCGTTCCTGCCGCGGCCGGTCCAGCGGCCGGGCGTGCCGGTGTGGGCCGCCGGATTTCCGGGCAACGTGAAGCCGATCCGCCGGGCCGCCCGGCTCGATGGCTTCTTCCCGGCCAACCTCGAACTCCCGGACCAGCTCGCCGAGATCGTCGGCACCCTCACCGAACTGCGTCATGGCGAGATGGCCTCGTACGACATCGCCGTCGCTCTGCCGCTCGGTGTCGACCCCGAACCGTACGCGACGGCCGGCGCGACGTGGTGGCTGCCAGAATTGGAACCGGGTGTACGGCTCGACGCCGTGCGGGGCGTACTCCGCGACGGCCCCGCGGCATAAGGAGGCGGTCGGGTTGTTCGACTACGACTCGGAGCTCGCTCGCTATCACGAGCGACTGTGCGAGGCCCTCGACATCCGAGCCGGCGATCGTGTCCTCGACATCGGCTGCGGCACCGGCCAGACCACCCGGGACGCGGCCCGAGCCGCGTCGTCCGGTACTGCGCTCGGCATCGACGTCTCGGGCCCGATGCTGGCGCGGGCCCGCCAACAGGCCGAGGCGGAAGGGCTCCGCAATGCCGGTTTCGTGCAGGCCGACGCCCAGGTCCATGTTTTCCTGCCGGAGCATTTCAGTCTGGGCGTCAGTCGGTTCGGCACGATGTTCTTCTCCGACCCAATCGCCGCATTCACCAATATCGGGCGAGCACTGCGTCCGGCTGCGCGCTTCGTGCAACTGGTGTGGCAGGCCGCCGACCGTCAGGAGTGGCATGCCGCGATCCGGGCGGCGCTCTCTGGCGGGCACGCGTCGTCGATGTCGGCCCCGGCGGCCCTCGATCCCTTCGCGCTGGCCGATCCGGATGTCGTGGTCGGTCACTTGGCCGCGGCCGGCTTCACCGCAGTGGACGTCGTCGACGTATGCGAGCCCGTCTGCTACGGCCCGGACGCCGACAGCGCGCGTGCCGCCGTACTCCAGCTGTGGATGGCGAAGGAATTGGTCACCGAACTGGATGCCGCGTCCGCCGAGCGCGCGCTCGATCGGCTTCGCGCGACTCTCGACGCGCACGACACCGGCGACGGCGTATGGTTCGACTCCCGCGCCTGGCTGGTCATCGCGCGCCGGCATTGACCACCTGCAAGCGGCCGCCGCCAGAATCACTGCTCGTGTTCCCGGGTGACGTACTCCTCGGGGATGTCGAGCCGCGGGGGCGGATGGTGTCTACGTCTCAGGATGGGCGCACGCTCTGGGCGGTGACGAAGCCGGCTCCAGGCGGACGCAGCAGTGACCGGGGCTGGGTGCCAGGCACGCCTGGAGGCTGCTTTCGGCGACTCCTTCGAGCACGCCGCGAAGCAGGTGGAGGTTCATGCCGCACACCGTCTGGGTGTGTTCGCGGGCGAGCGCGTGGAAGGGGCAGTTGCCCAGGACGATGGCGTCACCCTCATGGCGAGGTTCGAATCCGCTCTCTTCCAGCATGGTGAACACGTCTGTCCGGCCCGGTCCGGTGAGCTGTGTGCCCAGCTCGTGGGCCTTTCGGTGCAGGGCTGCGCGGACCGGCTCACCGGTGGTTTCGGACTCCTCCAGTGCCCTGGCGAGGAGCCGTCCGGCCAGTTCGTAGTGCCGCTCGGGCAGGCTGACGGTGACCTGTTTGCCGGAGCGCTTGTAGAGCTTGGCGGGCCGGCCCGCTCCAGGCCCGGTGCGTCCGCTGCGCCGTTCGTAGACGACGTCGAGCAGTGATTCGTCAGCCAGCCGGTCCAGGTGGAAGGCCGCGGTCTGCCGGGCAAGGCCGAGGGCTTCGGCGGCTTCGTCGCGGCTGACCGGTGCCGGCTGGCGCACGACGTGGTCGTAGAGCCTTCTGCGGGTCGGCTCGTCGAGTGCGGCGACGGCGGAGACGCCGGGGCGGGGTGCTTTCTTCGAGTGGTCCACGAACACGAGTGTAAAACCCATAGCGATTGACTAAAGAAGATTTGCGCGCTTCTATCGTTAGTGAGAGTTGTCAATAGAAGGAAGGGCGTCATGTCGTCCGCAACCACAACCACATCCGCCGGCTCCCGGCGGGCCGTGTTCACCGATCCCGGCTACCAGGCGTTCGTCATCCTCCGCACCGGCTTCACCGTGGCGCCGATCCTGTTCGGGCTGGACAAGTTCGCCAACCTGCTCGTGGACTGGCCCACCTACCTCGCGCCTTGGATCAACGATGTCGTTCCGGGCAGCGCCCAGGCGGCCATGTACGCAGTCGGAGTGATCGAGATCGTCGCGGGCCTCGTCGTCGCGCTCGCCCCGCGATTCGGGGGCTGGCTGGTAGCCGGATGGCTCGCCGGGATCATCGTCAACCTGCTGACCATCCCCGGCCACTACGACATCGCGCTGCGCGACTTCGGCCTTCTGCTCGGCGCGGTCGCCCTCGCCCGGCTCGCACAGCGCTACCACGGCAAGAGGCAGTCTCCCTGACGGCAGACAGCAGCCGCGGAAGGTGACGAGGCGGGTGGGCCCCTCCATCGGCTCACCCGCACGCGTTACCCGGGCGGGCTCGGCAATCCGGAACGCCGTTCACACCCCGCCCGGCATCGAGTCACCGGCCGCCGGCCTCCTTGCGTGAAGGAGGTCTGCGCCCGGTCCGCGGGAGATGCCGGGCGGTATGCGTAGGGCATCGCCCGAAGCGACGCGAGGGAGGAAGATCATGAGTGGGAACCTGGACCGGCTGGCCGCCGAAGGCGTAGCGGTCTGGCTGGACGATCTGAGTCGTGAGCGGCTCGCGGGTGGCCGGCTGACCAGCCTGGTGGGGGAGCAGCGGGTTGTCGGTATCACCAGCAACCCGACGATCTTCGCCAAGGCGATCCGCTCGGGTGCCCGCTACGACGAGCAGGTAGAGGATCTCGCCCGGCGCGGGGTTCGGGTCGAGGAAGCCGTCAGGCTGCTGACCGCGTTCGACGTGCGCTGGGCCTGCGACGTACTGCGCCCGGTGTACGAGGCCAGTGACGGTGTCGACGGGCGAGTGTCGCTCGAGGTGGATCCGCGCGTCGCGCACGATACGGCGGCGACGGTCGCCGAGGCACGGGCCCTGTGGTGGCTGGTGGACCGCCCGAACATGTTCGTGAAGATCCCCGCCACGCAGCAGGGCCTGGAGGCGATCAGCACGGCGCTTGCCCAGGGCATCAGCATCAATGTGACCCTGATCTTCTCTCTGGACCGCTACGACCTGGTGCTCCGCGCCTTCCTGGACGGCATGGGCAGGGCGCATGCGGCGGGCCACGACCTGACGTCCGTCACGTCGGTGGCCTCCTTCTTCGTCAGCCGGGTGGACACCGAGGTCGACAGCCGACTGGACAAGATCGGCACGCGTCGGGCACGGGAGCTGCGCGGCCGGGCGGCAATCGCCAACGCACGCCTGGCCTACCAGCACTTTGAGCAGGCGTGCGCATCGGACCGATGGAGGGCCCTGGCGGCGGCCGGGATGCGCCCGCAACGCCCGCTGTGGGCATCCACCGGGGTGAAGGACTCCGCCTACCACGACACCCGCTACGTCGACGAACTGGTGGTTCCCGGGGTGGTCAACACCATGCCGGAACAGACCCTGCGCGCGGTCGCGGACCACGGCCGCATCCAGGGCGACACCATCCATGGCACGTACGCGGAAGCCCAGCAGGTACTCGATGACCTGGAGGCTGTCGGAGTGTCCTATGACGACGTGGTGCGTGTGCTGGAGGACGAGGGCATAGCCAAGTTCACGGCCTCCGGCGACGAACTCTTCGAGCAGCTGGATACCGAACTGCACACCAAGCACGCCGCCGCCTGATGCAGCCGGTCGCCGACCGGACCATCCCGGCGAAGCAGCTTCCTGCGAAGATCCGCATCGCACCGCAGTGATCGGCACAGGCCGGATCGGCCTGGAGACCGCGGCCGACACCCGCGCGGCTGGCGTGGAGGTCACCGTCCTGGAGACTGCGGACCTGCCCTTGCTGCGCGTACTGGGCCGCGAGGTGTCCCAGAACTTCGCCGCCGTGCGCACCGGTCACAGTGCTTGCCCGACCACCACAGGTCGGCCGTCCCGGCCGGAGGGCGGTGACGCGACGGGTAGGAATGCGGTGCCGTCGAGATTGAGGTGTGTACAGCCGGCCGCGGCCGCGCGCTCACTGCGGTGGACAGGTCCGGGGCGTGGTCGGCGAGAACGGTCAGCCCTTCGTGGAGGTAGCGGTAGGCCGTCGGGACGGAGATCCGGTTGTCGCGGGCGAGTTGAGTCAGCCGGGTACCGTCCAGGCACGAGCGCAGGATCAACACGCTCTGTTTGAAAGCCTCTCGGGTACCCGGAACCTGTTCTGCGCAGACCTGTTCCTACCAGGGGTTCCTCGCGTATCTGATGCCGGGTCAAGCCCGTCTGGTATCCCTGGTCAGGAAGATCTCGGATCTGTCGGACGGGCGGCATACTCTGAGCCCCGTCCGCACTATCTGGGAGAGTCATGACAAGTAGGTTCACCGAGTTGGCCGTTGACTGCCACGACCCGGAGAGGCTCGCGGCCTTCTGGTGCGAGGTCCTGGACTTCAAGGTGATCGACCGGAGCGAGGGCAAGGTCGAGATCGGCTCGTGGGTGCCGACCGTCGAGGATGTTCGGGCCCGCCAGATGCCGCCCACCCTGCTGTTCATCCAGGTGCCCGAGGGCAAGAGCGTGAAGAACCGGCTGCACCTCGATGTCAGCCCGATCGACCGCAGTACCGAGGACGAGGTGACGAGGTTGCTCGGCCTCGGCGCCGCCAAGACGGATGTGGGCCAGGGCTCAGACCGAAACTGGGTGGTCATGGCAGACCCCGAGGGCAACGAGTTCGACGTCCTGCGCACCCTGGCACCGCAGAACTAGGCCGCGCGGGCACCCGTACCCCGTCACACGCGACTATCACGTTGCCGAGAAGGCTTCAGTGGTTGCCCGGGCGGTCCTCTGCGGCACGCCGGCCTTGACGGGTGGTAGGACCGAACACTCAAGGCGGGTCAGCGCGTGCTTGAGTGACCGCGTCCGCGGCGTGGTGCCGCCGTACGGCCGACCGTGGCCGCGAGTTTGCGCAACCGGCGCCAGTCCAGGCGCGGTTGACGCTTGGGAACACCGGGCCGCTTGCGGGGAAGGCGGACGCGCAGCGCGCCGGGGGTGATACGGCAGTGCACCGGGGTGGGCAGGACAAGGGCTTCGCCGTCGAGGCCGACCTCGATCTCCGCGCGGTCGGCGTCGATGACGACCTCGGGGGCGGTGAGGATGGTGAGGCCGTCCGGCTCGGGGTCCAGGAGCAGCCCGGCGGCCTCGGCCACGCTGTCCACCCGGACGCCGAGGACGCCGAGCGCGGCGGTGTCGAGGCGTTCGCGTCGGCCGAATCCGAAGGGATCGTCCGTGCGGTAGGGATTGTTGCTGACCAGCACGGCCTGCGGGTCGGTGAGCGTGTTGTTGCCGGCGTGGGCGGTGAGCCGGGGGCCCTGCTGTCGGGTGAGGAGATCGGGTAGTAGGTCGAGGCTGGTGCTGATTTTGTCTTCGCGGTACGCGGGGTTCTGGACGATGGCCGCATAAGCGCCGAACGAGGCGTTGTTGACGAAGGGGTGTCGGCCGGCGAAGCCGAGGTCGATGCGGACCTCCACGCCGTCGGTGAGTGCGTCGAGGCAGGTGGCGGGGTCGACGCGGTCGAGGCCGAGGTCCATGGCGAAGTGGTTGCGGGTCCCCGCACTGATCACCAGGAAGGGGATGTCGTGCTCGGCGGCGACGGCCGCGACCAGTGCCTGGGTGCCGTCGCCGCCGGCGACCCCCAGCAGGTCCGCGCCGCCCGTGACAGCGGCACGGGCCAAGACGGCGACGTCCTGGTGGGACTCCGGGTCCAGCAGGACGACGCGCGCGCCCAGCCGCTCAGCTTTGTCCTTGAGACCGAACCGGGTCACCTTGCCGCCGCCCGAGCGTGGATTCATGATCAGGAACGGGTGTCGGGGTGGCGGCGTGCGGCGCTCCCTCATCGCACGCATCCGGTGACTGCCGGTGCCCCGTAGGGCGTACCGGCCACTCCAGACGGCCACCGCCCACAGCGCCAGGGACAGCGGCAGGGCCCAGAAGAGGGTGGCTGCGAACAGGACGACGACGACAGCGGGCACCGTCATGGCCAGGACGGCCGCGGCTGCGCGCGCCGGACCGCGCAGGGTGAGCGTCCACCACACCGCGGCCGCGGTGACGGCCAGGCCCGCTGTTGCGGCCACCAACAGCAGTACGCCGCCGATGCCGTCGTAAGCGAGGGGGACGACGACCGCGAGCGCGGCCGCGGCCAGTGCTGCCCTCGCCGCCCATCTCTGTGTGCGGTAGGCCCGCCTGCTCAAGTCCTTGGCCATGCTGCCTCCACTCGCCGACGGTCATCGTAGGGCTGCGCTGTTTGGTCCTGTTCCGGCGGGACGGGCGCCGCGGCGTCTCGTCGACCACGGCGTTGACCAGACCCGGGTTCGCCGATCCCGGCCACACGTCCCATCACGAGCACGTGGCAAACAGGACCCCGCGCATTACCCCTCGGCGCAGCCAACACGCTCAAGCCGCGCAACGGTGTCTGGGCCCGTCGCACTCGGCCGTGTCGGCAGTCCTCGCCGTCTCCAGCGTCGTGGCGCTCGTCGGCGCCGTGGTGGGACCCGTCACCGCGCGGCACTTCGGGCGCATGCGGTCGATGGCCGACTTCGTCACGGCGCAGGTCCTCGCCATGTCGGTCCTGACCTTCACCCGCGACCCCGTGGTCTTCACAGTCGCGGCTGTCCTGTGGCAGACCTGCCAACTGGCCATCCTGGTGCAGATGCTCGCCGGCGCGGCACTCATCGACCCGACCGGCCGCCTGGTCGCCTCCCTCAGTGGCGCGGGCGCGCTGGGCACCGGCATCGGGCCCCTGGCCGTCGGCGCCATCCTCGACGGGGCCGGGGCCGGCGTACTGAGTCTCGTCCTTGCCATCGGCACCTTCGTCGCCTCGATGCCTCTGCTGAGGACGACGGTGGCCAGTGGGGAGGCCACCGGCGAACCGCAGCCCGGACGCGTGCCGCCGGTCTGAAGACGTCGTCCGGACCTCGCGGAACAGCCGCTGCCCCAGTCCGAGGCCAGGGGCAGCGTCTGCCTGGGCGTTGAGGACCGGTTGTCCTGGAAACGGGGTGCAGACGTTGCTCCAGGAAGGAGACGACGCCGCCGGAACTTGGAGGTCTACGTCCGGCCCTTCACCTGCGGATCCGGGCGCCTTCCGGCCGGCCGACGTCCGGCAGCTCATGGCTCCGTAACGGCGACAACGGTGAGGTCGGCCTGCTCCACCCTGCCGTCAGCTCGTCGGCAGGCTCACGCGCTCCATTCGGCCTCCGGCGAGAGCGACGACGGCGGAGACCAGGGCCTGCAGACAGGTGCGCTCGGGCTCCTCGTCGGGCAGGGAGAGATGCTGCACCGTGAGGCCGTCGAAGCCGGCCAGGAAGAACCGGGCGAGGGTCTCCGCCGGCTGGGCGAGCTGGTGACCGGTGCGCTCGGCCGCCTCGGTCACCAGCTTCGTCGTCACCGCCGTCACTTCGCGGTGGTGACCCTCAAGGGCCTCCCGCAGCCGCGGTGTCCGGAGCGCGAACATGGACAGTTCGTGGAGCAGCTGGTGGGTGGTCGCCTGCTTGCGAACGGTCTGCCACAGGGCGGCGGCGAGTGCCGCGACCGTCTCCTCGAACCCGGCGTCCGCGTGCGCCGCCCGTTCGACCTGCGCGATCAGATCATGGGTGAGCTGTTTCATGACGGCCCGGTACAGATCTTCCTTGGTGCCGAACGTGTAGTGCACCGTTGCCTGGGCCACGCCCAGCTCGGCTGCGATGGCACGGGTGCTTCCAGCGGCCACACCGTCCCTGCTCATGAGGTCGATGGCGGCCTTGATCAGCTGAGGGCGGCGCTCTGCCGCAGAAACATGAGCCATGGCGACATCATATCGACTTAGTCCATCGAATAAATCGTTCGATCAAGTCGTGGTTTCCGGATGGTCGGACGGCGGTACAGGTACAGCTCCTTCCCGCAGCGACGGCAGGCCCAGCGCGCGCAGGGCCGCGCCTGTGCGGACGGCGAACGGGGAGTTGCCGCCAGCTCGAAGGAGTCGTCGTCCAGGCGGACCGGCACGCCCAGCACCTCGCTCCAGATCTCCCGCAGCCGCTCGGTGAGGTCGGCGTCGCCCGTGACGGGCACGGTGTCCCGCGCCGGCGAGCGGGGCGCCGCGGGTGCGGGGAGCCGTTCCGCGTCCAGCTTTGCGTCGGCCGTCAGCGGGAGCGCGGCCACGGGGGTGACCGTGGTGGGGAGCATGTGGTCGGGCAGGATGCCCGCGGCCCGCTTGCGGACTGTGCCGGGTCGCCGCCGGAGAGGACCACGTGTAGGCGTCGAGGGTCAGCCATTCATTCTCGGGGATGAGTGCCCGGCTGATGCTGACGCACCGATCGGTTCAGCGGTCGTGCCGGTTATGCTCGCGTACTCCGGTGACGAGCACTCCGACGGCGAAGAGCAGGACGAGAACAAGGATGGCGATACCGAGGACGTCCTGGAGCCCACTGGCCAGGCCGCTGTAGCCCACGTCGACTCCGAAAATCACAGAGCACACACCCGCAACAAGGGCCGTCCAGCCCAGCCAGCCAGCGACCCGGCGACTGGTGAGGATCGCAGTCCCGAAGAGCGCGAGGGTCAGCCCGAGCAAGATGCGGAAGTAGCTCTGGAACCCCCATTCCAGCCAGCGGACGGTCTCGGCGTTGGCAAAGCGGATCGTCTTCTCCGCGCCCGAGGCGCTGACCCATGAGTCCACGGCCTGCTTCAGCCCCACGCCGTCCAGCCCCTGCAGGACAGCCCAGATCGCGGAGGTCGCAACGGCTGCTGCGGCCGCGATCTGCGCAAGCAGGGAGGACCCGTCGGCACCGCGCAGGACGCGGTACAGCACGAGCAGGCCGCTCAGCGTCACCAGGACGCCGATGAACTGGCCAAGATGAACGGCGATCCAGGTGCCGCTGTCTGCGTACTCGGTGAAGATCGCAGGGTGGTCGTCTTCCTCCCCAGAGGGATGAAGCGTTGCGGTCAAGATGACATTGAGCAGGAAGCCTCCGACCATGAGCCCGCCAGCGATCGTCAGCCTGCGGCTTCGTGCGCCGGCTGTATCCGCCCCTTCGTCAACGCGCATGTCCGGACCCATGAGCAGTCCCCAGTCCTCTCGATGTCACCGACCGACATACTTGAGGATCACCAGATGCAGCCGCTCTCTCAGGACACGCAGCGTCGCCTCACCCGAACGAAGTCTGATCGCGGCCGATTGCTCCAGCGCCCGGGGGGCGCCCGCACCGGCCGAGCGGATCCAGTCGAGGACCGCATTCCGTGATATCGCGATTCATGGAAGCGCGCAGAGTCTCATTGCCTGCCCGATGACCCAGTGTGCAGCCCCGAGGCTCGCACGCCGGCGAATTTCGGTGCGCGCACCGTTCCTGAATGACCAAGGAGCCGGGTAGTCCCTTCGACGGGCCGCCAAGGCGCGGAAGCCCTGACATTCGGCCCCGACCCCGGGGGCAGGTCGGGGGCCGAACGCGCGCGCTGCCGTGGACCTTTGGAGCGCGGGACGTTGTCTCCGATGCATCGTCCAAGTTATGGGGGGGATCGAGACGGCCGCCCGACCGGAGTCGGCACCGGCCGGGCGGTGGTCAACAGGTGGCCGGTGCCCCTTTGACACTTTCGGCGGCTTTATGGGAGGGACCCGCGCTTCGCGGCGAACACGCTGGGTCAGTGTCGAGGCCGGTCTGGAGAAGCTCACCGGCGAGGCCGAAGTACGACCACTACTGCGCACCCCATCGCCGGACACGGCACGCCCTGCCGACCCGCCGGGAGTACGAACACCGGCGCACCCGGCACTAGGAGGCACATCCGAGCAGCCGCTGCTGATCCATTGCGGTACCTTGCCGCCCGTTGCCGGAACGGCATCCGACACCGACGTCCTGACCCCTTCTTAGGGCACAACAATCACGCGATGAGCGCGTGGCGTCGTGTTCCCTGGCGCCACGCGGGTGAGCATGTGCGGACCCAGCCCTCTTCCCGCACCGAGGCGATGCGATGCCCGACCACGCCGACCATGTCCGCCCCGAGAGGACCGCTCCAAGGTGGATCTTGCGGCACCGGCCGCCGGAACAGTCGCTGTTCAGCGGCATCTACGGACTCGTGTTGGCCAGCGCCCTGGTGGCCGCGCTGGACGCGACGGGCGAGAAGGCCGATCCCGGTCCGGACGCGCTGTGGGTCCTGCTCACCGCGCTGGCGTCGGGCGCTGCCCATGGGTACGCGCACGTCATCGCCCAGCGTGCGTCCGTCGACAGGGCAGCCACCACGAGCAGACGGCGGTTGGTGCTCGCCGAGTGGCCACTGGTCGCCGCCGTGCTGCCCACGGTGGGGATACTGCTTGCCGCGGTGGCCGGGTGGTGGGCAGAGGCCACGGCTGTGGACGCGGCCCTGCTGTTCAACACCCTCGCCTTGTTCGGCTGGGGCGCCTGGGCCGCCCGTACCGCCGGATACGGATGGCCGTCTTCGTGCCGGGCAGGGGGCCTGGACATGCTGATCGGCCTGGTGATCATTGTCGCCAACGCCCTGATCAAGTAGGCAGGCGATCGGGTGCCATGTCGGCGAGAAGTGCCGCGAGTTCTTGATCCATGGGCACCCTTTCCTGTCCCGCCGTCGTCGGCATCGGTAACCTGCGTCGCCTCGTGCGCGACCGGGCCGCAGACCGGTCGGACACGATGAGGATGCTTCCGGAACCCCGAAGTAACGTCACGGACGTGCAGAACACTCCATCGGACGAGACGCCCCTGGTCACGAAGCCAACACCTCACCGGGGCTCAGGAGAACTCACGGGACATCGAACACTCGAGGTGCTGACGGCCGGCCCGGCTCCCGATCGATGAGCCGGGGCCGCCGCCTCCTACGCGGGGCGGGTCCGTGGCTGCGGTCAGGGCCCCTGGCATACGACGGTCACGATGGCGCGGCGCATGCCGCTCTGCCGCTTGGCACGAGGCCTGCGAGGCCTCGCCCGGCCTCGTGCGCGCGGCGTGAGGCCCGGCCGCGGCGCACGGTCTGGCGGGAGCCTCGGGCGACTGGGTGCGTGCCCAGCCGTGGGTGTGCATGGTCTCGCTCTCCCAGTCCACGAACCGCTGGGGGAGCACCTTCGGGTCGCGGTGGGAGTCGCGGCACGAAGGAGGGGGCCTGGACCTGCGCTGATTCAGCTTTTCCAGGACTGGATCGTGGCGGGGCGGAGGTATCCTCCGGTCTCCCGGGCGCGCGTTGGTCCGCACGTCTAGGTTATGGGGTGTCATCGGCCCAACTCGGGGAGTTCCCATGTCACTTGAGCGCCCACTGATCAACAGCAGCGTGCCGCACTCCGCCCGGATCTGGAACTACTGGCTCGGGGGGAAGGACTGCTACGAGATCGACCGGGAGGTCGGCGACCAGATCGCGGGCGCCAACCCGGCGATCCTCGACATCGCCGTGGCGCAGCGGGCGTTTCTCGTCCGGGCGGTGGAGTACCTCGTCGGTGAGGCCGGCATCCGTCAGTTCCTGGATGTGGGTACCGGCTTGCCCACCGCGAACAACACCCACGAAGTCGCGCAACGTCTGATTCCCGAGACCCGGATCGTCTACGTCGATCACGACCCGGTCGTCCTGGCCCACGCGGAGGCGCTGCTCACCAGCACGCCCGAAGGAGCCACGGACTACATCGACGCCGACCTGCGCGATCCCACCGCCATCCTGGAACAGGCCGCCAAGACACTGGACTTCACCCAGCCGGTCGCGCTGATACTGCTGGGGATCACCGCCCACATCACCGACGACACCGTCTATGACGTCGTCGGCCGCCTGATGGACGCTCTGCCCTCCGGCAGCTACCTCGTGCTCTGCGACGACACCGAGGTACTCAACCCGCAGCAGATGCGCGAGATGATCGAGCAGTGGAATGAGGCGAGCGACAATCCCCGCATCAACCGCAGTCCGGAAGAACTCGCCCGGTTCTTCGAGGGCCTGGAACTGCTGGAGCCCGGCCTGGTCTCCGTCTCCCGGTGGCGCCCCGGCCAGTCCGGAGAGCAAGCGCCCGCCGAGGTCGACGACTTCGGCGGTGTGGCGCGTAAGCAGTAATCAGCCGTCCAGGGGCACCACCTCGCCGCCCGCCCCATCCACGCGATCGCCGCACGGTGGGGATTCGCCCGCCCTGCGGCACTTCACCAGGCCTTCGGCTGCGTGTGCGGATGCACCGGCCGTCCGAGCTGCTTCGGTGTCCCCCAGTCCTGGCGCTCGTTGCCCGCTCAGTTCGGTTGGTTCGTCGGCATGCCGGGATCTCTCAGGTTTCGTCCCCCTTGCCGGCGGACTCGGCGGCGCTGCGACCGGAGCGGCAGCAGCCGTATGTGTACCAATGCGTCAGCGGGCCCGTCAGCTGCCGCAGGAAGAGTGCCGGCAGGACGCTGCGTCACTGCTGGAGGAGCGAGACCGACGCGAGTTCCGAGTTCACTGCGCCATCTGCCGATGGTGAAACAGGCATCACAGAACAAGTGGCGCTCACGGCGCCCGTGGTCGCGCGGGGCTCCGCCCCGAATCGCAGGCGCCTGACGAAGCGGCCCCGGGGCCGCGGGTACCTCGCCGACAGGCGGACTCCAACCGCCTGACTCTGGTTTCCCTCGGACTCAGTGGGACAGCGGCAGAAGGGCGGACACCGTCTTTCCTCGGGAACCGATGCTGACCCGCACATCTGCGGACAGCTCCTGCACAAGGTGCCAGCCGAACCCTCCCGGCTCGCCTGCCTCGCTCCGCTGCGGACGCGGGGCGGTGGCACTGGCGTCTTCCACCGACACCGTCACCGTTCCCGGACCGGTCACCAAGCGGAACCCGGTCACCCCGCCGGCGTGCCGGACCGCGTTGGTGACCAGTTCCGACACCACGAGCAGCACCGCGTCGGTCTCGGCTCCGGCACGTGCGGCTACCGCGGACAAAAACCCGCGCGTCACATTCCTCGCCCGCTCCGCGCTCTGCGGACTTGCCCCTTGCAGGGGTGCGCGGTCTTCCTCTTCTGCCTCGGATGAATGCACGATCACAAGCCTCCGATGGTTGACGCTGACCTTTTTCTCGCTTGCCCAGCGAAACTCCAGTCATCCCCCGGCACTCGAATGGCACGAGGAGGCCTGGTACTGAGCGGCGTCAGCCGACGGTCGGCCGGTACACCGTGAGTGCTTCAGGGAGCCGGCCGACGAGGAACACCGTTGGGCGCGGCGACTTCGCCCTCGGACGGGCACCCACTACCCCTCGGCGGCGCATGCGGCCCATACCGCTGCTTGTGCTCGCGATCGTGTGCGCTGCCACGCGTGGTGTTCGGTGATCACCGCCGCGGCGATGCGGCGCAAGTCGTCCTCGATGGCGCCCTGGTTCTGTGCCGTGGGCGGAACAATACGAACGTGGTGGAGCAGTCCGCGCCGTGCCTCGGTCGCACCATGACCCGTGCCGGCGATGTCACCCTGTTGGCGGTCTCGGTGCGCACCCGGGTCGCCTGGTACGGCAGCGGAGCGTCGGTCATGACTGGCCACCGCTGCCGTGAGGGGCGTACAGGTCGAGCAGCCGGATGCGGGCCGCGTGCAGGCGGTGGGCGACCACCCGGCCGACCCAGGTCGCGACCGCGCGGCCGAACGCGGAGTCCTCCGCGCACATCGCCCGCACGGCCACGGCGTCGAACTCGTATGCCCGCACCGGAGTCATGGCCTCGGCGCCCAGCTGCCACATATAGGGCGGGAAGTGCCAGGACCAGCCGACCAGTTCGCCGTGTCCGAGTGACTCGATGACGGCCGGCGGGCGACCGGGCACGTGCACGTCGAGGGTGACGGTGCCGGTCCGGACGATCCAGAACCGGTCGGCTCGCCGGCCTTCCTCGAACAGGCGGGAGCCCTCCTCGAAGGAGACCTCTTGGGCGATTCGCACCAGCCGTTCCCGGTGCTCGGCGGGAAGGGCTGCGGTCAGTGTGGTTTCCGAGGTCATTTCCCCGTCCTCCTTCCTTCTTGCCCGAGCAGCCGGGCGTTGAGTTCCTCGTGCAGTGCTGTGGCTTCCTCGGTGATGTCGATGCAGACCGGGCACCAAGCGATGCACCGTCCGCGGCCCACGCAGCCGGTGCTGTCGAACTGCTCGTGCCGGGTGGAGAGCAGTGGCGAGGGGCACGTGCCCGTCGGTACTACGGTCGGCGCTCCACAGCTTCGCGCGCTCCGGATGCAAGAACCCCTTCCAGGACTGTGGGCCCATCGTGTGCGCGAAGGCCGCGCCGTCCTCGTGGCGGACGAGCCGGTAGTAGCCAGCTTCCACGTGGGTGCCCCAGCCGAACGCCAGCTGGTCGGCCGAGGCGACTCAGTCACGACCACGGCGCCGTCCCGCACGGTCGGGCAGACGACCGTACGTCCCTGGGCTCCCATGCTCTTGTCCAGGACGTCGAGCCCGCTCTTGTCCAGGACGGCGGTTGCGGGGCGTCCGTCATCGTTCCCTCCGTGAGTCGTAGGGGCTGGTGGTTCCAGCTTGGGCCTGTGGCCAGGCGAGGCGCCACAGGCCGCCCTCCTGGACAGGGGCCGTTCGGCCCATGACTGCTGTGCGCGCCCAGGCCGCTCACCGGCTCGGTGGTGACGGGTCGGCGGGGCCGGTCAGCTGCACGATGTCGTCGGAAGCGACGTCGTGCAGCCGGATGGCCAGATCCTCCAGCGCACGGCTGGCGGCGAGCTCGTCACCGATCTCCGGGATGGGGCGGTCGATCGGATTGCGCCGGGCAACGCCCTTCCCGGTGATCGTCGAGGTGCCCCGGGTGGTCAGGATGGCACGGGCCTGGGTGTCGTCTCCCTCCTCGGTGATGTAGATCTGTACGGTCCACTGCTTGGCTTCCATCGTGATCACTTCCGTGCGGGGGAGGCGGAAGGGGCGGATTCGGGAGAGTCCGTGTCGTCGTCCGGCAGGCGCAGACCCGTCTTGCCGAGAAGAGGTGGACGGTGTGGGGGTGAGGAGCGACGGGCACTTCCTCGCCCTTGCCGAACCTCTGCCGGCCCGGGACCCGGACGACGATCTGCGCGGCCTCCTGGCCGATCTTCGCGGTCGTGTGGAGGTAGGTGACGGCGCCCGTGTCCTCGATGGTGTCGACCACGAGATCCAGTCCCGGAGTCTCATGGTCTTCCTTCGAGAGTATGGCGAACTGCTCCGGGCGGACACCGAGCGTGATCTCCGCGGAATTTTCCTCGTGCGCGGTGCGCAGGATTGCTCGCGGCAACGGGACGAACAGTCCGCCGAGCTCGGTGCCGTCCGTCGTGAGCGGGACGTGGAAGAGGTTCATCGCCGGCGAGCCGATGAAGCCGCCGACGAAGGCATTGGCGGGGCGCTCGAACACCTCCTTTCGCGACCCATGTAGCCCACGGTCGTCATGTGGGCCAGTGGTGAGGCCGCCGGCGCAAGGACCTCGTTGGTCCGCACATGGGTCCTGTCGGCCCTCTTGCGGCCGTCCCGGGGGAGTGATCATTGAATCAGGCGCGGGCGTCGGCTGAGGCATCCGCGAGGGGCTCCCCCGTCCCCACCGGAAGCGGCGCCCGCGCCAGAGGGACGGCCGCTCGAAGGGCTGTGACCGTACGTGGGTCGTCGGCCGCATGTCCGCGCGATTCGTACCTGCGCGGGCACGCCCCCCGCATGTCCTCGTGGTTTCGGAGCACGACCGAGGAGAAGGACGAGCCGTCAGGTCCCGTGCGCGGCACCGGTCGCAGGACTATGGTCCCGTTCGGCTGCCCCGTCCGGCGCATGACAGGCGGCGGTTGGCCGGCCTCGGTTCGGCGCCAGGCGGTTCGGGGGTGCCCGTGCCGGTGGACTTCACACACGATGGCGCTCCGGACATGGCGACGGGATCCACGGGCGTGTGCCGCCTGATCAGGTGGCACACCCCTACCCTTCTCAGTCCCGCCAGAACGGTCACGCACGTCGATCTGATGGTTGGTCAGGACCAGGCCATCCCTTAGGAACTCCCTACGCGGCCGGTCAGGTCCCCGGAACGGCCCTTCGGTGCGCTTGTCGTCGCCACGAGCAGCGGCCGGTGTTGCCCACGCTATTGCTGGGGAGTCTCCGCGCGGCCGGGAGAACGTGCCACTGGTACTCGTCGTGCGGCCGAACGGTCCCTGGCCGTCCTGCTGAGGAGCCGCATCGCACGGTCAAGGACCGGCAGGCCCGCCATGAGGGCCTTACGGCCTCTGCCGGCTGCCCGACGCGCGGGCCAGGTTGGCAGGTGTCGACCAGGTTGCCGGGCGTCAAGGAGGTGCCATGGACGCTCCCGTCGGTGCCTCCACCGTGCTGCGGCCTCGGCCGCTCGATATGTCCACCGGCGATCGGCGCCCAGCCGACCGGGAACTGCGCAGTGCGTACGAGTACTTCGTGGCCTCGCACGGCATGCCGTCCGGTGTGCGGCCGGTGGTGGCGGACTCATGGCGGCGCTGCGTGTCGTCGGGGGTGGCGCCGGACGACGGGCGGCTGCCGCCACTGCATACGACGTCCCAGGCGCTGGCGGAGTACCGCCGTAGCCATCCGCTGGCCGCTCACCTGCCGATGTTCCGGGACCTCCTGGGGACCGGCGCGGCGGACGACGGGCACGTCTTCGCCATCGGCGACGCCGACGGGACGCTGTTGTGGGTCGAGGGCGACACCACGGCCGTGCGCCGGGCCGAGCGGATGGGTTTCGTGGAAGGTGCCGTGTGGTCCGAGGCCCTGGCCGGGACGAACGCGCCCGGCACCGCGCTGGCCTTGGGACAGCCCGTCCAGATCGTCTCCGCCGAGCACTACCACCCCGCGGCGCACGCCTGGTCGTGCTCGGCGGCTCCGGTGCGGGAGCCCGGCACCGGGCGGGTGCTCGGTGTCGTGGACCTCACCGGCGGGGCCACCATCGCGACGCCGCCGGCGCTGGCGGCCGTGCGGGCGGCCGCGTTGGCAGCCGAGGCACTGCTCGCGCATGTGGACACGACGGGTGCGGTGCTGCTGCCCGCGCCCGTCTCCGCACACCTGGCCGCACTCGGCCGGGACAGCGCCGTACTCGATGTCGCCGGGCGCGTCCACCGGCTGAGCCGACGCCACGGCGAGATCGTCGTAGCCCTCGCTCTCGCGGGACACGGCATGACGGGGGAGCGGCTCGCCGTGGACCTGTCGGAGCACGAACTGCACCCCTCCACGCTGCGTGCCGAGATGACCCGGCTGCGCGAGAGGCTCGGCGCCGCGGTCATCGGGTCCCGGCCGTACGAACTGAAGTGCCCGGTGCGTACCGACTTCGGTCAGGTCACCGCCCTGCTGGCGCGGGGCCGCGTGGGCGAGGCGCTGCAGCAGTACGCGGGCCCGATCCTGCCTTACTCCGACGCCCCGGCCGTCGTGGAGCACCGCCGGGCGCTGGAGCAGCAGTTGCGCGGTGCGGTCCTGGCCTCCGGGGACCCCCGGCTGCTGCGCCGTTGGGTCGAGGCCGAGTGGGGCGCCGACGACGGGCCCGCCTGGCTGGCGCTCGCGCACACGCTGCCGGGCGGTTCGCCGCAACGTGCGGCAGCGGCGGCCCGGGCCCGCGCCCTGGATGCCGAGGTGGCCGTCCCGCAGCAGGTCGGACGGCATGCAGCGTTGTTGCAGCGTTCCCGTTCCTAGCGTGTTGAGCATCACCACAACCCTCGCGAAAGGTGACGATCATGAAGTACGAGCCTCCGGGCAGAACGGGCAGTCCGGTCGACGTCGCGCCCCGGTACGAGAACTTCATCGGCGGCAAGTGGGAGGCACCCACCACGGGTCAGTACTCGCCCAATCTGTGCCCCGCCACCGCCAAGCCGATCTGCGAGATCCCGAAGTCGGGGCCCGAGGACATCGAACTCGCGCTGGACGCCGCCCATGCCGCGCAGCCCAAGTGGGGCGAGGCGTCCACCGCTCAGCGGGCCGCGGCACTGAACGCGGTGGCCGACGCCATCGACGCGCACCGCGAGGAACTTGCGGTCGCCGAGAGCTGGGAGAACGGCAAGCCGGTCCGCGAGACCCTTGCCGCCGACATCCCCCTCGCCGCCGATCACTTCCGCTACTTCGCGGCCGCGATCCGCGCCGAGGAGAGTTCGATCACCGAGATCGACAAGGAGACCATCGCCTACCACTTCCACGAGCCGTTGGGTGTGGTCGGCCAGATCATTCCGTTCAATTTCCCGCTGCTGATGGCCGCGTGGAAGCTCGCCCCGGCACTCGCCGCCGGCAACGCCACGGTGATCAAGCCGGCCTCGCCGACCCCGTGGTCGATCCTGAAGTTGATGGAGGTCGTCGGCGACCACCTGCCGCCGGGCGTCCTCAACGTCGTCAACGGGCCCGGCGCCGAGATCGGGAAGGCGCTCGCCACCAACAAGCGCATCGCCAAGGTCGCCTTCACCGGTGAGACCACCACCGGCCGGCTGATCATGCAGTACGCGGCACAGAACATCATCCCGGTCACCCTGGAGCTGGGCGGAAAGTCGCCGAACATCTTCTTCAACGACGTGGCCGCGGCCGACGACGACTTTCTGAACAAGGCCGTCGAGGGACTCGTCCTGTACGCGTTCAACAAGGGCGAGGTCTGCACCGCTCCCTCGCGCGCACTCATCCAGGAGGACATCTACGAGGAGTTCATGGGCCGCTGCCTGGAGCGGATCCGCGCCATCAAGCAGGGTGACCCGCTCGACACCGCGACCATGATCGGCCCTCAGGTCTCCCGTCAGCAGGTCGAGAAGATCGCCTCGTACGTGGAGATCGGGCTGAAGGAAGGCGCCGAACTGCTCGCGGGCGGCCACAAGCCCGCGATCGGCGGGGAGTTCGCGGACGGCTTCTTCTTTGAGCCGACCGTCCTCAAAGGTCACAACAAGATGCGGGTCTTCCAGGAGGAGATCTTCGGACCCGTCCTCGCGGTCACCACCTTCAAGGACGAGGCCGAGGCGCTGGAGATCGCCAACGACACGCTGTACGGCCTCGGGGCCGGCGTGTGGAGCCGCGACACCAACCGCAACTACCGGATGGGCCGCGCCATCAAGGCCGGCCGTGTCTGGACGAACTGCTACCACCAGTACCCCGCGGGTGCCGCGTTCGGTGGCTACAAGGTCTCCGGCATCGGCCGCGAGACCCACAAGATGATGCTCGAGCACTACAGCCAGACCAAGAACCTCCTGGTCAGCTACGGCACCAAGCCGCTCGGGCTGTTCTGACCGAGCCGGCGAATCCAGCGATTCCAGCGGATCCGAAGGGGGGCACCGACATGCCCGCGACGCTAGTGAACGGCAACGCCGGGCGCGTCACCGCCACCCGGGCGGCGCACCGGGCCATCCAGGCCCTGCGCGCCGCCCACGGCCGGCCGGTGATGTTCGTCCAGTCCGGCGGCTGCTGCGACGGCAGTGACCCGATGTGTTTCCCGGGCGGCGAATTCACCCTCGGCAAGGGCGACATGCTGCTCGGCATCCTGGACGGCGGCACCTTCCACATCGACGCCGACCTGTACGAGGCGCTGGGCCGCCCGCGCTTCGTTCTGGACGTCGAGGAGGGAACACCGGGCGGCTTCTCCCTCGCAGCAGGGGACGGGCTGCGTTTCGTCACACGGATCGAGGAACCGGCCGAGAACCGGGTTCCGAGTCAGAGTCCAGTTGAGGAGCAGATCATGAAGGCAGCAGTCGTCACCGACCTCGGGAAGCCCCTGGAGATCCAAGAGCTCCCCGTCCCCGAGCCCGGCCCCGGCCAGGTGCTCGTCCGCATGGAGGCCTCCGGCCTCTGCCACACCGACATCCACGCGGCCCACGGCGACTGGCCGGTCAAGCCGCAACCGCCGTTCATCCCCGGACACGAGGGCGTCGGCCCCGTGCAGGCCGTAGGCGAGGGCGTCTCGGCCGACCTGGTCGGCAAGCGGGTCGCCATCCCGTGGCTCGGCTCGTCCTGCGGCACCTGCCGCTACTGCGTCTCCGGCTGGGAGACGCTGTGCGAGAGTCAGGTCAACTCCGGCTATTCCGTGGACGGTTGCTACGCCGAGTACGCCATCGCGAGCGCCGGCGCGGTCGTCGAGGTCCCCGAGGGCGTGTCGTCGCTCGACGCGGCGCCGCTGACCTGCGCGGGCGTCACCACATACAAGGCCATCAAGGTCGCGCGCGTGGTGCCGGCCGAGCGAGTCGCCGTCTTCGGCGTCGGCGGTCTCGGCCACCTGGCCGTCCAGTACGCGCGGCTCGTCGGCGGTTTCGTCACCGCGGTCGACCTCGAACCGGACAAGCTGGGCCTGGCCCACCAACTCGGTGCCGACCAGATCGTCAACGCCCGTACGCACGACCCGGTCGAGGAGATCAAGAAGGCCGGCGGCGCGGACGTGGCCGTCGTGCTGGCCGCCAGCGCCAAGGCGTTCGAACAGGCCTACCGGTCCCTCAACCGGGGCGGGCGCCTGGTCATGGTCGGTCTGCCCGCCGACAACGCGTCCATCAACGTACCGATCTTCGAGACCGTGCTCAGCGGGATCTCGGTCATCGGATCCATCGTCGGCACCCGCCAGGACCTGACCGAGGTCTTCGCGCTGCATGCCGCGGGACGCACCCGGGTCATCGCCGAACCGCGGCGGCTGGAGCAGGTCAACGACTCCTTCGACGAGGTCCTCGGCGGACGGGCCGAGGCACGGCTCGTCTTCGAGTTCTGACGGCCCTGGCACCCCAGGGCCGCAGGGAGAGGCAGCAGATCATGGCAACCGTCACTGTTGGAGCCGTACGGGAGCGGGCGCCCGGTGAACGCCGCGTCGCACTCGTCCCCGAGGCCATATCCCTCCTGCGCCGGGCCGGGATCGACGTTTTGGTCGAGTCCGGGGCTGGGTCCGGCGCCTGGTTCACCGACGCCGACTACACCGCGGCCGGCGCGGCCGTCGTACCGCCGGACGAGCTGTACGCGCGCGCGGACGCCGTCCTGTGCGTCGGACCGCCGGACCCGGAGACAGCTCAGGCCCTGCGCACCGGCCAGACACTGATCGGCCTGCTCGAACCGCTCCGACACCCTGCGCTGGTCGAGGAGTTGACCAGCCGCGGGGTGCACACGGTGAGCCTGGACCTGCTGCCCCGCACCCTCAGCCGCGCCCAGTCCATGGACGCGCTGACCTCCCAGGCCAGCGTCGCCGGCTACAAGGCGGCCCTGGTCGCGGCCGAATCGTACGACCGGTTCTTCCCGATGCTGACCACCGCGGCGGGCACCATGCGCCCGGCGCAGGTCCTCGTCCTCGGTGCCGGAGTGGCTGGGTTGCAGGCGATCGCCACCGCGCGCCGCCTCGGTGCCGTCGTCACGGCGTACGACGTACGCCCCGAATCCAGAGGGGAGGTGGAGTCCCTCGGCGCCCGGTTCCTCGACATTCAGAGCCCGCCGAACGGGGAATCGGGCGCCGCGCAGGGCGGCTACGCACGGGAGTTGACCGAAGAGGAGCAGCGAACCCAGCGCGAGGCGCTCGACGCGCACATCGCGCGCAGCGACATCGTCATCACCACGGCCCAGGTGCCCGGCCGCAGGCCGCCGTTGCTGGTGACCGCCTCGGTGGTCGAGCAGATGAAGGCCGGCTCGGTCGTCGTCGACCTGGCGGCGAGCGAACTCGGCGGCAACGTTCAGGGCTCTGAGCCCGACAAGACGACCGTTCTGGAAAACGGAGTCACCCTCATCGGTGCCGGGCGGCTTCCGTCCGCGATGGCGACCGCCGCGTCCACGGCGTACGCCCGCAACATCGCCGCGCTGCTGCGCCACCTGGTGAGCGACGGCGAACTGGTCCTCGACCCGGCCGACGAGATCACGGCCGCACTGACAGGAGGAGGATCCTCATGAACAACCTCGATCTCCTCACCGCGATCACCGTCTTCGTCCTGAGCGTCCTCGTCGGCATCGAGGTCATCAGCAAGGTCCCGGCGACCCTCCACACCCCGCTGATGTCCGGCTCCAACTCCGTGCACGGCATCGTCGTCATCGGCGCGATGCTGATCGCGGCCGAGTCGCACACCTGGCTCGGCTACGTCCTCGCCTTCGTGGCCATGGTGTTCGGGGCGATGAACGTCGTCGGCGGGTACGTCGTCACAGACCGGATGCTGGAGATGTTCAAGGCCAGGCCGGCGGCGGAGAAGTCCGCCGAACAGCGCGAGAACGCGGAGGTGTGACCGTCATGGACACCGTCTCCAACGCCGTCCACTACATCTTCCTGGCCGCGGCCGCCTGCTTCGTCATGGGCCTGCACCTGATGAACCACCCGCGCACGGCCCGCCGCGGCAACACCCTCTCCGCCGGAGCCATGGCCGTCGCCATCGCCGCCACGGTGTGGCTGGTGACGGACGAGTCCCAGATCAGCCGGACCGGATGGCTCGTGCTGATCTCGGGCGGACTCGTCGGCGCGGCGCTCGGCCTGTGGGCCGCGCGCGAGGTGCAGATGACCGCCATGCCCCAACTGGTCAGTCTCTTCAACGCCGTCGGCGGCGGCGCGGCGGCGCTCATCGCGGTGGGCGACCTGCTCCAGGCCGACCACCCCGCCGCCCTCGGCGCACGCGTCTCCGTACCCGGCTCCCTCGACATCGTCATCGGCGCGGTCACCTTCTCCGGATCACTGATCGCGGCGGGCAAGCTGCAGGGCGTCATCTCCGGCGCGCCCGTGGTGTTCCCGGGAGCAAGGCTGCTCAACGTGTTGCTGCCGGCCTCCTTCGTCGCCGGCACGGTCTGGCTGGTGCTGGCGCCGGAGTCCCGTACGGCGCTGTACGGGCTCGTGATCGTGGCACTGCTCTTCGGCGTGACGATGGTGCTGCCGATCGGCGGCGCCGACATGCCCGTGGTCATCGCTCTGCTGAACGCCTTCACGGGATCGGCGGTAGCGATGGCGGGCTTCGTGCTGGACGAGACCGCGCTCATCATCGCGGGCATGCTCGTCAGCTCCTCGGGAGCCATCCTCACCAAGCTCATGGCCGACGCCATGAACCGGTCCATCGCCAACATCGTCATCGGCGGCTTCGGCACCGGCGACAGCGCTCCGGTGGATGCCGCAGCGGGCGGTGCGCCCGCCCAGGTCCGCTCGGTCTCCGCGGACGACGTGGCGATCCAGCTGGCGTACGCGAGCAAGGTCATCTTCGTCCCCGGGTATGGTCTGGCCGCCGCCCAGGCACAGCACGAACTCGGCGCTCTGGCCCAGCTGTTGACGGACCACGGCATCGACGTCAGCTACGCCGTCCACCCGGTCGCGGGCCGCATGCCGGGACACATGAACGTCCTGCTTGCGGAGGCCAACGTGCCCTACACGCAGCTGAAGGAAATGGACGACGTCAATCCCGAGTTCGCGCAGGCGGACGTCGCCCTCGTCATCGGTGCCAACGACGTGACCAACCCGATCGCTCGCCGCCCCGGCAACGCGATCTCCGGTATGCCGATCCTCGACGTCGACAAGGCCAAGAGCGTCGTCGTCATCAAGCGCTCGATGGGCCACGGCTACGCGGGCATCGACAACGAGCTCTACACCGACCCGAAGACCGGCATGTTCTTCACCGACGCCAAGAAGGGACTGACCGAACTCAAGGCATCAGTAGGGGAGTTCGTTGGCTGACGCGGAGGCCGACGCGCAGGGGGCTCACGCCCACGCGGCACCGCGTGGGCGTGAGCCGTGTTCGCACCGCGTCAGATGTGGTCAGCCAGTCTCCGGACCGGTACCGGACGGCCTATCCGCCAGGGACCTTCAGCACTTGGGGTGCTTCCGCCGGAGGTGTTCCCTGGAAGCGTTAGAGGAGGCGACATGAACTCCAGGATCTCCAACAGGCATACGACCCGGCACACGTCTGACCGGTTGCGTCGCCCGATGGTCCTCGCCGCGGCCGCACTGCTCGTGTCATCCTTGGCGACCGCCTGCGGAGGCGAGGCCGGCACGTCCGGTACGTCTCCCGGCGCCGGTCGGTCGAGTACGCCGAGCACGGACGGCGCCACAGGCGGCACCACCGGAAACGGCAACACAACACCGGGCCAGGGTACTTCCACCGAGCCCACTGCCCCCGCGACGCCGAACGTACCCGCCACCACAACACCCGTGACTCCCGGCGGCGGACTCCGCCAGGTGCCTACTTCGGTGTACTTCCTGCACGGGGAGAAGGTCTCGCCCGCTCCACGTACCGTGACCGCACCCACTACCGCGGCCGGCGCCCTGCGCGCCCTGCTGGCCGGACCCAACCGGTACGAGAGCCGCCACGGCCGTACCACGGCCATCCCGGTGGGCACGACGCTGCACTCGGTCTCGGTCCGAAACCATGTGGCGACGGTCGACCTGTCCGGGCGGTACGACGATGGGGGCGGGAGCCTGTCGATGCAGGCCCGGCTCGCCCAGGTCGTGTTCACCGCGACCCGCTTCCCGGCCATCCACAAGGTGCAGTTCGAGCTGGACGGCAAGCCGGTGACGTCCTTCGGCGGCGAGGGTATCGTCCTCAACGAGCCGGTGAGCAGGGCAGACTTCGAGGAGCTGGCGCCGCTCATACTCGTCGAGTCGCCGCTGATCGGCGACACCATCCACACCCCGGTCAGGGTGTGGGGCAGCGCCAACACCTTCGAGGCGACCCTCCGCCTGAAGATCACCGACGCCGCCGGGCGCACCGTGGCCAACCCATACGTCACCGCGACCTCCGGCACCGGAACCCGCGGCACGTTCGACGTGACGATCCCCTACAAGCCGACCCGTTCGGGTACTGGCACGCTGACGGCGTACTGGGACTCCCCGGAGGACGGCCGCGCGGTGGTCGAGGACAGGGTGCCACTGACCGTCAATCGCTGACAGGGAGGCAGGGCGGCCAGGCCTCCTCTCGAAGGCCCCGTACGACCCACCGGCGCGGTCCTCAGTAAGTAGCTGTTGGCGTACCGAACTTGAGGGCTGCGTTTTTGCTGGTCAGGCATAGGGCTGATGATTCCATGGGAGTGGTGGCCTGTCGGGTCGTTGCTCTCGGGGAGGTCGCGGATGCCGTCGGTCGTCGGACTACTGGAACAGCACGAGCTCGCCGCTCGCCGTCGCGTCGATGGGTTGCGTGAGGAGGCCGACCGCATCCAGGCTGAGTTGGCCGAGGCCGAGCGGGAATGGCAGGAGTGGGCGATCGCCCGTCGGCGGGTCGATACGGTGCTGGCTCCGGACGGCGGCAGCATCGCCGATACGCAAGTCGCCCCGGATCCGCGGGATGCGGACGCCCAGCCGGCGTCCCAGGATGCGGCGAAGCCGAAGCCGAAGCCGAAGCCGAAGTCGCAGGTGCCGGTGTGGCGTGAAGGGCTGGCCTGGTCGGTGCTGTCGGTGGACTACCGGCGCATCCTGACTGCGCTCGCGGACCGGGTCCGGCTCCATCAAGGGCCGCTGACCTGCCAGGAGATGGCCGCGGGCTTCGGCATGGACGTGGTGCCGGCGCGGGTGGAGGCGCTGCGGTCGAAGGCGAAACGCCTGGTCGCCCGCGGCTGGCTGACGGAGCCCGCGCCGGGCCGGTTCACGCTCGTCAACGGCGTGGCCGGGCCAGATGTCGGGTCATGAGCAGCGTCATCGACCAGTAGACCATCGCCTCGGCGCTGGTGGTGCGGCGCTGGAAGTCGCGCACCAGGCGGCGAGTGCGCATCAGGTGGGCGAAGAACCGCTCGACGATCCACCGCTTGGGTGGCACGACGAACCCTTGTCGGTCGTCGCTGCGCTTGACGATCGCCAGCACCAGCGCGAGCCGGGCCGGGCAGTACTCGACCAGACTGCCGGTGTAGCCCCCGTCGGCCCAGACCAGGACCAGCAGGTGGTGCGCGTCGGCGACATCTCGCAGCAGGACCTTCGCGGCGGCGCGGTCGCCGACATCCGCGGCCGTGACCATCACGCCCAGCAGCAGGCCGAGCGTGTCGTCTACGACGTGCCGCTTGCGCCCGTTGATCTGCTTGCCGCCGTCGAAGCCCCGGCTTTCGGATCCGACCACGGCGTCCGCCTTGACCGACTGCGAGTCGATCACCCCGGCCGTCGGCTCCGCATCCCGTCCCAGCTTTGCGCGGATCCTCGCGTGCAGACGGTCGTGGAACTCGGCGACCAAGCCGTGGTCACGCCAGCGGCGGAAGAACGCGCACACCCGGTCCCGCGGCGGGAAGTCGGCAGGCACGGCGCGCCACTTGATGCCGTGGTCCACGAGGTAGCGGATCGCGTCCAGCATCGCGCGGTGGCAGTACGCCTCCGGCTGCCCGCCCCGGCCACGCATCCAGCTGGGCGTCGGCAGGAGCGGCCGGATGGTCGACCACTCCGCGTCGGTCATGTCCGTCGGGTAACGGCGCTCACGGCCCCCATGGTCCGCGGCGTTTCCGATCCGGTGAGCCAAGCAGTCACACGCGGGGGTGGCCGAGGTGGACTCCGCCTCGGCGGTGGCGTACATCTGCGACAACAGAACCTCCTGACTGCTCGTTCGCGTAGACCGACAAACCCCGAGATCGGCAAGACAGCGGCTTCTGAGATCTCTACGCCATGAGGAAGTCGATGAGCGCGTGGCCGATCCGGCCGGGCGCGTTCTCCGTGGGGATGTGGTCCGCATCCGGAATACGTACGAGCGTGGTGTGCGGGATCTCCGAGGCGAATCGCTCGGCGTACTCCACCCTCTCGTTCTCGTCGTCCTCGCCCCAGATCAGCAACTTGGGCGTCGTGGACCGCTGCAGCGCGGGAACGAGCTCAAGGGTGTAGCGGTTGTCGGCCGCACCCGCCAAGGCCATCCAGGAGCGGCGGACCCTCGCATCGGTCCACGGATCCACGTACTCCGCGACCCGCTGCTCGGTGGCGGCACCGGCCAGCGACCGCGTCACCGCCTGTCGGCGGGCGGCAAGCACGTCGTCGGCGGTGGTCCCAGGGTCCCGGAACCGGGCCACGTGGGGCGCCGGCCAGGAGTCGTAGAGGACCGAGTTGACCAAGGCCAACCGGGACACCTCCAGCCGATCGTGGACGAGGAGATGCTGGGCGATCGCGCCGCCGATGTCATGACCCGCCACGGCGATCGGCCCGGAGAGCCCCGCCGCTGACGCGAATCGCGTCACCCAGTCCGCAAGGGCCGGGACCGTGGCCGCCTCCAGGGTGAGTTCGCCGCCCGAGCGCCCAAGCCCGGGGAGATCGATCGCAAGGGGCCGCAGCCCGGCCCCGGCGAGGCGGTCGAGCACCGGGAGCCAGACCCGGCTCCAGTACGTTCCGTGCAGCAGCAACACGGCCGGGCCGTCCTGCTCCACGGTCAGGTAGCTGGCCGTTTCGCCGTCGACCTGGACCGTGGCCCTCGACACTCTCGTTTCGGTGATTGCACTCATGGGACCACTGTGACCGGGGCCGGCCTTCCAGCCGAGAGTCCAGAAAGACATCCACGGGTATATTCCTGCCATGAGCCTGCATCGAGTGGTGGCCCTGCTCAACCCGCCCCAGTCCCCCTTCGAACTCGCCTGTGCCGCCGAGGTATTCGGCACCGTCCAGCAAGACATGCCGGCCCGCTACACCTTCCGGACCTGCGCCGAGCGCCCCGGCCCTCTGCAGACCACCGTCGGTTTCACGATGCTCGTCGACGCCGGGCTGACGGCCCTGCAGGAGGCGGACACCGTGGTCGTCCCCGGCTGGCAGCCGCCCGGCGCACCGGTGCCGCCGACCGTCACCGACGCGCTGCGGGCCGCCCACCAGCGAGGGGCGAGGATCGTCGCCATCTGCACGGGGGCGTTCGTCCTCGCTCAGGCCGGACTGCTCGACGGCCGCCGCGCCACCACCCACTGGCGCCGCACCGCCCAGCTCGCCGCCACCTTCCCCGAGGTGCAGGTGGACCAGGACGTGCTCTTCGTGGACCACGGCGACGTGGCGACCAGCGCCGGAACCGGCGCGGGCATCGACCTGTGCCTGCACCTGGTACGTTCCGACCACGGCGCGGCATACGCCGCCCAGATCGCCCGGAACATGGTCCTGCCGCCACACCGGGAGGGCAGCCAACGCCAGTACGCGACACAGCCCGCACCGGCCAGGGCGGACGAGTCATTGGCGCCGCTGCTGGAGTGGGCCACCTCCCGGCTCCACACCCGGCTGACCCTCACTCGCCTCGCCGAACACGCCGGACTCTCCAGCCGAACCCTCGCCCGGCGGTTCACCGAACAGCTCGGCACCAGCCCTGGACAGTGGCTGCTCGGCCAGCGTCTCGACGCGGCACGGGTACTGCTGGAGCGGACCGACCTGCCGGTCGAAGCCATCGCCACCCGGGTCGGACTCGCCTCGGCGGTCAACCTGCGCCGCCGTTTCCGGGCACATCTCGGCACCACACCCGGCGCCTACCGACGGACCTTCAGCGAAACCTGATGGCGGATCCGGGCGTCGAATCCGTTGTCGTGGGCGGAGACGGCCGGCACCACTACCGCGATGACCAGGCCGAGCACGTCCACGGCAGCAACGCATGCGGCCCGGGACCTTCTTGGACCCCGCAGGGCCAGCACGGAAGACTGCGACAACAGTGCCTCCTGTTGCTCGGATGGATTCGACACCCACGAGTTGCGCGGGGGACCCTGCCTTCATGCCCGGACCACCGGAAGACCACCCGGCCGGGAACTCTCGTTCGATCGCCAGGCGAACTGCTCGGTAGAACAATGGCTTCTAAGGACATCGCGCACGGGCGGCGTCCGAAGGCCGGGAGGCTCAGGCTGACGTGGACGCTGGGGCGCCTCACCGCCTGTATCTGGTTCGTGATCGTCGCCTCCTGAACTGCTGTCTGCGGGACCAGCGTGGTACAACGAGGCCGGGGAACCGACCGGGCGTTGCCCGCGTGCAGCGGACCAGTTCGGCGACATGCCCGGGATCGGACCGGTGCCTGTCCTCGGCGGCGAGATGAGCCGGGTCCCACAGGTCGGGGAAGGCGCGAACCACAGGCCGGAAGCCCAGGTACGGCATGTCGGTGAGCGTGAGCCGGCGCATGGGATCCGTGAACAGGTCGAGATCGGCGTCCCGGCCGAACGCCGCCTTGTGCCAAGGCTGTTCGGGCCTTCCGTGTGCGGTGATTCCGGGACTTCGACCTTGAGCGGTGCAGGTTGGTGCCTGTGGGGAGCCAGAGGCCGCGGCGGTGCGTGAGTGGGGCTGAGTGGGTCACAGAAGGCGTCACGGTCCTGCGTGCGAGAGGATGCCCGTCGGCCAGTCATGTGGCACGAGGGGGACGGTAAGAGCGACGGTGACGGTGGACGCCGGCGTCGGGGCACAGAGGTGGTGTTTCAGTCCCCGGGCTGCTGGGCGGTGCTGCTGCTGATCGCCGTGGTCGCCGTCTGGTTCTGGAACGTGCAGGACGACGACTCGAGCAGCGGCGGCTCCTCCACGACCACGGACACGCCGGTCCCTGGGCCTACCACGGCCCTCCAAGAGAGATCGTCCTGTGCCTGGAACGCCAGTTCCGCCGCGGCCAGTGCCTCCCGGCCAGGGAGTCGAGCACCGGAATCCAGGCCAGCCTAATGATCGTATGGAAATGCCGGGCGAACCCGGCACCGCAGGGCTACGACTATGTCGTTCGGATCACCGGCGCGTACAAGGGCTCGCCGGGCAACTGCCCGGTTCCCGCCGGGACCCGCTACTGGACGTTGAGTGTCGGCCCTGCGCGCCGCCTCGATCCCGGCGTCGGACCCGCGCGGTCAGCCAGCCTGCCGATCACAGAATGTGACAGACAGTCAGTGCAGGCAACAGACCTGCACCGCTCAAGTTCGAAAGCCTGGTTTCCGCCTCACCAGACAGAGAGTCCGATTCTCTTCCGCCTCTCGCGCCGCAGCCATGCGGGCTGTGCGACGTTCTTCACGTACGCCTTGCGGCATTCGTCCGTGCAGTACTTGCGGGGCCGCCCAGGGGTGCTGAGCGGTCTCCCGAACTCCTCATGGCACCAGGCGCACCGGACCGTTTCCAGCACGATTCTCATGCCTGCACCACCTCGCGGAGCTCGTAGCCGGTGAAGCGGGAGTGGCCGTGCCCGTCGCTGAGGAACAGCCGGGCGTCGTCGTCGGACACGACGAGCGGCATCCCCTTGCGCATGAGGACGTATGTCGCACACATGCGGGTTGGCCCTTTTCTCCTCGGCCCAATGACCAGCCATGGCCGGGTGTTGTACACCGAAGGTGCGGTGATGGCCGCGGGGACCAGGTAGTTGAGTGCGTGATCGACGCGTGTGTCCGTTGCGCCCATGGCAGCTACCGCCGTTCGCTGTTGCAGCCTGCTCTTCTCGCAGATGCGCTGCGCCGTGCCTTCAGAGTCGGTGCGCAGGGTCCGTGTGAGCATGGGCCGGACGGCCCCCGATGGGGCCGCGTGTACCCCGCGTATCCTCAGTCGTGCGGGACGACGGCGACGGGGCAGCCGACGTGGTGGATGACCGCGTGCGCCACCGGTCCGGTGCGGGGGCCGACCGCCGCGTGCCGCGGCCTGCGGCCCACGACCAGCAGCCCGACGTCACGGGACGCCTTCATGATCCCCTGGGCGGGTTCGCCGTTCACGACGAGCTCCTGCACCCGCACCGTCGGATGCTTCTCCCTCCAGGGCCGTAACGAGGCCGTGAGCATCCGCTCCGCCTCCGCCCGGTCCACGTGGCGCCCCTGCAGGGCCATGGCCACCGGGAAGCGGACGGTGGGCTGGACGTACACGACGCGCAGTGTCGCGTTGCGGCAGGTCGCCGCCTCGAAGCCGAACCGGATCAGACCGTCGCACGGGTCGCCCATATCCACGGCGAGCACCACGACGCGGTACGAAGTCCGGTCGGAGGGCCGCCCGTCGGCATCGGGGAACCGCTCGTCCTCCGCGCGGTACCCCGCCCGCACGAGCACCACTGGACATTGCACGTGGCCCACGGTGGCCATCGCCACGGAGCCCGCGAAGAAGCCGCCGACACCGCCGAACCCCTGGCTGCCGAGGACCAGCAGCTCCGCCTCCTCGGCCTCGGACGCGAGGGCCTGGACGGGGGACCGCCGGAGCTGTTCCGCGCTCATGTATACCTGCGGATACCGCTCGGCGAGCCGGTCCATGGCGCCCCGCAGGATGCGGCGCGCCCAGTACTGGGGGACCTTCAGCTCGGGCAGCGACGCCTCCTCGTCCGGCAGCCCCTCCCAGGCGTGGACGAGACGCAGCGGCAGCCCGCGGCGCAGCGCCTCACGTGCTGCCCAGTCCGCAGCGGCGGCACTCTCGTGCGAGCCGTCGAGACCGACGACAACGGGCCTCAACATGACGGACACCTCCCTCAACGGTGCTCCGGGCCGCCTCAGTCGTGGGATACGACGGCCACAGGGCAGTGCGCGTGGTGGACCAGGGCATGGGTGACGGGGCCGGCATGCGGGCCGACGCGACGCTCGTGCCGGCGGCGGCCAACGACGATCAGTCCTGCACCGGAGGAGGCGTGGACCAGCCGAGTGGCCGCCCTGTCCTCGACGACCGTCGCTTCGACGTCCACGCCGGGGTACTTGTCACGCCAGACCTGGAGCACCGCTTCGAGGAAGCCGCGCCACTCCTCGGCACGTTCGGGTGCGCTCTCCAGACCGATCTCGCCGGGGCCCAGGGACAGCAGGGACGGGCTGCTCAACGCGTGCATGACGCGTAGCCGCGCCCCGCGAACCCGCGCCGTTTCGAGGGCGAACCCGATCACCTCGTCGCTCGGGTCGTTGAGATCGAGACCGAGCACGATGTCCTGGTATCCGGTGCGCACCGACGGGCGGCCGTCCTGGTCCAGCCGGTGTTCGTCCTCGGCCTCCTCTCCGGCCTGGACCAGGACCACCGGCCGGGTCGCCCGCGCCGCGATACCCTGGGCCACCGAGCCGATCACGAACCCGGTGAATCCGCTCAGCCCGCGGGAACCCAGGACCATCAACTCAGCCTGGTTCGAGGCAGCCAACAGGGCGGCGGTCGCGGGCCCCTCGACCAGCTCGTCGGTGAGACGGACTCCGGGACACGCCCGCACGAGGTGCTCCTCGGCCTTGCGCAGAACGCCGCGTCCCAGGTGGCGCCGGACCACGCTCGCGGGATCCGTCGTCGAGGAACGGGGGCCCCAGTTGGACGCGTGCACCAGGTGCAGCGGCAGTTCGCGGCGCAGCGCCTCGCGGGCCGCCCACTCGGTGGCGGCCAGACTCTCGGGGGATCCGTCGACCCCGGCGACAACCGGTCGAAGCATCACGTGGCACCTCCAGCGCCCTCGCAGCCACTACGGGTTCTACGAATTCACTTTCATCGTGGTGCGCCAGTGCTGCTGGGCGGAGGGGCTACCGGTCCCTCGTTCAGGTCCGAACGGCCCAGGCCAACGCCCAGCCGTGCAGCCTCGGTTCGCACGCCCGGTCTGGTCCGTGGAGTCCGCTTGTGGCGTCATCGATCACGTGCCCCAGGTGGCTCCGGTCGGCTTCGGCGCGGTCGTCGAGCGCCCCTGGCCACGGGTGGCCCGCTCGGCGTACACCCCGTGGTGGCCGCCACCCTGCCCGCCGACCGCTTGCTGTCCGGCTGCTGCGCCGTCGCGTACGCAGGTCACCGGCTCAGGCGCCGTCTCGGCGGGGCCGGGGAAGGTGCGGGCGCCGGTTCGACCGCCCTCCGCTACCGTCGGAAAGGGGCAGGCAGCGCTGGTCGGCACCCGTCGTGCGGAGCGCCTGGGACCGCCCTCGGGCGCGGGAGGAGCGCTATGCATAAGCCTGGTAGGAGGAACGCCAAGGGCACCACATCGGCAACCGATGACCGCGGCCCGGCGGTCCCCCCGGCCACCGCGGGCCGACCGCGCGGGGTCGACGTCGGGCCCTTCCCGTCGAGCCGACGGCTGGTGATCGCCGCCGAGCGGGCCGGCCGGCGCAGGGCAGCCATGCACAGCCTCGTCGATCTCGACGTCACGACGGCGCGGAACCTGCTCGACGCGTCCGGCCGGCCGCTGTCGTTCACCGCCTTCGTGGTGGCGTCCGTCGCCCGGGCCGCGGCGGTGCACCCGCAGGTGCACGCCTACCGGAACTGGCGTGGCCGCCTGGTCCGCCACCACCACGTCGACGTCACCACGCTGGTGGAGGTCGCGACCGGGCAGGGCCCCTTCGCTCTCCCGCAGGTGCTGCACGACGCCGACATCCGCGACGTCCCGGACCTCACGGCCCAGCTGCGGGCCACCAAGGGCGACTACGCGGCGACCGGCACGGGACGGATGCTCGACCGCTTCGGCACCACCCTGACCTGGATCCCCGGCCTGGTGCCGGCGATGTGGGCGCTGCTGGGCCGGTCGGTACGGCTACGGCAGCTGACCGGTACCGTCGCGGTCACGGCAGTCGGCATGTTCGGCGCCGGCGGCGGGTTCGGGATCGCCCCGCTGGCGCTGATGCCTCTCCAGGTGGTCGTCGGCGGGGTGACTGAGCGGCCCCGCGTCGTGGACGGCCGGATCGAGGCCCGGGAGGTGGTCGACTTGACCGTCACTCTCGACCACAACGTGATCGACGGCGCCCCCGCCGCCCGGTTCGTCGCGGAGCTGCGCCGACTGATCGAGAACGCCGAGGTGCTGCGCGAACCCGACGACACGGAGGGGCACCCCGACCGGTCCGGCTGAGCGCTGCCCCTGACTCGGGCGCCCCGCCCGAACGGGGCAACGACCTCCCCGCCGTCATCCGGAGGTCAGCTCGTCGTCGACCTCCGACGCCCACTCGTCGATAGTGTCCCAACCGCTGGTAGTCGCCGAACCGGCCGCCCATCAGATGGCAGTTGATCTCGTGGACGACGCCCGAGAACCGCCGGTGACTTCGGTACGAGAGGCCACCCGGCAGGCTCTCGATGACGGCCGGCCCCTCCTTGGGGGCCATCCGCTTCCACGGCCCGCGCAGTGCGTAAGGCATCCCGACAGTGAAGGTCCACACGGGCTGGAGACCGAATATGTCGCCGTTGTCGCGCACGAAGTCCTGAGCCGCGTCCAGCCAGGTCTGCCCGTGAACGGCACTGCCAAGGCGTCAACTCGTGGCGCGGTCTCGTCGGGTTCAGTGCTCGTGGATGGTGGGTGATCATGCCATGGCCGAGCCCTCACGCAGAGCGTCGCCCTTGCCTGAGCAGGGGCTGCGAGCCACAGCCCAGCCGTCGCGGCCTATGCGGCTCCGCTCCGGGCGGGAGGAGGTGTCTCCACCGCCCTGAGCTGCCCCGCCGGGCGGTCGGGGGCGGGCACCGCGACCACGGGGATCGTCGCGTGACGCAGGCACTCGCGGCCGACGGTGCCGATCGGGGGCAGCCCACGCTCGCCGTGGGCCTTGCGTCCAAGGGCGAGCAAGAGGGCCCCGCGCGTGTGCTGCAGCAGTACCCGTGCGGGTGGTCCCTCGGCCAGGACGGCACGTACGGAACCGTCTATCCGCGGGCCGAAGACCGCCCGTACCGTCGCGGCGAGCAGCTCGGCGGCCTGGTCACGTTCCTCCGCGGCTGACGGGCGCGCCGATACTGATGCGTAGGGAGCGATTCCGTACACACTTGGTTCCCAGGCGTGCACCGCGACGACCTCGGCACGCAGAGCCCGGGCCTGTTGGGCAGCCCAGCGCAGTGCGGCGATGGACGCCTTGGAGCCGTCGACGCCCACCACGATGTCGTGTCCGGCGGTGAGTTCTGTCATGACTTCCTCCCTGGACGTCCTCATTGTTTTCACGGTGGCCCGGAGAGGGAGGACCCGGAGAGGGCCAAGGGGCTTCGAAGAGGTGCCGAACGGTCCCTTTTCGTCGGACAGGATGGGGACGGACCGGGCAGAGGCGTGACTGCTCGCGCACGAGCACGGCATCCAGATCAGAAGCGTCGAGATCGTCGAACCAGACCTCGAAGCGGTCTTCCTGCGCCTGACCGGCACCGCCCTGGGGGAGTGAGGCGGCCATGCGCTTCATGTACGTCATGTCCGTCGTGCTCGCCATCGCCGCCAAGGACCTGCGTCAGCGCCTCCGGGACAAGTCCGCGTGGATCATGGTCTTCCTCGCCCCGGTGGTCATCTCCGGCCTGATGGCGATGGCGATGGCGTTGAGCAGCAGCTCGGAGTCTCGCGCCGACTTGGCCATCACTGACCTCGACCACGGGCCCGCCGCCACCGCACTGGTGACGACCTTCAAGAGCCCCCGCCGGCCGAAGAACGTCTCGTAAGCACCTACGCCACCCGGGCACAGGCCCGCGACGCCGTCGACGCCGTCGACGCCGGGAAGGTCCAGGCCGCCATCGTCGTTCCGGCCGGCTTCACCGCCTCGATCAGCGGAGGTACGCCCGCGCCGGTCACCGTACTGGACAGCGTCGACTACCCGTTGCAGGCCCAGGTCGCCCGAGCCGTCGCCGAGTCGTACGTGGCCCAGGTCAACGCCGAGCGGCTCTCGGTCGGCACCGCGCTCGCCGCCGGAGCGCCGACGGAGGACGTACCCGAACTCGCCACCCAGGCGGCCCTGTTGCGGCTGCCGGAGTCGGTGGATCCATCCGGCCCGAGTGACGATCCGCTGAAGGCGATCAGCTACTTCGCACCGAGCATGGGCATCTTCTTCGTCCTTTCACCATCGGCTTCGGAGCCCGCAGCTACTTCGCGGAGCAGGAAAAGGGCGCGGTGGCGGCGCTGTGCGTCGCCATGGCGGTGACGGTGGGGTGCCTGACCGCGCTCGTGACCTTGCTGGCCCGTGCCCAGCGGCAGGCCGAAGGTCTGTCGTCGGTCGTGGTGTTCGTGCTTGCCCTGGTCGGCGGGAATTTCGTCCACACCGCCACGGGCCCGCCGCTGCTGCGCCGCCTGGCGCTGTACACCCCCAACGGCTGGGCGCTGCGCGGCTTCACCGACCTGGGCACCGGGGTCGGCGGCTGGACCGCTGCGGGCGGGCCGCTGCTGGGCATCGCCGCCTTCTCGCTGGCGGTGGCCGCCGTGACCGCCGTACTGCTGCGGCTCAGGAGGACGCGATGAGCAGTCCCACGGCGTTCGCCGTGACCCGGGCGACCGTGCTGCGGATGCTGCGCGACCGCACCGCGCTGTTCTTCATGGTGCTGCTGCCGGTCGCGATCACCGTCGCCATCGGTGCCGTGGCCAGCGGCATCGACGAGTTCCGGGTCGGGGTTGTGGCGGCCGGTCCGGTACCGGCCCCATCGCGGGCGAGCCGGCGACCGAACTCGACCGGTCGGACGGGATCAAGGCGATCACGTACGCGCGAGAGCACGGCCCGCACCTCAGTACGGCGCGCTGAGGTCGACGCCGTGGTGCTGGTCCCCGCTGATCTCGAGGCCGACATCCGGGCCGACCGGGATCACTTCGGCTCGGCGGCCTCTTTGACCGCCCTGAGGGTGGCGCGCAGCACGATGCCGACGCCGCCTGAAACCAGCGTCCAGTAGCGACGGAACCGCGCGGCGGACTCGGGGTCGGTGCAGGCGGTACGGGCCTCGTACGAAAGCAGGGCACGCCGTTCCCCGTACGGGTGAACGACGAACGAAGCGGCCATCTTGGCCCAGCCCGGCTCGTCGAACGCCGTGAAGTCCTCCGGGGCGATCCACCGCCACTCGATCGACGGCCGCCACACCTTGCCGACGGCACCGAAGACCAGTTCGCGGCCGGGCACCTCGCCCAGCGGCAACCAGGGCTGCTCGCCCTTACTCGCGAGGTCGAAGAGCTCGGCGACCCGCATCGACGGGAGAGGGGGCGGAGTGCGGCCAAGGAGCTTGTCCGGCATCCCACGCACCCACAGCGCCGCGTCGAACAGCGGCGCGTGGACGCTGAGCAGATCCAGCTCGCGCGCGGCTTCGAACACCGCGCCCGGCGCGGCCGCGATCGCCGTGCTCTCCAGACGCGCGAAGCGGAACTCCGGCAGCACGCCGTCCAGCAGCAGCGGTCTGCCGGTCGGGGTCGAAATCTTCGTATCCATGGGATCCTCCCGGGTCACTGCCCTCCCACTATCGTGCCCCGGTCCGGGCACTGCGGCTCTGCGCCGAACGGCTCGTGCCCAGGGCCGATCGGCAGCGTCCGCGCCTCCGACTTCGCCCGGCTCGCCCCGGACGACAGGTTCCCCCCGAACGCGCGGTAAGCAGCCCTGTCGTCGTAGGTGGCCGCCAGAGTGGTGACGGGTTCGGACATCAGTTCCGACACCGGGTGTCCGCATCCGCGCCCAGGGCGAGACAGCGGACCACCAGATCGCGGTCGGTGAGGATTACCCCACAACCGGGCCCCGATCTCGACGAGTAGCGCGCCGACCGCGTTGTCCTCCATGTAGCGGGCGGCCTGCCGGGCGGAGCGCCCGTGGGCGCCGTGACGGCCGGTGAATTCATGAATCGGAGACGTGCACGGCCGTACCAGGGCCGCCACCGGTGGCGGACATGGACGCCTTCGCCGACGTCGCTCCGACGCCCCGCGAATCGGGCACGCTCAGCGGCCCAGCGTCAGCTCACACGACTCGCCCGGCCTGACGGACACGGCCGGGTCCGGCAGTTCGATGTCGATGGGGGAGCGGTCGGAGGCCGGCACCGCGAGGTGCAGCTGTCCGGGACGCATGCGCAGGCCCACACCCCAGTGACCGCGGTAGCGGTTCGTGAAGCCGTACTCGGCGGTGGGTGGTCGCGCAGGAAGGCGTCGAACGCCGTCTTCCAGGCGGCGGCGTGGACGCGCGCGGAGTCGGTGACGACGCCGTCCGTGTCGAACACGGCGGCCTCCACACCTTTGAATCGTGCGGAGATCCCGGTCACGAACCGGTCCTTCCCCCGACGGCGGTTGTGGTTCTGCGTGCGGGACACGCGATTGTGGTTCTTCGAGGGGGACGCGCGGCTGAGGTTCTGCGGGCGGGTCCCGGGTTCACCCGCGCTGCGGCACGACGGCCACCGGGCAGTCGGCGTGGTGCAGCAAGGCGTGACCCACGCGGCCGAGCTGTAGTCCGAAGTGCCCGTGCCGCCGCCGGGCTCCGATCACCAGCAGATCCGCGTCGCCGGCTCGGTCGAGGAGGACCCTCCGTGCGGGTCCCTCGACGATGGTGCGGTGCACCTCGACGGCCGGATACTCGCGTACCTGGGTGCGCAGGGCGTCCTCCAGCAGTTTCGTCGCCTCCTGCTGGTGGTAGTGGGCGGGATCGCCGGCGAGCAGGGGGTGGTCGGCTGTTTCGTGTGCCGGGCACCGCCAAGCGCGTACCGCGTCGAGCGCGCAGCCGCGCGTCTGGGCCTCGCGGAAGGCGAGGCCGATGGCGGCCGCGCCGGTTGCCGAGTCGCCCACGCCGAGCACGATGCGGCCGTGCGTGCCGTTGCGGCTGTCCTGACTGCCGCGCACCACTACGACGGGGCAGTGGGCCTGGGCCGCCATCGTGAGGCTGACGGACCCGAGCAGCAGGTCCGCCACCTGACCGCGGCCGCGTTGCCCGGTGACCAGGGCCGTCGCATTGCGTGCCTCGCGCAGCAGCGCGCCTTCCGGGTCCTCGGCCAGCACGTCGGCGGACACCTTCACGTCCGGATTCCGCAGCCGGGCCCGTTGGCCCGAGGTGCGGATGATGCTCTCGGCCATTTGCTGCTCGGAGGGGCGGCCGAGGTCGTACGCGAGGTCGACACCTTCGTACCGCTCCCATAGCGAGGCGTGCACGAGCCGCAGGGACAGACCGAGTCGGGCCGCCTCGTCCACGGCCCAGTCGACCGCCTGAAGGCTGGACTCCGAGCCGTCGACTCCCACGACCAGGGGCAGCTCCATGATCAGCACCACCTCTCGGGCACATGCCGGAGGGGGTTCCGCGCATGCAGAAAGGTCCTTCGCTCTCAGGGTGACATCGCGCACCGTACGGACAGGAGGGCCTGTCCGCCCCGGATCGGGGACGTTCGGCCCACGGCGTACCGGTTCTGGGGGCGACAGCCTGGGAGCAAAGGCAGGGAGGGTCCGAGTGACCCACGTCCGAGGAGGCGGTCATGGTTCCGCTGATCCTGATCGGTGCGCTGGTACTGGGCGCGTGCATGGTCTTCGGCTTCAGTTCGACCGCGGTGGGCCTGCTCCTGATGGCTGTCGGACTCCTCGGGCTCATCACGTTCCTGGGCACCGTGGGCGTCAAGCGCCCCGGTGAACGGGAGACGGTCATCGAGGAACGGCACTACATCGGCGGCAGCGACGACCACTCGCGCTACCGCAGCTGACCAGGACCGCAGGGCTGTCCGTTGCGCGGTCACCCGGACCACGGACGAAGGCAGGATCCCGCAATGAGCGTCACGGCCACCATGACGAGTGCCCATTCCGCCCCGCATCGCGAGCGGCTGATCCGTATCGCGCGCGAGGTCACGTTCCTGGCGGGAACCCGCATCTTCGAGGAGGGCGGACGGGCGGACCGGTTCTGGATCATCCGTACGGGCACTGTCACCCTCGACATGCACACGCCCGGACGTCGCTCCGCGGTCATCGAGAACCTGGGGCACAACGAACTCCTCGGCTGTTCCTGGCTGTCCCCGCCCAATGCGTGGCGGATGGGCGCGGAGGCCATCACCCCGGTGCGCGCGTACGAGGTCGACGCGGAGACCGTACGCATGATGTGTCACTCCGACCCCGCGCTGGGCGTCGCCGTGGCCGGCTGGGTCGCCCGGGCACTCGCGGACCGGCTACAGGCGGCCCGGGCCCGGTTGCTGGACCTCTACACCCCGTGCGGCAGCGGCGGCCTGGGATGACCGCGGAGTCCGGGCGCCACCCACATCCGACTGAAGCAGAGGCAGAGGAGGCCGTCGTGAACGAGGGCCCGCACACCGTGAGTGACGTGATGACCCACACGGTCGTCTCCGTGGGCCGGGACGCCACGTTCAAGGAGATCGTCAAGCTGATGGGGCAGCGGAAGGTCAGCGCCCTGCCCGTGCTGGATGGCGAGGGCCGGGTGATCGGCGTCGTCTCTGAGGCCGACCTGCTGCCCAAGGAGGAGTTCCGCGACAGCGATCCCGATCGCTGGACGCAGCTGCGCCGCTTGTCCGACCTGGCCAAGGCAGGTGCGGTGACTGCGGGTGAGTTGATGACCGCACCGGCCGTCACCATCCATGCCAATGCCCCACTTGCGGAGGCGGCCCGTGTGATGGCCCACCGGCGGGTCAAGCGGTTCCCGGTCGTTGACGCGGTGGGGATGCTGGAGGGCGTCGTGAGCCGCGCCGATCTGCTGAAGGTCTTCCTGCGTTCGGACGAGGACATCGCCGAGGAGGTGCGCCGCACAGTCGTGGCCTACCTCTTCCCGGACCCGGTCGGGCCCATCCACGTCACCGTGGAGGGCGGCGTCGTCACCCTCACCGGCAAGGTCAGGGACACCTCGTTGGTACCGGTCGCCGCGCGCCTGGTGCGTGCCGTGGAGGGCGTCGTGGACGTGCAACCGCGCCTCACCGGCGCGCACGAACACGCCTCATGAAGGAGGGACGGGCCTCATCTGACGATACGTCGAGCCCGTAAGTCCCCGGTCTCAACCGGGGACTTACGGGCTCGACTTACGGGCTCCGAGCCGCGTGACGCGCGATGGCCGATGCCCATACGTCGGCGTCCGGCAGCCAGGGAAACGGGCCCGGGCGCCCGCCCTTCCCTACGGGCGTCCGGGCCCTGCGGCACCGAGCCGAGCGGTGCTCAGGCGTGCCGCACCGGGATGGTCCTGGTGCCCGTCTTCGTCTCGGGAACCGGGACCGTGATGGTCAGTACGCCATCCTTGTACTCCGCGGTCGCTTCCTCGCCGCGGGCTCCGGCCGGCAGACGAACCGCGCGGGCGAACGTGCCGTAGCGGAACTCCGATTGGTGCCTCTCCGTCTTCTCCTCGGAGCGCTCCGCCCGCAGGGTCAGTACCCCTTCCGCCACGGTGATCTCGACGTCCTTGGCCGGGTCGATGCCCGGCAGTTCGGCGCGCAGGATGTACTGGCCGTCCTCGATGCGCTCCTCGACACGGATGCCGTGCACACCGGGGGTCTGGTGCAGACCCGGAATCCCGCCCTCGATCCAGCCGAACAGATCCGGCAGCACGGGCTAGCCCGGCCACCGTTCGATCATTCCAGTCATCACGCCCTCCCGACTGCTGAGGCGTCTGTTTTCGACTCCTTCTTCATTCCAGCTTCGGTCGCCGCCACGGCAGCCGCCAGGGCCGGTCGGCCCCATGCTCGGCCAACCGGCCCCGGATCGCACTGACTTGCAGGGGTCACGTGGTCTTGCGCCGCCACTGCGGTCCGACCTGCTCCCACTCCCTGGCCCACTGGGCGATGCGCCGCTGGTCGAGCCGCCACCGCGCTGCGCGCCCGGCACCGTACGCCAGGCCACCGAGGGCGAGGGCGGCGAGGGTGCCCAGGAAGGCCGCCCCGATGGCAGCGTCGGTGGCGGACTGCGGCTCCCTTGTCAGCCGTCCCTTGTCGTCCGCCCAGATCACGACCTTGGATCCTGCTGTCTGGCCGGTGTCCACCACGGTCCGGCCGGTGCGCGTGGAGCCGTCCGATGCAGTCCAGCGGACCTTGGCCTTGACCCGGTCGTCGAACGTTGCCGCCGCGGACTGCGTGGCGTCCGCGGTGCTCTCGACGAGCACGGCCCGGACTGCGTGCCGTGTGGCGCGCTGCTGTGTGAAGGACTCGTCGGCGGCATGGGCCGTCAGCGTGCCGACGAACGCGCCGCCCAGCGCGATGACTGTCCACACGGCCAACCCGATCCATGCCTCGACGACGTCGTCGTGCCGCCGCAGCGGATTGCTGCGCCATCGCCACAGCAGATGACTCGTACGCTTCGTGCGGTGCGCCTCGCGCATCGGACTGCACCTCCCTCTCGTTTTCTCTGAAGGAAGATGACACCCGGGAAGGAGCCGCGGCAGGGGCCGACCAGGCATGACCGTGGGGACCTTTGGGCCCGACTCGCATCAGACGACGGGCCGTTCAGACCTGGTCGCCGAAGGCGGCCGATGGTGTGCGCCCATGGACACCTCCGGGCCGTCCGGACCACGGCGAAGGACCACCGGCCCCTCGCCCGAACGCCCCCAGGGACTGAGACTCGTAGGACAGCACCATCCGCTCCGATCCGCTGGCGGGGAGGGCATCATGCCGACGATTCTTGACGCCTCAACCTTGGAAGCTTGCCTTTCGGCCGCGGTCGCCGCGCCCTCGATCTTCAACACCCAGCCGTGGCGCTGCCGTCTGGACCCCGAGACCGTCACACTCCAGGTACGTGCGGCTCCGGAACGAGGTCTGCGCCATGCGGATCCCACGGGACGTGCCCTGCATCTCTCAGTCGGTGCCGCCGTCCTCAACCTGCGTGTCGCGGTCGCCCACTTCGGCTGGACCCCGGTCACCCGTCTGCTGCCCGCCCCGGCGGACCCCGAACTGCTCGCCAGCGTCCGCCCGACCGGACCCACCGCCCGGCCGGGCACGCCACATCGTGCCGACCTGTACGCGGCGATCGGCCGCCGGCACAGCAGCCGGTTCCCTTTCACCGGACAACAGCTGCCCTCACACATCCGCGCCGAACTGACCGAGGCCGCGCACATGGAAGGCGCCCGGCTCACCTTCCCCACGGCAGACAGCACGATCCGCCTGCTCCGGCTGACCACGGAGGCCGAGCACCGCAACCGCAACAACCCTGAGCGCCGCGACGAGAGCCGCCGCTGGATCCACCGTGACCAGTACGAGCCCGCCGACGTCGGACTGCCGCCGACGGCGCTCGGACCGCAGGACGCCCATGAGCGGCTCCCCATGCGTGACTTCACCGCGCAACGCCACCCCGAGCGGCTCCTCGCCCAGCCCTTCGAGCCGGAACCCGTCGTGGCGCTGCTGAGCACGGAACACGACCGTCGCGCCGACTGGCTGCGAGCGGGGCAGGCCCTGGAGCACGTCCTCCTGGTCGCCACGACCCACGGCGTCCGTACGTCCCTGCTGCACCAGGCGCTGGAATGGCCCGACCTGCGCGAGGCCCTCAGCCGGATGTCCGGCCGCAGCGGGCATGCCCAGATACTCATCCGTCTCGGATACGGCCCGGAGGGCCCCGCCACTCCGCGGCGCGCTGTGGAGAAGGTGCTCGACGGCGCCGCAGCGGATCGGCAGGGCGGCTGAGGCCCCTGGCACTCGGCCCGGTAGCGCCACACGGCTGGGGTCGGACCGGCGCGCCATACTGCGGCTACCCGCCCGGCCACTGTTCCGCGGCTGGGCGGCTCCTGCCCGCCGCGACGTTTCGACGGGCCCGAACGGCCCCGACTGATCCGGCGATGTGGACCGACTGGCCCATGCGGGCGACATCTACCCCGTTCATGCTGGAAGGGGGGGGAGGAAGAAGGATCGTCATGAAAGCACTCGTCTTCCACGGCCCCGGACAGTCCGCCTGGGAGGACGTCGCGGACCCCGGCCTCCGAGAACCCACCGACGCGATCGTCCGCGTCGACGCCGTCACCATCTGCGGAACGGACCTGCACATCCTCAAGGGCGACGTGCCGGACGTACGACCCGGCACGATCCTCGGGCACGAGGCGGTCGGCGAGGTCGTCGAGGCCGGGAGTGACGTACGTACGGTCCGTCCCGGCGACCGGGTCCTGGTCTCGTGCATCACGGCGTGCGGTCGTTGTCGCTACTGCCGGGAGGGCGCGTACGGCCAGTGCCTCGGCGACGGAGGCTGGATCCTGGGTCACCGGATCAACGGCACCCAGGCCGAGTACGTCCGGGTCCCGCACGCCGACCTGTCCACGCATCTGCTCCCCGGCGCCGTGGACAGCAAGGAAGCCGTCCTGCTGGCCGACATCTACCCCACCGCCTACGAGGTTGGCGTGCTGAACGGCGGTGTGCGCCCCGGCGACACCATCGCCGTCGTCGGAGCCGGGCCCATCGGGCTCGCTGCGGTCGTCACCGCCCGGCTGTACACGCCTGAACGGATCATCGCCGTGGACCCCGTCCCGGCCCGGCTGGAGGCGGCCAAGCACCTCGGCGCCGACGCCGTGGCAGCCGCGGGCGATGAAGCCGAAGCGCTGGTTGCCGACCTCACCGAGGAGCTCGGCGCCGATGTCGTCATCGAAGCGGTGGGGGTACCGGGGAGCTTCGAGGCGTGCACCCGTATGGTGCGCCCCGGCGGACATGTCGCCAACGTCGGCGTGCACGGCAAGCCCGCGACCCTGCACCTCGAAGACCTGTGGAACAAGAACGTGACGATCACGACCGGGTTGGTCGACACGTACTCAACCCCCACCCTGCTGCGCATGATGGCCGCCGGCCGTCTGCCCGCGTCTCCGCTGGTTACCCACACCTTCCCGCTGGAGCGGATGGAGGAGGCGTACGACGTATTCTCCCGGGCCGGCGACACCGGCGCGCTCAAGGTCGTCCTCGGCGAGCAGCAGCACGACGTCCTGACGGTCAGGGCGGGCTGACGGGAGGAAGTGATCGCCGTGTCCGAACAGACACCACCGAACGCGATGTCCACACCAGCGGGCGCCGCACGGGGCGACATGGGGCGTCGAATTGCCCGACGACGCCTCGAACTCGGCCTGACCAGGGAGGAAACGGCAGTCCGGGCGGGGATGGTCCCCAGCTATCTCCAGCACCTGGAGGAACACCCCACCGCCGCGCCGGCGAGGAGCGTCCTCCTCAGGCTGGCCGGCGCGTTGGAGACCACCGAGATGGCGCTGACCGGCGGCGACGCCGACCTGCCGCCCGGCTTTGGACAAGCCGCCCGCAACCCCGAGTTCGTCGAGCTGAGCACCGAGGACTGCTGGGCGCGGCTGTCCACGCATGGAGTCGGGCGAATCGCCGTCAGCACGGCGACGGGACCGGTCATCGTTCCGGTCAACTACAGCGTCGTCGAAGGCGCGGTCGTCTTCAGGACCTCACCCGGTACGACGCCGGCGGCGGCCGCCGGAGCATCGGTCGCCTTCGAGGTCGACCACATCGACGACGCCCTCAGCCAGGGCTGGAGCGTGCTGGTACGAGGTGGTGCCGAGGCCGTGACGGACCCCGATGCCGTCCGTCGGTTGGAGGAGCGGGCGTACAGCGGGCCCTGGGCGGGCGGAGAGCGCGGTATGTGGGTGCGCATCGATCCCGATGAGATCACCGGGCGTGCCATCGTCGTGCGCTGATGCCGAGCCCAACGGGAACGGCAGATACGCCGGTCGACACCGCTGGGCCGCCCTTCAGCCGTCCGGGACCGATGGGCCCTCGTCCCGTTCAGCGCGCGCAGCTGCGCGGCAGCCAGGGGAGCCGGGCTGGCCATGGCCGCCCTGCGAGACCTGTTCCATACCTCCTGGCACCCCACGCGCCATGGCGGTCTGAGTCGACTCGTCATGACCGCGCTGTGGAGACTGCCCCATCGACTGTGGGCCCGCAGGCGGGTGGCCGGGCTTGTCGGGCCGCTCGCCATGGTGACGGTGGTCGGCATGTGGGCCACCACCATCAGGCAAGAAGCAGCTGAGGAGCAGTGCGGCGCCACAGCGGCTGCCGCGTGCGGTGTACGAGCGTGAACTCCTGCGGCTCCCAGTGGAGTTGGTCGAGCCCCAGGAGTGGGTGCGGGCCGAGGGCGCGCGGCTCGTGGTCGTCTTCGAAGGGCGGGACGCGGGGGGCAAGGGCAGCACGATCAAGCCGTCACCGAGCTTCTCAACCCCGGCATGGCGCGGATGGTGCCGCTCCCGGCGCCGACCGAGCGGGAGCGCAGCGAGTGGTACTTCCAGCGGTACGTGGAGCACCTGCCGGCAGCCGGCGAGATCGTCCTGCTCGACCGCAGATGGTACGACCGCGCAGGTGTCGAGCACGTCATGGGCTTCTGCACAAAGGAGGAGTACCGGAGGTTCCTCGCACACCGACATCCCCGAGGCGCCCCGGTACGTCGTGGAGAGCGACGACAAGCGCAGCGCGCGGATCAACATGATCGCCCATCTGCTGTCCACCGTCCCGTATCAAGCTGTCGGCCTGCCCCCTCTGAAGCTGCGACCGCGTCCCCCGTCCACCTGCTACCAGTGACCGCCCCGTACCCCGCAGACGTACGTCCCCGAGCACGCCGCGTCGCTGATGAAGGAGAGCGGAGAGCCAGGGGGAGAGCCCGCTAGGGCTGAATGAAAGAGCCCTGCATTCGTCGGGGCTGAGGGTGGGTGAGGCCAAGGGGACCTGGGAGGGTTGGGAGTGGCGGCCGCCGCCTTGTGTCGGCGATGGCGGCGGCCGCCTGCGCGCGGACCTCGTGTCTCCCCTGCATCGAGGTCCTCGCGCGGTGTGTCCTTCCGGCACCTGGGGCGTGCGGGAGTCGCCCCAACTCGAACGTGCCGGGAGGACGTGACCGTGGTCCCTGACGGAGAGCTGCGGGGTGCGGACCCCGGCATCCTGGTGGTTCGCGACAGTTCGGTTGTCTTTGCGGGTCCGAGGGCTGGGGCTGGTCGATCGGCCCGCTTCACGAAGGGCCGACGGTGTTGTGGACAAGGAGCCGCCCGCAACCCACCGACTCGTCGCGGGCCGTGACGGCTTTCAGTAGACGGACGCAGGCCACGAGTCGGCCACGGCGACGATGACGCCCACGTCGAGCAGAACCCCGACGGTCAGCCACGGGTCGAACCAAATCGCCTTGAGGGCGAGTCCGCTCGCGGCTGCCACGAGCGCCGCCGTCGGCCACCAGCCGGCGCCCGCAGATGCCCCGGCACCGGCGACGACGTACACGAGGGCGGTGTACCAGGCGAGCGCGAGCGCCGCAGCCCGTGTCGGTGTGGCCGGGACATGGGCAGCGGTCAGCGCCCACGAGTGCCCGGGGTCGAAGCGAGGCGGCTGATCAGGCTGCACAGGAGCCGTCCAGACGCCGGGATGCAGCAGCCCGTGCACGATCAGAAACGCGGCCACCAGGGCGGTGATCATGGCTCCTCCGGCTCGGCGGGTTCCGCGCCGCCCATGTCCAGGCGGAACGGCGGGTACTCGTCGGTCATCAGGGCGGCGTACGCGGTGACCCGCAGGCACCAGCGGTTGAGACCGATGACCAGGTCGAACAGGTCCTTCGGGTACTTCTCGGTGATGGCCATGATCACCGCGGCGATCACTGTCAGAACGCCGACGAGTCCGCCGGACCACCAGCCGAGGCGAACGCCGCCGAGGAAAAAGCCGAGGACGACGTAGTGCGGGATGGCCAGGAGCCACCACTTGACCAGCACCAGGCCGCGGGAGAGGCGCTGCGGGTAAGTGATGTCCAGCCGTGTCGGGTACTCCGGTTCCTCGCCCAGACTGAACGGCGGGTACCGGTCCGTGCCCAGGGCGCTGTACGAGTAGTACGCGACCCGCCAACTCCAGCGCAGCACACCCAGGTTGAAGTCGAACAGCGGTCGCGGATAGCGCTCGGTGAACAGGATGGCGAAGAACGCGATCACGCTCACCACGGCGAAGGCGATCCAGAGGAAGGCCAGCACCACGAGGTGCGGGATCACCAGGATCCACTTCACCAGCCACAGCCAACGCGACAGCGGTGCGTCGAGCACCGCGTTCACCCGGACTGTGCGGTTGGGGAATTCCACCAGCGTTGCCATGGGCGATCAGCTCCTGTGGCCTGCCGAGCCGTCTTCACAGCCAGTGTGGTCTGCGGCGAAGGCCGTCACGAGGGCCGTATGGGTCCGTTCGGCAGGCCCGTCGGCCCCATGCGATCATCGGCCGCAGTGCCCCGGTTCCTCTGGGGCGGCGACCGGCACGAGGACCGGGCCACCGAGTGGGCGGGCACCGCCCCCGCGGCCCTCGTACGGTTCCCGAGGTCGTCCTGCGTCCATTCGTCGGGCGTGGTCGCCAGTCCCGCGGGCGTCAACTGCCGGTAGGCCCAGGCATGCAGCACCCGCAGCCGTGCTTTGCGCCGCGCGGCCTCCTCGAAGGCGTACGCGGACGCCGGCGCGTCGGCGTCACTCTCGAGGCCGAGCAGCACCCGGTCGTACCCGAAGTCCGTGCGCGCGACCTCCCGGTCGTCCCGGACCACGAGCAGCGGGCTCGCGGTGTGGGCGGCGACCTGCAGGCTGACCGAACCGAGCGGCATTCCCGTGAAGCCGCCGTGTCCGCGCGTACCGACGACGGTAAGGGCCGCATCGCGGCCGTGCCGCACCAGTGCGGACGCCGCGTCTTCCGCGACGACCGAGGTCACCACATCCAGCCCCGGGGCACGCTCGCGGGCCTTCTCGACGACGAGGCGGACATCACCGTGGTCTGCGAGGCGGCAACCGCCGCGCAAGCAGTGGTGCGCGTCCCCGCGCTGCGCCCGTAGGTCGCGGTGCTCGACGTCCGCCTGCCCGACGGCGACGGCGTGAGCGTCTGCCGGGAACGCGCTCGCAGATGCCTGAGCTCGCCTGCCTGATGCCGACCTCGTTCGACGACGAGGAGGCGCTGCTCGACTCGATCATGGCGGGCGCATCCGGCTGCGTACTGAAACAGGTCCAGGCTCGGACCTCGTGGCGGCCGTGCGTACCGTGGCTGTCGGCCAGTCTCTGCTCAACCCCAGCGCCACCACCAAGTTGACGGCCCGGCTGCGCCAGGGAGAGGCGCCGGAACCTCAGCCGGATGCCCTGCCGGGCCTGACCGATCGGGAGCGGGAGATCCTGGCGCTGGTCGGCGAGGGGCTGACGAACCGGCAGATCGGCCAGCGGCTCTACCTCGCTGAGAAGACGGTCAAGAACCACATCTCCCGCCTGCTGGCCAAACTCGGCGTGGAACGGCGCGTCCAGGCCGCCGTCATCGCCACCCAGGTGCAGGAGCGCCTGGAGCGGGACGGACATCGCGACTCCGCGCCGGAACACGGAGGCAAGAACGCCTGACCACCGGGGCGATCGTCCCTACCCTCCGCCCCGCACGGCTGGAACCTACGAGTTTTCTCGCGGTGAGACCTATGAAGCCGATCTCGTTCCGCCCCGTAACCCCCCACCGGTACGGTGGCGGGGAACTGGAACGATCGGCCGTTGGCTCGTTGAGGCGCACCTGGAGGAATCACCGGTGGGAAGCTCCGAGGGCGGCGGCCGTGTACGACTGCCGCAGCTGAAACTGGATGAGCTGCTGGAGGAACTCCAGGCTCGCCTGGACGCGGCGCGCGGCACCCAGAACCGGGTCCACAGTCTCCTGGAGGCTGTGCTGTCGGTCGGGCGCGAACTGGACCTGAAGCAGGTGCTACGGAGCATCGCGGAGGCGGCGGCGGTGCTGGTCGAGGCCGAGTACGCCGCCCTGGGCGTGATCGGGCCGGACGGGAAGCGGCTCTCGGAGTTCCTGACGGTCGGCGTGAGTGACGAGCAGATCGCGGCGATCGGACCGTATCCGGATGGACACGGCATCCTGGGCGAGCTGATCAGCCACCCGGAGCCGCTGAGGCTGTCCAGGATTTCTGAGCACCCCTCGTCGTACGGCTTTCCCGAGCACCATCCGCCAATGAACACGTTTCTCGGCGTACCCATCCGGGTGCGGGAGCAGGTCTTCGGCAACCTCTATCTGACCGAGAAGCGGGGCGGGGCCCAGTTCGACGACGAGGACGAGTCCGTGCTGTCGACCCTGGCCGTCGCCGCCGGCGTGGCCATCGACAACGCCCGCCTGTACGAGGAATCCCAGGCGCGCGAGCGCTGGATGCGGGCCAGCGGGGAGATCACCCACAGCCTGATGTCCGGCAGCCCGCGCGGCGTGGTGCTCAGTTTGATCGCGGAGCGGGCCAGGGAGATCGCCGGCGCGGCGCTCGCCGTGGTCGCGGTGCCGATGGCGGACACCGGCACGCTCACGGTGGAGTCGGCCGTCGGGCAGGAGGCCGAGACACATCGGGGCCTGGTGCTGCCGGTGGAGGGCAGCCTGGTCGGCGCGGCGTTTTCTGCCGCCTCCCCAGTGACCAGCCCGGACGTGTCCAGGGACGAGCGCGTCTCGGTCGGCCCGCAGAGCTACGCCGGCCTGGGCCCGGCGGTGGCGGTACCCATCGGCACCGGTGACTCGGTGCGGGGCGTGGTGCTGCTGGTCCGCGAGGCGGGCCGCGCGGAGTTCACGGAGCAGGAGACCGAGCCGCTGCTGGGCTTCGCGGGCCAGGCGGCGGTGGCGATGGAGCTGGCCGAACGACGCAGCGACGCCGAGCAGATGACGCTGCTGGAAGACCGCGATCGAATCGCCCGGGACCTGCACGACCTGGCGATACAGCGGCTCTTCGCCACGGGCATGACGCTGCAGAGCGCGGGACGCTTCATCGAGCATCCTCAGGCGTCGGAGCGAGTGCTGCGCGCGGTCGAGGACCTGGACGAAACCATCAAGATCATCCGATCGACGATCTTCGGGCTCCGGTCGCGTGAGGATGCCGCGGGACAGAGCCTGCGCGCGCGGGTGGTGCGTGCGGTGGGAGAGGCGGCGCCCGTGCTGGGTTTCGCGCCCAGCCTGCGGATGGAGGGCCTGCTGGACACCCAGGTGCCAAGGGAGACCGCCGACCAGGTGACGGCTGTGCTCTCCGAAGCCCTGACCAACGTCGCCCGGCACGCAAACGCCGCAAAGGCGGAGGTGGCGCTGGAGACCGACGGGCGGGAGGTGCGGCTGACCGTCTCCGACAACGGGGTGGGCGTACCGCCCGAAGGACGCCGCAGCGGGCTGCGCAACATGGCCGAGCGGGCTCAACAGCTTGGCGGCGACATGGAGTTGACGTGCCCGGAGGGCGGGGGGACCACGCTGGTCTGGCGGGTGCCGACGGGGGAGGCGTAGAGCAGCGGTCGTTGCAGGGTCAACGACATCGTCCGGGAGCGCGTGGTCCCGGCGGTTGCGCGGGGCAGATCCTCGGCTCGGTGGCGCGCGGCATGGTCGGGAGCTCCCCCCACCCCGTCGTCCTGGTCCCCGGTGGGCCCCCTGTGACGGTCCCGAGCGCGGCCGCCGACCGGACAGGATAACTCTGGGGATCAACGCCCATGCACCGGCGGACAGGGCGATCGACTTCGCCTTCGAAGCGGCGTAGCAACGGAATGCCCCTCTGCACGCGATCCATGCCGGGGCGCTGTCCTCCCCATGGCACGGCAGCGCTCGGCCCCGCCGGGCTGGCCGTGGTGCGGCCTGCCCGGTGCCCTGTGGCGGTGGTGCCTTCCTGAAGCCTCCGTATCGGGCGGCCCGACTGCCATCGCGCTGACGGGACACCGCTGGCCGTAGGGCGGTTCGGCACGTGGCCCAGGGACGGACAGCTCTCGCTCAAGCGGGCGGTACGACAGATTCGACGGGCGACAAATAGCTGGTCGGCTCGGTGGGCCCGCTCGGCCTCCCGGACCAGGTCAGCCAGCCGACGCTCCTCGCCGTACAGCCCCAGGGCGTACAGCTCCGGCGCCTCGGCCCTGGCGTGTTCGCGAAGTCCGTCGACCAGCGGCTGGGGCAGTGAGGCCGCGCGGAACCGTCCGTGCCAGGTGTGGCGCTGCTTCATCGCGTGGTGCATCAACTCCTCGCCGTCGCCCGGTCTGTCATACGGTCCCCAGACGACGCGGGCAACGAAGGCGGGCATCCATGGGTCGGGGAAGGGGTGTACGACGGGCCCGAAGCCAAGGTGCAGCATGGAGAGGCGCACATTGAACAGCGCAGCACCACAGCTGATGACCATCTCCCGGCCGACCGGGTCGGTGAGCGGAAGGCGGCGCGTGAGATCCGCGTACACATCGAGCCCGCCATCCCGGCCGGTGAACAGCCAAGGCCGACTGTTGTGCAGCGAAGGTGCGGTGATGGCCGCGCAGACCAGGTGGCTGGTCGCGTGATCGGTTCGTGGTCGCGTCACGTACATGGCGGGTCGCCGTTCGTCGTACCCGTTGACCTGCTCTTGCACCCAGCGTCGCTGTTGGGCCCCTGGCGTGCGCAGGGCCGGATGTCCCCGAGGCAGGGTCGTACGGGCCCCCGACTGTGAGCGGACCAGGTGGAAGGGCAGGGGGAAGGCGATGCTCGTGCGTGCGGGTTGTCGTCAGGCAGGCGGGTACCACCCCGGCCTCGGCCTGCACTCGTTGGCTTTGGTCCGGCGGTCCCTGTGCTGTTTCGCGCCCCCGGCAGGCTGTTCGCGCATAGGGCCAGTCGGCCCTAGTCGGGGAACCTGCGGCCTCTACAACATGCCCATCCCGGCCACGAAGCTGGAATTGGACAGCCTGTTGCATCCGATCCGCCCCAAGGAGGTCCAGACATGTCCCGCACCGTCACTGTTGGGCTCGACGGCTCGTCCGAGAGCCGGGCCGCCGCCGAATGGGCAGCTCGTGAGGCGAAGCTGCGCGGGCTGCCGCTCAGGCTGGTCAATGTCTGGGAGCCGGTACCGGAGCCGATGGCACAGGCCCCACTGTTGGGTGCTGAGACGCAGCAGCACTGGTCGGAGTGGATCCCGCGTGAGGCGGCCGACGGGTTGCGGCTACGCCACTCCGGCGTAGAAGTCATCGTGGAGCAGCTCACGGGGCGGCCCAGCGAGATGCTGTCCGGCGTGGCCAAGGAGGCCGAGCTGATGGTCCTGGGGTCCCGGGGGCTGAGCAGTGTCGGCGGGTTCCTGGTCGGCTCCGTCGGCCAGGCTGTCGTCGCGCACACCGAGCGGCCTGTGGTTCTCGTACGGTCCGGGGAGGCGGCCGCCGACGAGCACGTAATGGATCCGGCAGGGGTTCCGTCCGCCGCGACCCCCTACCGGCGGGTCGTCCTCGGGATCGACACCCAGTATCCCCACGACGCGCTGATCGAGTTCGCGATCGACGCGGCCACGCGCCGCGCCACCTCCCTGCAGGTCGTCCACGGCTTCAGCCTGCCGCCCTATTTCGCGTACGGGCTGCCCGACGACCCTGAGTTCAACTCCCACGTGGCTGCCGAGTGGGCGTCCGCCCTGACCGAGGTCCTGCGCCCCTGGCGACAGAAGTTCCCGTCCCTCGAAATCGTCGAGCATTCGCTGGTCGGCAAGGCCGCCGACCAACTGGTGGCCGCCTCCCGCGACGCTTCGCTGGTCGTCGTCGGCCGCCGCATCCGCCGCTCCCCGATCGGCGCCCACATCGGGCCCGTCACTCACGCCGTACTGCACCACGCCGCCGTCCCCGTCGCCGTCGTCCCGCACGACTGATCGGCCCGTCAGGAACAAGGAATGACACGGGAGATGAGGACGGCAGGCAGAGGTCGACCGGGTGGACCTGGACGCGGAGAAGACGCACCTCGCGGACGGCGGTTCGCTGGGCTACGACGTCCTGGTGGTGGCCACGGGAGCCACGCTGCTGCCCGATAAGACCGATGGACTGACCGGTCCCGGCTGGGGCGAGAAGGTCTTCACCTTCCACGACCTGCCCGGTGCGACCGCTCTGCATCAGGTGCTGGAGCGCTTCGACGGTGGCCGATTGGTGATCAACGTGGCCGACCTGCCGGTCAAGTGCCCCGTCGCACCACTGAAGTGTCCGGGGCCGAGTGCGCGTGGCGGGCTCGGACCAGACGGAGGCCTGTGCGAGCGGCCGACGGGCCAGGACGAGCGGCGCGCTTCGTCCTGCCGGAGCCACAGCAGCTCCTGGGCCGGGGCGCCGTCAGGCGGGTAGGACGAGACCGCGGCGGTGGGCCGTCGCCAGCCCTGCCACGGCGAGGGTGATGAATGCGGCGATCAGGGCGGCGACGGGTGCGGCGGTGATCTCGGCTGCGGGCGCCTTGGGTGTGTGGGTGAACGGGGAGAGATCCAGCACCCATCGGAGCAATCCCAGATCTGGGCCGAACAGCGGGCCCAGCAGGATCGACGCCAGGAGCACGGCCCAGGAGACCGGGTCTGCCCAGCGCGGCAGCAGGCCGACCGCCGCGATCGCGGCGCCACCGATCACCAGGATCCCGGTAGCTGGGCCAGGGCCGCTCCGGTCAGTTCGCGCAGCTGGGCCGGGGTGTCGCCGAGGGCCTGTCCGACCGTCAATCCCAGGCCCGCCGCGAAGATCAGGAGAAGCGCGACCGCGCCGATTCCGGCATTCAGGAGGTGGCTCATCGCCCAGCGTTGTCTGCTCACCGCCGCCGTCAGGACGGGTTCGAGTGTGCCGTCGGCTTCTTCGGCGCGCATGCGCAGCAGTATCTGAACGCTGTAGATCGCGACGGCCACACCGGCCATCTCGATCATCGAGGTGCGGTAGGCGTCGACGATCTGGTCCGTGCCGCCCAGCTGCCGGTACCAGTCGAGAGCGGAACCCCGCAGGTCGGTGATCCGGTCGCTGATGCTTCCGAGGACCAGGCCGAAGCCGAGCACGCACGGCCACCGCGCATGACGAGCCGGCCGGGGAGCGAGAGCCTCCGGCCGGTTCGCTGGTGAGACGGGGCGCCTATCCGGTCGGCTCCGAGCGCTGTGTCTTCCCGTAGTAGGCGGTGTGCATCAGCTCCTGCATGTCGTCGAGCATCGGCATGCGCGGATTGGCCGGCGCGCACTGGTCCTCGTAGGCGTTCAGTGCTTGCCGGGGCAGGGCATCGAGGAAGGCCCGCTCGTCCACGCCCAAGGCGTGGAAGGACGGCTCGATGCCGACGGTGTCGCGCAGCCGCTCCACGGCCGCGGCCAGTGACTCCACGCCCTGATGCGGGGTGGTGGCGGGCAGGCCGAGGGTGCGGGCGATGTCCTGGAATCGTTCGGGGGCGCGGTAGTGCTCGTACTTGGGCCAGCCGGTGAGCTTGGCCGGCACGGTGCCGTTGTAGCGGATGACGTGGGGGAGCAGGACGGCGTTTGTGCGGCCGTGGGCGATGCGGAAGGTGGCGCCGAGGGTGTGGGACATGGCGTGGACGATGCCGAGGAAGGCGTTGCCGAAGGCCATGCCGGCGATGGTGCCGGCGTTGTGCATCTTCTCGCGTGCCTCGGGGCTGTCCGCGCGGTTGTTCACGGCCGCTTCGAGGTGGTCGAAGATGAGCCGGATGGCGTGCAGGGCGGGGCCGTCGGTGAAGTCGTTGGCGTAGACGGACACGTACGCCTCGATGGCGTGGGTGAGGGCGTCGAAGCCGCTGTCGGCGGCCAGGGCCGGGGGCAGGTCGGCGGTGAGCAGCGGGTCGACGATGGCCACGCTGGGAGTGAGCGCGTAATCCGCGAGGGGGTACTTCTTGCCGGTGGCGGGGTCGGAGATGACGGCGAACGGGGTGACCTCGGCGCCGGTGCCGGAGGTGGTGGGGATGCACACCAGGCGGGCGCGTTCGCCGAGGACGGGGAAGCGGAAGGCGCGCTTGCGGATGTCGGAGAACTTCTGGCGCATGTCGGCGAAGTCGATGTCGGGCTGCTCGTACAGCAGCCACATCACCTTCGCCGCGTCCATCGGTGAACCGCCGCCCAGCGCGATGATCGTGTCCGGGCGGAACTCCCGCATCAGGCGGGCGCCGCGCTGGACGGAGTGGATGCTCGGCTCGGGCTGGACGTTGTCGATGATCTGCAGCGTCACCGGTTCTGGGCGGCGCTGCAGGACGCGGCCGACGCGGTCGACGAAGCCTAGGCGGGTCATGGTCGCGTCGGTGACGATGGTGACGCGGTGCACGTCCGGCATGGAGGCGAGGTAGCGGATGGCCTGCGGCTCGAAGTAGATCTTCGGCGGGACCTTGAACCACTGCAGGTTGTTGTGGCGGGTGCTGACCCGCTTGATGTTGAGCAGTTGCGCGGCGGACACGTTGTTGGACACCGAGGTGCTGCCCCACGAACCGCAGCCCAGCGTGAGCGAGGGCAGCAGGCTGTTGTAGACGCCGCCTATCGCGCCCTGCGAGGAGGGCGAGTTGACGATGACCCGGACCGTCTTCATGCGCGCGCCGTACGCCTCGGCGAGCGCCGGGTCGCCGGTGTGGATGACGGCGCTGTGGCCCTGCCCGTGGAAGGCGACCATGTCGGCGGCCAGATCGAAGCCCTGGCGCTGCGAGGTGGCGCGCAGCACGGTCAACACGGGGCAGAGCTTCTCGCGGGTCAGCGGCTCGTCCGGGCCGACTCGTTCGGCCTCGGCGAGGATCAGCGAAGTGCCTTCGGGCACGCTGAAGCCGGCCTGCTCGGCGATCCATGCCGGGCTCTGGCCGACGGCTGCCGCGTTGACCTTCGGCTCGCAGCCTTTGTTCGACGCGTTGACGGGGAACAGATACGCCTCCAGCTTCGCCTTCTCCTCGGCGGTGGCGAGGTGGGCGTGGAGCGTGCGGAACTCGGCGAGCGCTGCGTCGTAGATATCGTCGTCCAGGATGACCGCCTGCTCGGAGGCGCAGATCATGCCGTTGTCGAACGACTTTGACAGGACGAGGTCGTTGACGGCCCGGCGCAGCTTCGCGCTCTTGTGCACATACGCCGGGACATTGCCGGCACCGACGCCGAGCGCAGGCTTTCCGGCCGAGTAGGCGGCCTTGACCATGGCGTTGCCGCCGGTCGCCAGGATCAGCGAGACCCCCGGGTGGTGCATCAGCGTGCCGGTCGCCTCGATGGACGGGGTCTCGATCCACTGGATGCAGTGCTCCGGCGCGCCCGCGGCGATCGCGGCGTCCCGCACGATGCGGGCGGCCTCGGCGCTGCAGCGTTGCGCGGAGGGGTGGAAGGCGAAGACGATCGGGTTGCGGGTCTTCAGCGCCATGAGCGCCTTGAAGATCGTGGTGGAGGTCGGGTTGGTGACCGGGGTGACCGCGCACAGCACGCCGACGGGCTCGGCGATCTCGACCATGTCCTCGATGTCGTCGCGGGCGACGACGCCGACGGTCTTCATCCTGGCCATGCTGTGGGTGACGTGCTCGCAGGCGAACATGTTCTTCGCGGCCTTGTCCTCGAAGACACCCCGGCCCGTTTCCTCCACCGCGAGCAGGGCGAGTTCGGTGTGCTGGTCCAGGGCGGCGACCGAGGCCTTCTTGACGATGTGGTCGACCTGCTCCTGGTCCAGCGACTCGTAGTCGGACAGCGCCTTGAGACCGTTGGTGACCAGCCGGTCCACGGCGATCGCGGTCTCGGAGGGCCCGCCAGGGGGCTCCTGCGGGACGGCGGTCCGGTTTCGGTCGTCCTGTCCGGTCATGGTGAGTGTGCCTCCGTCGTCGAGTTCCACAGCATGGGTGGGGGAGCGGCGCCGTGGGGATCGGTGCCGCTTCCATAACCACTGTCATTGGTGGCGGGCCCTGCCCTCAGGCGCCGAAGGTCCCCGCTGGGGCCCGACCGGCCCAACGCGCCGGGACCGGCCAGCCCTCGATGTCGAGGTGCGCGGCATCGTGCGCCCAGGACGGGCGTCCGGCCTCTCCCCTGGGCACTGTTGACGGCGCGGCGCCGCTTTGTGCTCTTGTGCACGTACGCCGGGACATCGCCGCACCGGCGTCGTCGGCCCGAGCGCCGGGCAGGTCCGTGTCGATGCCAGCCGGTCCGGGCGCCTTTATGGGGGACTGCGGGACCATGAAGCGACGTGGCCCCGGCCTCTGCCCGGGTGGAGGGTTCGTCATGCGTCCCGCTGCTCGCACTGCCCGCCCCCGGCTGCCGACAGGGGCAGGCGCGGCGGCAAGCGGGGGTGCTCCTGCCCCGGGGTGGCCCCACTCGACATGGGTCAGGCTGCTGCCGGCGCGGATCGGGGAGGCGGCGGTGGTGCGGGCATCGCCGGGCACAGGGGCCGGGACGGCCGTGGCCGTCCCGGCGAAGCGCCGCCGAAGCGGCGTGGGGGTCACCGTTCCGGGAGCCAGTAGTGGGCAACCCGGGGCGAGGGGTGCTTCTCGGACGGGTGGGTGTCGTCGATTCGGAAGGTGAGGCTGCTCATCACGCCCACGACGCCGTCCACCTTCCAGGTGAGATGGACCACCAGCGGGATGTCGCTGCGCTGTTCCACGCGTCCCTCGAGCGTGGCGACGCCGTCGTGGACGGAGACGATGACGGTGTGGGGCGGTAGGCACATGGCGCGGGTCAGGACCTCGTCGATGATCTCCTGGCGGATCTCGTCGTCCGCGCGCAGGAAAACCCGCAGCAGGTCGCGGCGGGTGGCGATCCCTATGAGACGGTCCTCCTCGTCGACCACAGGCAGCCGTTCGATGTGGTGACGCTCCATCACCCGCGCCGCGTCCGCGACGCGTTGCTCCGGGTGCACGGTGATCGCGGGTGTCGACATCAGCTGTTCTGCGGTCGTGGCGCGGGCCTTTGCCGTCACGCGCCGCGCCGTGCGGCGCAACGCCGGGAGTCGGAAGCGCCGTCCCTGGTTCCGCTCGGCCTGGGCCGCCTGTCGATGTATCAGGTCGGTCTCGGAGATCACGCCCACGACCTTGTCGTCGGCGTCCAGCACCGGCAGGCCGCTGATCCGGTGCCGGGCCAACAGCTGTGCCACATCTTTGAACGGCGTCTCGCGGCGTGCGTCGACGACCTCGCGGGTCATCACCTCGCCGATGGTGCAGGCCTTCACGGCAATTCCCTCCTCAGCGGCTCGATCGGAGCACGACCGGTGCGCCTTGCGTACGGCCCCCTGCGAGCTCTCCGTCCCGCCGGGTGTCCTGACCGGGCGGTGCGCATCGGGGGCGGAACTCGCGGGTCCGTGCGGCCGGTACGGCCGTTGCTGTCCCTTCGGACTGTCCCGGGGTAACCGGCCCCTCGATGCCACCTCAGCCTCCCGTGCAACGGAGTGAGGGGGCAGGGGCCGGTCGTCCCGTGACCCCGGGCCGAACCGTCCTCTCATCGGCGGCCCTGGTAGGACCCTCGGGTCCGCCGGGCCGAAGCCCCAGGGACGCGGGCCGCTCACCGTGCGGGGAGTCGGCCGCGGCAGGCGCAACCGCGGGTCGGCGCAGGACATCCGCCGCTCACGGCTGCCATGGCGATTGCGTCCGCCGACGGCGCGGCTCGGACGGAGGGCACCGGTGAGGGGCGCTCGATCATGGCCCGCTCATGGCGCCCTCGTTCAACACAGCGCGGTTCGGAGGGCGTCCGGCCCCCCAGCAGGTGGCGTGCTCCGCCGCGCAGCGGCCTTTGTCCCGGTCGGGTCACGCCGAGCGCGCGCCGGGCTGCCCGGCGTCGTCCCCGACGAAGCTGCCAGCCGACTGGCCGCCGCGCCACGGCGGGGTGACCGGCCTGTGGTCGACGCTTCCCCCGTGGGCCACGTGATCCACCTTCCGGCGCAGCCGTCCTGCAGCCGGTCGGCCACTTCCTGGCCGGTGGCTTCCCGCGCCTGAACGACCACAACGGCGCTGCCGACCCGGACGTCGGCCACAGCCGACCACGGGTGCTCGGCATGATGGGCCGCTGCCTTGGCAACCCTCACCTCACCGGTGATCGCCGGCAACCCGGCCCTGCTCACGACCGCGTCGACCTTTGCCCGGACGTACGCGAGGACCTCGTCACTGACCTCGCCTTCGCCTCGTACCAGCACGGCAGTGGCTTCGCGGGCGCCGGTGTGCCTGGCAGTCATATGGACCACTCCTTCTTGTTCCTGCTTCGGACCGGCTCCAGCCTTTCTGTCACCGTGAGCCGCGCTCCAGGGCCGACCGGCCCTGATCGAGCTCGTACGAGGCACCGATGGTCCCGCCCGGCACCGAGCGGCGGCCCCCGCAGTTACCGGGCGTCGGGTGTCACGGTCCTGACAGGTCGCCGCAGCAGTTCCCCTGAAGGGGAGTGGCCGGTGCGGAAGTTCAGGCGCGCGGAGGCTGGGGCCGGCAAATCGGGCCGACTGTCGCGGAGCAACCCGCTGCGCCGGCGCAGCGATGTGATGGAGGCGGGGATCGTCCTGGCGGCGTGGATGCTGGCTGTTGCCGGCGGAGCCGTCGCCGGATGTGGCGCCGCGTACGCCCTGGACCAGGCGGCGGTCGGCCTCCATGGTCGCTTCCGAGCGCTGGGGTGAGGAATGGGTGGGATCGCATCGGGCCGGTGTGGGGGCGTACGGCCGGTTGGCGAGTGCGGAGACACGGACCCCGTCGGTCAGTCGGCGGGCGGGCCGGGAGAAGAGCTGTCGTGCGTGACCGCGACACGGGCAGCCCGGCGCCGCACCAGGGCGCAGTGCGCGACACGTCGGCTGCCGCTGCCCTGGGAGTTCGCGATGCGCAACTGCTCCCGTGATCGAGCGAAGACTTCGCGCACACAGGCGCCCCGAGTTTCCAGACCACCAATCGGGCGGCGCCGCCGTCGGGTTCGGTGATGTCCGGCGCGACGGCCCGGCAGGGGGGAGTGCGGCCGTGGGGCCATGAGGCCCCGAGGAAAGGGCCTACTCGGCCCCTGGTTGCCACCCGGCAGGGGTACCAGGCTCGGCACTGGACACACGGACACTGAGGAGGCACAGGTCATGGACCGACACGTAGCTGTGGGGATCGACGGTTCTTCCGAGAGTCTCGCCGCCGCGCACTGGGCGGCCCGAGAGGCCCTGCGCCGTGGTACCGCACTGCAGGTGGTGCACGCCTGGCAGTTGCACCCGCGCCCCGCCGCCTACGTGCCCGTCGATATGACCGAGCGGAGCTGGGCCAAGCACATCCTGGCAGAGGCGGCGGACAGCGTCCGCGCCGCGCACCCCGGGCTGGACATCACCGACCAGCAGGTGAAGGACTCACCGGTCCACACGCTGCTGGAGGCAGCCGAGCGCGCCGAGCTGCTGGTGCTCGGATCCCGCGGACTCAGCGGTGTCACGGGCTTCCTGCTCGGCTCGGTGTCCCAACGGGTCGTCGCCAGGTCGCCGCGCCCCGTGGTGCTGGTACGCGAGGGCGAGAGCGCCGCCGACGAACACCTCCCGGCCCCCGACGGTGTCTCTCCGGACGAGATTCCCGAGATCCCGTACCGGGATGTCGTCCTCGGCCTCGACACCGGCCAACCCTGCGACGAACTCATCGAGTTCGCCTTCGAGACCGCCCGGCGCTGTGGCGCCGCACTGCGCGTGATCCACACCTTCAGCGCACCGCCGGGATACGCCACCGCCGACCGGGTCGTCTCGCCGCCCGGCCCCGGGCTGCTCGCGGAGCACGAACACGCCGTGGTCGCGACGCTGCGTCCGTGGTGCGGGAAGTTCCCCGAGGTCACCGTCACCGAGACCGTCGTCGAAGGCCGGGCGGCCACCGAACTGACCCGCGCCGCCTCCGGCGCGGCCCTCGTCGTCGTGGGCCGCAGGACACGGGACGGCCGCTTCGGCGTCCACACCGGTCCGGTCACCCACGCCGTGCTGCACCATGCCGGATGCCCCGTCGCCGTCGTCCCGCACCCCTGAGCCGGCGCCCGCACCCGGACGCCATCCACGCGTCCAGGACACCGGCCCTGGCCACGCCTCCTGCTCACCGCTCCGCGTTTCGGCCGCCGCCTCGAAGCGGCCGAAACGTCCGCGCGAACAGGACGGATGGTGCAGCGGCCGCCGTCTGGACACCACCAACCAAAGGGAGGAACGGACATGACCACCCGTCATGTGACAGTCGGTGTCGACGGCTCGCTCATCGCCGTACGAGCGCTGGACCGGGCCGCTGACGAAGCGGCACTGCGCAACACGACTCTGGAGATCGTGTACGCCGTGCCCGACCTCGACGAAGCCGGACCGGTGCTGGCCTCCGCCGCATCGAGAGTGCGTAAACGTCACCCCGGCCTCTCGGTCACGGTCGAGCCCGTCGTGGGTCACCCCGCGCAGGTGCTGGCGACCTCAGGCCGGAGCGCCGCGCTGACCGTGGTCGGCACCCGCGGTTTCGGCGGGGTCACGGGGTTGTTGTTCGGCTCGGTCAGCATGCGTCTGGCCGCGCACACGGACGGCCCGCTGCTCGTCGTACGAGGGGAACACCGGCCCGGCCACGGGCCCACCGCACACGGCACGGTGCTGCTCGCCATCGAGGGCGACGCCGACGCCGACGCGGCGGTGTACGCCTTCGCGGAGGCGGAACGCCGTGACGCCCGGTTGCAGATCCTGCACACGCGAACCCACCGGCAGGCGGCACCAGAAGCGCCGGCCCCGGTGCCCGCGGGCCGGATGCGGCAGTTGCAGGACGGCATCGGCCGACGCGCCGCTGCCGAGGAGGCAGTTGCCGGTCGTGCCGTGGCGGCGCTCCAGGAGAAGTACCCGCAGGTCGGAGTCGACACGCACGCAGTCGGATCCGGCCCGGCGCACGCCCTCCTGGAGGCGACCCACGCGGCCGACGTCGTGGTGATCGCAGCCCACCGCCGGCCCGAAAGGCTCGGCCTGCGCCTGGGCCCCGTCCCGCACACCCTGCTGCACCGCGCCCACTGCCCTGTCCTCCTCGTCCCCGACGGACGGCACGAGGGACGCCACACCTGAGACAGGACGACGTCGGCCCGTTCAGCTCCAAGAGGTGCTCCGGAGCCCGTCCGTTGACGGGCTCCGCGGTCTGCAACCGTGGATCGGCAAGCGCGCGCTGGTCGCCGCACACGTTCAGTCCAGCGCCTGTCGGGCACGGTGGCCAGGCGGCGCAGGCGCTGCGGAACACTGTGCTCGCGCCCGTGACCGGGTGCCGCGCCTGCCTGTCCGTTCAAGGCGACAGCTGGGAGCGGCGCCGGGAGACGGTGTCCGCGGTTGGACCGCTGGTGTCGTCGACCCGGTAGCCCAGGTCGTTGGAGACGTCGACCACCCCGTCCACACCGCTGCACAGCCGTACAGCGACCGCGATGAGACTCTTTCGCTCGACTGTGCCGCTCAGTGAGACGCGGCCGTCGACGACATGGACGGTCACCGCGCCGGGCGCGATGCCCAGCGTGCGTACGAGCACCTCGCGTTCGATCTCCTCGCGGACGGTCCGGTCCCCGCGCAGGAACACCCGAGGCAGATCGGCGCGGCTGATGACACCGATCAGTCGGTCTGCCTCATCCACCACCGGCAGCCGCTTGACCCGGCTCTGTTCCATCACCCGGGCGGCCTCGACCACCGTCCACTGCGGCCGTGCGGTGACAGCGGGGCTGCTCATCAGCCCTTCGGCAGTTGTCGCCTCGGCCTTTGTCCGGTCGGGAGCCGCGGGTGCAGCGCCGGCAGCAGACCGGCCGGGTCCAGCTGCGCCGCATCCAGGTCGTCTCCGGGACGGACCTCATGGGCCGACGGTGAGGCAAGTGCCCTCAGCCTCTGGACTCGCCCGTCGGCCGGGCATCACCGCACCCACGGTTCCCCGTGGTTGTGGCCGACGTCAGTGGGCCCTTGGTCACCGGCGTCCGGGCCGGTCGGCCCCGGTCGGACGTTGGCGGGGACCGCAGCAGCAGGGCGCGCAGGGCCGCAGTGCCGTTGAGCCCAACGTGGGGCCATGTATGGGGCCGTTCGGCCCCAGAAGTCGGCCCGGTCGGCGCTGTCCTGGTGGTGCGCTCACCCACGAGGGTGTCTCCACGGGCTCGGGCTTCCGTAGTCGGCCCGTCCATTCCGCCTGCCGACCCCCGACCGGGGTGCGTGCGACCCCGTACACGAGGAGGCCCGCCGTGGAGCTGGCGCTGGCTCAGGAGACCGTGGCCCGATGGCAGTTCGGCATCACGACCGTCTACCACTTCCTGTTCGTCCCGCTGACCATCAGCCTGGCCTTCCTGATCGCCGGGCTGCAGACCGCCTGGGTACGCACGGGCAAGGACAAGTACTTCAAGGCCACCAGGTTCTGGGGCAAGCTCTTCCTGATCAACATCGCGATGGGCGTGGCCACCGGCATCGTGCAGGAGTTCCAGTTCGGCATGAACTGGTCGGACTACTCACGCTTCGTCGGTGACGTCTTCGGCGCCCCGCTGGCCATGGAGGCGCTGCTCGCCTTCTTCTTCGAGTCCACCTTCATCGGCCTGTGGATCTTCGGCTGGGACAAGCTGCCCAGGAAGATCCACCTGGCCTGTATCTGGCTGGTGGCGATCGGCACGTTCCTGTCGGCGTACTTCATCCTCGCCGCCAACTCCTGGATGCAGCACCCGGTCGGGTACGAGATCAACGAGGCCACCGGCCGCGCCGAACTCAACGACATCGCCGCGGTTCTCTTCCAGAAGACCACCCTGGTCGTCGTCTTCCACACCCTCACCGCGGCCTTCCTCACCGGCGGCGCCTTCATCATCGGCATCGCCGCGTACCAGCTGCGCCGCGCTTCGAGGGCAACGGAGTCGGACACCCCGGGCCGTATCGCCGCCATGCGCACATCCCTGCGCCTCGGCCTGGTCACGGTCGTCATCGCCGGCCTCGGCACCGCGGTCAGCGGCGACGCCCTCGGCAAGGTGATGTACGAGCAGCAGCCGATGAAGATGGCAGCCGCCGAAGCGCTCTGGGAGACCGAGGAGTCGGCGCCGTTCTCCCTGTTCGCGTACGGCGACGTGGCCGAGGGCCGCAACAGCGTCGAGGTCGAGATCCCCGGGCTGCTGTCCTATCTCGCCAAGGGTGACTTCAGCACCGCGGTGCCCGGCATCAGCTCCGTCGAGGCGCTGGAGAGGGCCCGGTACGGCGACCTGGCCGACGACTACAAGCCCAGCATCCCCACCACCTACTGGTCGTTCCGCTGGATGATCGGCTTCGGCATGGCCTCCTTCGCGGTCGGCCTCGTGGGACTGTGGCTGACCCGCAAGAAGCGGTGGCTGGCCGACGGCAAGCGGCGCGGCGACGACGAGGTCCCGCTGCTGATGGTCACCGCGAACCGCGAGTTGGGCCCGGCCCTGAACATCTGGGCCTGGCGGCTGGCCATCCTCACCATGGGCTTCCCGCTCATCGCCAACTCCTTCGGTTGGATCTTCACCGAGATGGGCCGCCAGCCCTGGGCCGTGTACGGCCTGATGACCACCGCAGACGCGGTCTCGCCCGGCGTCTCCGTCGCCGAGCAGTTCACCTCGCTCGGCGTCTTCACCGCCCTGTACGCAGCGCTGGCTGTCGTCGAAGTGAAGCTGCTGGTCAAGTACGCCAAGGCGGGCCCCGTCGACGAACAGCCGCCGCCCGAGGTCCCCTCGCTGCGCGGCCCCGCTGCCGACGAGGACACCGACCGCCCGATGACCTTCGCCTACTGAGCGCACCGAGACCTTCGGAGAGACACGGCAATGGAGCTTCACGACGTCTGGTTCGCACTGATCGCCGTCCTGTGGATCGGCTACTTCTTCCTCGAAGGCTTCGACTTCGGGGTCGGCATCCTCACCAAGCTGCTCGCCCGCGACGAGGCCGAGCGCCGGGTGCTGATCAACACCGTCGGACCGGTCTGGGACGGCAACGAGGTGTGGCTGCTCACCGCGGGCGGCGCCACCTTCGCGGCCTTCCCGGCCTGGTACGCCACCTTGTTCTCCGGTTTCTACCTGCCGCTGCTCGCCATCCTGGTCTGCCTGATCGTGCGCGTCGTCTCCTTCGAGTACCGGGGCAAACGCGACGACGCCCGATGGAAGCGCAACTGGGAACACGCGCTGTTCTGGACTTCGCTGCTGCCCGCCTTCCTGTGGGGCGTGGCCTTCGCGAACATCGTCCACGGCGTGAAGATCGACGCCGAGGGTGAGTACGCCGGTACGGTTCTGGACCTGCTGAACCCGTACGCGCTCCTCGGCGGCCTTGTCACCCTCGCCCTGTTCACCTTCCACGGGGCGCTGTTCGTCGCGCTGAAGACCAGGGGAGACGTCAGGGACCGGGCGCGGGCGCTGGCCCGTTGGGCGGGCCTGGCCACCGCCGGCCTCGCGCTGGTCTTCCTCCTGTGGACCCAGGCCGACGGAGGCAACGTTCGCAGCCTGGTCGCGCTGGTCGTGGCGGTCCTCGCCCTGCTCGGCGCGCTCGCCGCGAACCAACGGGCGCGTGAGGGCTGGGCGTTCGGTCTGTCCGGGATCACCGTTGCCGGGGCCGTCGCGATGCTCTTCCTCGCGCTGTACCCGGACGTGATGCCGTCCAGCCTGGACTCGGCGTGGAGCCTGACCGTCGCCAATGCCTCCTCGTCGGCGTACACACTGAAGGTCATGACCTGGGTCGCCGCGATCATGACGCCCGTCGTCCTGCTCTACCAGAGCTGGACGTACTGGGTGTTCCGCAAACGCATCGGTGTCCAACACATCCCGGCCTGAGGCGAATACATCCCGTCCTGAGCTGAGCACATCGCCGCCCGAGCGGCCCTGAAAGGTTCTGAGATGAAGCCTGTCGATCCGAGACTGGTGCGGTACGCGCGGGCGACGCGGCTGTTCCTGGCCGCGTCGGTCGCACTGGGTACGATCGGCGCCGCGCTGCTCATTGTCCAGGCCACCGCCATCGCCGAAGTGGTGGTTGGTGCCTTCCAGGACGGCCGGGACCTGGACTCCCTCCAGGGCGCGGCGCTCCTGCTGGCCGGAGCCTCGCTCGGTCGGGCCGCGGTCGCCTGGCTCACCGAGACCGCGGCCCACCGCGCCTCGGCCGCCGTGAAGTCGCAGCTGCGCGAACGGCTCCTGGAACACGCCACCGCGCTCGGACCGCACTACCTCGCGGGCCGGCGCAGCGGCGAACTGACCGCACTGGTCACCCGCGGCGTGGACGCACTCGACGACTACTTCGGCCGCTATCTGCCCCAACTGGCGCTGTCCGTCGTGGTCCCCGTCGCGGTCCTCGCGCGGATCATGACCGCCGACTGGCTCTCGGCAGCCATCATCACGGTCACCCTCCCCCTGATCCCGGTCTTCATGGTGCTGATCGGCCTCGCCACCCAGCGCCACATGGACCGGCAGTGGCGCACCCTGGCCCGCCTCTCGCACCACTTCCTGGACGTGGTGTCCGGCCTCCCCACCTTGAAGGTCTTCGGCCGGGCCAAGGCCCAGGCGTCGGCGATCCGGCTGATCACCGACGAGTACCGGCGGACCACTCTGCGCACGCTGCGAATCGCCTTCGTCTCCTCCTTCGCCCTGGAACTGCTCTCCACCCTTTCCGTGGCCCTGGTCGCGGTGAGCATCGGCCTGCGACTGGTCGGAGGAGACCTCGACCTTTACACCGGGTTGCTGGTGCTCGTGCTCGCACCGGAGGCGTACGCCCCGATCCGTGCCGTCGGAGTCCACTACCACGCGAGCGTCGAGGGACTCACGGCCGCCGCGAAGATCTTCGAAGTGCTGGAGACCCCGCTGCCCCGACGAGGCGACCAGGACGTCCCCGCGATGTCCTCGTCCGCTCTGTCGGTCAGCGGTCTGACGGTCGTTTACCCCGGGCGGCCGGTCCCCGCCGTCGAGAACCTGTCCCTACGGCTCGAGCCCGGCGAGACGGTCGCGCTCACCGGACCCTCGGGGGCGGGCAAGAGCACCGTGCTCTCCGTCCTCCTCGGCTTCACCACACCCGAGACCGGGACCGTACGGATCGGCGACCGCGACCTGGTCGACATCGACCCGGCCGAGTGGCACCTCGGCATCGCCTGGGTCCCACAGCGGCACCACCTCGTCGCCGGGACCATCGCCGACAACGTCCGTCTCGCCCGTCCAGACGCCACCGACGCCGAAGTCCGCGAGGCCCTGCGCGAGGCCGGCGCCCTGGACTTCACCGATTCGCTGCCGGACGCCGAGCGGACACCGCTCGGGGAGGGCGGCAGCGGACTGTCCGCAGGCCAGCGGCAGCGGATCGCGCTGGCCCGCGCCTTCCTCGCAGACCGTCCGCTGGTGCTCCTGGACGAGCCCACCGCGAACCTCGACGGCGAGTGCGAGGCCGCGGTCGTCGAGGCCGTACGGCGCCTGGCCGTTGGCCGCACCATGCTGCTGACCGCGCACCGGCCCGCCTTGCTGGCCCTCGCCGACCGGCGTGTGGCACTCGCCGCTCCTCCGCTGGACGACACGCAGCCTCCGGTCCTGCGCGGATCTGCTCCGGATGGCCCTTCCCCGGCGGACGAGGAGGCCGAGGCTCCGGCCCGTCCCTTCGCCGCCGCTGCACCCGGGCCGAAGCCCGTCGTCCCGGGCCCGCAAGCCGACGACCATGGACGGACAGACGTCACCGTCGCCGCAACTTCCGCACTGCGCCGGGTGACCCGGATGGCGACCTCGGGCGCCGGCATCCGCGGCCGACTCGCCCTCGCCGTACTCCTCGGCGCCGGAGCCCTCGGCTGTGCCGTCGCGTTGATGGGTACCTCGGGGTGGCTGATCTCCCGGGCCTCCCAGCAGCCTCCGGTGCTGTATCTGATGGTCGCGGTCACCTGCGTACGCGCCTTCGGCGTCGGCCGCAGCGTCCTGCGCTACGCCGAGCGGCTGGTCGCACACGACGCCGTACTGCGCGGACTCGGCACCCTGCGCACCGCGGTCTACCAGCGGCTGGAGCGGCTGGCGCCCGGCGGTCTCGGCCTCTACCGCAAGGGCGACCTGCTCTCCCGCTTCGTCACCGACGTGGACTCCGTACAGGACCATCTGCTCCGGTTCCGCCTGCCGGCTGTCGCAGCGGCACTGGTGGGCACGGCGGCCACGGCCGTCGTCGCCACGCTGCTGCCCGCCGCCGGAGCCATCCTCGGCACCGGACTCCTGCTCGCCGGGGTGGCCGTCCCCCTCCTGACCGCGGCCGTCTCACGCCGCACCGAACAGCGGCAGGCGCCGGCCCGGGGCGCGCTGGCCGCCACCGTCGTCGAGACCCTCACCGGAACCGCCGAACTCACCGTCACCGGCGCCCTGCCCCGCCGACTGGCCGCCGTACGGGCAGCGGACCGGCTGCTCACCCAGCTCGCCGCCCGATCCGCCACCACCGCCGGGCTCGGCTCCGGCCTGGTCACGCTGCTGGCCGGACTCACGACCACCGGCTGCGCGGCCGTGGGCGTGGCGGCCGTGGCCGCCGGACAACTGGACGGCGTCCAGCTCGCCGTGCTCGTCCTCACACCGCTCGCCGCGTTCGAAACAGTCGCCGGACTGCCGGCTGCGGCCCAGATACGGCAACGCAGCCGGCGCGCCGCGGAACGGGTCCTCGATGTCATCGACAGCCCCGAACCGGTCCGCGAACCCGATCCCCCGGCAACCACGCCCCGGCCCGCCCTGCCGATCCGGCTGCGCGGTCTAACCGCGGTGTGGCCCGGCCGCGACGAGCCGGCGCTCGACGGCGTCGACCTGGACCTCACCCCGGGACGACGGATCGCGGTCGTCGGACCGAGTGGTTCGGGCAAGACCACCCTCGCCCAGGTCCTGCTCCGCTTCCTCGACCCGGCGGCGGGCAGCTACACCCTCGCCGGGACCGACGCGACCCACCTGGCCGGAGACGACGTACGACGCATCGTGGGCCTCTGCGCCCAGGACGCCCATGTCTTCGACAGCTCCCTCCGCGAGAACCTCCGTCTGGCCCGCCCCGACTGCGCCGACCGCGATCTCTGGGCGGCACTGGCCGCCGCCCGCCTCGACACCTGGGTGCGCTCACTGCCCGCCGGCCTGGACACGCCGGTCGGCGAACACGGCGCCCGCCTCTCCGGCGGACAGCGCCAACGGCTCGCCCTGGCCCGCGCGTTGCTGGCGGACTTCCCGGTCCTCGTACTCGACGAGCCCGCCGAACACCTCGACCTGCCCACCGCCGACGCACTGACGGCCGACCTCCTCGCTGCCACACAGGGGCGCGCGACCGTGCTGATCACCCATCGGCTGACCGGGCTCGAGGACGTCGACGAGATCGTGGTCCTCGACCAGGGCCGCGTGGTCCAGCACGGAACGTGGGACGAACTGGTCGCTCTCGACGGCCCGTTGCGGCGCCGGTGGGAGGCGGAGCATGAGGTCGAAGCGCTGTTGGCCGCCGCATGACGGCACCGGCATCCGTTTCCGCGCACACACCCCCTGAGCGACACGCTCTGCCGGATCCGGCGCCGGTGGGCCCGGGTGCATGAGGAGTTCCGAGCCCATACGTGCGACGGCCTGCTGAGCTGGTTCATTCCCGCTGGTGCGGCGCCGCTCCCGGTAGGCGGCGACCGCCGTGGGCAGGGTGGGGAAGATCCGGTCGGCGCCTACGGACCCGGTCAGTCCGTAGGCGTCCAGATCGTCCGGCAGGTCCTGCTTGACGCGGGCGAGCGCGAACACGACGCCGCGCCGGGCCAGTTCGCGGCGCAGGGCGTCGACGGCGTCGAGGGCGGTGATGTCGACCTCCACGTCGGCCTCGGCGTTGAGGACGAACCAGCGCACCGGGCTGTCCTGTTCGTCGACGGCGGCCAGGGCCCGGCGCCGGAAGTCCTCGGCGTTGGCGAAGAACAGGGGCGAGTCGTAGCGTGCTCTCTGACGCCCAGCGCGCGGCGGGCAGGAGGCGCAGCTCCCCGGGACGGGGCCTACCGGCCTCGGTTGCGGCCTTGCCCCACCGTTCGGTCCCTCAGTCGTGCGGGACGACCGCCACCGGGGCGGCGGCGTGGTGCAGCACGGCGTGCGTGACCGGGCCGATGCGCATGCCGAGAGCGGGTCGGTGCACCTTGCGGCCGACGACCACCAGCCCGGCGTCGACGGCGGCCTGCAGCACGACTCCGGAAGCGGACGCGAGATCGAGCGTCTGGACCACCGGCACCTGCGGGTACTTCTCCCGCCACGGCTTCAGCAGCTCGTCCAGGTCCCTGGCCGCTCGGGCCTTCTGGCCGCCGTCCTCGTCGCGGATGTGCAGTGCAGCCGGGTTGTAGCCGAAGACGGGAGCCAGCTGCCAGGCGTGCACGGTGCGCAAGGTCGCTTCACGCGCGGCCGCGGCGGCGAACGCGAACTCCAGCAGCGGTTCGGCCAATTCACTCAGGTCCTGGAGCGCGACGACCACTTCGGCACCGTCCGGCTCGGCGGCGGACCGTTCGTTCGCCCGGACCATCACGACCGGGTTCTTGGACCGGGCGAGTACATGCTGGCCGACGGATCCGAGCAGGAAGCCGGCGATGGCGCCGTGCCCGCGCGAGCCCAGCACCAGCATCTCCGAGCCCTCGGCTTGGTCCAACAGGACCGGCGTAGCGAGGTCGGAGACCTGCCGGGTGTCGATCGGCAGGTCCGGATACCGGGCGGCCAGATCCTCCTTTGCCTCGCGCAGAGTGCGCAGGGCCCAGCTCTTCTGGGTCTCCAGGTCCTCGGTGACAGGTACGTCGTGCGGCTGCCAGATCCAGGCGTTGACCAGGCGCAGCGGCAGTCCGCGGCGCTGTGCTTCCCGGGCGGCCCAGTCCGCTGCCGCCAGGCTCTCGGGGGAACCATCCAGACCGACAACGATGGTGCGAAGCATGAGAATTACCTCCGTGTCCGGTGTGGCGGGGCCGCGGACGTTCCGCCTGGCCCTCGCTCCGAGCGTGGTGGAGGAACGACGGCAGGCCCATGGGCCGGTGGTCCCTGGTTCGGTCCTGAGGGCCCTGCAGACAGCCGTCCTGTCCGGGGCCGGTGGCCTCGCTCGGCACGGCAGGCCGCAGGCCTCCCGCTGCCGACCGGGGCAGGTGTTGTCGGGCCGAACGTCCCTCGATCCGCCCCCGTACGGCCCACGTCCCGTCCGACACGGAGCTCGCAGGCTGGTCTCACACACGAGAGACGGACCGGAAGGACGACGGACATGACCGTGCGGGTAGGCATCAACGGCTTCGGACGCATCGGACGCAACTACCTGCGGGGTGTGCTGGAGCGCGCGAAGACCGGTATCGGCACACCGATCGAGGTGGTGGCCATCAACGACCTCACCTCCCCGGCGGCATTGGCCCATCTGCTGGAGTATGACTCGACCTACGGCCGCCTGCGCCGCACCGTCGAGCACGACGACACGTCCATCACGGTGGAGGGCCACCGCATCGCCGTGACCGCCGAACGCGACCCCGCCGAGCTGGCCTGGGGCGAGTTCGGCGTCGACGTGGTCATCGAGTCGACCGGCCGCTTCCGCACCCGCGAGGACGCAGGTCTCCATCTGAAGGGCGGCGCCCGCAAGGTGCTGCTGTCGGTGCCCGGCAAGAATGTCGACGCCACGATCGTGATGGGTGTCAATGAGGGCACGTACGATCCGGACAGCGACCACGTCGTCTCGAACGCCTCCTGCACCACCAACTGCGTGGCACCGATGGTGAAGGTCCTCGACGAGGCCTTCGGCATCGACAAAGGTCTGATGACCACCATCCACGGCTACACCAACGACCAAGTCGTGCTGGACGGCCCGCACAAGGACCCGCGTCGTGGCCGTACCGCCGCCGTGAACATCATCCCGACCAGCACCGGAGCCGCCCGCGCGGTCGGTCTGGTGCTGCCGGAGCTGGCCGGCACCCTCGATGGGCTCGCCGTCCGCGTCCCGGTCGAGGACGGCTCACTGACCGACCTGACCCTGGTGCTGAACCGGGCGGTGACCGCAGACGAGGTCAACGCCGCGTTCCGCGAGGCCGCCGACGGGCCGCTGAAGGGCATCCTGCGGGTGTCCGACGCCCCGATCGTCTCCCGCGACGTCGTCGGCGACTCCGCCTCCTGCGTCTTCGATGCACCGCTGACCCAGGCCCACGGAAACCTGGTGAAGGTCTTCGGCTGGTACGACAACGAATGGGGCTACACCAGCCGGCTCCTCGACCTCACCGAATACGTCGCGGCCCGTCTTCCGGCGAACTGACGATCGCGTCTCCGTCCCCAACACTGGCCGCCGCACCGGATCGAACTCCGGGCGGCGGCCAGTCGCCGTTCCACGGAGACTTCGTGCTGCCCGGCTCTGGATCCGTGCCAGGGCCGAAGGTCTCTCCACAGGCAGTGTGCTTCGGGCCGATCGGCCCCTGGCGCGGGCCCGCCCGGCCCTCGGCCGCTACCGCCCCGGCCTGGGACGGTACCTGTGTCGTACCGCCCGGAACCCGACCGAGGCGGCACTCGGAACAAGGGGGGCGTGACGATGGGTACCAAGGGGAGGCTGTGGCGCTGGCGGCGCAATCCGCTGCGGCGCAGGTCGGACGCCACGGAGGCGTGGGTCGTCCTGGCGACGGGCCTGGTCATCGTCATCGGCGCGCCGATGACCGGGGCGGTGACGGCATGGACAGTTCAGGACACCCTGGCCCGACAGCGTCAGGACCTGCACAGCACCACGGCGGTGCTGACAGAGAACGCACCGGCCCTGCGTGCGTACATGGACGGTGGGTCGGCGCGTACAGCGGTGCGGTGGACCGCACCGGACGGAACCACTCGCACCGGCGACGCGAAGGTGAAGGTGGGCCTCAACACCGGTGACCGGGCCACCGTGTGGACCGATGACAGGGGAGCCCTCACCGACGAATCCCTCGGCACAGCAGAGGTGGAAGCCCGGGCCGGACTGTCCGGGGCTCTGGCCGCGGGCGGGGTCTGCGCCGTGCTGCTGACCGGCTCCTGGGTCGTCCGGCGACGCCTGGACGCGCACCGCGCGGGCGCGTGGGAACGCGAATGGGCCGAGGTCGGCCCGGATTGGGCCCGCAAGCACGCCTGAGCGCCGCCGCATCGTGGGCGGCGGTCTCGCTGCCGCTGCGACGACCGTAGGCACCCGCGCGAACTCCGAAGCGCTCCGCGTGATGCGACTCGTTCAAGGAACACGGAAGTGGTCTGAGTCGGGCGTCACGTCGCAGGACTGAAACACCAGCTCTGTCTCTGACGAGAGCGTGTCCTGCGGATCGCCGTGTGCGTTTGACATGCGACACACATGCACTGTGTCAGTAGCCCCGATCCGCACTCCTGCGTCGGATCGGGGCCATGCATCTGCCGGGCCGTGGCACGGCAGCCGGAGGCCCTGGGTAGTCATGGCCGACCACGGCTCATGGCCTCCCCATGAGGATGCCGTCCGACCGTCGTCAGTGTGCGGACAGACAGCGCAATCCAAGGGTCCTGGGCATGGTGCTTGCACTGCAACGCGCGCACGGTGCCGCTTGCTTGCTCTGGGGATCGCGACGGGCAAACGGTCCGGCTCTGCGGAGCGGGCCGGCGCAAGGTTCTGCGTTCGGACCAGTAACCGTGGAGCCCCGGCCTTCGCCGCGTCACCTTGTAAGAGTGACATCCGGACCGCGAGGCCTTTCGAACGGGCAGGCACGGTCCGGAGAGCCGCTGCGGTAGCGCTTCGTTCCCCCACGGTGTTGGCGCAGCGTCTCTCCGAACTGGCGGCTGCAAGTTACTCGTGGGGGATCACCGCAACGGGCGCCTTGGCATGGTGGAGCACCGCGTGCGTGACCGGACCGATGCGGGTGCCGAGCGGGGTGCGGCGGATGTGCCGGCCGACGACGACCAGCGAGGCGTCGCGGGCCGCATCGACCAGATGATTCCCCGCGTTGCCGATCGCGATCTGCTCGACGACGTCGACCCCGGGGAACTTCTCGCGCCACGGAGCCAGCGCCTCGGTCACCGCGCTCTTCTCCTGCTGGTTCAGCTCGTTGGTGAGCGCCGGGTCGGCGGCCAGTCCGTAGGCGAAGTAGGGCGGCAGGTTCCAGCCGTGGACAACGCGCAGGGTCGTCGCGCGGCGGGCCGCGGCCTCGAATGCGAACTCGATCACCGTGTCGTCGGGATGCTCGTGGTCGAGGCCGAGTACGACATCGCGGTACGCGGTCGTGGTTGACGGGCGACCCTCGGGATCCAGCTGGTGCTCGTCCTCGGCCCGCGCACCGGAACGTACGAGGACGACCGGCCGGGTGACCTGGCCCACGACGCTGAGCGCCACGGATCCGACGAGGTAGCCGACGATCCCGCTCAGGCCGCGGGATCCGATGACCAGAGGTTCGGCTTCTTCGGCCGCCGCCGGCAGTACTGTCGTGGGTGCCTCGCGGACCTGTTCGGAGGTGAGCTCCAGATCCGGGTGGTGGTGGCGCAGACGATCCGTCGCCTTGTGCAGTACGCGGTCGGCCCAGTGGCGGCGCGTCTCGTCGTCCGAGACGGGCTCGGCGTACGGCTGCCAGTCCCAGGCGTGGACGAGATGCAGCGGGAGTGCGCGGAGCTCGGCCTCGCGGGCGGCCCACTCCGCCGCGGCAAGGCTCTCGGGCGAGCCGTCCAGGCCGACGGTCACGGTACGGGGCATGGTGAGGACCTCCTCGGGATCGGTGTACTGATCACGCTCGCAGTTCAGGGGAGTTCCGAGGGAGGGCCGACTGGCCCAAGTAGGCAAGGCTGTCGGCCCTGTTGGGCGAGCGCGCAGGATCGTCCAGGCACCGCGCGGAGCAAGCCGCGGTGCGCGCTCGCAGGAGCGTCCCTGGTGTGTGTGGCAGTCCGGACTGGCCGTTGAGGCCCATCGGACCTGTCTCATGGCTCCGGGTCCTACGGTGGTGCAGATGATCAACCGCTCCACCGGAGGAGAGCACATGGAGATCGTCGCGTATGGCTCCTCGCGGACGAGGAGCCACTGCTGCACGACGCATTAGGCAGTGCCTTCGCTGACCGCCATGAACTGCGCTGTCTGCGGCTGTTCTTGTGGTGCTGCGTCTCGGCTACGGCCCGAAGGGCCCGGCGACACCCCGCCGCCCCGTACGGGACGTCCTTGAGATCGCGTGATCGATTGCAGTGACGGCCTGCCCGACGGGACACCCCTGGCCGGAGAAACGCTCGGTGGCGAGTTTGGTCCCTCAGGCACTGGAGATCCGTACGAAATCCAGGCTGACTCCCGGATGTGGATGCGCCGCCAGGGCACCCCGGGCCTTGTGCCGCTGGGTGACCGGTCGGGCGACGGCTGCCTGAGGGCTGGATCTCACGCTGTATGCGCGCCGCGCTTTCGACGAGCCCTTCGGCTCCCCGGACATGTCCACTGCTCAGTTCACCGCACGTTATGCCGGCCATGTCCGCATCACCGCCCTGTGCGAGGTATCGCCGCCCACGTGGCCGCGGCGCTGGAGCGCTGACCACGCTGGTCCATGGCCGGGCGATCGCACAGCCTGGACCAGCGGCCGATCAGGCTGTTGAAGGCGCCCCGGATCCGGACGGTTCCGTGGCGGGCAGCATGGTCAGCAGCATGACGCTGGGCTCGGTGGCGCGCACGGTGTGCGGCAGTCGAGCGGGCAGGTGGATCGAGCTGCCCGGCACTGCCTCGGTCTTCTCGTCGCCCAGGACCAGGTCGAGGCGGCCCTGGACGACCTGGATGACCAGTGCCGGTCCGGACACAGCCGCCCAGCGGTCGGCGAGCTTGGTACCGGCCGCTTCCCAGAACTTGTCCATCCCACCTCCGTCGGGCGATGTCCGTGGAGTCGGCGCCCCCCGCCGCAGCCGGTTCACGCATTCACGCCGGACGCCCGCGAGCCCGCGACTTGGGCGGCCGGTCCAGCGCACAGAGAAGCATCGGTTGCGAACCCCAGCGCACGGTCGCAATTCCGTGCCCGCGCGCCTTGGGCGCGTTGAGTTGGGCCAACGTTGCCCGGCCGCACCCCTTGCCGCGCTGAGGTGCTGTCTCACCGCCTGGCAAGGCCGGGCCTCACCCCTGGTCCACTGCCAGCCGCAGTCCCGGACCTCTATGGCATGGCCAGTGGCCTGAAGTGCTCATTAGAGCAGTAGCGCGATCATCGCGCCGATCGCCGCCAGCACGGTGAGCACGGCGTACACCGCTAATCCGGACGTCACCCCTTTGCCCGTGATTGCCCTGACCTTGTTCCGTCCCCACTCTTTGCTCACATGGGCGAGCTCCTGTCCGCTGACGCGCTCACTGAGTCCGCACCAAGGCATCAGACGCTTGAGCGACTCCGCTCCCAGGAGAGAGGTGACGACCAGGAACGGCCGGGCCTCGGTTCCGACGAGTCGAGCCTTGCCCGCGGAGAAGTCCCCGGCCGCAACGCGGGATGTCAGGTCCACGAGCATTCCAGCGGCCCGCTGGCGGTTTGCCGGGGAATCCGTGTCCAGCAGGACCGTGTCGGGGCCGGGCACCCTGTCCGCGGGAGGCACGGCGAGATCTGTGGCGCGTGCTATGACCTCGGCCCATGCATCGGCGTCCACGGCGAAACCCTTGGCGTCCCGAAGACCGTAGGAGACGGGCACTCCGCTCTGCAGCCCTCCGGTGAGGAACAGACATGCCACAGCGGCGAGTTCGCTCGGCGGGACGGGGCCAGTACCGGCACCCAGAACCGACACGCGGATGTCCCGATTCATGTGGTCGCTCTCGGCGGTCACCGTAGGGTGGAGACCGGTCATCAGCAGGATCCACACCTGTTTCCGATCCGGGCGCTCTCGCAGCGTGTACAGGAGCAGGGAAGACTTGGAGTCGTCGACGATGTCGCTGATGGAACGGCCCCCGCAGCCCTGCGCCAGCAGATTCCCCGGCGAGGGCACTCCTGTGCCCGGCGCCGTGGCAGGTGCCCATGAATAGTCCTGGTGGGAAAGGCGGCCGCGGGACTGCATGAACCAGGTCGTGGTCATGTTCACGCCCCTCCCACGGTCGGCGCCTGTAGATGCGGGTGGGGCTGTACGACCTCGATGCCGGGCCCACTGACCGTGCCCTCGGTGAATTCAGTGATGGCCCGCTCCAGCGCCTCGTCGTGGCCGAACATTCCGTCAAACGTCTCGCGCCAGAAGCCGCGCCGCTCACGCCGATAGACATTGAGCGCGAATCGAAGTGTGTAGCGCAGGGGCTGGTCGGTGTGAACCGGCCGGTATTCCGCGCCGGGGCGGCGGCTGCGGTAGTGAAAACGGAGTTGCCCGTCCATTGGATGGGTGATCGATGAGAAGAGGATGGAACCAGTGGTCTGCACAGGGACGACGACACAGCCGACTCGTGACCGTACGCTGGCGTGCGCGATGTGGTCGAACAAGGGCTTGTAGCCCGTACGCACCTGTTCCAGCAACTCTGTGGCGCCGTGCTGCGTGGCTACATATTTCTCGCACTTCAGAGGGACGACGATCAGGAGCCGCGGCTTGTCGTCGCTCCGCAGGATCTGCTTGACCTGTTCGTACATCAGGTACGGCGTGTTGATGTGCTCGTGGTACTGCCCGTCGCGTTCTACCAGCGCGGGGGTGTCGACCGCCAGGATGATGACCGGGCTTTCAGCGAGGGCGGTTCTGACGCCCTGGGCGACGGGATTGCCGTTGAGGTCTCGCAGAAGTCCCCCCGCGTAGTCGGTGAACCGCAAGACGAAGCGTGGGTTCTTGTCCTTGCGGCCGACCGCTATCTCATAGCGATGCAGGTCCAGCGCGGCCGTATTCGCGACCGCGTCGCGGACCTGGACCGATCGGGACAGGGACTTCAGGGTTGCGACGACGTCGGTGAGTCTGATCGCGGTGTCGCCCACTGGGGTGAGATCCAGGTCCGTGGCGCCGATCACCGAGGAGTACTGGACGTACATCGAGGCGAGCAGCGAGGTCTTGCCGGCGCCTGACGGGCCGAGCATGGTGACCTCGAGGACGTAGCGGTCGCGCATGCTCACGCCACGGCCTCCTCGGACGTCGACAACAGTGTGACAGGGACGGTCGAAGCCGCGAGGGCCGTCACCGCCGCGACACTCTCCGACCAGCGGCGCAGGTGCGCGGCGTCCTGGGCCAAGGCTGCGAACCTGCCAGGCCAGATTTCGGCTCTGATGTCTTGGTAGAACACCAGCCATTCTTCCTCGACGCCGGCCGAGGGGATGACCCTGTCGTAGAACTCCTCGACGATCGAGAAGATGGCCGCGCTCGGATCAGCGAGCGCTTTGTACAGCTCGCTCCGGCAGGTGTACAGCGCCTCGTTGTACGCCACCTCCAGCATCTCCCGAACCTGCTGGACCGTCGGACCCGGCTGGTGTGGGAAGGGCATCGCGGGGGTGTCGGCGTGCAGACCATCCAGGCAGGCTCGTACCCGGTGTTGGAGCATGCCCCGGTAAGAGAGCTGGAAGTCGGCCAGCAGTTGTAGCGCGTACCGGATCTCGCTTCCGCCGTTCTCTCTCACCCGCGGAACTCGTGCGGCCACTTGGAGCAGGAACTCCTGCCCGTCCTGAGCTGTACTGAGCCCACCAAGGCTGCCCGGCCCGCGCAGCACGTCCGCGACGCGCTGCTGCATCTCGGCGGTACGGGCATGCAGGGCCACGTCGCACTCCAGGAAGCGTCTCGACAGACGGGCCCGCGACTCGTTGAGGTACTTCCCGTACGCCATGCTCAACCCATCCTCGGCCGCGGCGCGTGCGACCAGTTCGTCCAGCGTCGGATGGGCCGGATCACACTCTGCCGCCTCCAGCACCGTGTCCACGGCATCGGCGAGCAGCCCGTCGGTCAGGTCCCGTTCACTACGCAGCTCCCGCACCAGGGCCGCAAGGGCATGGGCGAGTTGACCGTGCGTTTGCTTGAACAAGGAAGTGAACGGCAGGAACCAGATCTCGGTCGGCTGCGCCAGGTCGGCCAGTCGCTCCGCCTGCGCCGTCACGTGTGCCAGACGCTCGTGCAGTTCAGCTGCCTTCTCGCTGCGCACCGCCAAGTAGCGGTCGTCCAGGTCGTCGAGGTTCGCCAGCAGGTAATCCAGCACCCGGTCCATGGCGCTGGCCACGTCATCCGGCTGAGAGCAGTCCGCGATGTGGGCCTCGGCCACGGTGAACCGCGAGGCGGGCAGCCACTGCTCCGCCATCTTCCGGGCGTTCGCGCTGTTGTCGCCCTTCGGGCCGGAGCATTTGTTGATCACCAGGAACGAGCACCGGTTCAGGCCGGTGTCGGGCAGACCCTGCTGCACGTGGTCATAGAGCTGGTAGTCGGAGGTGTCGATGCCGTCTCCCAGCGGATCCGGACGGCGCAGGAACACCACCACGTCGATCTCATCCTTGAGAGCGGCCACGATCCGCTGCGCGTCCTGCAGATTGGAGTCGCCCAGACCGGGGAGGTCGATCAACGACAGTCCCGTCCAGTCCTGGTGCGCGAAGTGGGTGGTGATTCGCACGTACCGGACCGCACGGAAGATGTGGTAGCGCTGCTGGTCGTGCTCGTCGGACTGGGCCACGAACCGGCGAATCTCATGCGGACTGACCAGATGCGGCGACGCCATGCCCAGGTATCTGCGGTACTCGGGAAGTGCGGTGTGGTACTGAACCAGATGGTTGTACCTGCTTCCTTCGACGGAGGTCTCCCCGGAGGGCTCCGGGGGCAACGACCCTGAGAAGCGTTCGAGGGTGGTGGGGGCAGGGCCCAGCCCCAACTCCGCGTAGTAGGGGGCGATCACTTCCCGCAGGAAGGAACGCTCGCTGTGGAAGTACACCTGTGCCTGGGTGGGGACGCCTTCCTCGTGGCGCAGCACGCTCGTCACTCCGGTGCAGAACCCGCCGTCGCTGGTGGGCACCTCCTGGTCCGTCAGACCGGTCAGGCTCTGGATGAGCCGGCTCTTTCCCTGCCGGGCCTTTCCGATCACGCCCACATTGAGCGTCGTCCGCCGGAAACGGGCCGCGACGGCGTCGAGTGCGGCGACCTCGACCGGGAGTTCCTCCAGCAGCCCGTTCACCTCGGCGCCCAGCGCGACCAATCGACTCCGTGCCTCATCGGGCACCTGTCCCAACAGCTCGGTCCGCAGGGCCTCCAGCTCGCGCAGTCGTTCCAGAACATCCGTTACCCACGTGTGGGCGCGCTCCAGTACTTGTGCCTGCCGAGCGCGCCGCCGACGAATCTTCGTGATCCTGTCTGCACGCGACATGAGCCCCCCTCGCCGCAGAACGAAGCCCGGCGGCGGGACCGCCGGGTGCGCCGATCATGACAGGGAATGCCTCATATGAGCCTGCGATGACAAGAATTTTCGGAAAGTGGGCGATAGCGACCCCTACTGGCCTTTCGGATTGAGTTCGGGTGGTGACGATGGGTGATCCCTACGGTATGCCGGCGGTATGCGGAGGGTGAGGGCCTGACTGCTGAGCGGCGGGCTGTTCATGAGGTGCTCCGGCTGGAGGCCGGAGAGAAGCTCGACGAGCTGCATGCAGGTCCCGCCGTGCTGGAACTGCTCGCGCGTCAGGTCGAGTTCGACGCCGCTGGGCAGCCGGTTCCACCAGTGGAAGCTACGCTGGGTCCCGTCACGGTGCACTTCGCCCACCATGAGGTCCCCGCCGAAGACGTCGTTGACGATCAAGGCCGTGATGTCACAGTGCCCCCAGGCCGGGTTGCCGGGCTGCCAGTCGGCCTGGTCATCGGGCGAACAGGTGTCGGCGGCCCAGCTTGCGCGCAGGGCCTTGTCGAGATCGAGCAGGTTCCAAGGGATCATGCCGCCAGCATCGCAGCCGTCACTGACAACGGGACGGCGCAGGCGCCACAAGCCCGGCTCCTCTCCAACTCACACGAGCCTCCCAACAGTGGACGAATAGTCATACCGGACAGGGAGATCAACTGTCCGCCAGCAAGGACTTGAGTTGTCCGCTCACCCGGATGTCCCACTGTCCGTGGACATGGGGTTGTCCTGGATTGGCGACCGGGAACGGTGCCGACGGGCCGGCATCGATGACACGGTCCCCTTTTGAGCTGCTCTGCGTTTGGTGGAGTCCCGGGCCTGCCCCGAGTCGCGTGGAGTCGGGATAGGCACGGGGCTCCTCAGTCGCCGCGCGCCGTTCCGCCGCGGAGGTGTACGGCATCGCAGCGTCGACGGTGGCCGCCACCGCGTGGCGCTGATCGCGCCGCCGCCAACGAGCGGGTGGCCTGCGCGGGCTGGAAGGAGCGACGGCAACCGCTCACATGCTTCGCCCTTCGATGGCTCTGCGCTGGTTCTCGGTCGGGCGGCTGCTATATGAACGCCGCTTCGCCCCATCTGGACAGCGAGGGACTGTGGGACTTCCGGGCCCAGTTCGGCGACACCTGGCACCTGGTGCAGACCCTGTTGGGGCATGCGGACGTGTTCACCACGATCGACACGCAGTCGGAGCCATTCCGCGACCGGGACTTCAGCTGCTTGCGGAGCTTCTTCTGGTTCCCCTAGACGATCACGATGTAGTGCGCGCCCCGGCCGAGCAGGTACTCGGCGTCCTCGCACTGGGTTGCACCGCATCACTGGTCACGACGGTGCCCGCCAGGTCGGCTTCGGTCTATAGCAGCGGCTGGAAGCAGTCCGGCGGATCAAGCGCTTCGCGCTGGACGACGAACTCGATCACCTGCCCATCGTTGACATCGTCTCGGTCGCGCTGAACGAAGGGCTCACCGCCCGCGGGTTCTGAGCCCGACTGCAGTGCGCGTCGGGGGGGGGCCCCCCCCCCCCGGGGGGGCCCCCCCCCCCCCCCCCAAAAAAAAAACCCCAAAAGCGCGAGGGCACCCTAAAAAAGCGTGGGGACAAAAAAACCCCAAACCCCCCCCCGGGCTCCCCCCCGCGCGCCC